>JBKBRC010000001.1:0-29439 GCA_046292345.1 Rubricoccaceae bacterium
AGCGGAACTCGCCGCCGGTCTTCTCGGCGAGCACCTTCGTGATCGCCGCCGTCAGCGTCGTCTTGCCGTGGTCGACGTGGCCGATCGTGCCCACGTTCACGTGGGGCTTCGTCCGCTGGAACGTCTCCTTCGCCATGGGTAGAGTGTCTGTAAGGGGGAGGGGCTACTACAGTACGCCGCGGCACGGCGGCCTGACCGGCGCCAGGCCGCCGCACCACGGCGACAGAGCCTCCTCCGGGACTTGAACCCGGGACCCCTTCCTTACCATGGAAGTGCTCTACCGCTGAGCTAAGGAGGCGGCGTGCACAGGGCCGGCCAGCCGGCAGAGCGGGAGACGGGACTCGAACCCGCGACCCTCAGCTTGGAAGGCTGATGCTCTACCAACTGAGCTACTCCCGCGCGGCGGCGCCGGGCCGCCCGCAGACGGCCCGGCGCGCGGTGGGCAGGGAAGGATTCGAACCTCCGTACTCTTACGAGAACAGATTTACAGTCTGTCGCCTTTAACCACTCGGCCACCTGCCCGGTGAAAGAACAGCCTCGACTGCTCGCAGAGCTGACGGAGGGACTCGAACCCCCAACCTGCTGATTACAAATCAGCTGCTCTACCGGTTGAGCTACGCCAGCAAGGCGCGGTCGCGTCCGGCCCGGGGGCCGGCCCCGGAAGCCACAGGGTGGCCCGTCTGCGCGCAGAAGAGAGAGTTAAGCTACTCGCCCCCGGCGCCCGGTGTCAACCATCCGGTGTGTGCGGAAAACTGCTAGCCGAGGTCTTCGCCGATTCTTTGGCCCCGCCGGGCTTGCCGCGGCGAGCGCTGCCATGCCCGGGCGCAGCGACGGCTGCACGGGCGCGGCGGCGCATCCGGTAGCCGAGCGCGAGCAGCCCCGCCGCTACCAGCCCGAACGTGACAAGGCGCCCATAAGCGCGCAGGAACGGCACCACGCGCTCCCACTCGCTGCCTACCACGTACCCGGCTCCGGCGAGGAGAGCCGTCCACAGCGCCGCGCTCACGGTGGCCCAGAGCGCGCAGCGCCGCGCGTCGAGGCGTGAGGCGCCGGCGAGCAGCGAGATCACGGCGCGCGCGCCGCTGAGCAGGCGGTTGACGGCCACGACGGCATAGCCCCAGCGCGCCAGCCACGCCCGGACGGTCCCGACCGGACCCGAGGGTAGCCAGCGCAGCCGGCGCGGATCGTCGATGGCATCGCCGAGAGCTCGTCCGACGGCGTACAGGACCATGAAGCCGGCCGCACTTCCCGCCGTCGCAGAGGCACACACGGGAGCGAAAGCCACCACGCCGACGCCGACGAAGTAGCCCGCGATCACGATCAGGATGTCGCCCGGGATGGGAGGGATGACGTTCTCGAGGAAGGCTACGAGAGCGACGACGGCGTAGATCGCCAGCGGCGGCTGCACGCGCAGCCAGTCCGCAAACGCCGCGACGGCCTCGATGACGACGCCCGTAGCATCCATCGCCGCGGCCCCCGGCTTTAGCGGGCCACGACCAGGGCAACGGCATGCGCCGCCGCCCCCTCGCCCCGCCCCACAAAGCCCATCCCCTCCCCCGTCGTGGCCTTGACCGAGACGGCCGAGGGCGGTACGCCGAGCGCAGCGGCGAGACGCTCCCGCATGGCGTCGATGTGCGGGCGCAGCTTGGGGCGCTGCAGCACCACGGTCGCGTCCACGTTGCCGACGGCGTAGCCGGCTTCGCTCACCCGGGCGACGACGGTGCGCAGCAGCGCGAGGCTGTCGGCGCCGCGCCAGGCCTCGTCGGTATCGGGGAAGTGGCTGCCGATGTCGCCCAGGGCGGCGGCGCCGAGCAGCGCGTCGATGATGGCGTGCGCGAGCACGTCGGCGTCGGAGTGGCCGAGCAGGCCTACGTCCGAGGGGACGTGCACGCCGCCCAGGATGAGCGGGCGGCCTTCGACGAGGCGGTGGACGTCGTATCCCTGTCCGATGCGCATGGGCGGAGCGTGAGCGTGAGCAGCGGCGCAAGATCGCGCGCCTCTCAGACGCCGGCGCCGGGCTGCTTGCTCCGGGCCAGCGCGGCGCCCCAGACGGGCAGGAGCGCCTCGGCGAGCGCGAAGTCTTCAGGGCGCGTCAGCTTGAACAGGCGTGCGTCGCCCTCGACGGCCGCGACGGGGTAGCCGGCCGCCTGGAGCAGCGCCACGTCGTCGGTGCCGCCGAGGCCCGAGCGCTCGGCGCGCGCGTAGGCGTCGCGCAGCCAGTCTGCCCGGGCGCCCTGCGGCGTCTGCATCGCCACGAGGGCGTCGCGGTCGTGCGTCGCCCCGAGCCTCCGGTCACGGCCGAGGCTCCGGAGCGTGTCGGCCACGGGCACGGCCGGCGCGGCGGCCCCCACCTCGCGGACGGCCGCGAGCACGCGTGCGAGCACGTCCGGGCTCAGAAACGGCCGCACGGCGTCGTGCACGAGCACGAACGCGGCCTCGCCGGGCACGGCCGCAAGCGCGCGCGCCACCGACGCCTGGCGCGTCGGCCCGCCGGCGACGACGCGCACGTCGGCCAGGCCGTGCCGGCCCAGCAGATCCTCGGCCGAGGCCACGCCGTCCTCCGGCACGGCCACGACGCGCCATCCGACGGCAGCGGCGCCGGCGCAGGCCCGCAGGGCGTGCACGAGCACCGGCAGACCGCCGAGAAGGCGGAACTGCTTGCGCGGGCCGCCCATACGCACGCCCGCGCCGCCGGCCGGGATCACTACCGCCACGTCCGGCCGCTGGCCCGTCGTGCCTGGCAGCCCCGCGTCTGCGCACTTCGCTTTATCTGCGCACTTCGCTTTATCTGCGCACTTCGCTTTATCTGCGCACTTCGCTTTATCTGCGCACTTCGCCCTATCGGAAGGAGTCATGCGGCGGCCCCCAGCGCGCTGGGCGTCCGGGTGGTCGGCGTCCGGGTGGTCGGCGTCCGGGTGGTCGGCGTCCGGGTGGTCGGCACTCACACGATCAGCATGGCGTCGCCGAACGAGAACAGGCGGTACTCGTTGCGCACGGCTTCCTCGTAGGCATGCCGCATGAGCTCGAAGCCGCCGAAGGCCGACACCATCATCAGCAGCGACGAGCGCGGGCGGTGGAAGTTGGTCAGAAGGCGCTCGGTGACGCAGAAGTCGTAGGGCGGGTAGATGAACTTGTCTGTCCAGCCCTGCCCGGGCTTCACGTTGCGCTCGGCCGAGAGCGTGGACTCGAGCGCGCGCACGACGGTGGTGCCGCAGGCCGTCACGTGCGCCTCGGGGCTGGCGAGGGCGCGGTTGATCCGCTGCGCCGCCTCCGGCAGCACCCGGTAGCACTCCGAGTCCATTCGGTGCTTGGAGAGGTCGTCCACCTCGACCGGCTTGAACGATCCGAGGCCGGTGTGGAGCGTGATCGTAGCGACGTCCGTGCCACGCGCACGGAGGCGGGCGAGCAGTTCGGGGGTGAAGTGGAGGCCGGCCGTCGGGGCGGCCACGGCGCCGCGGTGGCGCGCGAAGATGGTCTGGTAGCGCACCTTGTCGGCCGGCTCGGGGTCGCGGCGCAGGTAGGGGGGCAGCGGCGTCTCGCCGATGCGCTCGATGATCTCGTGCAGCTGCTCGCTCGTGCCGTCGAAGATGAAGCGGAGCGTGCGCCCGCGGCTGGTCGTGTTATCGATCACCTCGGCCGCGAGCCCGCCTTCGAAGTAGAGTTTGTTGCCGACGCGCACCTTCCGGGCCGGCTCCACGATGCTGTCCCACAGGTGCGTGGTGGGGTTGAGCTCGCGCAGGAGCAGCACCTCGCAGACGGCGCCGGTGCGCTCTTTCTCGCAGCGCAGGCGCGCCGGGTAGACCATCGTGTCGTTGGCGACGAGCACGTCGCCGGGCCCGAAAAAGTCCGGCAGGTCTCCGACGACGTGGTGCGCGACCGTGCCCGCGGCGCGGTCCACCACCATTAGCCGGGCCGCCTCGCGGGGTTCGGCCGGGTACTTTGCGATCAGCTCCTTCGGGTAGACGTAGTCGAAGTCGTCCAGGCGAAGGGAGAACTTGGGACGGAAGAACGCGGGGGGTGTGGCAAGCTGCATGCGGTCGGAGGCCGGGTGGGGACCGATGAAGGCCGTGCGGCGCGCGCCGTGCCCTCGCAGATCGCGGCCGAATATATGCGCTTGCCGAAGCTTTGCAAAGCTTTGATGAACGCCGGTAGGCGGTCAGCCCTCCCGCGCCGGCAGGACCGTCCCCTCGACCTCGCCGAACCCGATCCGGTACCCCTCGCCCTGCGCGTGGCCCGTCAGCCGGACCGAGTCGCCGTCTTGCAGGAAGCGGCGCGTCTCGCCGCCGGGCAGCGCGAGCGGACGCTCGCCGCGCCACGTCAGCTCGAGCAGCGAGCCGTAGGCGTGCTCGTCATCGCCGCTGATGGTACCGCTCGCGAGCAGGTCGCCCGGACGCAGGTTGCAGCCGGTCACGGTGTGGTGCGCCAGCTGCTGCTCGGGGCTCCAGTAGAGGTGGCGCGCGTTGGAGCGCGCGATGCGCTGCGGCGCATGCCCGTGCGCGCGCATGGCGGCCGTCTCGAGGAGCACGTCCAGCGTGACGTCGAGCGCGCGGGGTTCGTCCTGACGGAGGTAGGGCAGCGGCTCCGGGTTGCCTGCCGCCGGCGTCTGCGGCTCGCCCGGGACGCGGAACGGCGCGAGCGCCTCGGCCGGCACCACCCACGGGCTGACGCTCGTGGCGAAGTTCTTGGCCAGGAATGGCCCCAGCGGCACGTACTCCCACTTCTGCACGTCGCGCGCAGACCAGTCGTTGACGAGCACGTAGCCGAAGATGTGCGCGGCGGCCTCGTCCACGGCGATGGGCTCCCCCAGCGCATTGCCTGGCCCGACGAAGTAGCCGAGCTCGAGTTCGAAGTCGAGCAGGCGTGACGGGCCGAAGACGGGCGGCGCGGCCTCGTCCGGGCGAGTCTGCCCCAGTGGCCTGCGCACCGGCGTCCCACTCACGACGACCGACGAGGCGCGCCCGTGGTACCCCACCGGCAGGTGCAGCCAGTTGGGCATGAGCGCGTTCTCGCGTCCCCGGAACATGATGCCCACGTTCGTCGCGTGCTGACGCGACGAGTAGAAGTCCGTGTAGTCGCCGATGGCGGCAGGCAGATGCAGCGTGGCCTCGCGCTGCGGGACGAGCGCGCGGGCGCGCAGCGCAGCGTCGTCGCGCAGCGCGGCGTCGCCGCCGGCGGCGAGCAGGTCGGTCAGACGTGCGCGGACGCGCCGCCACGCCGCGTGGCCGAGCGCCATGAACGCGTTGAGCGCCGGCTGCGCAAACACGCCGGGGGTGCCAGCGCTGATCAGGCCGGCCTCCTCGAGCACGGCCAGGTCTACGATCTGGTCGGCGAGCGCCACGCCCACCCGCGGGCGCTCGTGGCCGGGCGCGCTGAAGACGCCGTAGGGCAGGTTCTGGATCGGGAACGGGCAGTCGTCGGCGTGGTCGAGAAAAGCGCGCATGGGGAAGGGGCGAGGGACGAGAAGCAGCGTCAGAGCCAGCCGAGGGCGCGGAGGTCGTCGCGCGGCTCGTCGAACGAGCACGAGCCGTAGGAGAGCGCGAACTGCGCGCGCGCGTCGGCGATCTCGGCTGGGCCGGCAGCGAGGCGGCGCCACGCCAGCACGTCGTCGAGCACGAAGCGGTCGGCGCGGCGGTCGTCGAGCAACTCGGCGAGGGCGGCGGCGTCGAGGCCGTGCAGGCGGGCCAGGATGGCCCCGCCGAACACGTTCACGAAGCCGTGCATGGGCCCGAGCGCGTCGTCGTCATGCCGGAAGGGGTGGTGCAGCCCGGCCGTCGCCTTGAAGGGCACGTCGGCCCGCCGTGCTGCGTCGAGGGCGGCGGCGACGGCCTCGGGGGGCGGGATGCTCCCGGGGGTGACGCCGCCGCAGCGCAGCTTGAGCGCGAGCGCGGGGCGTCCGGCGCGCCCGTTGGCCTCGGCCACGGCTGCCGCGAGCGCCTCGAAGCGCGCCGCCGTGCCGGGCGCCAGCAGGTCCGCCTCGAGCGCTGCGCGCGGCCGCTCGCCCGTGGCGGCGGGCGCCTCGAGCGCCGCGGCGAGATGCTCGGCGAGCGCGCCGAGCGCGCGCGCGTCGGCCGTCGTCGCCTCGTCCACCCTGAACTCGAAGCGGTCGCACGCGAGAGCGGCGTGCGCGGCCTCGAAGGCCCGTGCGGCCTCGAGCGTGCGCAGCGCGGCCTCGAGCGCTGCGCCGGGCAGCCCCAGGACCGAGAGCCGCAGCGGTTCCCGCGCCGGAGCGTCGCCGACGGCTGCGGGCTCGCCCGCCATCCACTCGCCCACGGCGTCCAGGTCGGCAGCCGGGACGATGAAGCGGCCGAGCATCCACGCCTCCGGCTCGGCGCGGTGCCGCGCGTAGGTGCCGAGGGCAGGGCCGAGCGCGAGCCGGGCGGGTGGGAACAGGCCGGCATAGTCTACCAGACCGGCGAGGAAGGCATGGCGGGCAGGCGTCATCGAGGGGCGCGGCAGAGCAAGACGCGAGGACGGCCGGCCACGCCCCCGAGGGAGCCTGCCGGTTGTCCGGGCGTCCAAGGTACGATTAGCTTGCAGCGGCCCGTTCTCGGCCCCTCCGCTGCCCTGCGCAGCGTTTCTTCCTGGCTCGACATCCCTCTTCCCGACCCCATGCGAACCCGCCTTCCTTTGCTATCCCTCCTCCTGGTGCTCTTCGTCGCGACGGCGGGCAACAGCGGATGCTCCAGCGATCCGAACGTAGAGGGGGCCAAGCTTTACATCCGTAACCAGGACTACCCGCAGGCGCTCGCGAGCCTCGGGCGCGCCCTCGAGGCCAACCCCGACAACGTGGATGCGCTCGTGCTCAAGGCGGACGTGCTGCGCCTCCAGACCGAGAGCATGCCCGCCGGTCCCGAGCGCCAGGCCGCCATCGACGAGCTGACGCAGACGACGCTGCGCCTGCAGACGCTCGCGCCCACCAACGCGCAGTTCCAGCAGGTCCGCGTCGCGGCGTGGGCCCAGGAGCTCAACCGCGGCGTGCCGCTCCTCCAGGGCGACGACGCGGCCGCCAGCGTCGGCTTCTTCCGCAACGCCGTGGCCATCCTGCCGGACTCGGCGCAGGGCCACTTCTTCCTCGGCGTCGCCCAACTCGTCAGTGGCAACGCCGACGAGGCCATCACGCCGCTCGAGCGCGCCTACAACCTCGACCGCCGCGACGCCGACAACGCGTTCTACCTCTCGCAGGCATACCTGCAGACGCAGCGCGGCACGCAGGCGCTCGAGGTGCTCGAGCAGGCCGCGCAGGCGAACCCGACCGACGACCGCCTCCGCCGCGCGCTTCTGAACGCCTACTCGGCGACCGGCCAGGCCGACCGGGCCTTCGAGGCCTACCGCGAGCAGATCGCGCAGAATCCCAACGACGCGCTACTGCGCTACAACTACGGCTCGCTCCTGCTCGCCGCGGACCGCTTCGACGAGGCCATCGAGCAGCTCGAGCGCGCCGTGGCCCTTGACGGCGACAACGTCGACGCGCGCTACAACCTCGGCGCGGCCTACCAGAATAAGGCCAAGGGCCTGCAGGACGAGGCCGAGGCGCTCCCGCTCAACGAGCAGGCGCGCTACAACGAGCTCATCGCCGAGCGCAACGCGCTCCTCGAGCGCTCGATCCCGCACTTCGTGGCCGCGCGCCAGCTGGCGCAGCCGCAGGACGAGCAGCTCATCTGCGACGCGCTCCTGGTCGTCTACAACGCGCTCGGCCGCACGGCCGAGGCCGAGTCTGTTGCCGCCTGCGCCGGCCGCAGCATGAACTGACGCGCGGCACGCCGCGCATCCGTCCCCGCGGGGGCGTAGCCCAGGCGCTGCGCCCCCGCTTCGTTTCTCCGCCTCCCGCTCTCCAGCTCCGCCTCCGTGTCCGTCTCTCCAGACGCCGGCTTCGGCACGCGCGCCGTGCACGCCGGCCAGCAGCCCGATCCCTCCACCGGCGCCATCATGACGCCGGTCTACCTCACGAGCACGTACGTGCAGGCCGCCCCCGGCGAGCACCAGGGCTACGAGTACGCCCGCGTCTCAAACCCCACGCGCACCGCGCTCGAGGGCAACCTCGCCGCGCTCGAGGGCGCCGCACACGGCGTCGCCTTCGCCTCCGGCGTGGCCGGCATCGACGCGATCCTCAAGAGCCTCCGCCCCGGCGACCACGTCGTCTCGACCGACGACCTCTACGGCGGGACGTACCGCCTCATGCGGCAGGTCTTCGAGCCCTTCGGCCTTACGTTTACGTTCACCGACCTCGCCGACCCCGACGCCGCCGAGCGCGCCTTCCAGCCTAGCACGCGCCTGCTCTGGATCGAGACGCCCACCAACCCGCTCCTCAAGATCTTCGACATCGCGGCGCTCGCCGAGCGGGCCCGCGCGCGTGGCATCACGGTCGTGGTGGACAACACCTTCGCCACGCCCTACCTCCAGCAGCCGCTCGCGCTCGGCGCCGACCTCGTGCTCCACTCGACGACCAAGTATCTCGGCGGGCACTCGGACGTCGTCGGCGGGGCCGTGCTTACGTCCGACGACGCCTGGGCCGAGAAGCTGCGCTTCCAGGTCAAGGCCGCCGGCGCCGCACCCGGGCCGATGGACTGCTTCCTCCTGCTGCGCGGCACCAAGACGCTCCACGTGCGCATGGAGCGCCACGGCGCCAACGCCGCGGCGGTCGCACGCTTTCTGCGCGCGCACCCCGCCGTGGCGCACGTGCGCTACCCGGGCTTCGAGGACCATCCCGGGCATGCACTCGCTGCGCGCCAAATGCGGGGCTTCGGCGGCATGGTCGCCTTCACGCTCCGCGACGACGCCGTCGGGACGGCGCGGCGCGTCATGGCCGCCACGCGCGTGTTCAGCCTCGCCGAAAGCCTCGGGGGCGTCGAGAGCCTCATCTCACACCCGGCCTCGATGACACACGGCTCCATTCCGGCCGAGGTGCGCCGCGCTGCCGGCCTCTCGGACTCGCTCATCCGCCTCTCGGTGGGCATCGAGGACGAAGCAGACCTGATCGCGGACCTTGAGCAGGCCCTCGGGCAGGCCCGCGGCTGACGAGCCTCGGGCGGACGGCCCCGCCTTCGGGCGGACAGGCCCGCTCCGAGCATACGGCTCCGCTTCGGGCGAGCGGCGCCGGGCGGTGACCTCTTACAGCTTACATCTCACAGCTTACAGCCCACAGCTTACAGCAACTAGCGGGCGAGGCCGTGGCCCGGCGCGCTCAGCGCCCGGCCACGAGCGCGTCGTACGCCGAGAGGTGGACGGGGTCCATCTGCGACAGGTAGGCGTAGGCCATGTTGCGCTGCGGCGCCTCGCGCAGCACGTCGACGAGCTCGCGATAGCGCGCGGTGAAGAACAGGTCGGTGCTGTAGCGCCGCTGCGACTGCTGGAGGAACTGCTCGTTGAGGCTGGCCAGCATCTCCATGAGCGTCTCCCACGCCCGCTCGTGGTCCACGAGGAAATGATCCAGGACGTGGTAGTGGTACGTGAAGTGCGCCCGGCGCAGCGCCGCGTAGGCCGGGTCGAGCAGCTGCGAGACTAGGTCGAGGCGCGAGCGCTGCTCCAGGCTCGACTCGTTCACCCACCCGACGGCTCCCGGCGCGGCGCGCCCCAGCTCGGCGATGCGCCGTGCACGCTCAAAGTGGGCCTGCCCACCCATCTCGTCGAACGTGTCGTAGTCGTAGCCCAGGATGAGGTATGCGTAGAAATCGATGACCGAGAGGAACGAGTCGTACCGGCTCGGATCGTAGACCAGGTTCTGGCCGCGCGTGTAGGTGAAGTTCCACGCGTTGTCTGAGATCACGAGCGTGTTCGAACGCTGCCCGGTGCCGTAGATCGGCCGGCTCGCCTGCACGACGATCTCTCCCGTGAACTGCGTCAGCGTCTGCGCCGAGCGCACAATGATCTGTATCGTGCAGTCGATCTGCTCGCGCGGGCCGAAGACGTCCTCGGTCCACGCGCGGTCGTTGAGGTAGCGCATCAGGTCGCCGCGGAGCTCGTCCAGAAACGCGTACTCGGTGCCCTGGATCGCGCTCCTGTTGACGGTCACCTCGCAGAAGAGCTCCTGCGCCCGCACTGGTGACGCGGCGAGCAGCAGGGCGAGGGCGGCAGAGGCAATCAGGCGCACGGGAAGGGAAGGCTCGCGAGACAGCAGACGCGCGCGCCGCGCGCGCGGTTACGACCAGTCAAACTAGTGGGTCTTCGCACGGCCAACGAACCAGGCGGTCCTTTTCATGCGGCTCTCGTTCATGCGGCTCTCGTTCATGCGGCTCTCGTTCATGCGGCTCTCGTTCATGCGGCTCTCGGTCCTCTTTCTCGCGCTCCTGGCCGCGCCGGCGGCGTGGGCACAGCTCGCCGAGGGCGGCGCGCGCAGCCTCGCGCTCGGCCGCGCCGCCCTCACCCTCGGCGCCGACGCGTGGCACGGGCACAACCCCGCCGCGCCGGCTCGGCTGCCCGGGCCGGCGCTCCGCGCCGACGCAAGCGAGGCCTTTCGGCTGCGCGAGCTTCGCCTGGGCGCGGGGGCCGTCGCCCTGCCGACCCGCCTGGGCGTTGCGAGCCTCAACGCGCGCACGTACGGTGCCGAGGCCTACCGCGAGACGCGCCTCTCGGCTGGCCTGGCCCGGCGCCTGCCCCTCTCCCCTGCCCGACGCCTCGATGCCGGGCTGGCGCTCTCGTACGATGCCATCGCCATCGAAGGCTTCGTGCCGCGCAGCGCGCTCGCGCTCTCGGCCGGCCTGCATGCCGACGTACTGCCGGCGCTCGCGGCCGGTGTGGCCGCGCGCAACGTGACCGCGCTCGCGCGGCGTCCTGAGGACGACCTGCGCCTGCCGGCCGCGAGCGCGGCCGCACTCGCAGCCGGACTGGCCTACCGCCCGGCCGAGGGCGTCCTCGTGCTGGCCGAGGCCGAACACGACGGCGCGCACGGGCTCGCGCTGCGCGGCGGGCTCGAGGCGTATCCCGTCCCGGCGCTCGCGCTCCGGCTCGGCGCCGGCAGCGGCCCGACACGCTACAGCGGCGGCGCGGGGCTGCGCGCGGGCGCGCTCCGCGTCGACCTCGCCGCAGAGTGGCACGCCGCGCTCGGCCTCACGCCCGCGCTCAGCGTGGCCTACGCGCCATGAGCCGGACGCTGCTCGTCGCCGCGCTCGTGACGGCCTGGGCGCCGCGGCCCATCGCGGCGCAGGCGTCGCTGCCGGACTCGGCCCTGGCGGAGCCGTTCGCAGACCTGCTCGAGGCGCTCGCCGAGGACGGCGGCGAGGGCGCTGCGATGCTCCTCGACGTGCTCGCCGAGCTCCGCGCGCGGCCGCTCTCGCTCAACACCGCCTCGGCCGACGCCCTCGCGGCGCTGCCGGGTCTCGACCGCCTCACCGCCGAGGCCATCGTGCGCCACCGCGCGCGCGAGGGGCCGTTCCGCGCGCTCCCCGAGCTGCTGCACGTGGCCGGCGTCTCCGAGGACGTGTACGCGCGCCTGCGTCCGTTCCTGACGGTCGACGTGCCTGCTACCCCAGGACCGCCTCCCCCCCGCACCGCACCGCTCCGCGTCGTCGCGACGCAGCGCGTGCAGCACCGCCTCGACTTCGGTGAGGACTTCCGTGGAGCGGACTCGCTGCGCCGCTACCCGGGCCTACCGGCGCGCTTCTACGCCCGCGTCCACGCGATGCGAACCGGTCGCCTGAGTCTCAACCTGACCGCCGAGCAGGATCCTGGCGAGCCGCTCTCAGGGACGCTCGGCGCCGATTTCGTTTCGGCCCACGCGGCCGTGTACGGCCGGGGGCGTCTCCGCACGCTCGTTGCGGGCGACTACGTGATCGAGCTCGGCCAGGGCGTGGCCCTCTGGCGCGCCGCCGGCTTCGGCAAGAGCGCCGACGCCGTCGGCGGGCCGGTGCGCGCAGGCCGGGGCGTGCGCCCGTACGGCTCCGCCGACGAGGCCCACTTCCTGCGCGGCGTCGCGGCATCGGCCGAGGTGGCGCGCGGGCTGACCGCGACAGCCTTTGCGAGCCGGCGACGCCTGGACGCGGCCCTGCGCGCGGCGGATTCTACCGGACTCGTCACGGCGCGACGCGTGTCGGACGGCCTCCATCGTACCGCGAGCGAGCGCGCGCGCCGCGGCACGCTCGGACAGACCGTGTGGGGCATCGCCGCAGAGGCACGCCGCGCCGGTGCCGGATGGTCTGCCGCGGGCGGCATGGCCGCCTACCACGCACGCTTTGACGTACCGCTGGCGCCGGCGGCCCGCCCGGACGAGCGCTTCGGCTTTGCCGGCGAGACGATCAGCGTCGCCACCGCTTTCGGCGAGATACGCGGCCCGGGGCTGGTGACCTTTGGCGAGGCAACGCGCGGCCCGGCGGGCGTGGGCGCGGTCGGCGGGCTGCTGGCACGCCCGGCGCCACAGGCCGACGTGCTCGTGCTCGCACGCCACTACCCGCCCGGCTTTGCGCCCCTGCTCGGATATCCCTTCGGCGAGCGAAACGGGGCGGGCGACAACGAGGGCGGCCTCTACGTCGGCCTCCGCCTCCGCCCCACGCGCACCTGGACCCTGGACGGCTACATGGACCGCTACCGCTTCCCCTGGCTCCGCTACGGCGTCCCGCAGCCGTCTGGCGGCCACGACGCGCTCGCACGCCTGGCCGTGCACCCGCGGCGGTGGCTGCGGGCGTCCGTGCAGGCGCGCGCCGAGACGCGCGAGGTCGGGGCCGCGCCCACCGCTGCCGTGGGTCGGCTCGAGGCGCGCGCGAGGCAGTCGCTGCGCGCGCAGGCGGAGTGGGATGCCAGCGGCGCGCTCCGCCTGCGCACCCGGATCGAGGGCGTACGGGCGACGCGCGGGGCCGAGCCATACGCGACGGGCTCGCTCCTGCTCCAGGACGCACGCTACCGCATCCACCCCGCGCTCCGGCTCGACGCGCGCCTGGCGCTCTTTGCCACCGAGGGATTCGACGCGCGCCTCTACACCTACGAGCAGGACCTGACGGGCGTCTTCGCCGTGCCGGCGCTGCACGGGCGCGGGACGCGCGCGTACGTGCTCGCCACGCTCACACCCTCCGGCCGCCTGACCGTGCAGGCCAGGCTCGCCGGGATGTGGCGGCGCGACCTGCGCATCCGGCCGGACGGGCAGGCGGAGCCCGCGCGCGTCCGCGACGCGGCGGTGCAGGTGCGCTACCGGTTCTGACGCCTCTGGCAGCGTGCCACGTCGCCGCACGGGCAAGTCGCCCGTGGCCCGAGCGGCACCGGTTACAGGGCGCCGTTGCCCCGGCGATACTGCGCTCGCCCTGCTCGTCTCGCCATGCGCTTCGACCTCACGCTCCCTCTGCTCCTGGCGCTCGCCGCCTTCGCCACGCTGTTCTCGCCACCGGCGGACGGCCAGCCGTTCCGCTCGGTGCGGACGGGACTCACGGTGCACCTGCCGCCCGACTGGCACGGCGCAACGCACATCGATGAGGCCGGGCTTCCGGCCAGGGCATCGTACGTGTTCGCCGCCAGCGACACGGCCGCGCTTGCCGGCGCGACGCTCCACGTCGAGCGCGCAACAGGGCTCAATCCGCTTCAGCAGCAGCGCTGGGTTCGGGGGCAGGGGCCCGCGTTTATGCAAGACGCGCAGGCCGTGGCCGCCGCTCGACCGTCGGAGGCGGTGTTTGCGCAGGCGACGGCGCTCGAGGTCCGGCGGGGCGGCGCGCGCGGGCTCGCCTACTTCCTCGTGCACGGCGGTGCACACTACGCCGTGCTCGTGCAGGTGCCTGCCGGTCGCTTCGAGGCCCTCCGGGGCGCACTCGCGCAGGTGGCACGGGGCGTCCGGCTCCCTTCGTAACGCAGAGCGGCCGGGTGGGCTGCGTCGCCGGCAGGGGCGCGGCGACCGCGCGACCGAAGCAGGCCGGGTCAGGCCGGGTCAGTTGGAGCAGATCGAGCGCAACACGCGGCGGCGCTCGTCGAGCCGGTCGCGCCAGACGCGCTCATCCACCTCCTCGTCACCAAGGAAGTAGTCCCAGCGCTCGACCGTGCTGTCGTTCATCACGACGGGCGTGCTCAGGTGCGCGACCCGCTTGAGCAACGGATGGAGGCCCATCTGGTGGACGAACGTGACCTGGCAGTCATCGTGTTCGATGCGGCGCACGGTGAGCCAGTTGTCACCGCAGACGTGGCATGTGAAGAAGCGGGCCTCGTTTTCCTCGCCCGCCTCCAGCTCCTCCGATTCGCTCGCGTCGAGCTCCATGGGCAGCATCGAGTAGGAGCCACATGCTTTGCACTGCAGACGTTCCATGATCGCTTGATCCTGTTGCTCGGCAAATGATACCATTTTCCGGGGATCGGGTTGCTCCGCTGCGCCGTCTTCACCCCGTCCTCCGCTTCGCCCCCCGACCGATGCCCCCGTCGTCTCGACCATCTCCGGCCGTCGCGACGCCGTACCTCGCCGAACTGTCTGCGCCGCGCCGGCCGCTGGTCGTGCCGGGCGAGCCGTCGGCTGCCGAGACGGCTGCCGTCGAGACGTTCCTGGTGGCCACGTACAACGTCCACCGGTGGGCCGGCGTCCGGGGTGGGCGCGCGTTCGCACCCGAGCGGGCGCTCGGCGTGATCGGCGAGCTCGAGGCCGACGTGATTGCGCTCCAGGAGGTGCTGCGGCCGTTCGACGGCGACCACCACGCGCCGGACCCGCTTCGCGAGGCCGCCGAGGCGCTCGGCTTCCACCTCGCCTTCGTCGTCACGCGCCGGCACAAGCGCGGCCTGCTCGGCAACGCGGTCCTCTCGCGCTGGCCCATCGCGGGCGCGCTCGCCATCGACCTCACGTTCGGGCGGCTCGAGCGGCGCGCAGCACTTGCGACGCAGCTCCGCCTCGGCGCGGCACGCGTGACGATTGCCGCGACGCACCTGGCGCTCGTGGACCGCACGCGCGCGCGGCAGGTACGCGCGCTGCTCGAGCATCCCTACCTGGCCGAAGGGCCTGCCGTCCTCCTGGGCGACATGAACGCATGGCGCCCGACTGCCGCCGCGCGCGACCTCGAGCGGGCCTTCGAGGCGGCGCATCACAACGCGGCCTGGCCGGCCAGCTTCCCCTCGGTGCGCCCCGTGCTCGCGCTCGACCGCGCCTACGCGCGCGGTGCGCGCCTTGTGGGCCTGCGCGCGCACGACACGCCGGCGGCACGGCGCGGCTCAGACCACCTCCCGGTTCTCGGGCGCGTCCTGCTGAACGGCTTCCAGGGGAACGGGCAGTCCGCGCACGCCAGCAGTCCACCACGCCCGTCGCTGGCGGCCCCCGGCGGGCGCTAGCGTGCCGCTGGCGTCAGCGCCTGGCGTCAGCGCCTGGCGTCAGTGCCTGGCGTCAGTGCCTGGCGTCAGCGCCTGACGCCGGCGTCTGCCGGACGCAGGAAGCGCTCGGCGTGCTCGGCGAGCTCGGCCTGCCGCTCCTCGTGCACGACGAGCGTCTCTTCGCGGAAGACGACCTCGAACACGCCCGAGCCAGCCATGGCGACGCGCTCGAACGTCTGGCGGTCGCCTTCCTGCACGAGCGTGCCCCGGTCGTCCCGGAACGGGCGCGTGACGACGTATACCTCGCCGGGCTCCAGGTCTGTGATTCGCATGGCAGAGCGCGCTGAACGGACGCGGGCGCCGGTCGTGGCCGTCCCGGGCTCAGGCGATGGCCGAGCCGAGCGCCTGATCCGGGATGCCAAAGGCGTCCACGAGTTCAACGGCGACGGGCCGCAGGCGATCGCAGAGCGTGTTGACCTCGGCGCGCACGGCCTTGGCCACGTTGGCCTCGAACAGGTTTTCCTCGAGGAACCAGCCGCGGTCGGCCTCGATGCGCGAGAGGGCGTAGAGCGCATAGACCTGCTCGAGCACAGCCCGCAGGCGCGCGTCCTCGCACGCCTCGACGCCCTCGCGAAACGCCGCCAGGACGAGGCGCTCGCCGTGCGCCCGCGCCAGCGTGAGCAGATGGTCCTGCACCTCGATGAACGCATCGAACGAGTCCATCCCGCGGTCGATGCGCTGCTTGAGGCGGCGCGCGGCCGAGACGAGCAGGATGCGCTCGCGGCGGGCGAAGAGCTCGGCGTGGAAGTCCGGATCGCGGAGGCGCTCAGGATCGGCCTGGCGGCGCGCGAGCGGGTTGATCTCGCCAAAGCGCGTCTCCGAGAGGTCGCGGAGGTAGCGCAGCACGGCACGGAATGAGAGGTCGGTGAACTCCTGCTGGTAGCCGGCCAGGAGGCCCTTGGCGACCTGAAGCATCAGGACCGTGTTGTCCCCCTCGAACGAGGTGAAGATGTCCGCGTCGGCCTTGCGGTTGGCCAGGCGCGTGCTCCAGCGGTAGCCCTCGCCGCCGCAGGCTTCGCGCGCGCCCTGGAGGCTATCGGTCGCGTGCCACGAGGCGAGCGCCTTCAGCGCCGCCGCGTGCGCCTCGGTCTCGCGCGTGTCGGCGTCGGGCGGCAGGGCCGCGAACGTCTCGGCGAGGCGGTGCACGGCGAAGTTGAGCGCGTAGCTCGTGGCCAGACGCGGCAGCAGCCGCCGCTGGTGGCTGAGGTAGTCGAGCAGCGGGACCTCGGGCTGGCCAGCCGGCCCGAATTGCCGGCGGCGCGCGCCGTAGCGCACGGCGATCGTGAGGGCGGCCTTGGAAGCGCTCGTCGCCCCCGAGGCCACCGCGATGCGCCCGCCGACGAGCGTGCCGAGCATCACGAAGAAGCGCTTGCTCGCCGACGGAATGGCGCTCGCGTATTCGCCCTCGGGCGAGACCTGCGCGAAGCGGTCGAGCAGGTTCTCGCGCGGCACGCGCACGTGGTCGAACCAGAGCTGGCCATTGTCGATGCCGTTGAGGCCCATCTTGTGGCCGCTGTCGCCGATGCGCACACCCGGCATGGGGTGCCCCGCCTCGTCGCGGATGGGCACGAGCAGGGCGTGCACGCCGTAGTTCTGCTCGCCCACGACGAGCTGCGCGAACACGGTCGCCACGCGCGCGTGCCGCGCCGCGTTGCCGATCCACTCCTTGTGGTCCTCCTCCTGAGGCGTATGGACAACGAACGTGTCCGTCTCCGGGTCGTAGGTAGCGGTCGTCTGGAGGTCGCGCACGTTGGAGCCGTGCTGCCGCTCAGACATGGCGAAACAGCCAGGCAACGCCAGCGAGGCCGCGGCGGGCAGATACTGCTCGTGGTGCCGCCGGGAGCCGAGCTGCGCGATGCTCCCCCCGAAGAGCCCGAACTGCACGCCGTACTTGACCATCAGGTTGAGATCGAAGTAGGCGATCGTCTCGAAAGCTGCGATGAACTCGCCGATGTCGCCGCCGCCGCCCACGTACTCGGGCATGGCGAGCGCGCCGAGCCCCTCGTCGGCCAGGCGGCGCGTCCAGCCCAGCACGAGCGCCTGGTAGCTCTCCCGGTCGATCTCGGGGTGCGGATAGGTGAAGAGCGGATCCTCGAGCAGCTTGCGGACGCGGTCGCGCATGGGCGCGCGCGGTCCGTCGAGGTGCGCCCGGAGCGCGGCCACGTCGAACGCCGGGGGCTCGGCCGGGACGGGCGGCGCCGCGGGCGCGAGCGCGCCGTCGCCCGCCACGGGCGCGCGCGGGGCCACCAGTTCGCGCAGCACCTCGGAGCCCGCGACGCCGAGGGCGGCCTCCATCTCCGCCAGCGCCGTGCGCTCGGCCTCACCGAGCGCCGTCTCCCCCTGCCCGTCCTCGCCGTAGTAGGCGGCGAGCGCCGCGCCGGCATCGGCGAGCGTGAGCGGCTCGCCGGCCTCGGCCTGCTGCCGCGCGGCGTGGCGCAGCGCGCGCACCCACCCGAAGTAGACCGTCGCTGAGGGCGGGTGCTCGGGGTCGAGCCAGGCAGTCAGCTGCGCACGGTCCTCGTCGGAGAGCCACTCGAGCGCCTCGACGCGTGCGCGGATGTCGGCGACCTCTTCCGGGCGCAGGTGCCCGTCGGCCCAGGCGACGTAGAGAAACGGCAGGACGGCAGCAACGCCGGGCGAGACGCGGGTGAGGGGCAGGTCAGGGGAAGCAGGAGCCATCGGTGGGCGCAGATGCGGGTGTTCCGGGGGTGCCTACCCTCGCACACGGGAAAAGATGCCCGCGGTCTGTTGCAATCCGGTGAACCCTGCCGCGCGCGGCGCGCGCGCCGCGAACCCGTTAGCTTCCGAGAGCCCGCCGACTCCCGAGACCGCATGCGTGCCCTCCTCCTCCTTGCCGCCGGCGCGCTCGCCGCGGGGGCCCTCGGCGCCTGCCAGCCCGCTCCCGAGCAGCGCGCCGGTACGGCCTCCCCCGACGCCGCCCGCGAAGACGAATCGGACCTGCTGCTGCAGATGCTCCTGCTTCAGCGCTACGCCGAGAAAGCGCACCTGGCAGCCGAGGCTGACAACTGGCCGCTCGCGGCCTTCTACGCGCACGAGGTCGAGGAGGCGGCCGAGCGGCTCGCGGAGGGCGGCTACGCCCACGACGAGCTCGACCTCGGGCCGATCGCACGGGAGACGGCCCTTCCGCCGGCCGAACGCCTGCTCGCCGCTGCCGAAGCGGCCGACGCGCCGGCGTTCGCGGAGGCGTTCGCAGGCGTCGTCGCAGGGTGCAACGCCTGCCATGCGCGCACCGGCCACCCATACCTGGTCGTGCAGGTGCCGGACGGCCGGGCGGCCTACCCGTCGCAGCGCTTCACCCCCTGACCGAGCACCCTGCGCTCGCCGCCGCGCAGCCCCGGGCCACCGGCGGCGGCCGTCAGTGGCGCCGGTGGCCGTCAGCGTGGCGCGCGCCCGCTCGTGAGCTCGTCCGCGAGGCCGTTCATGCCGTAGACCTTGCGCAGCGACTCGAGCATGATCTCGGTCGAGACCATCACGTTGCGGCCCCGCTCGGGCGCGTAGAGGTAGTCGCGCACGAGCCCCTCGATGGTGCGGTCGAAGTTGATCCCGACCAGCCGCAGCTGCGGGTTCACGACAGGCGAGCCCGAGTTGCCGCCGATGGTGTCGGCGGTGGAGGTGAAGTTGACCGGCGTGGCCAGGTCGAGCGTGGACTCGGCTACGGCCCACGTCTCGGGCAGCGTCCAGTCGCACGGCGGCGGGTCGGGCATGGGCGGCGCGCCGGCCTGGCAGAAGCTGTGGTAGCGGTCGTAGACGCCATAGAGCGTCGTCATGGGCGGCGCCTCGGTGCCGTTGTAGGGGTAGCCGCGCACGACGCCGTCGGAGAAGCGAAGCGAGAACGTGGCGTCGGGCGGGACGGACGTGCCGTAGGTGGCGAAGCGGGCACGGCCGAGGCGACGGGCGATGTCGGCCTCGCGCGCGGCGAGGGCGCGGGCCTGCGCGGCCCAGAGCTGCACGTCCGGCAAGATGCCCTCCACGAGCGCGAGCGCGGGGTCGTCGGCCGGGGCCGTGGCGGCCGTGGCCGCGCGCGCGAGCGCGCTCGTGGTGAGCAGGCGCCGCGCGGCGTCCTCGCCCTCGAGCACGGGCGGCACGGCGGCGCCCATCTCCTCGTAGTAGCGGCGCAGCGCCGCGAGCTCGGCCGCCAGGAAGGCCTCCTCGATGGCCGGCGCCCGGTCCTCGATCGCGGCCGACTGCCCGGCGAGGCGCGCCTCGGCGCGGCGCAGCGTGGCCGAGCCGAACGTCCGGTTGAACAGGTTGCCGAAGACGCGGTAGGCCGGCGCGAGCGCGCGCTTCTCGGCCTGCACATCGGCCATCTCGGCCACGAGCGCGGCCGCCTCAGGGCTCCGCCGCACGAACTCCTGCTCGGCCGCCCGTCGCCGCGCGAGGATGTACGGGTCGCGGAGGCCCTCGAGCCGCCCGCCGAACGCCTTCTGCTGGTTGCGCAGGCTGAAGAGCTGGCTGCGGATGGGATCGGGGTCGGGGGGGGTCGTGGCCAGGTAGCGCGACAGGCCGCCCGCGCGCGCCTCGACGAACGAGAGCGTGGCCGGCAGCTGCACGTCGCGCAGGAACTCGAGCTGCGCCACCGTGAGACCGCGGCTCGTCTGCCCCGGGTTGCCGACGACGAAGACGAGATCCTCGGGCGCGAGCGGCTCCTCGGCGAGCGGGAAGTGCGCGGGGGAGGCGAGCGGACGGCCGTCCTCGCCGTAGACGCGCATGAACGCGAAGTCGAGCGCGTAGCGCGGGTAGGTGAAGTTGTCGTAGTCGCCGCCGAAGTAGCCGAGCGCGCGCTCGGGGGCCATGGCCAGACGTACGTCGCGGTAGCGGCGGAAGGTGTAGGCCGAGTAGCGCCCGCCGTTGTAGAGCGCGACGACCTGCACGGCGAAGGCTGCATCGGCGTCGCCGGGGGCGATGCCGCGCGCGGCGAGCAGGCGCGCCTGCACGGCCGCCGAGGCCGCCTCGATGGCCGCCTGCCGCGCCTCGTCGCCCCGCACGGCATCGGCGGCGGCTGAGATCTCGGCCGTGACGTCGTCGATCTGCACGAGCTGGTCGACGTACATGTTGGGAATGCGGCGCTCCTCGGCCAGCGTGCGCGCGTAGAAGCCGGCGTCGAGCAGGCCCTCGCCGCCGCGGTCCACGGCTACGACGTGGCTCTGCACGCAGTGGTGGTTGGTCGCCACGAGGCCGTGCGGCGACACGAACGAAGCCGAGCAGCCAGGCATGCGCAGCGCCGCCAGGCGCGCGCGCTCGAACCATGCCGCATCCGGCCGGAAGTTGTACGTCTCGGCGAGGTAATCCACTGGGGGATCCTCGAAAAGCCACATCTTGCCGTTGTCGAGCCGCCCGGCACGGACGGTGTCAGGGTCGAACGGGGTGGCCTGCGCGAGGGCCGCGGGAGCCACGAGCAGCGCGACGAGCAGCGCGACGAGACGGGTCATGGGGCGGTGCGAGCGGGACGGATCGGAAACCGGAAGGTAGCGCGAACGCTCCCCGGCCGGCCCAGCGTCTGCCGGCTCCCTGTCGCCTGGAAGCCGTTTCCGCACCCGGTCGGGCCGTACTCAGGGTTCAGGCGGGCAGCGGCGCGCGGATCGCGAAGCGGAGCTGGATCGTGTCGCCGATCGGGATCGGCCCCAGGCGCGGGCGCTCGACGCCGTGCGCCGTCAGGCTGACCGGGAACGCGCCCTCCGCCACGAACCGGCCGTTTTCCTCGCGCACGGCCACCTGCACCGTGTAGGAGCGCGTCGTGCCGGCGAAGGCGAGATCCCCTGCAACGGTCCACTGCCCGCGCCGGCTGCCGGGGGCGCCCGCCCACGCGTCGGCGCGCACCGTTCGAGCGGTGAACACGACATCGGGGTGACGCGCGGCATGGGTCACCTCGCGCATCTTGCGGTCGCGCGCGCCGTTGCCGCTGCCGAACGAGGCCACGGGCGCGCGCACGGTGATGGCCGAGCGGGCCGGCTGCGCCAGGTCCAGGCGGAGCGTGCCCGAGACCCGGCGGCTCGTGCCCGTCCACCCGTGCAGCACCGACGTGCCGGAGTAGCTGATCTCGCTCTCGGCGGCAAGCACGGCGACGGGCGCCTGCGCGCCGGCCGGACGCGCCAGCGGCGGTACGAGCAGTACCGCGGAGAGTAGCACGGACCAAAGGGCAGAGCGCATGGCGAGCGGCGGCGGGTAGAGCCTTTGCCGCAGCCAACGCGCGCGCTGCGACGCCGATCCGTGCCGGCTTCAGAATCTGACTTCAGAATCTGACTTCAGAATCTGGACGAACCGGGAGATCCGGACGAACCGGAAGAGCCCGCGCGACGCATCCTGCCGCGCGGGCTCTCGTGCGGAGGGGGTGGGATTCGAACCCACGGTACCCCGGAGGGTACTTCGGTTTTCGAGACCGACCCATTCGACCACTCTGGCACCCCTCCGGGCGGGCCGCGCAAAATACGGCCGCCCGGGCGGTGCGCCACGTCCGGCGCACGTGAAAAGGCCGGGAGGACCGCTGCGCGCCGGCCGCACGCCGCGCCGCAGCCCGCGCCTTGGCGGTACGCGCGAACCCCTGCCGGCGCCCGGGGGTTAGGCCTCCCCACGCTCCGGCGCGCCCGCCGCCCCGCGGCCCCTCGCGCCCGCGCTTCGCCCGCCGCCCGCCATGAACCGCCTCGCCCACGCGTCCAGCCCTTACCTCCGCCAGCACGCGCACAACCCTGTCGACTGGTGGCCGTGGTCTGACGAGGCCTTCGCCGAGGCACGCCGCCGCGACGTGCCCGTCTTCCTCTCCGTCGGCTACGCCACGTGCCACTGGTGCCACGTCATGGAGCGCGAGTCGTTCGAGGACGCCGAGGCCGCCGCCGCACTCAACGAGGCGTTCGTGTGCGTCAAGGTGGACCGCGAGGAGCGGCCCGATGTGGACGGCATCTACATGGCCGCCTGCCTGGCGCTCAACGGGCACGGCGGCTGGCCGCTCACGGCCCTGCTCACGCCAGACCGCGAGCCGTTCTACGTGGCCACGTACCTGCCGCGCGAGACGCGCGGCGGGCGCCTCGGCGTGCTCGACCTGGCGCGCCGCGTCGCGCGCTTCTGGCGTGAGGACCGCGCGGGCGTCGAGGCCTCGGCCGGGCGCGTCACCGAGCACGTGCGCGCCATGCTCGCGCCGCCGCCGCCGACCGCAGCGTCGTCTGGAGCCGCCGCGCTCGCCGCCGCCGCCGAGGCCTTCGCGCGCCGCTTCGACCCCGTCCATGCCGGCTTCGGGCACGCGCCCAAGTTTCCCGCGCCGCATGGCCTGCTCTTGCTCTTCCGAGAGACGTGCCGCACCGGCGAGCCCGCGCACGCCGCCCGCGCGCTCGCCACGCTCGAGGCCATGCGGCGCGGCGGCCTCCACGACCACATCGGGGGGGGCTTCCACCGCTACGCCACCGACCGCGCGTGGCTGCTGCCGCACTTCGAAAAGATGCTCTACGACCAGGCGCTGCTCGCGCTGGCCTACACCGAGGGATGGCTTGTCTCCGGCGAGGCGGCCTTCCGCGAGACCGCCGAGACCACGCTCGGCTACGTCCTGCGCGACCTCGCCGCGCCCGAGGGCGCGTTCTACTCGGCCGAGGACGCCGACTCGGCCGACGCGCACGGGCGCACGGAGGAGGGCGCGTTCTACGTCTGGACCGAGGCGGAGCTCGAGCACGTGCTCGGGCCGGCGGACGCCGCGCTCGCCCGTGCGGCCTTCGGCACGGCGCCTGAGGGCAACTACCGCGACGAGGCCACGCGTGAGCGGACGGGCGCCAACGTGCTCCACCTCCCTCGCCCGCTCGCCGACGTCGCCGCCGAGGCCGGGCTTCCCGAGGCGACCCTCCGCGCGCGCCTCGAGGCCGTCCGCGCGCGCCTCTTCGAGGCCCGCGCCGCCCGCCCGCGTCCGCTCCGCGACGACAAGATCCTCACCGACTGGAACGGCCTCGCCATCGCCGCGCTCGCGCGTGCCGCGCGCGCTTTCGGCCGCGACGACTACGCCCGCGCGGCCGCGCGCGCCGCTGCGTTCCTGCTCGGCACCCTGCGCACGCCCGAGGGCGCGCTCCTCCACCGCTACCACGCCGGGCCCGGCGGCCGCGCGCCCGACGCCGGCATCCCCGGCTTCCTCGACGACTACGCCGGCCTCGCCTTCGGCCTGACCGAGCTCTACTTCGCCACCGGTGAGGCGGCTCTGCTGGCCGAGGCGCGCGCGCTCCACGAGCAGACGCGCGCGCGTTTCCTCGACCCCGACGCGGGGGGCTTCTTCGTCACCGAGGCCGACGCGCCCGGCCTGCTCGTCCGCCGCAAAGACTTCGACGACGGCGCGCTTCCGGCCGGCAACAGCCTCGCCGCGCTCAACGGGCTTCGCCTCGGGCACCTCCTCGGCGAACCGGCCTGGCAGGACGAGGCCCGCCGCGCTATCGCCGCGGCACCCGCTCTCGCCGAATACCCGGCGGGCCATGCGTTTCTGCTGTGCGCGGCTGCGTTCGACGCCGGGCCGGTTCAGGAGGTCGTCCTTGCAGGCGAGGCCGGGCGCGCGGACTTCGAGGCGCTCCGCGCGGCCGTCGAGGCCGTGTACGCGCCGCATGCGCTCGTGCTCTGGCGCACGCCCGGCGAGGGCGCCGCGCCGCTCGAGGCGCTCGTGCCGTCCGTAGCCGCGCAGACCGCCCGCGAGGGCCTCCCGACGGCCTACGTCTGCGCCGGCTTCGCCTGCCAGGCGCCCGCCACCGACCCGGACGAGGCGGCCGCCCTGCTCGCGCGAGCCGCGGCCTGCGCGCGGGGACCAGGCTCGAGCGCCGCAGCAGGGCCCCGCGTCCCGGCGGAGCCCCGGGGCCCGGTCGCGCGTTGACGAGCGCCCACCGCAACGAGCGCCTGCCGCCCGCGGCCCCGATGCGCCCTCTGCCGCCCGATTTCTTCGCCCGCCCCACGCTTGAGGTCGCCCCGGACTTGCTCGGGCGGCTGCTCGTCCACGACGACCCTGTGGGCGGGCGGCTCGCCGGGCGCATCGTCGAGACGGAGGCCTACACCGAGGACGACCCGGCCATGCACGGCTGGCGCGCCCTCTTCGGGCTCGACGGGCGCGTGCTGCCGCAGGGCCGCGCGGCCGACCTCTTCGCGCCGCCCGGCACAGCCTACGTCTACAAGATCTACGGCACCTACTGGCTGCTCAACGTCGTCACCGAGCCCGCGGGCGTTGCCGGGTGCGTGCTCGTGCGCGCGGTGGATCCCGTCGAGGGCGAGGACGTGATGGCGGCCCGCCGCCCGGCCGCGCGCCGCCGCGCCGACCTGACGAACGGGCCAGGCAAGCTCACGCTCGCGCTCGGCATCGCCGACCCGGCCTTCCACGGGCGCGACCTAACGCGCCCGCCGCTCTTCTTCGCTGACCCGCCCGGTGGCCACACGCCGCCGCCAACCGAGACCTCGAGCCGGATCGGCCTCACGCGCGGCGTGGAGCGGCAGGCGCGCTTCTACATCCCCCACGACCCGTTCGTCTCGCCGGGCGAGCCCAGCGACCGCCGCGTGGCGCGCCGCACGGGCCGCCTCCGCCGCACCACACCGTGAAAGCCCGCCTGACTGCCTTCTGGGACGCCGTACAGTCCAGCTACTGGTTCATCCCGAGCCTGATGACGCTCGGCGCCATCGCGCTCTCGTTCGCGCTTACCACGCTCGACGGCGTCCTCGGGCCGGACTGGATGGGGCGCGTCTCGTGGCTCTACGCCAACAAGCCCGAGGGCGCGCGCGCCGTGCTCTCGACCATCGCCTCGTCCATGATCGGCGTGGCCGGCGTCACGTTCTCGATCACAATCGCCTCGGTGGTCTACGCCTCCGGGCAGTATGGCCCGCGCCTGCTGACCAACTTCATGCGCGACCGCGGCAACCAGGTCACGCTCGGCACTTTCATCGCCACGTTCATCTACTGCCTGCTCGTGCTGCGCACCGTGCGCGACGCGCAGGAGGAGAGCGACGCCTTCAGCCCGGCCGACGACGTCGTCGGGGCGTTCGTGCCACACGTGGCCATCCTGACCGGCCTCGTGCTCGCGCTCGCGAGCATCGCCGTGCTGATCTATTTCATCCACCACATCCCGAGCAGCATCCACGTCTCGAACGTGCTCGCCGGCGTCGGGCGCGACCTCGAGCGCAAGGTGCGCGCGCTCTTCCCCCACCGCATCGGGGACCGGCCCGGCACCCCCGACGACGTCGCGCGCGGGGACCTGCCCGAGCGCTTCTACGAGGACGCTGCGCGCGTGCGCGCCGACGGCTCGGGCTACGTGCAGGGCGTCGACGTGGAGACCGTGCTCGGGCTCGCCACGGCGCACGACCTGCTCCTGCGCCTGCAGCACCGCCCCGGCGACTTCGTCTCCGACGGCGACGCGCTGCTGCTCGTCTGGCCGCCCGAAGCGCTCTCGGACGAGCTCTGCCGCAAGCTGCGCCGCGCCTACGCCTGGGGCGACCAGCGCACGCCGGTTCAGGACGCGCGCTTCCTCGTCAACGAGCTCGTCGAGATCGCCTCGCGCGCGCTCTCGCCCGGCGTCAACGACCCGTTCACGGCCATCACGTGCATCGACTGGCTCGGGAGCGCGCTCAAGGCGCTCGCCGACGCCGACATGCCCGGCGCGGCGCGCGTGGACGAGACCGGCCGCCTCCGCGTGATCGCCCACCCGACGTCGTTCGAGGAGTTCGTCGAGGCCATGTTCGGGCAGCTGCGCCCCTACGCTGCCGCCGACGTCAACGCCGCCCGACGCGTGCTGCACGCGCTTGGCGAGGCCGCACCTCACCTCGGCACTGATGCCCGCCGCCAGGCCGTCCGTGCCGAGGCCGATGCCCTGCTCGCCGGCGCCGAGGCCGTGCAGCAGGTCCCTGCCGACCTCGAGACCATCCGCCGCGCGCACCGGACGGTGGTGCGCCTGCTCAGCGGGCGGGCCGAGTACGAGCGCTACGCCGCCGCCAGCCCCGACGTGGGCGGCACGGCCTGAGCGCGCGCCGGCGCGCGAATCCACACGCATTGCGCGGGGCCGGCGCCTCGGGCGCGGAGGCCGCGGCGGTAGCTTGTCCGGCTCCGGTTCGTCCCCCTCCCGGCCCGCCCGATGCCGCAGACCTCGTCCGCCGACACGCCTCGACGCTCGTTCGCCGCCCGCCCGCCCGCTACCGCCGCCGAGACGCGCGCGGCCTTCCTAGCCTTCTTCGCCGAGAAGGGCCACACGATCGTGCCCAGCGCGCCGCTCGTCCCCCACGACGACCCGACGCTGCTGTTCACCAACGCGGGCATGAACCAGTTCAAGGACGTCTTCCTGGGCACCGGCAGCCGCCCGTACGTCCGCGCCGCAGACACGCAGAAGTGCCTCCGCGTCTCGGGCAAGCACAACGACCTCGAGGAGGTGGGCGTGGATACGTACCACCACACGTTCTTCGAGATGCTCGGCAACTGGTCCTTCGGGGACTACTTCAAGCGCGAGGCCATCCGCTGGGCGTGGGAGCTGCTCGTCGAGCGGTGGGGGCTGCCGCCGGACCGGCTCTACGCGACCGTCCACGAGGGCGACGACGCGCTCGGGCTCGGCGCCGACCGCGAGGCGGCTGACCTCTGGGCCCGGGAAACCTCGCTCCCCGAGGGCCACGTGCTCTTCCAGAGCTCCAAAGACAACTTCTGGATGATGGGCGACACCGGCCCCTGCGGCCCGTGCTCCGAGATCCACGTGGACCTGCGCCCGGACGACGAGCGCGCGCGCGTGCCTGGCGCGGCGCTCGTCAACCAGGACGACCCCCGCGTGATCGAGATCTGGAACCTCGTCTTCATCCAGTACAACGCCCTCCCGGACGGCTCGCTGCAGCCGCTCGCCGCCCGCCACGTCGACACCGGCATGGGCTTCGAGCGGCTCTGCGCCGTGCTCCAGGGCTCGTCCTCGACCTACGACACCGACCTGTTCGCGCCGCTCCTGGCCCGGATCACCGCGCTCGCCGGCGGCCCGGCCTACGACGCGCTCGACGAGGCCCGGAACGACGACCGACGCCGCCGCATCGCCATGCGCGTCGTCGCCGACCACGCGCGCACGCTCGCCTTTGCCATCGCCGACGGCGCGCAGCCCTCCAACACGGGCCGCGGCTACGTCATCCGCCGCATCCTGCGCCGCGCCGTGCGCTACGGCTACCAGGGCCTTGGCCTGCGCGAGCCGTTCCTCTACCGCCTCGTCGCCACGCTCGCCGATACGATGGGCGAGGCCTTCCCCGAGATCCGCGAGCATCAGGCCTACCTCGAGCGCATCATCCGTGCCGAGGAGGAGGGCTTCCTGCGCACGCTCGCCGACGGGCTCGCCTTCTTTGACACGCTCGCGCCCCACCTTGCGGGCAGCGCCGAGCACTCGGCCGAGGGCCCTGGCGAGGACCGCGCCGCGCTCGACCTGCTCGCCAAAGCCTACCCCGGCCGCACGCGCGCGCAGTTCCTCGACGACGTGCGCCGCCACGCCGCTGCACGCACTGTCCCGGGCGAGGTCGTCTTCCTGCTCCACGACACGTACGGCTTCCCGTCGGACCTGACGGCGCTGCTTGCGCGCGAGCAGGGCCTGGCCGTAGACGAGGCGCGCTTCGAGGCGCTCATGGCCGAGCAGCGCGCCCGCGCCCGCGCTGCCGGCGACTTCAAGCGCGACCAGAGCCAGGTCGACACCTGGAACGCCGTCGCCGACACGCCCGCCGAGATCGTGTTCGTCGGCTACGACGCGCTCGTGGCCGAGGGCGCGCGGGTGCTCCGCACGCGCACGACCGGCGAGGGCGAGGCCGCGCGCTACGAGCTCGTGCTCGACCGCACGCCCTTTTACGCCGAGGCCGGCGGACAGGTCGGCGACACGGGCACGCTCGAGGTCGGCGGCGAGACGATCACCGTGCGCGACACGGTCAAGGACGCCGAGGGCACCATCATCCACGTCGTGGACCGCCTCCCGGCCGACACGGCCGCGCTGCGCGAGGCGCCCGTCACGGCGCGCGTGGACGCCGCGCGGCGCGCCCGCATCGCACGCCACCACACGGCCACGCACCTGCTGCACGCCGCGCTCCGCGAGACGCTCGGCACGCACGTGCAGCAGAAGGGCTCGCTCGTCGCCCCAGACCGCCTGCGCTTCGACTTCGCGCACTTCGAGAAGGTTACCCCCGAGGAGCAGCGGGCCGTCGAGCGGCGCGTGGCCGAGCTCGTGCTGCGCAACATCCCGCGCGGCGAGGAGCGCGCGGTGCCCCTCGCCGAGGCCAAGGCCCGCGGCGCGATGGCGCTCTTCGGCGAGAAGTACGGCGAGACGGTGCGCGTGATCACGTTCGACCCGGCCGTCTCGGTCGAGCTCTGCGGCGGCACGCACGTCGCCGCCACCGGCGAGGTCGGGCTGTTCCGCATCGTGAGCGAGGGCTCAGTCGCGAGCGGCGTGCGGCGCATCGAGGCCGTGGCCGGGGAGGCCGCCCTCGCCTGGCTCGAGACGCAACTGGCCGAGCTCGACGCGGCGCGCGCGCTCTTCAAGCAGCTTCCCGAGGGGCTCGCGCCGGCCGTGGCCGCCCTGCAGGAGCACGTCAAAGCGCTCGAGAAGGAGGCCGCCGCGCAGCGCGCCGCCGCCGCCGCAGCCCACCTCGGGCAGTGGCTCGAGGCCGCCGAGGACGTCGGCGGCGTGCGCCTCGTCACCGCCCGCCTCGACGGCGCCGACGCCGACACTCTCCGCGACCTGGCCGAGCAGGCGCGCGCGCGCCTGGGCACGGCCGGCGTGGCCGTCTTCGGCGCCGCCGAGGCCGGCAAGGTCGCCCTCGCGTGCGGCGTCACCGACGACCTCGCGCGCGCCGTGCCGGCCGGCAAGCTCGTCGGCGCGCTCGCGCGGCGCGTGGGCGGCGGCGGCGGCGGACGGCCCACGCTCGCCACCGCTGGCGGGCGCAACCCGGAGGCGCTCGGGGAAGCGCTCGCGGCGGCGGCCGGCGAGATCCGCGCCCTCCGCGGCGCGAACTGACGCGCGGCGCGCACCGAGCCGGAGCGGGCGTTTCGCAGGGGTGGGCTCGTTAGTTTCTCCGTCTCCCACCTCCCGCTCAACCGCTCCGCGCGCCGTGCCTCTCTCCGAGCCCCCTCTCTCCGAGCCTATCGAGACCGACGCTCGCGCATCCGTCGACGCACCCGTCTCCGTCGACGCACCCGTCTCCGTCGACGCACCCGTCTCCGTCGACGCACCCGTCTCCGTC
>JBKBRC010000001.1:29539-63845 GCA_046292345.1 Rubricoccaceae bacterium
CGAGCCCCCTCTCTCCGAGCCTATCGAGACCGACGCTCGCGCATCCGTCGACGCACCCGTCTCCGTCGACGCACCCGTCTCCGTCGACGCACCCGTCTCCGTCGACGCACCCGTCTCCGTCTACGACCGCCTGCGCGCGGCCCGGCCCGCGTGCGGCGCCGGCTTCATCGTCCTGCTGGACGTGGACAAGCCGCCCGCAGCCGGCCTGGAGGCCTTCGCCGAAGCCTGCACCGGTGCTGGCGCCGACGCCTTCTTCGTCGGCGGGAGCCTCATGGACACGCACGCGCTCGGCGCGTTCGTGCGCGCGCTCAAGAGCGCGACTGACCGGCCCGTGATCAGCTTCCCGGGTTCGCTCAGCCAGGTCGCGCCAGACTTCGACGCCGTGCTGTACCTCTCGGTCGTGAGCGGGCGTAACCCGGAGTACCTCATCGGTCAGCACGTGCATGCGGCGCCCATGATCCGCCGCATGGGCCTCGAGGCTATCCCGACAGCCTACCTGCTCATAGAGAGCGGGCGCCCCACGACGGCGCAGTACATGAGCGGCTCGATGCCGATCCCGCGTCACAAGCCCGAGATCGCCGCCGCAACAGCGCTTGCGGCCGAGATGATGGGCATGCGCCTCGTCTTCACCGACGCCGGCTCGGGCGCCGAGCATCCGGTCAGCGAGGAAATGGTGGCCGCTGTGGCCCGCACGTGCCAGGCGCCGCTCGTCGTGGGCGGCGGGCTCGAGACGGCCGAGGCCGTCGCGCGGCGCGCGCGCGCGGGGGCAGCCTTCGTCGTCGTCGGCAACGCCATCGAGCGGCGCGGCGGCGACGCGGCCTACGTCGCCGATCTCGCCGCCGCGGCGCATGGCTGAGCGCATGCCTGAGCGCACGGCTGAGCGCTCTGCTGCCGGCCGGCGCAGCGGCCCGGTCGCGCCTGGACTACCCGATGGCGTCGGGAGGGGAGAGGCCGCCGTTCCGAGCGTCTCGGGGGCGGCCGTCTGGCGGGGGGCCGCCCGCGCCGGGCTTGCCTTCGCTCGGGTTGAGGTAGATGCGCGTCGTCGGATACGCGAAGTCGATGTCGTCGCGCGCGGCGAACGCGTCCAGGACGGCCTCCCAGAGCGCCTCCTCGCTGCCGCGCACGCGCCGCGGCTCGACGAGGTAGCGGATGGTCAGGCGCACCCCTTCATCCACGACGGACGTGTAGACGGTCGGGGTGAGCTTGTTGTAGAAAATCATGTATTCCTGCGCGGCGCGGCGCAGGCGGCGCTCGGCATCCTCAGAGAGCTGCTCCGCGTGCGTGTTGGCGATCTCGCGCAGGAGCGTCTTGGCCGCGCGCCAGTCGCTCTCGAACGTCACCACGACGGCGATCTCGTGCCAGACGTAGGCGAACGCGCTCGTGTGGTTGACGACGGCGCTGACGAACACCCATCCGTTGGGGATGTGGATGATGCGCCCCGTGGACTGCCCCGCGCCAGTGACCGTGCCCGTCTCGAGCAGCGTGAACGCGAACACGCGCTGGTCGATCACGTCGCCCGAGAACGTGCGGATCGTGACGCGGTCGCCGGGCGAGAAGGGGCGACGCCAGAGCAGAAACAGCCAACCGGCCAGGTTCACGAGCGGGTCGCGCAGGGCAATGGCCACGCCGGCCGAGAGCAGGCCCAGGAACGTTGCCACCGAGCCCACCTCGCCCAGCCAGATCCGGAACAGCAGCAAGAGCGCGAGCCCGGCCGTGACGTAGCCGGACCACTTGCGCCACTGGTAACGGCGGCGCACGTCGGGCGTGCGACGGTAGAGCAGCCGCAGCGCGATGCCCCGCAGCGCGAGCAGCGCGGCCAGGACGATCACCGTCAGCAGCACGTCCTCGACGATGGCTGGCGAGAAGCCCGTCACGTCTCCGAGGAGGCGGACGAGGCGGTGCCACGCGCCGCGCGGCAGATCAGGCGAGTCGGGAGCGAGGTCGGGGTTCAGGGCAGGAGCGGCGGCTCAGGCGAGCGCCACGGCGAGATCCATGACGTTGGTACCCGTGGGGCCCGGGCGCAGCAGCAGCGGCGGCAGGCCGCGCGCCTCGGCCTCGGCGAAGAGCGTATGGCTGTCGTTACGCTCGAGCGCGCCATCGGGATCTAGCCCGCAGGCGCGGAGGGCCGGGGCCGTGCCTTCCGAGACGACGGCCCCGGCGGCCTCCGTGGGCCCGTCCACGCCGTCGGTTCCGGCCACGAGCAGCGTAGCGGTGCCCGCGCCCGCCTCGAGCGCGAGCGCCGCCGCCAGCGCCGCCTCCTGGTTTCGTCCGCCGCGCCCCCCGCCGCGGAGGGTCACGGTCGTCTCGCCTCCCCAGAGCAGGCAGGCGCGCGCGTCCGGGGCCGCCGTCGCCTCCTGCGCAAGGCGCCTCCCGACCGCCCGCGCCTCGCCCGTGAGCGTCCGCGAGCGGACCACAGGCACGTAGCCGAGGCGTCGCGCCTCGGCCGCGGCGGCGGCGAGCGCGTCGGCATTGGAGCCGAGCAGGCTGGCACAGGCGTGCGGCAGCGCCTCGGGCGATTCGTCGGCGAGGCCGCGCGCGCCCGCCTCCAGGTGCGCGCGTACGGCCGGCGGCAAGGCCAGGCACAGGCGGTAGCGCTCGAGCACCGCGAGCGCATCGGCGAACGTGGTCGGGTCGGGCACAGTCGGGCCGCTGCCGATGGTGGCCAGGTCGTCCCCCACAACGTCCGACAGGGCGAGCGTGACGACGCGCGCCGGCGCGGCAGCGCGCGCCAGGCGTCCCCCTTTGAGCGCCGAGAGATGCTTGCGCACCGCGTTGACCTCGGCGATGGGTGCGCCCGAGGCGAGCAGCGCACGCGTGGTCGCCTCGAGGTCAGCGAGCGTGAGCGTACCGGCCGGAAGCTCCATCAGCGCCGAGGCCCCGCCGGAGAGCAACACGAGGAGAGGCGTACGCTCGGCAGCCGCGCGGCGTGCAAGCGCAAGCGCTGCCTGTCCGGCGGCGACGCTGCGCGCGTCCGGCACGGGATGCGCGCCCGGCTGCTCTGTCCATCGCCGCGGCTCGGCCTGGCGTGGCGGCGCATGTCGCGGCGCCTCTGCCGGCGCCACGACGAGCCCCTCAGCCAGACACATGCCACCGAGCTCTTGCAGGGCCAGCGTCAGGGCTGAGGCCAGCCCGTGGGCCGCCTTGCCGACGGCGAGCGCGCGGAGGCGCCCGCCGTCTCCGGCGAGCGCCTCCGCGAGACGCGCTGGCGTGAGCAGGCGGGCCGGCTGCACGGCCATCACGGCCGCATCGTAGAGGGCCCGCGCGTGCGCGGCGCGCGCGGACACGGCCCGCTCGGGGGCCGCCGCGTCGGTCACGGCGCGGGAGCGGCCTGCTGCGCGGCGCGCGCGTTGTCGATGAACTCGCTGAAGCAGGCTGGCGAGTACGACGTGCGCGTGGCCGCGATCACCCGCCCCTCGATGGCAATCTTGGGAACGCTGAGCGCGCCGTCGCGCGTGGCGAAGGCCTGCCCGACGGCCTCACTCTCGGCGATCACCTGCTCGATGACCGGCTGCACCCGAGCCTCGTCCTCGAAGAACGCGCGCAGCGCCGCGCCGTCCATACCGGCCGCGTTGGCCGTCACGATCAGCTCGTCGAGCGTCATGCCCCACGTGTTGTCGATGCGGGCGAGCATGGCCTCGAGCAGTTCGAAGAACTTACCCTCCTCCTGCGCCAGGCGCAGCGCGATGATCTGCCCGAGCGACTCCTGGCGGAGCGGGTAGGCCACGTAGTGCAGGCGCGCGCGGTCACCGTTCTCGGCCATGAACGGCTTGAGCGTGTTGTAGAGATCGCGGCAGTGCGGGCAGTTGGGGTCGAAAACCTCCACGAGGCGAACCGGCGCGTCCGGGTCGCCCTTGAACGGCGTGTCGAAGAACTGCTCGAAGTTCTCGATCGGGTCGATGTTGGCGTCGAAGGCGCACGCTTCCTGCGGCGTCGCGCCGAAGCCCGGGATGATGTTGGCGGCCGAGCCCGAGCCGTCGGGGCTCGGGACACGGCTGGCGAGCGTCACGTCGGCCGCGGCGAGCAGCAAAAACGCAGCGCCAATGACGGCGTACGGTGCGAGCGAGCGGCGCGGGACCGTGCCGCGGCGCTCGGCGCGGGCCACGGGCGCGGGCTCCGTCAGGCGGCGATGCTCGAGCACGTGGAGCACGAGGAGCGTGGCCACGGTGAGGGCCGAGAGCATGCAGAGCAGGCAGAACTGCTGAAGCACCGCCGCCTGCACGTAGACGAGGTAGACGGTGTAGAGCGCGCCCACCCCGACGGCGCCGAAAGCGGCCTTGCGCAGCACGTCGCGCCCGGTGAGTACATACGCAAGCCGCAGCCCGGCCACGAGCAGGTAGAACAGCCCGCCCCAGACGATGTTGGAGACGCCCAGGAAGGTGCTGTAGGCGCTCGAGGTGACGGTTGCGCAGCCTGCGTCGGCGGCGGCGGCGGCGCCCGGCGCACCCAGGCCGGAGCAGCCGTAGGCGAACTCGATGCGCGCCTGCATCGAGAGGTGGATCACGACGAGCAGCCCGAAGAGGGCGGCGCCGAAGATGATCCGGCTCAGAAGGGCGGCGCGCGCAGAAGGGGCGGGAGTGGCCATGCGTGGAGGCGGCAAGCGATGGAGAAAGATACCGCGCGAGCCCCCAACGTCGGGGCGCCGGGCGTTCGTCTCGGCGCGGGGGTCGCCGGCGGGCCCGCCCCCCGCGCTCTTGCCCGAGCCTTCATCACACGTTGCCGCACCGACGGGTAATTCCGTGCGTGTAACATAGCCCGTGTAACATAGCCCGTGTAACATAGACAAGGCGTGTAACACGCTGGCGCTGGCGCTCGTCTCCGGCGCAGGCGCGCCTGCCGCGGATTTCCGTTCTCGCCTCTGGCGATACGCCGGCCGGCAGGACCAGCCCCCGGCAACGCCGCCTGCCCCACGTGCCCGTCCGGCCCACTCCCCGCCCGCTCGTGCCCCGCCCGCCCGCTCGTCGCTCCCGGCTCCTGCCATGCGCCTGCTCCTGCCGTGCTTTCTTCTGGCCTCGCTCGCCGCTGCCGCGCACGCGCAGTCCCCGCTGCCGCCGGCCATAGCGGACACAGTGCCGGGCGGTCCCGGGCAAGCGCGCTACGCCTACGCGGCCGTCACGATCGCGCCCGGCGAGATCACGCTCGACGGCCGCCTCGACGAACCCGCCTGGCAGCGCGCTCGCGCCGCGACGGGCTTCGTGCAGCTCCGGCCCGCGCCCGGCCAGCCCGGCTCCGAAAAGACCGAGGCCCGCGTCCTCGTCGACGGGCGCCACCTCTACGTCGGCATGCGCATGCATGACCGGCAGGCGGAGGCCATCCAGGGGCGCCTCGCGCGCCGCGACGCGCGCGTCGAGAGCGACTGGGCAGGCGTCTCCATCGACTCGTACATGGACCGCCGGACGGCCTTCGCTTTCATGGTCAACGCGGCCGGCGTCAAACGGGACGAGTTGCTCTTCAACGACACCAACCAGAGCCGCTCGTGGGACGCCGTCTGGGACGTGGCCGTCTCGCGCGACGACGGCGGCTGGACGGCCGAGTTTCGCATCCCGCTCTCGCAGCTCCGCTTCGCGGCCGGCACCGATACCTGGGGGCTTCAGTTCAGCCGCACCATCGCCCGGACTGGCGAGGAGCTCTACTGGTCGCCCCTGCTCCCCGAGCATGCCGGCGTCGTGAGCCGCTTCGGCACGATCAGCGGGATGGGCGAGCTCCGGCCCGGGCGGCGTGCCGAGGTCGTGCCCTACCTCGCCGGCCGCCTCGCGCGCCTGCCCGGCGACGACGCCGATCCGTTTCACACGCCCACCGAGGCCGTGCCGCGCGCCGGGCTCGATCTCCAGCTCGGCCTCACAGGCGACCTGACGTTCACCGGCACCGTCAACCCAGACTTCGGACAGGTCGAGGCGGACCCGGCGCAGGTCAACCTCTCGGCCTTCGAGCCCTCGTTTCAGGAACGCCGCCCGTTCTTCGTCGAAGGCGCCGACGTGTTCAGCTTCGGGCGCGTGCGCTCGCACATCTCGACGGGGCGTCCCAACTACCTCTACACGCGGCGCATCGGGCGGAGCCCGCAGCGCGCGGCGTTCGTGCCGGGCCAGGCCTACGAGGCCGGCACGGTCTACACTGACGCGCCGGACGAGACGACCATCCTGGGCGCCGCCAAGGTCTCGGGGCGGCTCGCCGGCTGGTCGGTCGGCGTGCTCAATGCCGTCACGCGCGCCGAGTACGGGCGCTACGCCGCCGTCGGCGCCGACGGCCGGCCGGCTCTCGAAGGCCGCGCGCTCGTCGAGCCGCCCTCGAACTACTTCGCCGCGCGCGCGCGCCGCGCCGCCGGAGCGGGCCAGGTGGGCGGGCTCCTGACGGCCGTCCACCGCTTCACCGATGAGCCGGCACTCGCAGGGCTGCTCCCGCGCCAGGCTTACGTGGGCGGGCTCGACTTCGAGCGCCCGCTCGCCGGCGGCGCCTGGATCGTGAGCGGCGTTGCCGCCGGCTCGCTCGTCGAGGGCTCGCCCGAGGCCATGCTCCGCCTCCAGCGTGCGCCGCAGCGCTTCTACCAGCGCCCCGATGCCGCCCACCTCCGCCTCGACCCGGACGCCTCGGTCCTCGCCGGGTTCGCCGCAGACCTCGCGCTGCAGAAGGCCGGTGGCGAGCGCTGGCTCGGCTCGGTCACGCTCAACACGACCTCGCCCGGCTTCGACGCCAACGCGCTCGGCTTCCACAATGCGACCGATCGCATTGGCCTCAACGCGATGGTCATCTACCGGCAGAACACGCCTACCCGCCGTACGCGCAGCTGGAGCGCCAACGCGTCGGGCGTGACGCGCTTCACCTACGGCGGGGAGCGGACCGACCTTTTCTTCGGGACCAACCTGAACGGGCAGTTCCACAACTTCTGGTCGGCCGGCCTGAGCGCGTCGTTCTGGCCCGGCTCCTACGACGACCGCCTCACGCGCGGCGGCCCGCTCGCGGCCGGCCCCATGGGCGGCAGCGTCACCCTGAACGTGAGCACCGACGGGCGCCAGGTGCTCTCGGGCGGGCTCTCGACGAGCCACTCCGGCACCGCGCTCGGCGGGCGCTCGCACGGCCTGAGCGTGTCGGCGACCTACCGTCCGAGCGACTCGGTCACGCTGGCGCTCTCGCCCGGCGCGAGCTACGACTTCTCGCCGCGCCAGTACGTGCGCGCCTTTGCCGACCCTGCCGCGACGGCCACGTTCGGGCGGCGCTACGTGTTCGGCGAGCTCGAGCAGCGCTCGGCGTCGGTCGAGACGCGCCTGGACTGGATCTTCACGCCCGACTTTTCGCTCCAGCTCGCCCTGCGGCCGTTCGTCGCCTCGGGCGACTACCTCCGCTACAGCGAGTTCGACGCGCCGCGCGCGCGCGCGCTGCCCGTCTACGGCCGCGACAAAGGCACCGCCACGCGCAACGCCGACGGCTCGGTCACCGTCGACCCCGGCGACGGCGGCGCGCCGTTCCGCCTCGCCGACCCGAGCTTCACGTTCCGCTCGCTCCAGGGCAGCGCCGTCCTGCGCTGGGAATACCGCCCGGGCTCGGCGCTCTTCTTCGTCTGGCAGCAGCAGCGCTCGGGCTTCGTGCAGGACGGCCGGCCGGACTGGGCGCGCGACGGCCGCGCCCTCTTCTCGGATCCCGTCGAGAACGTCTTCCTCGTCAAGGCCACCTACTGGCTGAGCAGCTGACCGGCCGAGCCTGCCCGCGTGCGGGCCCAGCGCTCAGGTCTGGATAACGCCGACGCGGAACGGCTCGATCTCGGGGTTGAGGTCGGCCAGTTCCAGGCCGGCCGAGAGCCAGGCGCGCGTCTGCTCCGGCTCGATGATCTCGTCCACCCACAGGCGGGCCGCGGCGTAGTAGGGCGAGGTCTGCTCGGCGTAGCGCGCTTCGGTCTCGCGCAGCATGGCCGCGCGGTCCTCGTCCGAGAGCGGCCGGCCGGCCTTCTCGCGCTTGCGCTCTTCGACCTGCACGAGCGTCTGCGCCGCCTGTGCCCCCCCCATGACGGCAATCTGGGCCGTCGGCCAGGCCAGGATCAGGCGCGGGTCGTAAGCCTTGCCGCAGAGCGCGTAGTTGCCCGCCCCGAACGAGTTGCCCACGATGACGGTGAACTTGGGCACGACCGAGTTGGCGACGGCCGAGACGAGCTTGGCGCCGTCCTTGATGATGCCTCCCTGCTCGGCACGCGTGCCCACCATGAAGCCCGTCACGTCCTGGAAAAACACGAGCGGGATCGTCTTCTGGTTGCAGTTGAGGATGAAGCGCGCCGCCTTGTCGGCCGCATCGGCGTAGATCACGCCGCCGACCTGCATCTCGGGAGCGCTGCCCTTTCGCGGCGTCGTCCTGACGACCTGGCGCTGGCTGGCCACGATGCCGACGCTCCAGCCGTCGATGCGGGCGTAGCCGCACACGAGCGTTTGCCCGTAGCCCGCCTTGTACTCGGTCCAGGAGTCGGCGTCGACGATGCGGGCGAGCACTTCACGCACGTCGTAGGGTTGCTGGCGCGACGCGGGGAAGACGACTGGCAGTTCGGCCGGGTCGAAGGCGGGCGCGGCCGGCGTCACGCGGTCGAAGCCCATGCGCGGGCGCGGGCCGAGCTTCGAGACGAGGTCGCGGATGGTGGCCAGGCACGTCTCGTCATCGGGCATTTTGTAGTCCGTCACGCCCGAGATGTCCGACTGCGTCGTGGCGCCGCCGAGCGTCTCGGCATCGGTCACCTCGCCGATGGCCGCCCGCACGAGGAACGGCCCGGCGAGGAACACTGAGCCCGTCCCTTCGACGATGAGCGCCTCGTCGGACATGATCGGGAGGTATGCCCCACCGGCCACGCACGAGCCCATGATGGCCGCAATCTGCGGCACGCCGAGTGCCGAGAGGCGGGCGTTGTTGCGAAAGATGCGCCCGAAGTGCTCCTTGTCTGGGAAGATCTCGTCCTGCATGGGCAGGAAGACGCCGGCCGAGTCCACGAGGTAGATGATCGGGCAGCGATTCTCGAGCGCGATCTCCTGCGCGCGCAGGTTCTTCTTGGCCGAGATCGGAAACCACGCGCCGGCCTTGACGGTGGCGTCGTTGGCCACGACGAGCACCAGGCGCCCGTGGATGCGCCCGAGGCCCATCACGGTGCCGCCGGCGGGGCAGCCTCCCTCGGCCTCGTACATCCCGCGCCCGGCGAACAGGCCGATCTCGAGGAACGGCGTGCCCTCGTCAAGCAGACGCGCGATGCGCTCGCGCGCCGTCAGCTTGCCGCGGCTGTGCTCGCGCGCGATGGCCTTCTCGCCCCCCCCGCGGCGCACCTCCGCCGCGCGGGCATGCAGGTCCTGCCGCAGCGCTTCGTGGGCGGCGCGGCGGGCGTCGGCCGCGGGCCCGTTGGGTGCGGGCGAGCCGAGCGTAAACGCCCGGGGCTGGTCCGGAACGAAGGCGGCGTCCGAAGCAGGGACGTCGGGAGCAGAGGCGTCGTGCAGAGGGCGGGCGGACATGCGGCGAGACCGGGGGCAGACGGAGGAGGCGCCAAGCTAACCCCCGGTCGGTGCATGGCTGCCGAACCGGGCCGGGCGCCCGATCCCCCGGCGCGTGGGACGTCCCGCAGTCAGGCCCTGAGCGGGCGCCCGGTCGGCATACGGCCGGCGCCGAGCCGACCTTGCCCGGAGAAGCGCAGAGCGCCTAGAGAAATACCGAGACCTTGCGCAGGATCAGCTGCTTGTCCTCGCCCGTCTGCGCATGAATCAGCGCGACGAGCTGCCCCAGGTTCCCCCGGGTCTTTTTGAGTTCGCTCTCGTCCAGGCCGGACCAGGTCGAGAGAATCTGGTCCACCATGCGTTGCCAGCTGGCTTCCATGCGCTGTTTGCTCATGTGGTCCTCGGTAGTCTGTGCCGCAGAGCGGCAGTGCAAAAAGGGTTCGAAGTGCTAAAAAGGTAAGGCCGGGCGTGCGGGGCGCCAAGCAGCGAGCCTCTGACGCGGCGCCGTGCGTTTGTGGCGGCTGGCCACGCGGCAGGGCAGGTCAGGCCTCGCCACGCGGCGCGACGAGCGCGAGCAGCTTGCGTTTGGCCACGGGCAGCATCGTCTCGTCGAGCGGGAACGGCACATCCGACTCGACGACGAACGTGGCCGGCGCGGGCAGGTCTGGGCAGGCCTCCACGAGCGCGCGCTTCCAGAGGTCCGGGGGCGCCAGCGGCGGCAGGTCGGCCTCGACGGGTGCCGTGCGCAGCGAGCGGTAGGCGCCGTCGTGGCCCGTCAGAGCCGAGACGCGGTAGCGCAGCGCGCAGACGCTCCCCTGCTCGTCAGGGACGAGCAGGAAGCCCTCCGCCCGGTAGGCCGGCACAAGCCCGACGGCGGCGAGCGCCGCGTGCTGATCCACGAACTCGAACAGCGTGCGGCCTTCCTCGATAGCATCGGCCAGGAGCGGGAGCGCCCAGGCGGCGAGGTCCTCAGCCAGGAGCGGGGGTGCGGCCTCGTCCGGGGCGTAGCGGAGCGTGCCGGCCTCCCAGTCCACGCCGGCCACGCGGCCGGGCTGCGCCCCGCGGTGCCGCCCGAGCCCATCGAGGAACGCCTCGAGGTCGCGACGGAGCGCGACGAGGCCGGCCAGGTGCGGGTAGACGCGGCTGCGCGCGAAGGCGTGCCGGGCCTCCTGGAGCCCGGCAAGGATGCGGTAGCGGGCGGCTTCGGGGTCTCCCGCAGCCGCAAAAAGCGCGGTCGAGAGCATGGCAGGGGCGATACGACAGGTCGGGTTCACCAAACCTTCGCCACAATCGTGCCGGAGCGCGAGTCCATCCGGCATGCCCTGACCGATCGCATCGCCTGCGCGCCCGGCCGCCGCGCCGTACAGGTGGACCCGCCTTGCGGTCTCTTTGCAGCCGGCATGCGGCGTCGGCCGTAGCTTGTCTGCCCCGCCGCGCGCGCCCACACCGGGCCGCGCGGCTTTGTTTCCGGCCCGCACGGCGGCGCCACCGCACCTTCGCATCCTCACAGCCGAATGGACAAGCTCGTCATCCAGGGCGGCCGACCGCTGCGCGGCGCGCTCCGCGTGGGCGGCTCCAAAAACACCGCACTGCCGCTCATGGCCGCGGCCGTCCTCACCGATGGCACGTCCACGATCCGTAACATCCCTGCACTCCAGGACGTGCACACGTTCGCCAACGTGCTGCGCGTGACGGGCTGCCGCGTCACGTTCCGCCCGGACGCGGACCCGGACACGGCGGAGACGATGGTCATCGACGCGCGCGACGTGCATCACGCCGAGGCGCCCTACGACCTCGTCAAGAAGATGCGCGCCTCGTTCTACATGCTCGGCGCGCTGCTCGGGCGCTGTGGGCACGCGCGCGTCTCGCTGCCGGGCGGCTGCGCCTGGGGGCCGCGCCCCGTAGACCTGCACCTGAAGGGCATGGAGGCGCTCGGCGCCGAGATCCGAGAAGAGGCCGGCTACGTGATCGCGCGTGCGCCTGGCGGACGCCTCCGCGGCGGGCACGTCCGCTTCGAACCGCGCTCGGTCGGCGCGACGATCAACGTGCTGCTGGCCGCCGTCACCGCCGAGGGCACGACGACGATCGAGAACGCCGCGGCGGAGCCGGACGTGGTCGTCTTCGGCGACATGCTCCGCACCATGGGCGCGCGCATCGACGGGCTCGGCACGAACACGCTCACCATCGAGGGGGTGGAGGCGCTGCAGCCGGTCGCGTTCACCAACTGCCCCGACCGCATCGAGCTCGGCACGTACATGATCGCGGCGGCCATCGCGGCGGCCCCCGGCGAGACGGTCCGCCTCGAGGGCGCCCAGCCGGAGCACCTCGGCGAGGCCTTTCTGAGCCGCTTCCGCGAGACGGGCGTCCCGTTCACGCTCGGCAACAACTTCGTGGAGGTGACCGGCGTCGAGCGCATCGCGCCGGTCTCGGTCGTCACGGCCCCCTACCCTGGCTTCCCGACCGATCTCCAGGCGCAGTGGACCGTCATGATGATGCGCGCCGACGGGCCCTCGACGGTGCAGGACACGGTCTACACGGACCGCTTCAAGCACGTCCCGGAGCTGCGCCGCCTCGGCGCCCACGTGCGCGTCGAGGGCGACACGGTGCACGTAGGCGGGCGCGAGGGGCAGCACCTCTCGGGCACCTACGTCATGAGCACCGACCTGCGCGCGAGCGTCTCGCTCGTGCTGGCCGGGCTCGTGGCCGAGGGCGAGACGCACGTGCTGCGCGTCTACCACCTCGACCGCGGCTACGAGAACCTCGAGGGCAAGCTCGCCCGTGCCGGCATCGCCATCCGGCGCGAGCAGTACGACGAGCACGCCGTCGAGGCCTGAGGCGTGGCGGCAGAACCCCGGCGCGGTCTGCGAGCGTCCGAGCGCCATGCCTGACGCCCCGCCTCCCGCTTCCCCGCAGGGGCATCCGCCCCCGCAGGGTCGCCCGCCCGCCGTGCCGCTCGCGCGCACGCTCCGGCGGCTGCTGCGCCTGACGCGCCCCTACCGCTTCCGCCTCGGGGCGGCCATCCTGCTCGCCCTCGCGACGACCGGCATCGCGCTCGTCGTCCCGCTGGGCCTGCAGCGCCTGCTCGACGCCGTCTTCGTGGCCGGCGACGCGGCGCTGCTGGACCGGCTCGCGCTGGGCCTGCTGGCGCTCTTTGCCGCGCAGGCCGTCGTCGGCTTCGGCGGGAGCTATCTGCTCGCCTGGACGGGCGAGCGCATCGTGACCGACCTCCGCCGGCAGCTCTACACCCACCTGCACCGCCTCGGGCTGCGCTTCTTCGACGGCACGCGCACAGGCGAGATCACGAGCCGGCTCACCAACGACGTGGGCAAGGTGCAGACGGCCGTCACCGACGACCTCTCGCGCAGCCTCACGCTCGCACTCACGCTCGCCGGTTCGGTCGCGCTCATGCTCGCCCTCAACTGGCGCCTCACGCTCGTGATCCTGCTCACGGTGCCGCCGGTGGGCTTCGCGGCGCGCTTCTTCGGCCAGACGGTGCGCCGCCTCGCGCGCCAGATCCAGGACCGCCTCGCCGAGACGACGGCCGTGGCCGAGGAGGCCATCGCGTCGGTGCGCGTCGTGAAGGCGTTCGGGCAGGAGCGCGCCGAGGCCGAGCGCTACGGGCGCGCCGTGGAGGCGCTCTTCGGCACCGCGCGGCGCAAGGCGCTCGTGGTCTCGGCGTTCTGGAGCGGCATCGGATTCCTGTTTCTGCTCGGGCTCGTCGTCATCTTCTGGTACGGCGGACGCGAGGTGCTCGCCGGGCGTCTCACGACGGGCGCGCTCGTGGCGTTCATCGTGTACGCGCTCAACATCGCGCGCGTGGCGGGCGAGTCGAGCAGCATCTACGCGTCGGTCAACGCCGCCGCCGGCGCGAGCGAACGCCTGTTCGAACTGCTCGACACGCGCCCCGAGATCGCCGACGCGCCCGACGCGCGCCCGCTCCCGGCGCCCGTGCGCGGGGCGGTCGCGTTCGAGCGCGTCACGTTCGGCTACGAGGCCGGCAGGCCGATCCTGACCGAGCTCTCGTTCGAGGCCGAGGCCGGGCAGACGGTCGCGCTCGTCGGGCCCAGCGGCGCCGGCAAGACGACGCTCCTGCACCTGATCCCGCGCTTCTACGACCCGGACGCCGGACGCGTCTGCATTGACGGACACGACCTCCGGAGCGTGACGACGGACTCGCTTCGGCGCCATATCGCGCTCGTGGCGCAGGACGTGCAGCTCTTCGGCACCTCGCTCGCCGAGAACATCCGCTACGGGCGCCCGGACGCGACCGACGACGAAGTCGAGGCCGCCGCGCGCGCCGCGCACGCGCACGCCTTCATCGCGGCCCTCCCCGAGGGCTACGCCACGCCCGTCGGCGAGCGCGGCGTGACGCTCTCGGGCGGGCAGCGCCAGCGCGTTGCTATCGCACGCGCGCTCCTGCGCGACCCGGCCATCCTGCTGCTCGACGAGGCCACGAGCGCCCTCGACGCCGAGAGCGAGGCGCTCGTGCAGGACGCGCTCGCGCGCCTGATGCGAGGCCGGACGACGTTCGTGATCGCGCACCGCCTCGCCACGGTCCGAGACGCCAGCCGCATCCTCGTCCTCGAGGCCGGTCGGATCGTCGAGGACGGAACGCACGCGACGCTCGTGGCGCAGGGGGGGCTCTATGCCCGCCTGGCCGCACGGCAGTTCCGCGAGGCCGTGCCGGACGACGACGACGCAACCGGCCCGGGCACGCCGACGCGCGGCACGCCGACGCACGCCGCGTCGGCCCCGCTCGGCTGACGGCGCAGCGGCTTTTTCGCGCGCAGGTTTTCGCGTACACTGCGCGGCCTGCGCACGCCGCGCCGGTCAAGCAACCGCGTCCATGCCGCCGCCCGCTCTCGCGCTCCTGCTCGCCGCTCTCGTCTCTGCGCCGCGCACGACGCCGGGCGCGGCTCCGGGAGCACCGCCGCCCGAGGCCCCCGCCGTCGCACCCGATACCAGCCGCGCTCGCCTGAGCTTCTCGCCCACGTTCGCCCCGCTCACGCTCTACTCGCCGTCGTACGGGTTCGGGGTCGAGGGCGGGCTGACGGTACGCAACGCCGTGCGGCCGGGCAGCGAGGTCATCGTCGGCGCCCGCGTCTCGCAGTTTCTCCAGCGCGCCGACGTGGTCGTGCTCACCGCCGATCCGCACGCGGAGCCCGTCTTCGGCGCGCTCGCGCTTTCGGCCGAGGCGACCACGCGCCGCCGCTACTACGGCACGGGCCCGCTTGCGCCGGCCGCGGCGCGGCACAACCTGGCCTACACGGCCCTCACGGCCGACGCGCGCGCCGGCTACTATCCGCTCGGGCACTCGGGCCTGCTGCTCCAGCCGGGCGTGCGCCTGACATGGGACCGCCTCCGCCGCGCGGACGAGGACGCCCCCGGCGCGCGCGACCTGCTCGGCGACGCCTCGCGCGCGGCGCTCGACGAAGCGCTCGGGCAGACGCGCGCGGGCGTCTCGCTCGGCCTCGACGTGTCGTCTGACCGGCTCGACCGCCGCCTCTATCCGCGCCGCGGCTCCGCCGGGCGCCTCGAGGCGCGCCGCTTCTACGCGCTCGACGGCTCGGGCCTGCGCTTCAACCGGGCCGTGGCACAGGGCACGGGCTTTCTCCCCCTTGGGCGGCTCGTGCTCGTCGGCGAGGCCACGGCCGCGCTCACGCGCGCCGATGGCGACGCGCCCCTCCCGTTCGCTTACCTGCCCACGCTCGACGACCGCATCGTGCCGGCCTACCCGACCGACCGCCTCGCCGGTCGCGACGTGGTGGCTCTCGGGCTCGGCGGGCGCTACCCGCTCTTTGCCCTTCCCGGCCTGGCCGGCCTGGACGCCTACGCGATGGCCTACTTCGGCAATGCGTACACGGACGTATTCGCCGAGTTCAGCCCGGCCGTCTCGTTGCGTGCGCCCGCAGGGGGAGCCTCGGGGCGGGCCCCTCTGCGACCGTCGCTGGCCCTCGGGGGGCAGGTCGTCAACCTGGCGCGCGAGGCCGTGATCGTGGGCGGCGTGATCGGCCTGAGCCCCGAGGGGTTCCAGCTCGTCGCGCTCGAGCTCACATACGACCTGCGCGCGCCGCGCCTCTACGCGCGCTAGGCCGCCCGCGCCCGGTGCCGCCCGCGCCCGGTGCCGCGCTCAAGGATACTGGAACAGGCGCGGGTTCTGCGTCAGCGGCGCGGCGCCACCGGGCGTGCGCGTGCGGATCGAGATGATGCCGTTGAGACCGATCGAACCGTAAATGGTGGCATCGGCGCCGTCGAGCACGCGGATGCTCTCGATGTCGGCCGGGTTGAGGAGTCGCACATCGGCCGGTGCGATCTGCACGCCATCGACGAGGTACGTCGGGGGGTCGGTGTAGCCGCGCACGCGGACCTGCCCGTCGCCCCGGAACACGACGCCCGGCGTGCGGCGAAGCATCTGCTGCAGCGTCTGCGGGGCCGGCAGCGCCCGCGGTCTTTCCGCCCCGCCGTTCGCGGTGCGGGTGGGCGCGCAGCCGGTCGCGGCCCCGGCCAGCAGGGCGAGCGCGAGAAAGCAGGGGAAGACACGCATGACAGACCTCAGGGGCGACGGTACGACGAGAAGGTAGGCTAGCAACGCAGCGGGGCGGCCACCGTTCGGAGACCGCCCCGCTTTTTGCGCTACTAAAGCGTTAGCAGACCTAACGCGTTAGCAGACCACGATCGGCAGAGCCCGACTCAGGGGTTGCGGATCGTGAGCGTGAACCGCTTCAGGTTCTGCGCGGCGATGAACTCGCCGTTGGCGCCGTCCTGCAGCTCGAGAATCAGCACGCCGCCCGTGGGCGCGCTGCGCACGTTGACGCGCACCTCGCCGAACGAGCTCTGGGCGGGGATCTGAAACTGCCCGCCATCGATCAGGTCGTAGTGCACGCCCTCGACGGCCGTACTCTCGGGCGCGCGCACGGCACGCACGTTGAGCGGCTGCGCCTGATGCGGCCCGATCAGCTGCACGTTGAGCACCTGCAGCCCCGAGCCGTTGTTGACGGTCCGCGCGAGCGGCTTGAACTCTACCTGGAGCGGCCCCTGATACGTGTTGTCCTCATCCTGAAAGCAGCCGCCGAGGAGGGGCAGGAGGAGGAGGAGCGCTCCCAGGGCGAGCGCATATCGGTTGATCATCTGCATCAGTAACCGGGGTTCTGGGTAAGGTTCGGGTTGAGGTCGACCTGAGCCGTGGGAATGGGTGCGAGAATGCGGAAGTTGGCGTAGGGCACCGCGGGCGCGGCCGTGCGCGCGGCCTTCGGGATGTCCATGCCGAGCCGCTTGAGGTCGAACCAGCGGTGCCCCTCAAAGGCGAGCTCGCGCCGGCGCTCGTCCATGACGAGCGCGATCACGTCGCCCGAGCCATCGAAGGGCGTCGCAGCACGCGCGGCGCGGAGCGTGTTGAGATCGGCGAACGCGCCGGCCGTGTTGCCCTGCCGCGCCCGCGCCTCGGCGCGGATGAGGAGCATCTCGGCCACGCGCAGCACCGGCACGTGGTCCGTGTAGACGGCCACCGAGCCCGGGAACTTGGTGCTGTAGCGCCCCGTGGCGCCGCCGGCGGCGTACCACCCGGCAAGGCGCGCGTCGGTGGGCTCATAGAGCGCCTGCAGCTCGGCCGAGGGCACTACGTCGAACCAGCGGGCCGGTGTGGTGATCGGGTTGATGGCGTTGTTGACGCCGAGCGTCTCGGTCGTGCCGTTGATGGCGATCTCAAAGAGCGACTCCGGGTTGGGCTGCGTGCGGAACATGGTCGGCACCTGCGCCACCGTCGCCAGGCGCGCCGCCGTCGTGGTCGGCGCGAGGGCGTTGGTCGCGCGCGCCTCCGCGTCGGCCCAGCGGCCGGCGTAGAGGTAGACGCGCGCCAGCAGCCCCTCGGCTGCGCCGCGCGTGGCGAAGTAGCGGTTGGTGCCGCCGCTGGCCGTGAGCAGCTGGATGGCCTCGAGCAGGTCGGACTCGATCTGCTGGTAGACTTCCTGCACGCTGTTGCGGGACCGGAAGTCGACCTCAGAGAGCGCGAGCGTGGGCTGCGTGCGAAGGATCACGCCCTGCGTGAAGCCGTTCACCTCGCGGCCCGGCTCGTAGGCGTAGATGCGCGCCAGGTTGTGGTGCGCGAGCGCGCGAAGGAAGAGCGCCTCGCCGCGCATCCGGTTGCGCGTCGCCTCGGGCGCGTCGACGCGCGTGAGCCCGTAGAGGACGTAGTTGGCGTCCGAGATGACCCTGTACCACTGGGTCCATCCGCCGACACCGGTGCCGATCTCATTAGTGGACTCGCCGCGGTAGCGGCCCGAGGGGTTGTCGTTGATGGCCGCGTTGTCGGCCAGGATCTCAGGCGCGATGATCTGGCGCTGCCCGTAGGTGTCGACGTCCTGCAGGCGGTTGTAGGCCGACGTCAGGATGCCCTGCACGCCCGAGAGGTCGCTCAGGCCGACCTCGGGGCTGACCGACTGGCGCGGCTCGGTGTCGAGCAGCCCGTCGCAGCCGGCGCCGAGCACGGCGAGCGTGCCGGCCAGCGCAAGTGTCTTGAAGGAGGAGAATCTCATCGTGTACGTAGTCGTGGGTGACGGGGCGAGGCCCGGTTTGGAGCTAGATCCGGTTCAGAACTGGACCTGGAGGCCCGTCGTGAAGGTGCGGCCCTGCGGGTAGACGGCGTTCTGCGTGCCCGTCAGCTCAGGGTCGAGGCCCGAGTAGGGCGTGATCGTGAGCAGGTTCTGCGACTGCACGAACACCTGCGCGATGCGGAAGCCGGCGCGCTGCGAGAGCGCCGTCGGGAGCGCGTAGCTCGCCGTGAGGTTCTTCAGACGCACGTACGAGACGCTTTCGAGGAAGCGCGTCGAGGCCGTGAGGTTGGAGGCCGTGCCTGGCTCGGTGGTCGTACGGTAGGCGCGCGGCACGTCCGTGATCTGGCCCGGCGTGGTCCAGCGGCGCAGGATGCTGCGCTCGAGGCCGCGGCCGCGCGAGGGGTCGGTCAGGAAGAAGCCCTGCTGCTGGTTGAACGTGTGCTGCCCGACGTTGAACTGCAGGAACGCCTCGATGCGGAAGCCGCCGTAGGCGAGCGCGTTGGTGAGGCCGCCCGTGTAGTCCGGCAGGATCTTGCCCACCACCTGGCGGTCGGCCGCGACCGGGGTGTAGGTGATGTTGCCGTTGGCGTCGTACCACATCGAGCGCCCGTCGGCCGGGTTGACGCCGGCGAAGCGCTGCAGGAAGTACACCTGGAGCGGCTGCCCGACGCGGATGCCGTCGCCGAGGTTCTGCTGGCCGTCGCTGAGCTCGAGGACCTCGTTGCGCAGGAAGGCGATGTTGAAGTCGGTCGTCCACTCGAAGCCGGCGTAGCGCACGTTGACCGTGCTCAGCTCGATCTCGAGGCCCTCGTTGCGCACGCGGCCCACGTTCTCGCTGATGCTCGAGAAGCCGACGTCGGAGGGCAGGGGCCGGTCGAGCAGGAGCCGGTTGTTGATGCGCGAGAACACGTCCACGCTGCCCCGGACGCGGCTGCGGAACAGGCTCAGGTCGAGGCCCAGGTTGGCCACGTTGGCCTGCTCCCACGTCAGGAGGTCGTTGCCGAGCTGGACCGGGCGCAGGCCCGTCGCGCCGGCGTACGAGCCGCCCGAACCGATGAGCGAGCGCGAGGCGAAGTCCGCGATCTCGGAGTTGCCCGTCACGCCGTAGGAGGCGCGGAAGCGGAGCGTCTCGACGAACGGCGCGGCGTCCATGAAGCCCTCCCGCGCGGCATCCCACGCGCCCGAGACGGAGTAGAACGTGCCGTAGCGCGCGTTGGCGCCGAAGCGCGAGGAGCCGTCGCGGCGAAGGCTACCGGTGAGCGTGTAGCGCTGGTCGTAGTCGTAGCGCACGCGCGAGAAGAGGCCGGCGATTTTGTACTCCGTGAAGAAGCCCGTCACGTTGACCGGCTGCGCGTTCTGCAGCGTGCGGAAGAGGCCGCTCGGGAACTCGTTGCCGCTGGCAGTGAAGACCTCGCGCTGCTGCTGGCGGTACTCGCCGCCCACGAGCGCGTCCACGTTGTGGAGGCGGTTGAACGTCTGCAGGAAGGAGAGCGTGGAGTTGACGTTCCAGTTGTTGACCTCGCGCGCGGCCTCGAAGCCCGAGCCGCCCGTGCCGGCATAGGCCGGGATTTCGCGCGGGCGGTAGTTGGTGTCGCGCACGAGGCGGTAGTCGATGCCGGCGAAGTTGCGCCAGAAGAGGTTGCTCCGCACCTGGAAGTTGGTGCCGAAGCTGCCCGCGAGCTGGCGCGTGCGCGCGATCCGGTCCTCGAGCATCACGCCCTGCACGATGTTGAACCCGCCCGTCACGTTCTGGTTGAACGAGCCGTCGTCGTTGTAGATGGGCTCGGTCGGGCGCATGTAGGGCCCACCGAAGAACGGCCCGTTGATGAAGTTGCCGTCGGCGATCGTGCCGAACTGCTCGGTGTTGGAGAGGCGGATGCGCGACTGCAGGTCGAGCCGGCGCGTGGCACGGTGGTCCACGTTGACCGCCACCGAGGCGCGGTTGTAGTCAGACCGGATCACCTGGCCCTCGGCGTAGTCCACGCCGCCCGAGAGGTAGAAGCGCGTGGCCGAGGTACCGCCGCTGGCCGAGACGTCGATCTTGCGGTTCTGGCCGATGCGGTAGAGCGCGTTCTGCCAGTCGTAGGTGCCGACCGTCTCCGGGTCGCCGAACGCCGCGATGGCCGCGTTGCGCCCGTTGATGCGCGCCTGCTCGGCCGACACGTTCGCCGCGCGCGTCGTGACGGCGTGGTTCTCGTACGCCTCGATCATGATGTTGACGAACTCCGGGCCCGTCAGCATGTCGTACTTGCGGATGGGCGCGAGCGTGCCGGCCTGCACCTGCACGTCGAAGCGCGTGGCGCCGGTGCGGCCGCTGCGCGTCGTAATCAGCACGACGCCGTTGGCAGCCTGCGCGCCGTAGATGGCCGAGGCCGCCGCGTCCTTGAGGATCTCGACGCTCTCGATATCGGCCGGGTTGAGCGAGTTGAGCGCGTTCGAGGACGCCTGCGACGACAGGTCGGCCGTGCCGACGGGCACGCCGTCGATGACGAACAGCGGCGCGTTGCCGGCGTTGATCGAGCCGACGCCGCGCACGCGCACGAGCACGGCGCCGCCGGGCTGCCCGCTCGCCGACTGCACGCGCACGCCCGCCGCGCGGCCCTGGATGGCCGAGTCGACGGTGCGGACCGGCAGGCGGCGCAGCTCCTCGCCGCCCACGACCGAGCTCGCCGAGGTGATCTCGCGCCGGCGCTCGACGCCGTAGCCCGTCACGACGACGTCGTCGAGGCTGATGCCGCCGGGCTGGAGCTGGATGTTGATCTCGCGGTCGATCGAAGCGACCGTGATCTGCTGCTCGAAGCGCGTGTAGCCCGTGAAGGACGCCTGCAGCGTGTACGATCCCGGACGCACGTTGGCGATCCGGTAACGGCCCTCGAGGTCGGTCGCCGAGCCCGCGCCGAGCTCGACCAGGAGCACGTTCGCGCCCGGGATCGACTCGCCCGTCGCGGCGTCCACGACGCGGCCGGAGATGGTCACCTGCGCCGTCGCAGCCGGCGCCGCGAAACCGAGCGCCAGCAGCGCCAGCATGAACGCGAGCAGCCCGGGCGCAGGCTTCGCCGGCCGGGCGTGCTCGGCGCCATACCCGCGCCGGAGCTGCTCGGCGCGGTTGGAGGTGTAGAAACGATCCATTAAAACGGAGGTGGGATGAGGGTGTAGCGGACACGAGAACAGCCTCGGCCGCGCGTTGCGGTGGGGTCCACAACAAGAGCTTAAAGGCCCTTTCCTCTTATTGTCAAGGCAGTACGAAATCTCCGGCAGCCTTCCCGGCGCTCTGGGAGCGGTCCTGGAAGCGGGGAGCGGCACGGCTCTCTGGCCGGGTTTTTGGCAGGCTCGGGGCTTAGCTTCCGTCGCCCCGCGCCTTCGCCCTGCGTGCTCCGTCGCCCCGCCGCCCTCTTTCTGCTCAAGCTCGGCCTGGCCGGCCTCGCCCTGGGGCTTCTCGTCCGCACGACCTCTCCGGAGGCGCTCCGCTCGGTGCTTCTGCACGCGCACCCGGGGTGGGCCCTGGCCGCGCTGGCGCTCCTGCCGCTCAACGTCACGCTCGAGGCCTACCGCTGGCACCGCCTGGTGGCGCGCGTGGCGCCCGAGACGTCCTTCGGCGCCTCGCTGCGCGCCGTGGTGGGCGGCTATCCGATGGGCCTGCTGACACCGGCCCGCGTGGGCGACTACGTCGGGCGGGCGCTCTACCTGCGTACCGTCTCGCCGGGCGTCTCGGCTGCGCTCACGTTTGCCGAGCGCATGGCGACGCTGGCGTGCTGCCTCGTCTTCGGCCTCGTGGCCCTGGTGCCGTTCGCGGCCGAGCACCTGCCACGCGCGCCGCTCTGGCCGGCGCTGGCCGGGCTCAGCGCGGCCGCTACGGCCGCCCTGCTGGCGGGCCTGCTTTACCCGCAGGCGGCGCAGGCGGCGCTCTCGCTGGCGCTGCCGTTCCGGCGCGCACGGCGCACGCTCGTCGTCTTCCGCCGCTTCGCAACGGCCGACACGGCGGTGCTGCTCGCGCTCTCGGCCGTGCGCTACGCCGTCTTCACCGCGCAGTTCGTCCTGCTCGTGCGCGCGCTCGCCCCCGAGGCCGCCTGGCTCCCGGCCACGACGGCCGTCGCGCTCGTGTTTTTCGTCAAGAGCGCCGTGCCGCAGGTGACGCTCGGCGACCTTGGCATCCGCGAGAGCGCGGCCGTGTTTTTCCTGAGTGCCTACGGTGTCGCCGAGGCCGCCGCGCTGCACGCCTCGCTGGGCGTGTTCGTGATCAATCTGCTCTTGCCGGCACTCGCCGGCGTTCCGCTCATGCTGCACCTTCGTCTGGGCTCGGCCGTCGCCGAGCCTGCAGCGCGGCGCGCGGCGCATCCGGCACCGGCAGGCGCATGACCGCTCTGCTCACGGCCGTCTACCTCGCCCTGGCGAGCTACTACGCGCTCTTCATCGGCGCGTTTGGTCTGGGGTGGCAGCGCGCGCGGCGCGCCTCGGCGCGGCGGCAGGCGGCAGCGCGGGCCGAGCCCTCGGGAGACGGCGCGCCGGCGCTCGTGCCCTTCGTGTCGGTGATTGTGCCGGCGCGCAACGAAGCGGCCAACATCGAGGCGTGCCTCGAGGCCCTGCTCGCGTGCGACTACCCGCCCGAGCGCTACGAAATCCTCGTCGTAGACGACTGCTCGGAAGACGACACGGCCGCGCGCGTCCGCCGCGTGATGGCGCGCGCCCATGCGCCCGCCCTCGCCCTGGCCGGCGGCGGCGACGGCACGGACGAGCGCCCTGCGCCGCGTATCCGGCTGCTCAGCATCGCCGAGAACGAGCGGCGCGAGCGGGCGCACAAGAAGTACGCGATCGAGCGCGCGGCGGCGCACGCCCGCGGCACGCTCCTCTTCACCACCGACGCCGACTGCACCGTGCGCCCCCGCTGGCTGCGCGACATGGCCGCGGCGTTCCCGGACGCCCACCGGCCGCTCGGCACGCCCGGCGGCGTCACGGGGTTCGTCTCCGGTCCGGTCCTGTTCCACGCCGACGCGCCCGTGCTGCTGCGCATGCAGGCGCTCGAGTTTCTGGGCCTCGCCGCCTGCGGCGCCGGCGCCATCGGCATTGGCCGGCCGACGCTCGCCAACGGCGCCAACGTGGGCTACCGCGCCGACCTCTTCCGCGCGCTCGGCGGCTTCTCCGGCCTGCGCCACCTCTCGAGCGGCGACGACGAGCTGCTCATGCAGCGCATCCACGACGCCACGCCGCACCACGTGCACTTTTGCGCCTCACCTGAGGCCGCCGTCGAGACCGAGCCGGTGCGCTCGCTACGCGCCTTCTACGAGCAGCGGCGCCGGTGGGCCTCCAAGGGGGCGCACTACCCGAACCGCCTCCTGGTGGCCATGCTCGTGCCGGTATTCCTGTTCTACCTCGCGCTCGTGCTGGCGCCGCTCGCGTGGTGGGCCGCGCCGGGCCTCGGCCCTGTGCTCGCGCTCGTGCTCGGGCTCAAGATGCTCCCCGAGCTCGCCCTCCTGGCCCCGTTTGCGCACCATTTCGGGCGAGGCTGGCTGATGCGCTACTTTGCGCCAGCGCAGGTGCTGCAAATCCCATACATCGTCGTGGCGGCCATAGGCGGAGCCCTGGGCGGATTCGAATGGAAGGGCCGTCGCATGGTGCGGTGAGGGCCTGGGCCGCAGGCGTGCTCGCGCCGCGCCTCGCCGCGCCCGTACTCTGCCATGCCGGCCTCGTCATGCGCGGTCCGGCGTGGCACGAGGGGCGCCCGGTGCTCTACGTCACGCTCGACGACGGGCCCGACGCCGAAGGCTCGCCGCACCTGCTCGACGCGCTCGCCGCGCACGACGCGCGCGCGACCGTCTTTCTGCGAGGCGACCGCGCGGAGGCCCGCCCTGACCTCGTCCGCCAGTGGCTCGAGGCCGGCCACGCGCCAGGCCTCCACGGCTATGCGCACCGGAGCGCATGGCGCACGCCGCGCGCAGCACTGCTCGCCGACCACGACCGCGCCGCCGCCGTGCTCGACGGTCTGGCCGGGCGGACGGTGCGGCTCTGCCGGCCGCCCTACGGGCGCGTCTCGCCGGCGCTGGTCCGCTGGGCCGCCCGGAGCGGGCGCCGGCTCGTCCTCTGGGACCTCCTGGGATATGATTTCCGCCCGGCGCGTTCGCCGGCCGTGCTTGCCCGCTTCGCACGCGCGTACGCGCGACCGGGCAGCGTGCTCGTACTCCACGACGGCGCGCCAGCCCGGCGGGCCGCACAGGCGCTCCACCACCTCCTCCCCGCACTCGCCGCCGACGGATGGTGCTTCCGCACCCTCCCCGAGCGCACCTCTCCCCGAGACCCGACCTCATGAAAGCAGGTACCGCTCTTATCGCCGGATCGGCGCTCTACGCCGCTGGCGCGTTCGTGCTCGCGCGGGCGCTCCGGCAGATGCCCTCGGCCCCCGAGGTCCCATCCGAGGCCCTGCCACGGGCGGCCGTGCTCGTAGCCGCGCGCAACGAGGCGCACACGATACGGCGCTGCCTCACCGCGCTGCGCGCGCAGGCCTACCCCGCCGGGCGCCTCGAGATCGTCGTCGCCGACGACGCCTCTTCCGACGACACGGCGCGCCTGGCCCGCGAAGCCGGACAGGGGCCGGGCCACCCCGTCACCGTCCTCTCGCTCGACGAGCCGCCGCCCGGCAGCGCGCTCCGCGGCAAGGCCCGCGCGCTCCACGCGGCCCTCGGCGCTAGCAACGCCCCCCTTCTGCTCGTCACCGATGCCGACTGCGCGCCGCCCCCGCGCTGGGCCGCGCGCATGGCCGCCGCCTTCGCTGCCGATCCGGGCCTTGGCCTCGTCGGCGGCCTGACCACCATCGATGCGCGTCCGGGACACACGCTCGATGCGCTCCAGGCGCGCGACTGGGCCTGGCTGCTCGGCGGCACCGCGGCTCTGGCCGCCCTCGGACGCCCTGTGACGGCGATGGGCAACAACATGGCCTTCCGCCGCGAAGCCTACGACGCCGTGGGCGGCTACCCAGCCCTGCGCTTCTCCGTTACCGAGGACTACGCGCTCCTGCGCGCCGTCCAGGATCGCAGCCACTGGCGCGTCGGTTTCTCAGCCGAGCCCGATACGACGGTAAAGACGCTTGGCCTCGACTCTCCAGGAGCCGTCTTCCGCCAGAGACTACGCTGGATGCGGGGAGGGCTCAAGGCGTCTCCGGCAGTGATGGCCGGAGGCACGGCCGTATTTGCACTGCATGCGGGCATCGCCGGCGGGCTTGCCGCACGCGTGCCCGAGGCCGCGGGTGCGGCAGCGCTCAAGGCCTTCGGGGACCACTTGCTCGCACACCGGGGGTTCGCCTCCCGCACGGGCGCGGTGACGAGAAAAGCACAGATATCAGCGCTCCACTTGCTTACAACGCTGATCTACATACCGTTATCTGTACCGGGTCTAATCATGCGGATGGATGCTATATGGAAGGGCCGCCGGGTTGCATGAAGTTTCCCCGATGACCAATCCAAGTTGTATTTAATCAAGGGGTACTGGCTCTGCAGGCAGCTTCTTCTACAGGACCGGTCCTGTATCATCCTGCCGCGTCTCACCTCCTGCCTGCACGCATGTCCCGGAGTGACAAGAAAGGCCTTGTAAGGATCGATTCTTCCTCCACTCATGGCTGGCAGGTGAGGGTTTACAGGAGTGGTAAAACGTACTCTCGTCTGTTCTCAGACCGGAAGTACGGCAGTGCGGACGAGGCCCTTGCTGCCGCCAAACGCTACCGGAAAACGCTTGCCGAGGCCGTTGCCAGGATGCCCAGCCCGCCTCCGCAGCGCCGGCTCGTCCAGCAGAACCGGGGTAACAAGACCGGCGTGATTGGCATCTCTCGCACACACAAGCGCGATCGCCATGGCAACCTTCACGAGGTCTACGCGGTCTCGTGGAGCCCCGAGCCGGGCGTGGCCCGGAGCACGTCGTTCGCGATCAAGCGCTACGGTGAGGACACCGCGTTCCGCCTTGCGTGCAAGCTGCGCTGGGAGAAGATGCGCGCCATCTACGGCGAGCGCTACACCGTGCCGAGCTACCTCGACCTCTACAAGCAGAAGAACGTCGTCGATGCGAGGGCTCGACGGGATGGCAGGCCTGCCCAGAGCGGGCCGTCCAGCCAGAGCGGGCCGTCCAGCCAGGGCGACCCGCACGGTCAGAGCGGCCCGCCTAACCCGGAGCCTTCGCGCGACGCGAGCTGACGCTCGAGCGCGGCAGCCACGCGCGACGCGAGCGCCTCCACGGGTTCGCTGGCAGGCAGGCGCAGCGCGCCGGCGGGCGGCTCGAGCGTGGCGAGCTGGCTCGGGAGCAGGTCCGGTCCGGCAAAGTGTCCGCGCCGCCGTGAGAGCCGGTCATGCAGCAGGGCCGGAGGCGCGTCGAGCCAGGCGAAAAACACGCGGGGGTGCGCCTCTCGGAGCGCCTCTCGATGTCTCTCCCGGAGAGCCGAGCAGGCAAGCACGAGCGGCGCACGCCGGATATGCGCGCGGCGCAGGCGCTCGCCGAGCCGGGCCAGCCACGCCGCACGCTGCCTCTCCGAGAGCGCCTCGCCGCGGCGCATCTGCGCGACAGCCTCGGCGTCGTGAAAATCGTCCGCGTCCTCAAACGCCCAGCCGAGCCGTGCTGCGACCGCACGGCCGACGGTCGTCTTGCCAGCTCCGGCTACGCCCATGACGACGAGCACGGGCGGCGGGGCGGCAGAGGCGTCGTGGGAGGCGGAAGGCGCAAAGGTCACGAGGAGTTCGAGCGTGTGAGTAGAAACTGCGCACGGGCGGCCGTAGCATGACCGTTCCCGGCTCGTCTGCCAACTCCGTACGGCCATGCCTGTTCGCCGCCCTGTCCGCCTCGGCCTCCTCGTAGGACTCGGCCTGCTACTGCTGCTCGCGCTATCGGACGTGCTCGGGCTGCGCCCCTCCGAGCGCGGGGTCGTCAGCCCGCTCGGCTACGTCGAGATCCCGCACGGTAACCACAGCCACTACGTTCCCAACGGGTGGACGGGCGACCCGCCGATCTCGCAGTTCCCCACCACGCCGCCGCCGCCAGGCATGACGGTCAACGAAGTCGGCCAGATCGTGCCCCTCCCCTGACCGGGTGCACCCCCGCCCTGGGCCGGTTCGGTTGCACGGGGCGCTGCCCGGGTAAGGCGCACGAGCAGGGCTCAGGCTGGATCGCCGCTGGCCTCCCCGTCGGCGGAGGATGCCGGGCGGACCGGGGTCTCCCCGGAAGCCCCGTCGCCGCGCCCGGGCTTGCGCGTCAGGCGGCTCGCCAGCGTGCCCAGGTCTACTCCGGTGATGCCGCGCACGAGCTCGGGCGTGGTCGCCATTAGCTGCGCGACCGTGTTGGTGACGCGCCCCGCGCCCTGCCCGGAGCCCGTATCGACGACCGTGAGCTTATCGATGCTCGCGAGCGGAGCCGCAATCTCGCGCGCCAGGTCTGGCATCATGCGCGCGAGCAGGTCCAGCACGGCCGCCTCGCCGAACTTCTCGAACGCATCGGCGAGCTTCTCCTTGGCCTCGGCTTCGGCGAGGCCCTTGAGGCGGATCACCTCGGCCTGCGCCGTGCCCTGCGCGCGCTCGGCCGCGGCCGTTGCCTCGCCGTCGAGCCGCACGGCCTCGGCGCGTGCCCGGGCCTCGGCCTCGATCTCGAACTGCCGCGCCTCGGCGCGGCGGAGCTGGCGCAGCTTGTCGGCCTCGGCGGCCTGCTCGATGGCGTAGCGGTCGGCGTCGGCCTTTTTCTTGACCTCCGAGTCGTACTGCTTCTCCCGGCGGTCGATCTCGAGCTTCTCGAGGTCCACCTCGCGCTGCTTGCGCACGAGCTCGACCTGCATCGACTCCTCGACGACGGCCTTCTGCGAGATAGCCTCCTGCACGGCGTAGGCGAGGTCGGCCTGGGCGCGCGCGGTGTCCTGCTCGCGTTTGAACGCGGCCACCTTGAGCTCCTTCTCTTTCTCGGCCTCGGCCACGTTCGTGTCGCGAATGAGCTCGGCCTTCTGGCCCTCTTCCTCGGCCACGGCCTTGCGGATGCGCGCGTCGCGGAGCGCCTCGGCCTCGGCGATGTCCGCGTCGCGGCGCACGGCGGCGATGCGCGGTCGCCCGAGCGCCTCGAGGTAGCCGTTGCGGTCGCGCACGTCCTTGATGGTGAACGAGACGATCTGGAGGCCCATCTTCTTGAGGTCGCGCGCGGCGACCTCCTGCACCTCCTGCGCGAACTTGTCGCGGTTACGGTAGACCTCCTCGACGGTGAGCTGCCCGAGAATGGCGCGCAGGTGCCCTTCGAGCACCTCGCGGGCCTCAGCGCGGAGCGCCTCGTCGGGCTTGCCGAGGAACTGCTCGGCCGCCGTCGCCACATCCTCGACCGACGAGCCGACCTTGATCACGGCCACGCCGTCGGTCATCACAGGCACGCCCTGAGCGGTGTAGACCTCGGGCGTGGTCACGTCGAGCTTGTGGCTGAGTAGCGAAAGCTGCTCGCGCTGCTGCACGACCGGTACGATGAACGCTCCGCCCCCTCGGACGATCTTGACGCGGCGCCCGGAGTCGTCCGTGAGCACGTTCCTGCCCCCGAGCAGCGTGCCCGTGATGATCATCGCCTCGTCCGGCGCGACCGTGCGGTACCGCGAGGCGACGGCCATCAGCAGCAGCAGCAGTGCGATGGCCAGGACGAGGAGGACGATGCCGGCGGTTCCGAGTTCGAACATGGCGAGTGGGGCAAGCGTGATGGAGACCAGAGCGCAGCGCTACGGGCGCTGGCAGAGCAAGATGCGCCACGCGCCGCATTCGATGCGCGCCGGGACGTTCCGGCACGCCGCTGCCGGCGCGTGCGTCAGGGGAGCGCCGGCTCGGGCAAGCGCGGCGCCGAGGCGACCGGAAGCGTGGGCGTCTCGTCCGGATCCTCAAACGGCGAGACCCGGAGCGTCCCGTCCGGCTCCACCTCCACCACGACGACGGCCGTGCCCGTGGCGATGGGCGTGCCATCGAAGGAGGCGGCAGCCTGGAACGTCGTGCTGGCTCCCATCCGGACGAGCACCTCGCCGTAGCCGCGCGCCGGGATCGCCACGTTGACCTCGCCGATGCGGCCGACGTATTCGCGCACCGAGAAGCCGGTCGAGTTTTCGCCCCGGCGCATCGGGCGCACGTAGGCGAAGTGCATCACGACGGCGAGCGCGAGGCCGGAGACAGCCGCGAGCACGGCCACGGGCCCGGCTCCCAGGCCGGTGTAGGTGGAGAGCAGCACGCCGGCGCCGCCGAAACCGGTCACGCCGCCCAGGATCGAGAGCGGATCGAGCAGCGCACCGATGCCCTCCAGACCATCCAGCACCCCTTCGATCACATCCCCGAGCGCAAACACGAGCGCCGACAGCGCGAAGCCGCCGAGGAGACAGTACCAGTACAGGCTCAACATGACGAGGCGTAGAGGCGTACGAGCGCCCTACGCCGCGCGCAAGAGCCAGGTTGCGCGCGGCGCCCCTCACGGCGCCAGCCTCTGCGGAGCAGACCCGAGGCCACGTTCAGACGAACGTCGGCTCTTCGGCCTCGGAAGCGTGGCGGATGAGCCGGCGGCGCACGGCGAGCGAGGCGATCAGGGCCACGCCGAGCGTGGCGAGCCATTCGGTCCAGGACGACATGGGTGCAGCAGCGGAGTGGATGAGTCCAGACACGCAAACGCGCAGCGGCGTGCAGGCTTGCGCCCTACACCCCTCCATCACGTAAACGCAGCACGACACCGTGCCCGGCTGATTGCGCGAAACCGTCCGGCGCCGCATGCGGGGCCTGGCGGCACCGCTGCCGGAGGCGAGAAAACGAACCGCCCTGGCAGCACGAGCCCCCACCGGCACCGCCCCGGCCGGGGGAGACGCTCACGTGCGGCGGCCCCGCTCGTCCGTGTAGCCCCGCTCGTCCGTGTAGAACGGATTCCCGGGCGGCTGCTCGAGGCCGAGGTACATCCGGCTCATGCGCACGTAGTGGGCGGCATTGGCGCGGTTGCGCGCCACCTCGCCCTCGGTCAGCGCGCGCACGACGCGCGCAGGGGCTCCGAGCACGAGCGAGCGCGGTGGCACGCGCGTGTTCTGCGTCACGAGCGCGCCCGCCCCGACGAGCGAACCGGCTCCGATGACGGCCCCGTCCAGCACGACTGCGTTCATCCCGATGAGCACGTCGTCCTCGACCGTGCAGCCGTGCACGACCGCGTTGTGGCCGATCGTCACGCCCGCGCCCAGCCGGCAGGGATGCGTGCCGCGCGAAACGTGCACGGTCGCGTTGTCCTGAACGTTGCTGCCCGGTCCAACCTCGATCCAGTGCACGTCGCCGCGCAGCGATGCGCCATACCAGACGCTCGCCCCGTCGCCGAGCGTCACGTCGCCGATCACAACCGCCGTAGGAGCGACGAAAACCTCGCGCCCGAGGTGGGGCGCGCAGCCGAGAAACGGCGCGATCATGGAAAGCGGCTCGGTTGAGGGAGACGGGACAGCCTGCGGCAGATGCGGACGACAATCTAGCCAGGAGCAGCGCTGCGGCCCGGCCGACGTTCCGGGCCGGCCGACGTTCCGGGCCCATCGGCGTGGCGGCGGGAATCCCCGGTCCCGCCCGAGCGTAGCACCCGGCCCCTCTCTCCGAACGCTTCCCCTGAGCACTTCCCTTGGCCGACATCACGATCTCTCGTCCCCACACTCGCCCCGTTGCTGAGCTCCGCGACGCCGTGGACGACATCGCCGCCTCGCTCGAGCGGCAGTTCGGCGTACGCAGCGAGCGACGCGGCGACGCCGTGCACGTCGAGGGCCGGGGCGTACGCGCCCGGCTGGCTGTCTATCCGGACACCGTGCACGTGACCGCCACTCTGGGCCTCGTAGCGCGCCCGTTCCGCCGGGCGCTCGAGGCCGAGATCCAGCGCGAGCTCGACCGCCACGTCGGCTGACTGGCGTCCTTCTCTGACCCCACTCCCATGCGCCGCTTCGTCCTCAACACCCTTTACCCGTTCGCCATCTCGGGGCTGCCGCTGCTCGGCACGCCGCAGGCGCTCGCGGCTGACATGCGCCGTACTGCCGGCGACCGCGCCGAGCAGGCGCAGCGCCTCGTCGCACGCCATATCGCCGCCTCCGGTACAGCCGGCTTCCTGAGCGGCCTCGGAGGGTTCTTCACCCTGCCGATCGTGCTGCCGGCCAACCTCGCCGGCGTGGCGCTCGTGCAGCTCCACATGGCCGCCTCCGTCGCGGCGCTCGCCGGCCTCGATCCCAAACGCCCCGACGTGAAGCGCCGCGTCGTAGACTGCCTCGTCGGCACGCGCCCGGCCGAGGACAACAGCCGCACGCGCGCCGCTGAAGACGAGGCCTTCGACCGCATCGGGCTCAAGCTGGCCGAGCGCGGGCTCAACTTCGTCCTCACCAACGCCATCGGCGCGGCTACGTGGGCTGGCAAGCGCGCCGCCGGACGCGTGCAGCGCCGCCTCGTGCGCGGCGTGCCCGTGCTGGGCGGCGTCATCGGCGCCGTCTCGGACGGCTACGTGACGCTCCAGGTTGCCCGTAACGCGTTCGACGCGTTCCTGGACGAAGGCGGCGAGGCGCAGGTCAAGGCCCTGCCGCCCTCCTCGGGGGACGGCCTGCCCGAAGACGTCCCGGCCCCGCCGCGCCCGGCCTCGGCCTGACGCCCGCCAGGCCCGCCGGCGGCGGCTGCCCGCACCGCACGGCCCTCCCCCGCGTCTTCCCCTCGGGGACTGCACGCGCAGCCCCCCTCCTACGCCTTTCATGAACTTCACCTTTCATGAACTTCACCTTTCATGAACTTCACCTTTCATGAACTTCATTCCTGACCCCACGCACGCCGCCGCCCTCACGGCGACGACCGAGGCGCTCCAGCAGGGCGTTGAGAACGTGCCGCTCGCACGGGCGCTCGGACGCATCGCCGACTGGAAGCTCCAGATCGAGGCGACCGGCCGTGAAGACCTTGCACCGATCGCGCAGGGCCTCGGCCAGCTCCAGGATGCCCTCACGGGCGAAGGCCTCGACGCGCAGCGCATCGGGCAGCTGCTGGCCGATCTCGGCACGCAGACCGCCGCCGCAGAGGCCGGCGACGATGAGGTCCGCAACCGCCTCGAGCGGCTCGGCAACCTGCTCCGCCACGCCGGGCACGCCCTCGCCGGCAACGCCGCCGAACAGGCCCCCTGACGCCTCCCAGCCGCCTGACGCTCTCATCCGCCCGCTCCAGACCCGCTCCATGCTCACTACCCCCGCTGCACCGTCGCTCGACGAAACCGTCGCCGCCCTCGAGTCCGGCCCCACGGGCATGACGCCCTCGGCCGCACTTTCCGTGATCGACCACTGGCGCACGGCCTGCGCCGGCGCGCACGACGCCGACCTGGGGGACGTCACGGCAGGGCTCGCGGACCTGCGCGCCCTCCTCACCGCCGACCGCCTCGACGGCCGCGCCATCGCCGAGACGCTCGCGCAACTGGCCGAGGCCACCGCGCGCGCCGCCAGCGCCGCCGCCGACGCCCGGGTCGCGCCGGCGCTCGAGCGCCTCGCAGCCGCGCTCGGCCGCGCCGCCTCTGCTCTGGGAGGCTGACCTCGCCTCCTTCCGCTACGCCACCCGACCAGAAAAAAAGCCATGTCCGACACGCCCCGCCCCGATCGCATCGCCGGCGTCTCCACATCTTCCGAGACGACTGCCGCCGGCACCGGCGACCCCCAGCTTCGCTCGGTCAACCTGACCGAGGACCGCAGCCCGGACGCGACGCGCTCCGGGCGTCCGGTCAACGTCAAGCTCAAGAATGTCAAGGGCATGCCCAGCGACGAGACGCCCGGCACGCCGCCCCACCGGCCCAGGTGACTGGCGCTGCCGCGCCCGGAGTTGACGGCTCCGAGCCGACGCCTGCGGCCGGGTCCTGCTACGGCAGACTCGGCCGCGTCTGGTCTGGCCCTCGCGTCGCGCCTTTTGCCTGCCGCGCCGCTATGCCCGCCATCTTTGCCAGGCTCAACCCATAAAGGCCAGTCTCCCGTCTACGTCCTCGATGCCCCCGCGGCGTTCGAGCCCGTGCTGGCTGAAATGCCAGACACCGAGGTCCGCCGCGTGCTCGGGCCGGAGGACGAAGTGACGTTCACCCTCGCATTCGTGCACACGCACGCCATCGCATTCGTGCACACGAAGGAAGCCGTCGACGTGGCCGCGACCGCCCTCACCGGCGCGGCTGGAGAGGACGCCGTGCCCCGGTTCGCCTACCCGAAGGCCTCGTCCAGACGTTACGCCTGCGCCTTCAACTGCGACACTGGCTGGGCAGCCCTCGGCGCAGCCGGTTACGAGGGTATGCGGCAGGTGGCCATCGACGAAGACTGGTCGGCGATCCGGCTCCAAGACGTGCGCTTCATCAGCCGGCCCACTCGGGCGCCGGAGCGGGCCGGCTCGGCCGAGGGCAAGCGTGGAGCGCTGAGACGGCCTCGGGTGAGACCCTGCCTCCGGCGCGGTGGCCTCAGGCGAGGCGCTTCAAATCCGAGAGGGCTACGAGCGCTTCGATGGGCGTCAGGCGTTCGGGGTCGAGCGCGCGGAGGCGCGCGAGCACGGCCTCGGCCGCCGGGTCGGGCGGCGGATCGGGCGGCGCCGGCGCGGCCGCGGGCGCGCCGACGGCCGACACGGGCGCGCGCGACGAGACGGGCATGGAGGTCGCGGCCAGTCCGTCGCCGCCGGCCACGCCCACCTCGGCCGCTACGTCATGCGTCTCGAGATGCGCCAGGACCTCTTTCGCCCGCGCGACAACCTCGGGCGGCAGGCCGGCCATGCGCGCCACCTCGATGCCGAACGAGTGGTCCGCCCCCCCTGGCGCGAGCGTCCGCAGAAACAGCACGCGCCCGCCTTGCTCCTGCACCTGCACGCGGAAGGGCCGCACGCGCGCCAGGTGCTCGGCGAGCGCGTTGAGCTCGTGGTAGTGCGTCGCAAAGAGCGTCCGCGCCCCGACGCGCTCGTGCAGGTGCTCGACGAGTGCCCACGCGATCGAGAGGCCGTCGAACGTGGACGTGCCGCGCCCGACTTCGTCGAGCAGGATGAGCGAACGCGCGGTCGCGTTGTTGAGGATGGCCGCGGTCTCGTTCATCTCGACGAGGAACGTGGACTCGCCCGCGGCCAGGTTGTCGCTCGCCCCGACGCGCGTGTAGAGCGCGTCCACCACGCCCACGTGCGCGCGCGCGGCCGGCACGAAGCTGCCCACCTGCGCCAGCAGCACGATCAGCCCCGTCTGGCGCAGGATCACGCTCTTGCCCGCCATGTTGGGCCCGGTGATGAGCAGCACCTGCCCCTCCGCCGGTGCGTCCGCCGGTGCGTCCGCCGGTGCGTCCGCCGGTGCGTCCGCCGGTGCGTCCGCCGGTGCGTC
>JBKBRC010000001.1:63945-115013 GCA_046292345.1 Rubricoccaceae bacterium
CGTCCGCGGCGACGAGGCGGACCGAGTTGGGCACGAACTGCTCGCCGGCCGGCAGCGTCTGCTCCACGACCGGGTGGCGGCCGTCGACGATGTCGAGCACCGGCGAATCGTCCACGACGGGACGCACGTAGCCGTGCCTCTCGGCCACCTCGGCGAGCGCTGCGAACACGTCCAGGCGCGCGAGCACCTGCGCGTTGCGCTGCACGGGCTCGGCCTCGTCGGCCACGGCCAGGCGCAGCTCCTGGAACAGGCGCGCCTCGATCTCGCCGATGCGCTCCTCGGCCGTCAGGATCTTCTCCTCGTAGGCCTTGAGCGCGGGCGTGACATAGCGCTCGGCGTTGACGAGCGTCTGCTTGCGGATGTAGTCCGCGGGCACCTTGTCGCGGTGCGCGTTCGTGACCTCGATGTAGTAGCCAAAGACGCGGTTGTAGGCCACCTTGAGGCTCGGGATGCCCGTGCGGCGGGCCTCCTCGGCCTGCAGGCGGGCGAGCGTTTCCTTGCCCGAGCCCGCCACGGCGCGCAGTTCGTCGAGCTCGGCCGAGTAGCCGGGGCGGATGAAGCCGCCGGCGGCCTGCGCCGGCGGATCGTCGACGAGCGCGGCGGCGATGCGCTCCACGACGGGCCGGCAGAGCACGAGCGCCTCGCGCAGGCGTGCCAGCGCCGGCGGCACGGCCTCGCCCTCGAGCAGCAGCTTGATGCCCGGCACCTGGCGCAGCGTCAGCCCGAGCGCGGCCACGTCGCGAGGCGTGGCCCGCCCTGTGCACACCTTGCCGCAGAGCCGCTCGAGGTCGCCCACGTGCCGGAGCTCGTCGCGGAGCGCGCGGCGCAGGCGCGGCACCTGGAACAGCGCCTCGACGGCCTCGAGGCGGGCCGTGATGCGGGCCACGTCGCGGAGCGGGCGCACGAGCCACTGCCGGAGCAGGCGCCCGCCCATGGGCGTGAGCGTGGCGTCGAGCACGCCGACGAGCGAGCCGTCGCGGCGGCCCTCGTGCATCGACGCGACGAGCTCGAGGTTGCGCTTGGTTTGCGCGTCGAGCGCGATGTAGTCGCCCTCGGCGTAGCGCTGCAGGCGGCGCAGGTGCGGCAGGCGGCCCTTCTGCGTCTCGGAGAGGTAGTGGAGCGCCGCGCCGGCGGCGGTGAGCGCGAGCGGCTCGGCGTCGAAGCCGAAGCCTTTGAGCGAGTGCGTCTGGAAGTGGCGCAGCAGGCTCTCGACGGCAAAGTCGTGCCCGAAGGCCCAGTCCTCCTGCGGCGTCACGGCGAAGCCGCCCCAGGGCGCCGCCTGCGCCAGACGCGCGCGGTGGCGCTTGTCGACGAGCACCTCGGCCGGCGAGACCGTCTGCAGCAGGTGCCCGAGCCGTGCGAGCGGCGCCTCGGCCGCGTAGAACTCGCCCGTCGAGGCGTCGGCGAAAGCAAAGCCGACGCGTTCGGCCGCGCGGCCCTCGCCGAAGTGCACCGCCGCGAGGTAGTGCGCGTGGCGCGGCGCGAGCAGCCCGTCCCGGAACGAGACCCCCGGCGTGACCACCTCGACCACGCCGCGCCTGACGATCTTGCGCGCCAGCCTGGGATCCTCGAGCTGCTCGCAGATGGCCACGCGGTGCCCGGCCTGCACGAGCCTGGGCAGGTGCTGCTCGAGCGCGTGATGCGGGAAGCCTGCCAGCGGGATGTCCTCGGCGGCCCCGTTGCCCCGTTTGGTGAGCGTGATGCCGAGCACGTCGGCCACGACGACGGCGTCGGCCTCGAACGTTTCGTAGAAATCGCCCATCCGGAAGAGCAGGATGGCTCCCGGGTGACGGTCTTTGATCTTCCAGTACTGCCGCATGAGCGGCGTCTCGTTCTGCCGGCGGCGCTCGCTCTCGGTCAGGAAAAGGTCGTTCTGCTCGGCCATGGGCATCCGGCCATCGGTCGGGTCAGGGGCGGCGGGGCAAAATAGAGGCGCCCGCCTCCGGCGGTGCGGAAGCGGGCGCGAAGCGGAGGCCTTGCGCAGGGCGCCGGGGCCGCAGGCTGGGCATCGGCCTACCGCGGCGCGGTGGCGGGAGCGCTCATGCCGTCGGAGGGCGCCCCGGGCGTGGGCGACCCGGTGGCGGGGACCCCGCCGCTGCGCACGGCGATGCCGCAGCCGTAGCGCGCGCCGGCGCTGCCCGCCGGCTGGCTTGCCAGATCGTCCGTACCGCCATGCACGAGCACGGCCCGTCCGACGATGCCCCGCTCGCCGCCGAGCTCGATCAGCGGGTCCACGAACGCGCCGCGCGCGACGCCCTGCGCGTCGGCGGTGATGTTGCCAAAGTCGCCCTTGTGGCGCTCGCCCGCGGCAGCCTCGCGCGGGCCGTGCGGCGCACCGGTAGGATTGAAGTGGCCGCCTGCGGCGCCGCCGGGCGTCCCGTCCTCACCTGGCCCGCACGAGGTGCCCTCGTGCACGTGGAAGCCGCGCTCGCCCGGGGGCACGCCCGTCAGGTCATAGCGCACTTCCACTCCCCCCTCGACGCGCGTGAACGTGACCGTGCCACGCACGTCCCCGTCGCCGATGGGTTCGATATTGGCCACGAGCATGCTCACGCCGTCGTCGATGACGGCTTCGGAGGGGACGACTTCGCCGTCGGGCACGACCGGTGTCGTTGTGACGGTGGTTTCTTCGGAGCGGCAGGCGGCCAGAAGCAGGAGGCCGCAGAGCAGTGCACAGCGCATGCGGGAGAGAGGAGGAATTGGTGAAAGGAGACGTATCCGGAAGGAGAGATGTACCCGGATGCGCGCCTCAGGATTCGCCCGAGCGTGCCCGGACCGAACGACGGCGGGCGCACGCTCCGAGCCTGGAGCGTGCGCCCGCACGCGCTGGCACCAGCGAGGCCTGCGTCAGGGAACGAGAACGGCGTCGATCTTGTGGATAACTCCGTTCGAGGCCTCGATGTTGGCCGTCGTGACGCGGCTGTCGGCCGTGCCGTCGCCGTTGGTGTCGAGCCCGACGGTACCGCCGGTGCGGACGACCGTCACCGAGCGGCCCGAGAGCTGCGTCTGGACGGTGCGGCCCTGCGTGAGGTCGTCGGCGCGCAGGCGGCCGGCGGCCACGTGGTAGAGCAGGATGTTGCCGAGATCGGCGCGGGCGAGCAGTTGCGCCTGCGTGACACCGAGCTGCTGCGCGAGCGCAGCGAAGGCGGCGTTGGTGGGCGCGAAGACGGTCAGGTTGGCGTCGGCGCTCGAGAGCGTGCTGCCGAGGTTCGCCGCCGTGACGGCCTGCACGAGAACGCTCAGCTCGGGATCGGCCTGCGCCGTGGCGACGATGTTGGCCGAGACGACGGGATCGTTCGAGTCGCACGCGACGAGGCCGAGCGAAAGCACGAGCAAGGCCGCCATCAGGGCGGCGCGAGAAAGGCGGAGAGACATGAGTCCGGAGGTAGAGTGGAGAAAAGGCCGGCGTACACGGGGGCGCGCCGTACAACCTTACGGGGCTGCGCGCGTCCCAACGCGCCTCCGCGCGCCGGGTTGCCACCCAGCTTTCAGCTTCACACCCAGCTTTCAGCTTCAACTGAGCCCCCCTCCCATCGACGGGCGGCCCTCTCGCCCGCACGCCCGCGGAGGCGCAGCCGCCGGGCGGCCAGCTCAGTCGGCGTCGCGGCCTTCGACGGGGAGGGGCACGTACTGCCGGAGCAGGCCCTCGCGGAAGAGCATCTCCGAGAGCGAGCGCGGCCCGAGCGTGCGGTCGGCGTGCCGTTCGGCGTCCCCGAGCGGCCAGCGCGCGCGCCCTTCGTCGTAGACCGCGCGTCCGGCGTAGACGCCGGCGGGGCTGCGGTAGCGCTCGGGGCGCGCGAAGAGGTCCTGCTCGTCGACGCCGGGCAGGCGGAGCGTGGCCACGCCGCGCTGCGTGAAGTAGACCGTGGGCAGACGCACGCCTGCCGCCGAGACGTCCACCGAGCCCGAGCGTTCGAAGCGCTCGGGCAGCCAGAGCGAGTCCCGCCCAACGCGCGGCGTCTCGACGGGCGAGAACCAGGCGCGGTAGGTCGCCTCGAGCCCGCCGACCGGCGCCGGGCCCGAGCGCTGGAGGCGCAGCTCGGCCTCGGCGATCACGAGCAGGCTGTCTACCACGCGCACGCGTCCCGAGAGCAGACCGGTTTGGCGCGGCAGTACGGCCAGCTCGACGAAGCGCCGCCCGCCCTCCTCGACGGTCTCGCCGATGCGGAAGCGGTAGTAGCGCAGCGCGTCCGGATGTGCCGGACCGGGCACGCGCCGGCCCTCGAGCCAGAGTTCGTGCTCGAAGAAAAAGTCCGGGAAAGGCTCGGCGTCGGCGTAGCGGTAGGGGCCGCCGGCGGGCAGCCGGTGCCGGGCCACGACGAGCTCGCGCGCGCCGGCGCCGTGGCGCCAGGCAACGGTGGTGAGCGCCTCGGCAAGCCGGACGGGCGTGCGCACGCGCTCGAGCGAGCCCTGCCGCTCGAGCAGCAGGCGGCTGTAGGTCTCCGCGGTGTAGGCGCCGAGACGGGCCGCGAGCGCGTCGCGCCGGGCGAGCACGCGCCGCCAGAGGCGGTCGCCGGGGTCCTCGGCAAACACGACCGCCTCGCCAAGCGTGGCCGGCTGCGGCTCGAGGCGGACCGTGCGGCGGGCCACGCCGCCGGCGTCCACGTCGCGCGGCTCTACCACGACGACGGCCGGCGCGTAGCCCACGAAGCGCACCACGACGCGCGCCGGGAGGCGCTCGAGGGGCAGGCGGAGCACGCCGCTCGCGTTGGCCGTCGCGCCGCGCCCCGAGGCGTCGTCTTGCGCGGTCGCGCCGGGCAGTTCCTCGCCCGTCTCGGCGTCGGCCACGCGCGCCTCGAGCGTGGCTACCGGCACGGCGCCCTGGGCCCGGGCGCCCGCGGCGAGCGCGAGCAGCCCGAGCATCGCGGCCAGGCCGCGCCCCACGCGCGCGGCCCGCATCGGCCCTAGCGCGCCGCGCGCGCCGAGACGCGCAGCGGCGGGAGTGCCGGCGAGACGGCCTCGAGACGGTCGCCGTCGCGCACCGGCCCGACGCCCTCGGGCGTGCCGGTGAAGACCAGGTCGCCTGGCTCGAGCGTGAACACAGACGAGAGGTAAGCTACCAGGCGGGCTACCGGGAACAGCATCTGCGCCGACGAGCCGTGCTGTCGCCGCTCGCCGTTGACGAAAAGCGAGAGCTCGACCGCCTGCACGTCGGGCACGGCGCGCGCGGGCACGAACGGACCCACAGGCGCGAACGTGTCGAAGCCCTTGGCGATGCTCCACGGGCCGCGCGCCTCTTTGGCGCGGGCCTGCAGGTCGCGGGCCGTCAGGTCGAGCCCGAGCGCGTAGCCGGCCACGTGCCTGAGCGCGTCCGCCTCGGCGATGTCGCGCCCGCCGCGCCCGATGGCCGCCACGATCTCGAGCTCGTGGTGCACCTCCGACGACTGCCGGGGCAGCACGACCTCGCCGCCATCGGCGACGAGCGCCGTGGAGGGCTTGAGGAACACGACCGGCTCGGCGGGCAGGCCGGCCACGTCCCCCATCTCGCGGACGTGCTCGGCGTAGTTGCGTCCGATGCAGAGAATCTTTCCGGGGCGTACGGCGTCGCCGACGCCGGGGATCGGGAGGTGCACGGGCGTATGGCGGGGCGAGGAGAAGGCTAGCGCGGCGACAGGCCGCAACCCTGGCGCGTGTAGACCGCGATGGCGCCGTTGCGCGCGTCGAAGCCGAAGGCCGTGGCGGCCGTGCTGCGCGTGACGTCGATGAAGGCCACCTCGGCCGGCGTCATGTCGATCAGGAGCTGCGTGCTCGCCTCGTCGATGCGGCGGCCATCCACGGCGACCACGGTTGGCTCCGGGCGGTCGTTGACGCGCGAGAACGCGAAGATGCGGCCGGTGCCATCGGTCGAGAGGCCGGGCACGCGCGTGACGAGGAACGCCTGCACGTTCGGCGCGCCCGACTGCACGAGCGTCTCGCCCGTGAACGTCGTCGCGCCTGGCAGCGAGACGCGGTTCTGGCGGCACTCGGCCACGATGGCGCGGACGTCGGTGCCGGGGGCCACGCCGCCGCCCGCGCAGGCGCCGAGGAGCAGGGGGAGCGCGAGAAAGGGCAGCAGGCGCATCGGGGAGCGGGGTCTTGAGCGCTGGCAAGGTACGGCGCGCGCTCGTGGGAGGTTGTGTGGGGGCGTGCCGCGCGCACGGCCGGTCGAGGCGTCCGTGCGGGGCGCGTTCAGGCGCTTCCCTTCCAACGCCGTGCAAGGCTCGGGGGATACCCGCTCTCGTCATTTCTTGAAGCGCGCGCGGTTGTCTGGCGCGGGCCTGCGGCCCTAGCTTGGCAGGCTCCCTCCACCTGCGCCCCTCCGCAGGCCCTCCCAAGACGCGCGCGCTGCGCCCTCGGGACCGCCCCCGCGGAGGGCCCAAAGCTCGCACACGTCACTATGTACGCCATCGTCGAAATCGGCGGCAAGCAGTTCAAGGTCCAGAAGGACGCCCGCCTCTACGTACCGCGCCTCAAAGCCGAGGTTGGCGACACGATCACGCTTGACCGCGTGCTGCTCGTCTCCGGCGACGGCAGCGTCAAGGTCGGCGCGCCCGTCGTGGACGGCGCCTCGGTCTCGGCCGAGGTCCTCGGCCACGTCAAGGCCGACAAGGTGATCGTCTTCAAGAAGAAGCGCCGCAAGGGCTACCGTGTCAAGAACGGCCACCGCCAGCCCTACACGCAGCTTGCCATCGGCGAGTTGACCGTCAACTGACCGTCGCCTCCCCGATCCGCCCTCGTTTTCCGAGCGGGCGCGCTGCGCGCCCCTGAACGGCCGGCCTGCCGGCCCAGCCCCCTCCTGAGATGGCACACAAAAAAGGCGTAGGCTCGTCGAAGAACGGCCGCGACTCCAACCCCAAGATGCTCGGCGTGAAGGCCTTCGGCGGCACCGTCGTCCCGGCCGGCTCCATCCTCGTCCGTCAGCGCGGCACGCGCTTCCACCCCGGCACCAACGTCGGGCGTGGCAATGACGACACGCTCTTCGCCACCGCGACCGGCCGCGTGCGCTTCGCCGTCGGCCGGGCCGGGCGCAAGTTTGTGCACGTGGACGCCGAGACGGCCGAGGGCTGAACCCCGCCGCCCTGCCGCGTGTATCCTTGCGGGCGCTCGTCTCCGGACGGGCGCCCGCTTCGCGTTCCCTCCCGCGCCATGGCCGCTCCGCTGCTCGACCTTCGCCACCGCTACGTCCACCCCGCCCCGCCGGCGGTCGAGCTGCGCGCGTTCACGCACGGGCTCATGCCGCGCACCGTGCCGGCCATGCTCGCGGCCTTCGCCGGCGACTGGGCCGCGCGCGGCGTCGACGCCTGGAACGCCGTCCCGGACCACTGGGGCACGGGCGCCCCGACAGGCTGGTGGGGCCTCCCCGAGCACCTCGGCGACCACTTCATCGCGCCCCTCCTGGGTGCTCCCGCCGGCACGTGCATCCACCAGCCCAACGTGCACTGGACCGTGCAGGCGCTCCTCTCGGCCGACGCGCCGTTCGCCGGCGGCCGGGACGAGATCGTGCTCACCGAGGCCGAGTTCCCGTCCGTGCGCCACTCGGCGCGGCAGTGGGCGGCGCTGCGCGGGCTGCGCGTGACCGAACTGCCCCCCGGTCCGGACGGCTTCCTCGACGCCGGCGCCCTCCACGACGCCATCTCGGAGCGTACGGCCTGGGTCTTCGTCAGCCATGTCGGCTTCACGACCGGCGAGAAGGTGCCGGGCGACGTGCTGCGCGCCCTCGCCGCGCGCGCGCGCGACGCCGGTGCGCACTTCGCCCTCGACGGCTACCACGCGACGGCCACCGGGCCCATCGACGCGCCAGCGCTCGGGGCGGACGTCTACTTCGGCGGGCTGCTCAAGGAGGGCTCGGGCTCGTCGGGCAACGCCTACCTCTACGTTCGCCCCGGCCTCGATCTGGTGCCACGCCTCTCCGGCTGGTTCGCCGACGCCGAACCGTTCGGCTTCCACGGGGCCCCGCGGCCGCACCCCGACGTGCGCCGGCGCTTCCTGGCCGGCACGACGGCCATCGCCTCGCTCTACCACGCCGTCGAGGGCGTGCGCATCCTGCTCGAGGCGGGCCTGGAGGCCGTGCGCGCAGACTCGCTCGCCAAGACCGCGCGTGCCATCGCGCGTGCCGAGGCGGCCGGGCTCGCCCTCCGCTCGCCACGCGAGGCGGCGCGCCGCAGCGCGATGGTCATCCTCGAGGTGCCCCACGCCGACCGCCTGAGCGCCTACCTCAAGACCGAGCACGTGTTCACAGACAGCCGCCAGGGCCGCTTCCTCCGCCTCGCGCCGTTCGTCTGGAACACCGCCGACGACGTAGACCGCGCCTTCGACGTGGTTGCGCACGCGCTCCGCACGGACGCACACCTGCGCGAGCAGTTGCCCGCCGAGGGCGGCCCGGTTACGTAAGCCGCCGGGCCCGGACGGCGGTCCCGGGCTTGCCCGTTTCTACCGGCGCAGTTACCAATCTGTACCGGGCACGCAGTCCGATTTAAGTCCGCGCCCGGAAGGGACGGGGGCGGCAGGCCCGCCCCGCCGGGCACAAGTGCTTTCCCGAAAAGGAGCCTGTTGGGGGTCGTCGTCCGGCCTGCACGGCGTGGCCGGCGCCGGCCGCGGCGCCGGCCATAGTGTGGCACACGGATCGCAGAGGACCGCGACGCCTCCCAGCCGCTCGCTTCCGATGTCGTTCTGGACCCTCCGTCTGCTCTGCGCCGCCGCCGCGCTCGGCCTCGCCGGCCGCGTCCCAGCCGAGCACGTGCTGCCGCTCGCGCTCGCATGCGCCGCCGCAGCCGTGGCCGTCCTTGCCGCGCGGGAGTGGGCCGCGCGCCGGGCCCCCGGCGCTCCCCTTCCCCCTACTCTCGCCTGACGCGCTCCCGATGACGACCAACCTGCAGCTCGCCGTCGAGCGCTACGTGGCCGAGCCGACCGAAGAGTACGGCCGCGCCGTCGCCGTGGCCGCGCTCCCGCTCGTGCGGTCCATGACGCGCCGCGTCGTCCTCCCAGACCACCCGCTGGCCACCTACCGCGACCTCGAGCACGCCGGCATGCTCGGCATGCTCCAGGCCCTGCAGGGCTACGACCCCTCGCGCGGCACCGTCTTCGCCTCGTTCGCCTACGGGCGCATCCGCGGTGCACTCGTGGACTTCCTGCGCACCATCGACACGCTCAGCCGCGACCGCCGGCGCCGCGTCGCCGAGGCCTCGCGCGCGGCCGAGCAGCTGCAGCAGGAGTTCGGCGCCGAGCCGCACGCCGAGCAGGTCGCGCGCCGCCTCGGCATCACCGTTGCCGAGTACGACCGCCTCCGCACCGACGCGCAGCAGCGCTTCGCGCTTTCCCTCTCCGACACCGGCGCCGACGACCGCCCGGTCCCACTCGAGACCATCCCCGCGCCCGACGAGGAGGCTGCCGACGCCGAGCTCGAGCGCCGCTCGCTCTACGACTACGTCGACACCCTCCTGGCGCGCCTGCCCGAGCGCGAGCAGCGCATCGTGTCGCTCTACTTCCACGAGGGCTGGACGCTCCGCGAGATCGCCGCCGATCTCCACCTCACCGAGGCCCGTATCTCGCAGATCCTCTCCAAGACGCTGCGCACCCTCCGCACCCACCTGCAGGTCAGCCGCGTCGCCGCCTGAGGCGTCGCCTGACCGCACCGAGTCTCCTGAGGGAGAGAGGGAAGACCGCCGGGGTCTGGGCCGCCGTGCCCGGCCCCGGCGCGTCGTTGTAAGCAGCGCGCTGTGGGCGATGAGCAGCGCTACGCGCAGCGCGCCTCCGGAGGCGGGATGAGCCGCCCTGTCGTCCGGCCGGGCGACGCGCCCTCGCGAGCCCGGTAGGGGGTGCTTCTCACGCACGAGGGCCCCTCCGGTGCGCGTTGTCGCTCCGACCGGTACCCCGGGACGCGGCTCCTGCGCGCGGTCCCTCCTGCGAGGCGACCCTGCGAAGGCACGGGCCCGCGGCACCCTTTCCCGCGAAATTTGCCCCGGAGCCCGCCCGAACGCAGGGTATATTCCGGAGTTCCGGGCCGGCTCCCGTGGAAGGGCGCCGGCCCGGCGTGCCTGAGGGCAACCGCCGGAGCGCGGTCCTCCCCCTCCCTATCCCACACGACAGACAGGCCCGCACAGCGGGAACGTGCACTATGGGTGTAATGACCAAGATGCGGGAGAAGACGGGCGCCGTCATCGGCGTGCTCGTCTTCGCCTTTGGCGGCCTCTGGGTGCTGCAGGACTCGGGCGCCTTCGATGCCATCGGCCAGGGCCAGTCGCGCACCGTCGCCCGCGTCAACGGCGATACCGTGGACTACGAGCTCTACCAGCAGGCCGTCGAGCAGCGCGTGCAGCTCTACCAGCAGCAGGGCATCGAGATCACGCCGGCCGTCCAGGCCCAGATCGAGAACGAGGTCTTCGACGCGCTCGTGGACAACGCGCTGCGCGAGCGGGAGATGGAGCGTCTCGGCGTGCAGGTCTCCGACGCCGAGGTGGTCGAGCTCATCACGGGCGAGAACCCGCACCCCTTCATCCGCCAGATCTTCGCCGACGGCCGCGGCGGCGTCGACCGCACGGCGCTCAACGAGGCCATCAACAACCGCGAGCTCGCGCCGCAGCTGCGCGCGCTCGAGGAGCAGATCCGCCAGAGCCGCCGCCAGGAGAAGCTCGACGCGCTCATCCAGGCTACCGCGCGCGTCTCCGAGCTCGAGGTCCGCGAGGAGTTCGCGCGCCGCAACCGCCGCGCCGGCGCCCAGGTCGTCGCCCTCCGCTACGCCGACGTGCCGGACGCGGACGTACAGGTCTCCGATGCCGAGTTGCAGCGTTTCTACCGCGACAACCGCAGCCGCTTCGAGCGTCCGCGCACCTACGTAGCCGAGTTCGTCTCCTTTCCGAAGATCCCCTCGGCGCGCGACTCGGCGCTTGCGCGCGACGAGCTGACGCGCCTGCGCGCGGGCTTTGCCGCGGCTGAGGACCCGGGGCGCTTCGCTTCCGACAACTCGTTCGGGGAGACGATCACGCCCGCCTTCACGCCCGCTGCCGAGTTGCCGCCCGCGCTCGCTACGGCTGTCTATGCCGACCCCACACCGGGCCGCGTCGTCGGGCCGCTCGCCGCCGGCGACCGCGTCTTCCTGACACGCATCACGGGCGTGCGCACCACCGAGAGCCCGGTCGCCAACGCGCGCCACATCCTCTTCCCGACTGACCAGCGGGCGGCGGCCGAGCAGACGCTCGCGCGCCTGCGCGCCGGCGAGCTCGACTTCGCCACGGCCGCGCGCGGCCTCTCGCAGGACCCCGGCAGCGCCCAGCGCGGCGGCGACCTCGGCTGGTTCGGGCGCGGGCAGATGGTGGCGCCGTTCGAGGCGGCCGTCTTCGGCGCCGCGCCGGGACAGCTCGTCGGACCGGTCGAGACGCAGTTCGGGTGGCACGTCATTCAGGTCGTGGCGCGCACCAACCAGGAGGCCGAGCTCGTCTCTATCAGCCGCCCGCTCGCCGGCTCGTTCGCCGAGGTGCGCGAGCGCGCCGATGAGTTCCAGTTCTTCACGACCGAGGAGGGTCGCTCCTTCCGTGAGGCCGCGCAGGCGCAGAACCTGGAGGTGACGCAGATCCAGGTGCAGGCGGACCAGAACTTCATCCCCGGCCTGCAGGTCGGGCGGGAGGTGTTCCGCTTCTTCGAGCGCAGCCGCCGCGGCGCCATCTCGGAGCCCTTCGACGCCGGCGACCGCTTCGTCGTGATGCACCTGATCGAGACGCAGCCCGCGGGCGTCCGCCCGTTCGAGGACGTGCGCGGCGAGGTCGAGGCCGAGGTGCTGACGCAGAAGAAGCGCGAGCGGCAGGCGCAGCGCCTGCGCGAGGCGCTCTCGCAGGCCGGGGGTAACCTCGAGGCGCTCGCGCGCGCCGTCGGCACGACGGTGCAGACGGTCGACAACCTCACGCTCGCCTCGCCCATGACGACCGGCTTCGGCCGCGAGCCGCGCCTGGTGGGCACGGCGTTCGGCCTGCCGCAGGGCCGCACGAGCGGCGTCGTCGAAGGCGAGAACGCAGCCTTCGTCGTGCGCACCACGCTGCTCGAGGGTGCCACGGCCGAGCAGATGACGGCCGAGCAGCGCGAGAGCATCCGCTCGCAGCTGCTCCAGCGCAAGCGCCAGCAGGTGCTCCAGCAGTGGCAGCGCGCCCTGCGCGAGAACGCCGAGGTGGAGGACTTCCGGACGCGCTTCCTCTGAGAGCGGCCTTCCGGACCGACGCACACCCGCGCTGCGCGCCGCCCGTCCGCAGGGGACGGGCGGCGCGTGCCGTTCTGCCACAGCGCGCCTGCGAAGCCTGCGTGAGCGCACTGCCAAGAGTAGAGGAAGGAATTGCCTGCCACGGAACGCAAGGGAGACACGAACGTGCACAGGCGCCGGCTGCGGCGGCTCTCGCCGCGCCGGCCCTCTCCCTCCGCGCCGGCGTGCGCGTCCAGACAGGACTCTGCACCGGCCCTTCTCAGACTGCAAAGCCATGCGTACTCTTCTACTCCTCGGCGCGGCGCTGCTCGTGGCCACCCCTGCCCTCGCGCAGGTCAACGTCGTCGTCTCGCCCGTCAGCGCGCAGCGCGGCCAGATCGAGCTCTCGGGCTCTGCGGCCTTCACCTCGTCCGACGGCAGCACCTCGTTCACCATCTCCCCCTCGATCGGCTACTTCGTGACCAACTCGGTCCAAGCGGGCCTGGAGACGATCTACGTCAACATCTCCGGCGCGGACGGCAACGGCTCGCTCGGTCCGTTTCTGGCCTACCACTTCGGCACGCCCATCGACCGCGTGCGGCCGTTCGTGCAGGCCCAGGCGGGGATTGGCCTCTCGAGCGACGCTTCGTTCGGCGTGACCGGCTCGGCCGGCGTGAAGTACTTCTTCCTGCCCGGCGGCGCCCTCCGCGGCCAGGCGTTCGTCTCGACGGGCAACGAGACCACGTTCGGCGCGCTCGGCGGCGTCTCGATCTTCTTCTGACCGCGACTTTCTTCCGCGGCCTTCGTACCTGCCAGCCCCCCTGCCGGGGCCGTGCAGACGTAGCGCCCCGCCAGGGGAATCTGGCGGGGCGCTTTTCATTCTGCCTCCGCTCCCGCCCGGCCTCGTCGCCCGGGCGCTACGCGGCTCGGAAGCGGCGCAGGCGAAGCGCGTTGCCCAGCACAAACACCGATGAGAGCGCCATCGCGCCTGCGGCGAGGGCGGGCGAGAGCAGCAGCCCGAACGCCGGGAAGAGCACGCCGGCCGCGACGGGGATCAGGAGCGTGTTGTAGGCGAACGCCCAGAACAGGTTCTGCCTGACGTTGCGCAGCGTCGCCTGCGAGAGCCGCCGCGCCACCACGAGCGCCGTAAGGTCACCGCGAAGCAGCACCACGTCGGCGGCCTCGATGGCCACGTCGGTGCCCGAGCCGATGGCCACGCCGACATCGGCGGCGGCGAGCGCAGGCGCGTCGTTGAGGCCGTCCCCTACGAAGGCCACCCGGGCACCGTCGGTGCGGAGGCGCTGCACGGTCTCGGCCTTGTCGGCCGGAAGCGTCTCGGCGTGCACGTCGTCGAGCCCGAGGCGGCGCGCGACGGCCTCGGCAGTTGCACGCCCGTCGCCGGTGATCATGGCCAGGCGTGCGCCCTGCCGGCGGAGCGCCGCGAGCGCGGCCGGTGTGGACGCCCGGACGGGGTCCTCTACGGCCAGCAGCGCTGCCACGCGGCCGTCCACGGCGACGAAAAGGACCGTCTTGCCGAGCGTGGCCAGGCGCTCGGCTTCGGCGGCGAGCGCGGCGACGGCAGCGCCCTGCTCGGCCATCCAGCGCGCCGAGCCGGCTGCGACGACGCGCCCACCCACGCGCGCCTGCACGCCGCGCCCCGGCACCGCCTCGACGGCTTCGGGCTCCGGCACGGACAGGCCGCGCTCCTCGGCCGCCTCCACGACGGCGCGCGCGATGGGGTGCTCGCTCGCCCGCTCGGCGGCAGCGGCCAGCGCGAGCGCCGCGTCGGCCCCCCAGCCCTCGGCCGGCACCAGGTCGGTCAGACGCGGACGGCCCTCGGTGAGCGTGCCCGTCTTGTCGAGCGCGATCACGTCGGCCTCGCCGAGCGTTTGCAGCGCCTCGCCACGGCGGAAGAGCACCCCTGCCTCGGCCCCGCGCCCGGTCCCGACGAGGACGGAGACAGGCGTGGCCAGCCCCATCGCACACGGGCACGCGATGATGAGCACGCTTACGGCCGCCACGAGCGCAAACGGCAGCGCCGGCTCCGGTCCGAGGACCAGCCAGGCCGCAAACGTGACGGCCGCCACGACGAGCACGGCCGGCACGAAGACCGCCACGACGCGGTCGGCGAGCGCCTGGATGGGCGGGCGCGAAGCCTGCGCCGCCTCGACGAGCCGGACGATCTGCGCCAGGAGCGTCTCGGCGCCCACGCGCCCGACGCGCACGACGAGCGCCCCGGCTCCGTTGACGGTCCCGCCGATGGTCTCGTCGCCTGGCCCCTTCTCGACCGGCACCGGCTCACCCGTCACGAGCGCCTCGTCCACGAACGAGCGCCCCTCGAGGACGACGCCGTCCACGGGGATCTTCTCGCCCGGCCGCACGCGCACCCGGTCACCGACGCGGACCGCCTCGAGCGGGACCTCGGCCTCGGCGCCGTCCGGCCCGAGCACGCGCGCGCTCGGCGCGCGCAGGTCCAGCAGTGCCCGCACGGCCTCAGACGTACGACCCTTCGCGCGCGCCTCGATCCACTTGCCTACCAGCACGAGCGTGATGATGACCGCCGCGGCCTCGTAGTAGACGTGCGCCGCCCCGGGCGGGAGCACCCCGGGTGCGAACGTGGCCACGACCGAGTAGCCGTAGGCGGCCGTCGTGCCGAGCGCGACGAGCGTGTTCATGTCGGGCGAGAGCGCCCGGGCAGCCTTCCAGCCGCGCACGTAGAACGCCCGCCCCGGCCCGAACTGCACCGCCGTGGCAAGCGCGAAGCCGACGAGGCGGAGCGTCTGCATGGGCACGAGCGCGTGCACGAGGTCCATCCCGCCCGGCACGAGCATGGGCACCATCTCGAGCACGAAGAGCGGCGCCGTGAGCAGCGCGGCCAGGAGCGTCCGCCGGCCGAGCGCGCGGAGCGCCGCCTCGCGCGCGGCCTTCTCGGCCTCGGCCGGGTCCGCCCCCGGCACGGCCGTCTCGAGGACGTCGTAGCCCGCCGCGCGCACGGCCTCGGCGAGCGCCTCGCGCGAGAGGGCACCGGCCGGCCCGACGACGCGCGCGCGCTCGGTCGCCAGGTTGACCGTCGCCTCGGCCACGCCCGGCACGCGCGCCAGCGCCCGCTCGACGCGCCCCACGCACGCCGCGCACGTCATGCCCTCGATCCCCAGCTCGACGGCCTCGGTCCGGACGTCGTAGCCCGCCGCACGCACGGCCGCCGCGAGCGCGAGCGGAGACGTCTCGGCCGGGTCGAAGCGGACCGTCGCGCGCTCGGTCGCCAGGTTGACCGTCGCCTCGGCCACGCCCGGCACGCGCGCCAGCGCCCGCTCGACGCGCCCCACGCACGCCGCGCACGTCATGCCCTCCACGGCCAGCGTGGCCTCGGCCAGCGTGGTCTCGCTGGCCGAGGCCGCTGCCTCGCGGGCGGGTACGTCGGCGGCAGGAGGCATCGGGTCTGGGCCGCAGCGGTGCGGGTCGTACCGGTCGAATCTAGATCGGGATGCAGGGCCTCACCCGGCCACCGCGCGGCATGCCTCGGCGCAGGCCCGGCACGCCTCGGCACAGCGGCGGCAGTGGTCGTGGTGCTCGGCGTGCCGGCCGCACTCTTCGGCGCAGCGGTCGCAGGCGTCCGCGCAGAGCCGGCACAGGTCGGCGTGGAGGGCCGAGCCGCGCGCCATCAGGCGAGCGCAGAGCGCACACAGGTCGGCGCAGTCGCGGCAGGCGCGGATGCACGCCGTCATGCCCTCGCCCTCGTCGAGGCAGGCATCGGCGCAGTGCTCGCACGCCGCGAGACAGGCCAGGCAGGCGTCGAGGCAGCGCTGGAGGTCAGCGGAGAGCGTGGGGACGGAGGCGGAGGGAGCGTTCATGGAGGGGTCGGGTTGGAGGCAGGAAAGAACGAGAGGGGTGATGGTCAGAGTTGAAGGCCGTCGGCGGCGGCCTGCGCGGCCGAGGCACGCGCGGCGACGGTGCCGGGCGGGTGGTCGTACCAGCCGGGGTCGCGCGTGTAGTCGACCGGCTTGGGACGCACCTTCAGGTTGGTATACATGCCGCCCATCGTGATGTACCCGAACGGTCCCTCGGCGCCGACCATCGGCGCCGAGTTCTCGGGCACGGGCATATGCCCCATCTCGACGTGCCGGCCCATGTCGTCCATGCCGTGCTCGCCCATCGTCATGTAACCCGGCACGAGCGGCTGCACGGCGCGGTCGAGCGCGCGGCTGTCCACGCCGGTCATGTTGGGCACGCCGTGGCCCATCTGGTTCATGACGTGGTGCGTCATGTGGCAGTGCATCGCCCAGTCCCCCGGGGCATCGGCCACGAACTCGACCGTGCGCGTGGCGCCGACGGGCACGAGGGCCGTCGTCTCAGGAAACTGCGCGCCCGGCGGGACCGGCCCGCCGTCCGTCGCGACAATCCGCCAGGCGTGCCCGTGAATGTGGATCGGATGATGGTCCATCGGCCCAAGGTTACCCATCCGGATGCGCACGCGGTCCATGTGTCCGACTACGAGCGGATCCGTGCCCGGAAAGGCGCGCCCGTTGAACGTGAGCACGTTGAAATCGGTCATCTCGTTGGGGTCCGGGCGGCTCGCGCCGGGGCGGATGGCCCACTGGTGCAGCATGAGCGCAAAGTCGCGGTCTGGCGGGCGCGTCTCGCGGCGCGGGTGAACGATGAACAGGCCCGTCAGCCCGAGCGCGATCTGCGCCATCTCGTCGTGGTGCGCGTGGTACATGAACGTCCCGTGCTGCCGCAGCGGGAACGTATAGACGAACGTCTGGCCGGGCGGGATCGAGGGCTGGCTGAGGCCGCCCACGCCGTCCATGCCCGAGGGCAGGAAGAGGCCGTGCCAGTGCACCGTCGTCGGCACGCCGAGCCGGTTGGTGACGTAGATCCGGACCGTGTCGCCCTCGACGGCTTCGATCGTCGGGCCATGCACGCGCCCGTTGTAGCCCCAGCACGTCGCGCGGAGGCCGGGCAAGAACTCGTGCTGCACCTCTCCGGCCACGAGGTGGTAGACCCACGCGCCGTCGGCGGCGCGGCGGCCGGTGAGGGCGGCCCCGTTGGGCGTGACGACGCGCGCCGGGCGATCGCCCTGGTAGGGCGTGGCGAGGCTCGCACGGCGGGGCGCCCGGTGCGCAGACGGCGGCGTCTGCGCGCCGGGCCCGAGGCCCGCCTCCCCGGCTGCGGCCGAGGTGTCGGGGGCGAGTGCCGCGGCGGCCTCGGCAGCGTCCCACGTGGCAGGCAGCGCGGCCGCGCGGCGCGCCGTCCCGAGCAGGGCACCGCCCACGGCGACGGCCCCGGCGGCGAGCCACTCACGGCGCGAGACGCCGGGCGGGCGAGTAGCGGAGGAATCGGAAGGCAGAGCAGACATGGACGTCAGTGAGGATCGAGGCGGGCCGTCCCGCCTGCGGGCGCGAGCACGAGCCCGCCGCGGCCGAGATTGGGCGCGTAGCCAGCGAGGAGCGCGCCGAGGTCAGCGCGGGCGGTCCAGTAGGCGGCGAGCGCGTCGAAATAGCGGCGGGCGGCCTCGGCCTCGAGCTGCTGCGCCTGCAAAAGGTGAAAGACGCCGACCTGCATGGCGTTGTACTGCAGGAGGGTCTCCTGCACGAGGCGCGCCCTCAGCGGCAGGACCGTCGTCTGGTAGTGGAGCGCGGTGCGGCGCGCGGCGGCGAGGCGCACGGCGAGCGAGCGAGCGGCCGAGCGCACGTCCACGGCGAGGGCCTCGTATCGCGCCTGCTGCTCGCGGAGCACGCTCCGCGCGGCGGCGCGTCGGGCCTGACCCGTATCGAACAGCGGCAGGCGGAGCCCGACCTCCGGACCGGCCTCCCAGTCGCCCGGGCGCCCCTCGAGTTCGGCGCCCACACTCAGGTTTGGCAGTGCGCTCTCGGGCACGGCCAGCCCGACCGCGCGCGCCGCAGCGAGGACGTCGGCGCGGGTGGCGCCGAGGGCGAGGCTCGCCTCCACGGCGGCTCGCTCGAGCGCGGCCACGTCGAGCACGTCGCCGGTCAGGTACGGCGCCTCGGGTGGCACAGGAGGCAGAGCGCCTGCCGGGCGCACGTGCGCGTCCGGGCCGCTCAGGCCCATCAGGCGCACGAGGGCCTCGCGGCTCTCCTCGGCCTGCGCCTCGGCGAGCGCGAGCCCCAGGCGGGCCTCCTCGAACAGCGCCTGCTCGGCGAGCACGTCCAGCATCGGCACGTTGCCGGCCTCGCGCAGCAAGCGCGACGCCGCATACCCGGCCTCGGCCGAGGCCACGACGCGCCGCTGCGCCCCGAGCCGGGCCGCGTCGGCCTGTGCGCGCACGAACGCGGCCCGCGTCTCAGCCTCGAGCTCGAGCACGGCCGAGGCCGCGCGCAGCCGCGCCGCCTCGTACTGCCCGCGCGCGACCGCGCGCCGAAGCGGCCGGTAGAGCACGTCCAGAAAGTCCGACGCGACGCGGAAGCGCCACTCGGGCGGTCCGCCATCGAGAGGCCAGAGCGCGCCCGCGCCGAAGACGGGATTGCCGAGCAGGCCGGCCTGCACGAGCTGCGCCTGCGCCAGCCCGAGCGTCTCGTACGTCGCCTGGAGGTGGCGATTGTTGAGCAGCGCCACCTGCACGGCGGCCTCGGCCGTGAGCGAGTCTGCGAGCAGGCGCGCTACGGCGGCCCGTGCCTCGGCGTCCTCGGCCGCGCCCGTCACCCAGACCGTCCGGTGCACCGTGCGCCCGTCGAGTGTGGCGCGCACGTCGGCCAGGGCGACCTCGGGGCGGACGCTCGCGCACCCGGCGAGCGCCCCGGTCAGCAGCAGGACAGCCGGCAGGTGCAGTCTTGCGAATCGGATCGCGGTCGGGCGCATCAGCGGGCGTCAGACGGCGCGGCGAGCGTGGCCGTGCGGCGCCCGCAGGCGAGCATCGCGCTGCCAAAGTAGGGGTTGCGGATGTCGCCGGCGCGCTGGAGCCACACGCCCTGCTCGGGCAGGTCGTGCGCCATGCCGCACCGGATGCGCTCGAGGGCCATCCCGGCCGGCAGGCCCTCGGCCTCGACGAGGCGCGCGAACGGCACGCTCAGATGGCCGAAGGCGTGGCGTGCAGCCTCCAGGTCGGATGCGGCAACGAGCGCCTCGGCAAAGACCTGCACGGTGGCTGCCTCGTCGCCGGTCAGGCCGGCCGCCTCGAAGGCGCGGGCGAAGAGCGCGCCGTGCGTCCGGCGGCCCTCGGCGTCGTCCGACGCGAGCGCGTCGTGAACGGCCAGGTAGGCCTCGAGCGCGCGGCGCAGGCGGCCGCTCGCCGCAACGGACGCTTGCGGGACCGGCGCGCCGTGCCCGGAGGCGCCGTGCCCGGAGGCATTCCCGACATGCCCCGTTCCGTGCCCTCCGGAAGCGTCCCCGCGGAGGGCGAGCGGCGCGGCCGGCGCCGGCACGGCCTCGAGCGCTCCCGCCGGAACCGCGCGTGCGGCTGCCGGGGCGTCCGGCCTTGCCGGGTGCATCGCGGGGTGGGCCACCGGGCCGGCCTGAGTGGAAGAAGCGCAGCCGGCCACGAGCAGGGCGGCCAGGACGAAGAGCAGAGGCATCGCAGGGTGCGGCAACGTGGGGGAAGTGTGACCGAGCACGGAGGCTGAAGCAGCGCCGGCCACGCGCAGCATCGGGCTTTCTACCTGAGCGCAACCTGAGCGCCGCCTGAAAGCGGTTTAAGGTCTCCGGCTGCGGCCCGGACGTAGGTTGACGCGACTGCTTCCCCTCTGCTCATGTGGATCCTGCTCATCGAGGACGAGGCGCGTCTCGCCGGCGCCGTGCAGCGCGGGCTGGCCGAGGAGGGCTTCACCGTGGACGTGGCGGCCGATGCCGAGGACGGCCTCGCGCGCGCACTCGCGAACGATTACGACGCCTTCGTCGTGGACTGGCGCCTGCCCCGCGGCGACGGCAAGTCGCTCGTCGGGGCGCTGCGCGCGGCCGGACGCGAGCAGCCCATCCTGATGCTGACCGCCCTTGGCAGCGTCGAGCACCGCGTGGCCGGGCTCGACGCCGGCGCCGACGACTACCTGCCCAAGCCGTTCGCCTTCGAAGAGCTCGTGGCACGCCTGCGCGCGCTCCTTCGGCGGCCGGCCCTCGCTGAGCAGGACCGCGTGGCGCGCGTGGGCGCGCTCGTGCTCGAGCGCGAGCGCCGCCGGGCTGCCCTGCACGGGCCGCGCGGCGAGGCCGTGCTCGAGCTCCGCCCCAAGGAGTACGCCCTCCTCGACGCGCTCGCGCGCAGCGCCGAGACCGTGCTCTCGCGCGCCGTCCTGGCCGAGCGCGTCTGGGGCGACGCGCTCTTCGTCTCCGACAACGCGCTCGACGTGACCGTGAGTGGGCTGCGGCAGCGGCTCGAGGCCGCGCGCCGCCTCTCGGGCGCGCCCGACGCCCCACGCCTCGAGACCGTGCGCGGCGTGGGCTACCGCCTCACGGCCACACCAGACCCGGCGGCGCCGGCCGAGACCGGCGCGCCAGGGCGGGACGCCCTCTAGCCATGCGCCCCGCCCTGCCCATCTCGGTTCGCCTTGCGCTGTGGTACGCGCTCACGCTGCTGCTTCTGCTCGGCGCGTTTGCCACGTTCAGCTACGCCGCGTTCAGCAGCGCCGTCCACCGTTCGTTCGACCGGCACCTCGAGCACGAACTGCACACCGTCGAGGCGCTCGTGCGGCCGACACCCGGCGGCGCCGACGTGGAAGCGCTCGCCTCCACCGATGCCGTCGCGCTCCGGCAGCGCGGCGTCTCCGGCACGTACGTCCGCGTCGCTGATGCGGCCGGGCGCGTGCTCTACGCGAGCCCCAACTTCGACGGGCAGCCGCCGCTCCCGCTCCTGCCGCCACCCGAGCAGCGCATGGAGAGCGGCGTGAGCCGCGTCTGGGCCGGCGGCCCGGCGCGCTCGCTGGCTGCCCCCCTCGGCGGGGGCACGTACGTCGAGGTGACGGGCTACGAGTGGTCGCGGCACGGCGAACTGCGCGAACTGGCCCGGATGCTCGTGCTCGGCATCGTTGCGGGCGTGCTGATCGCGCTTGCAGCCGGGTATGCGCTCGCGCGGCGCGCGCTCCGGCCGGTGGCCGTGCTGACAGGAGCCGCCGCCGAACTCGCCGCGCGCGGCGGCGCGCCGAGCAGCCGCCTGCCCGCCGCCTTCGGCCCGCGCGACGAGTTGACGGCGCTCGCCGAGACGTTCAACGCCCTTCTTGGGCGCCTCGAGCAGAGCCTCGAGCGCGAGCGCCGCTTCACGGCCGACGCCGCGCACGAGCTCATGACACCCGTGACGACGCTCCGCTCCGAGGCCGAGGTCGCGCTGCGGCGCGAACGCGACCCGGTGGCCTACCGCGAGGCGCTCGCGCGGATGCGCGACGAGGCAGCGCAGATGGGCGCCACCGTCCAGGGCCTGCTCCAGATGGCGCGCGCCGAGGCGCTCGCGCGCACGGCCGAGGCCGAGACGGACCTCTCGGACCTGGTCGCGCAGCGCGTCGAGCGGCTCCGCCCGCAGGCCGGGGCGCGCGGCCTCACGCTCGAGACCGCGCTCGCGCCGGGCATCCGCGTCGCGGCCGAGATGGCGCCGCTCGCCGAGGTCGTCGACAATCTGCTGGCCAACGCGGTCAAATACACGCCTTCCGGCGGGCGCGTGACGGTCCGCCTCGCGCACGACGACGGGACGCCGGCGCGGCGCTGCACCGGGGCGGCGCGCCTGACGGTGGAGGATACCGGCATCGGCTTCGACGCGGCCACGGGCGCGCTGCTGTTCGACCGCTTCTTCCGCGCCGACGCCCCGACCGTGCAGGCCGAGCCCGGGACGGGACTCGGGCTTGCCATCGTGCGGGCGGTCGTGGAGGGGTATGGCGGCGCCGTGGCGGCCCACAGCGACGGCCCCGGACGCGGCGCTCGCTTCACCGTCACCCTGCCCTGCCTCGGCAACTACCAGACCGGCAGCTGACGAGGCGTGCGGCTGGAAGGAGAGGCATGGCTGGCTGCTCGGAGCGGAGTCTTCTGGCCTGTCCGCCGGGGCATTGCATGCACCACAATTAGGTAACGATCACTTTAAAACACAGACTTCCAAAACTTTGACTTTGCGCCACTTGCGCACAGCCGGCCCTGGCGCCGGAACGCCGCTCGGTGCTCTGATGCGCGCCCATCCAAACGTACGCAAAACATCTCTCTATGAAACACCAACGGATGAAACACCAATGGCTGCGCCAGGTCATGAGTCTGCTGGCGCTCTCCCTCGTGCTCACCGCGACCGCGTGCGACAACAACAGCCCGGACGCTCCGCCGCAGCCGAGCGCACCCACGTTCCAGATTGCCTCGGTCGTTGTCCCGCTGGTCGATGGTACGCAGGGGCTGCAGTTTGCCGCCACGCCCTCGGCCGATGTCAGCATCATCCGCGTGGACGTGCGTAACCCCCTCGGAAACCAGATCGTCTTCAGCCCGCAGAACACGATCGTACTGCAGAACCAGGCGTTTCCCCTCCAGAGTCCGAACGAGGCCTACATCCGCGTGAGCGGCACGTGGACCTTCCGCTTCGTGGGGCAGCTTGCTGCCGGCACGCAGCAGACGTTCGACGTGACGACGACGCTCAACGTCGGCGCCCTCACGGCCGACCGCACCGCGCGCCGCTGAGGCCCCGCGCGCCGCTGAAGCCCCGCGCGGCGACGGCCCCCGTTGGTTCCGTCGCCACCCGGTCAGTCCGTCGCCACGCGGCCTGAAAGGCGGAGCGTCTTGACGGGCTGCTGCGCATCGTCCGTCTCGACCTCGAGCGCGATCTCGAACGGCCCCTCGGCGGGCAAGGCTTCGGCCGTTACAACGATGCTCGCCACGTCGCCCGCGAAGACGGGGCGCGATGGGAAAACGGCCTCGACGCCGGGCGTGCCCGTGCGCACGGCAAGCACGCGCACGGGCCGCTCCCCACGGTTGACGAAGCGGAACGCGTGCTGCGCGGCCGCGCCGGCGCGGAGCGTGCCTGCGTCGCGCGCGTCGGCGGCGAAGACGAGCGCGCCCTGCGCGTGGCCCGTCGCCGCGAAGGCGGGGACGACCTCGCCCACGATGCGCAGCACGACCGTCTGCGGCTGCGCCGCGCGCGCCGTGACTGCGACCGTCCGGTCGAACGGGCCGGGGCGGGCCTCGGTGTCGTAGGCGACCGTCACGTGCCCGCGCGCGCCGGGCGCGACGGGGTCGGAGGAGAACTCCGGCGCCGTGCAACCGCACGAGGGCACGACGGCGTCGAGCGTGAGCGGCGCGTCGCCGGTGTTGGTGAACACGAACGTGTGCGTCGCGAGCGGCCCCTCGGGGATCGTCCCGAAGTCGTGGCGCAGGGCCTCGAACGAAAGGACGGCCTGTGCCTGCGCGGGAAGCGCGGCCAGGGCGAGCAGAAGAGGGAGCAGCCGGAGCGTCTTCATGAGAGCGTTCGTGCGAGCGCGCCGGGCCCGGGCGCGCCGAGGAGCCTCAGAACGCGAGCACCTCGCGCGCGGCGCGGAGCACATCTTCGTCCTGCGGCAGGACCGCCTTCTCGAGCCCATCGGCGTAGGGGATGGGACTGAACGGCCCGGCAACGCGCTTGACCGGCGCGTCGAGATGTCCGAAGGCGGCATCGGCGATCTGCGCCGCGATCTCAGCCCCGAAGCCCATGAACTCGTGGTCCTCGTAGGCGACGAGCACGCGGCCGGTTTTGCGCACCGAGGCCAGGATGGCTTCGGTGTCGAGAGGGTAGATCGAGCGGACGTCGAGCACCTCCACGCTCACGCCTTCCCTCTCGAGCGCCTTGGCCACGTTGAGCGCCTTGTAGACGAGCGCGCCCCAGGTGACGATCGTCAGGTCCGTCCCTTCGCGTGCCACGCGCGCCTTGCCGAACGGGATCAGGTAGTCCTCGTGCGGCTCCGGGCTGCGGGCCGGTCCCTGGCGATAGAGCGCCTTGTGCTCGAGAAACAGCACCGGGTCGTGGCTCCGGATGGCCGTCTTGAGGAGCCCCTTGGCGTCGGCGGCCGTGCTCGGGAAGACCACCTTGAGCCCGGGGAAGTGGGCGAAGATGGCCTCGACGTTCTGGCTGTGGCAGAGCCCGCCATGGATGTAGCCGCCCGTCGGGACGCGGATCACCATCGGGCACGCCCAGGCGCCGTTGGAGCGGTAGCGGAACGAGGCGACCTGATTGCGCAGCGGCTGGAGCGCCGGCCAGATGTAGTCGGCGAACTGGATCTCGACGACTGGCTTGTAGCCCGCCGCGGCGAACCCGACGGCGCTGCCGACGATCGAGTGCTCGGCGAGGGGGCTGTTGAAGCAGCGGTCGGGGCCGTGCTTGGCTGTGAGGCCGCGCGTGGCCGTGAAGACACCGCCCTTGCCCCCGCCGACGTCCTCGCCGTAGACGATCACGCGCTCGTCGCGCGCCATCTCCTCGTCGAGCGCATGATTGATGGCGTCTACCATCACAACGAGCTCGCCCGTCGGGCCTTCTTTCTCGTACGTGTTCTCGTCGGGGCCCTCGTAGTAGACGTGGCGGGTGGCGGTGGCCGGGTCGGGGTCGGGCTGCTGCTCGACGGCCTGCGCGAGCGCATCGATCTCGGCATGGACCTCCCTGCGCAGCGCCTCGACGTCGTCCCCGGTCATCACACCGGCCTCAACGAGGCGGGCGGCGAAGCGGGCGAGCGGGTCGCGCGCGCGGTCGGCCTCGAGGGCGTCGGCGTCGCGGTACTTGGCGTGGTCGTCCGACGACGAGTGCGGCAGCAGGCGGACGACGCTCGCCAGCAGCGCGACAGGGCCCTTCCCGGCCCGGGCGTGCGCGACGGCCGCCTTGCCAACGGCGTAGGCCGTGAAGAAGTCCGTCCCGTCGTAGCGCGCGCGCGTCAGGCCGGGGTAGCCCCCGAGCATGGGGTAGATCGAGCCCCCGGCCGTCTGCTCCGCGACGGGCACCGAGATCGCGTACCCGTTGTCCTGGATGTGGTAGATCACGGGCGCGCCGGCGCGCGCGGACCAGTTGAGCGCCTCGTGGAAGGCGCCCTGGCTCGTCGAGCCCTCACCGCCGGAGCAGTACACGACGGCGTCGGAGTCCGGCCTGCGCTGCTCGGCCAGGGCGAAGCCGACGGCCGGCATGAACTGCGCGCCGACCGAGGACGACGTCGTCATGATCTGAAGCTCGCGGTGGCCGAAGTGCTCGGGCATCTGCCGGCCGCCCCCGTTGGGATCGTCGGCCTTGGCGAAGTGGGCCTGCAGCGCATGCTCGGCCGTCATCCCGACGGCGAGGCTCGTTGCGAGGTCGCGGTAGTAGAAGCAGAACCAGTCATGCCCGCCGCGCAGGTGCAGCCCGAGCCCGAGTTGCGCCGCCTCGTGTCCCGACGACCCGATGTGGAAGTAGCCCTTCCCCTGCTTGAGCAGCGTGAGCATCTTCTCGTCGAGCCGCCGCGAGGTCATCATCAGGCGGAGGACGCGGCGAAGCTCGTCCGGCGCGAAGTCTTCCGGCCCGACCGGCGTCACCTCGAGGTCGCCCTCGTAGCCGGCCAAGCTGCGGGCGGCCTCGGCGGCCGCCTCGGGCGCCGCCTCGGGCGCCGCCTCGGGCGCCGCGCCGTCGCCGGCCGGCTCGTCGTCGGGAGCGAGCAGCGTGTGGCGCGTGAACGGGGCCGGAGCGTCGCTCTCCGGGCGCGGGGTCAGGTCGTCGGACATGGTACGAGGGCCGGTGTGGGGCGGGGTGCCCGTGCGGTGCTGTTTTGCCGCTCAATATACCTGCCGCGCGCGCCAGCGATCCGCGCGAGGCCGCGCGCGCCAACGCCCTCCCCGCGCACCCGCGCGGCGCCGGTCCACGGTAGCGCGGAGGTTGGCCGCAGACTGGCCCTCCCCGCGCACCCGCGCGGCGCCGGGATGCACTTTCCTGTCGCCAGGCCGATGGCCTGTCGCGAGATCGATGGCCGTCCTGTACTTTGGAGGCCGGTTCCGCCTCTATCGACATGCCCCGCCTCTGCCGCCGCGCGGCCGTGCCGCTCGCCGTACTACTGATGGGGCTCGCGCTCGCGCTGCCCGCGCGCGCGCAGTCCGCCGCCGTCACCGCCACCGACACGCGCGTCCTGTTCGACTTCACCGACCGCGTCAAGGACGACGACGGGACGTACGTCGTCCTGCGCACGCGGCTCGTCTACGATCCCGTTGCGGGCGAGTACGTGCAGACGACGACCTACGGCGACGGGCGCCTGCGCAGCCGCGACGTGCGCGCCGTCTACCCCATTGGCCCCACGCCCGAGGAGGACGCCGCTGCGCGCGCGCTCATCGCCGGGCACCCCGAGCTCGCCGCCCTCAAGCGCGCCGCCGCGCATCCCGTGCTCGTCGACGGCGGCTTCGCGCTCGTGCGCGAGGAGGGCCACGGCTGCGGGCCAGGCTCGCGCTGCCTCCAGTACGACGTGTTCGAGGTCGTGCCGGGCGAGGCCTTCGGGCGACGCCTGCGCTACGTCGTCGTGGACCTGCGCCACATGACGATTTTCTCGGCCGACTTCGACGTCGTGCGCGAGGGCAACCTCGCCCACCCCGACGCGCGCCGCCAGTCCACCCACCCGCAGTAGTCCCGCCCATGCGCTCCGTTTTTCTCGCCGCCGCGCTGCTCACGGCCCTGGCGCCCGCCGGCCCTGCGCGCGCGCAGGTGGCGGCGACCAACCTGACGTGCGTCACGAACACGACCGGGACGCCCACCTCGGCCAACGGCTCCATCCGCTGGCCCGCCGCGAACCCCGTCTGGGAGTTCGACTTCTACCGCCCCGCCAACCGTACGACCGGCCAGGGCACCGGCCTTGAGATCCGCAACGTGCGCTACCTCGGGCGCAAGGTGTTCGAACGGGCGAGCGTGCCCGTGCTGAACGTCGAGTACGATCCCGGGAGCGGGTGCAGCTGCTACCGCGACTGGCAGTACACCGAGTCGCGCTTCGTGGCCGACGGCGTCGTGCCGTCGGCGAGTTGCATTGCCGAGGCGACGCCGGGGGCGGTGCAGACCAACTGCGAGCGCGGCTCGCCCATCGCCGACGCGGGCAGCTTCAACGGCGTCGCCATCGAGGACTACGGCGACGAGCTCGTGCTGACGGCCCACATGAGCGCAGGGTGGTACCGCTACCGCATGAGGTGGCACTTCTACGCCGACGGCCGCCTCTGGCCGGAGTACGCGTTCGCGGCCAGCTCGAACGTGTGCACGTCGGCTGCGCGGCGCCACCACGCCTACTGGCGCTTCGACTTCGACCTGGACGGCAGCCCGAACACCGACGTCGTGATGGAGCACGACGCCGCGGGGCAGACGCTCACGTTCACGCAGGAGGCCAGCCGGACGTGGCGACAGCCCGAGGACGGCGTCTACTGGTCCGTCCGCGACAGCGAGTCGGGCGCCGGCTTCACGATCGTCCCGAGCGCCGACGACCTCGCCACACCCGTCGACGCCTACTCGAAGACCGACTTTCTCGTGCTTCGCTACAAGGCCGACGAGATCGACGACGGCCTCACGATCGGCACCGGGTGCGCGTTCATGTTCGAGCCGTGGGTAAACCGGGAGAGCCTCGAGGGGCAGGACGTGGTCGTGTGGTACCGCTCGTCCACGTCGCGCCCCGTCGGCCCGTCGTTCTGCAAGCTTTCCGGCCCGATGCTGACGCCGTTTGGCTATGCGGGCGTCTCGCTCGAGCCGCCGGCACCCGTCGCGGACGTGGCCGAGTTGCAGGCCGCCTTCCCGAATCCGTTCACGCCCTACTCGACCGTCCGCTTCCGTGTGGCCGAGACGCAGGAGGTCCGCCTGGTGCTCTTCGACGCGCGCGGCCGCGCCCTGCGGACGCTCTTCAGCGGCCTGGCCGAAGCAGGCTCCTACGAGTCGGTGCCCATCGACGGCGCCGGGCTGCCGGCGGGCACGTACCTGGTACGGCTCGAGGGCGCCGGCTTCAGCCGCACCACCCAGGTCGTGATCGCCCGCTGACGCCGGCCTTCGGGACGCTGCCCGCTGACGCCCGCTTCGCAACACCCGCCTCCGTGCCAGACGCCCCCATGACCGATGTCGCTGTCGTCGGTGGCGGCCTCGTGGGTCTGGCCACGGCCGCGCGCCTGGCCGCCCTGCGTCCGGGTCTCCGGCTCGTGCTCCTCGAGAAGGAGACCGGCGTGGCGCGCCACCAGAGCGGCCGGAACTCGGGCGTGCTGCATGCAGGCGTCTACTACCGCCCAGGCTCGCGCAAGGCGGCCCTCTGCCGCGCCGGCAAGGCCGCGCTCGAGGCGTTCTGCGACGCCGAGGGGCTGCCATGGCGCCGCTGCGGCAAGCTCATCGTCGCCGTCGACGAGGCCGAGCTCCCGGCGCTGCGCGCGCTCGCGGCCCGGGCCGAGGCCAACGGCGTCTCGGCGCGCTGGCTCGGGCCGGAGGCGCTGCGCGAGGTCGAGCCGCACGCAGCAGGCGTGGCCGCGCTGCACGTGCACGCAACCGGCGTAGCCGACTTCGGCGCCGTCGCCGAGCGCCTGCGCGCGCGCCTGCGCCGCGCCGGCGCCGACGTGCGCACGGGTACAGCGGTCGTCTCAGGCCGCGAGGGCCGGCAGCACGTCACGCTCGAGACGACGCGCGGCGTGCTCGAGGCGCGCGTCGTGGTGGGCGCGGCCGGCCTCTTCGCCGACCGCCTTGCCCGGGCGCTCGGACACGAGCCGGGGGTAGCCCTCGTACCGTTCCGCGGCGAGTACGCCGTGCTGCGTCCCGAGGCCGCCGCCATGGTGCGCGCGCTCATCTACCCCGTGCCGGACCCCGCCTTTCCTTTCCTGGGGGTCCACCTTACGCGGACAGTCCACGGCGTCGTGGAGGCGGGACCGAGCGCCGCGCTCGCGTTCGCGCGCGAGGGCTACCGGCTGGGGACCTTCCACGCGCGCGACCTCGCCGAGACGCTCGGCGCACGCGGCTTCCGCCGCCTGGCCGCGCGCCACTGGCGCATGGGCGCCTCGGAACTGAGCCGCTCGGTCAGCCTGACAGCGTTCTGGCGCGCCGCGCGCCGCCTCCTCCCAGGCCTTGGCCGCGACGATCTCATGCGTGGCCCCTCGGGCGTGCGTGCCCAGGCCGTCTTCCCTGACGGCTCGCTTGCCGACGACTTCGTGCTCGGCGAGACCGGACGCTGCGTGCACGTGCTCAACGCGCCCAGCCCCGCCGCGACGGCGTGCCTGGCCGTCGGCGACGCGGTCGCGCAGCGCGCGCTCGCACGGCTGTAAACAGTCGCGCGCTTGGCCAGATCGCGTGCGAGAGGCAGAGCCAGGCCCTGGCGCGGAGCCAAACAGGACACAGCGGCCCGCCTTTGCGTCACGCAGCGTCTAGAGCCGTCATCTCGTGGAGCCGTCATCCTATTACGACCGCGGTTTCCCGCTCCACATGTCATCCCCGCTCCCCGTGTTAGCGGTTGAGCCACCAGAGGGACGCGTTGAGCGCCGTCGCAAACGAAACCCACGCGAGGTAGGGTACGAGCAGCGCTCCGGCCAGCGGCCGGACGCGCCAGAACGCGACGAGCGTCGCCGTTAGCGACGCCAGCAGCAGCACGATCACCACGAGCGCCCAGCCCCGCAGGTCCGCGCCGAAGAAGACTGGCGTCCAGAGTGCGTTCAAGGCCAGTTGCACGAGGAACAGCGTCAGCGGCACGCGCTGCGCGCGCCACCCGCCCTGCAGCCAGACCAGCCACGCGGCCGTCCCCATGAGCGCGTAGAGCACGGTCCACACCGGGCCAAAAAGCCATGCGGGCGGCGACCACGAAGGCGTCTCGAGGCGGGCGTAGACGGAGGGGTCGGTGGCGGCGCCGCCCACCGACGCGGCGAAGCTGAGCGCGATCCAGCCGGCGAGGCCGAGCCAGCGGACAAGCCCTTCGGGCGCGGACGATGCGGCGCGGGCCGGTGCGGTGGAGGCGGGCATGAGGCGGCGAAGCAGATGAGTCCGTCTCTAACGGGCTGCGCCCGTCCGGGTGCCCCGCTGCGCCGACGCCTTCCCGACGAGCGTTCCGCCTCAGGCCGCCGGCGTGCCCTGCGTCTCGTGCGTGTCAGCCGGGCGCGCCTCGGGCGTCGTGCCTGCAAGCGGCAACTCGAACCAGAAGCGCGTGCCGCGCCCGCGCGTGCTCTCGACGTGGATCGCCTCGCCGTGCGCCTGCAGAATCTGCTTGACGATCGAGAGCCCGAGGCCGGTGCCGCCCATCTTGCGGCTGCGCGCCGTATCGATGCGGTAGAAGCGCTCGAAGATGCGGTCCAGGTGCTCCTCCGGGATACCGCGGCCCGTGTCCACGACCTCGATCCGGGCCTTGTTCTGGTGGCGGCGCATGCGGCAGCGCACCGTGCCCTCTTCGGAGTACGCGATCGCGTTGTCCATCAGGTTCGTGAGCACCTGCCGGATGCGGTTACGGTCGGCGAAGACCTCGAGGGGTTCGTTCTCATAGATCAGCTCGAGCCCCTTTTCGTACGCCTTCCGCTCAAGCATCTCGCCCACCTCCTCCACCAGGTCCTGCATGTCGAAGCGCTCGGGGTGGATCAGGTCCTCGCGGTACTCGAGCTTGGCGATCTCAATCAGGTCCGAGAAGAGGTTGTTGAGGCGTTGCAGGTTGGCCAGGCCCTTCTGCGCGTACTTGCTGCGCTGCTCAGGCGGGAGATCGCTGCCGAGCGCCTCGAGGTATCCGAAGACGGCAAAGATGGGGTTCTTGACCTCGTGGCTGACGTTGCCGATGAACTCGTTCTGCACGCGCTGCATGCGCTGGAGCTCGCCGATGTCTGACCGGAAGCGGCTCGACATCTGGTTGATGCTCCGCGCGAGGTCCTGAAACTCGGCCGCGGGCGTGCGCACGCGGATGCGGTGGTCGAAGTCGCCTTCGTTGATCTGCTGCGCGCTGCGCGTGATGGCTTTGAGGGGCCCTACGACCTGCTGCGAGGCGATCCAGGCGCCCACGAGCGCGAGCACGAGCGCGAGCACCATGCCCACGGCCAGCACGACCTGCACGCGCCGCACGGCGTGGTAGAGCGGCGGCGCCGGCTCGCCGACGCGCACGAGCAGGCCGGACTCAGGCCGGAAGAGCGCGACGTAGAGCCGCCGCTCGCCACCGACCGAGCGCTCGGCGTATCCCTCGCCCGTCTCAAGGGCGTCCCGGATTTCAGGCTGCGCCGCAAATGCGGCGTCGCTCGGCTCGGCGCTGGGGCCCCAGTTACCCACCATACGTCCTGGCGCTGCAATGGCCAGGTCGAGGTCGGTCACGCGCGTGATCTGCTCGGCGAGCGCGCGGCGCTGCGGCTCGGGCTCGGCCTCAAGCTGCACGGCGAAGCGCTCGGCCTGCGTGCGCAGGGTCTCGCGTGCCGCCTCCCGGACCTGCCCGCGCAGGACGAAAAACGAATACAGCCCGACGCCGAGCACGGCCAGGCCTACAAACAGCGCGAACGTGAGCATCATCCACGTCTGCGTGGAGGCGCGGCGGGGCAGGATGCGAAGGCGAGCAGTCACGCGGCGAAACGGTCACGCGGCGAAACGGTCACGCGGCGAAGACGAACCGGGGCAGCAGGCGGAACGGCGGAGGCGCCCGGGCGCACTCCGTGCCCGGACGCCTGCAGGGTGGCTCGGGAGGCCGGCGCCGCGCCCTCAGCCCTCGGCCGGCTCGTCCTCGACGAACCGGTAGCCGACGCCGCGCACCGTCTGGATGTGCTTGGCGAAGTCGCCGAGCTTCTCGCGCAGGTTCTTGATGTGCGCGTCCACGGTGCGCTCGGTGACCATCATGGCGTCTTTCCAGATCGTCTCGAGCAGCTGCTGCCGCGTGAACGCCTTGCGCGGGTGGCGCACGAGGTAGCGCAGCAGCTCGAACTCGGTGAGCGTCAGGCCGAGGTCTTCGCCGCCGAGCGTAGCCCGGTACTCGTCCTCGTAGATCGTCAGGTCGCGCACCGCAAGCGTACGGCTCTCCTCGGTGCCCGTCCGGCGCAGCACAGCGCGGATGTTGGCGAGCACGACCTGCGGGCTGACGGGTTTGGTGAGGTAGGTGTCACCGCCAGCTGAGAGCCCCTCGAGTTGGTCCGGCTCCTCGGTCTTGGCCGTCAGGAAGAGGATGGGGATCTTCTCCGTCTCGACGCGGCCGCGCAGGCGGCGCGCAATGTCGAAGCCGCTCATACCGGGCAGCATCACGTCGAGCACGATGCAGTCCACGTCGGGCGTGGCGCGGGCGAGCGCTTCGTCGGCGTCGTGCGCCGTGACGACGTGGTAGCCCTCCTGCCGGAGAAAGTGGCTGATGATTTCGGCGACGTCCTCCTCGTCGTCTACGACGAGGATCGTGATGTCTGCGGCGGTAGAGGTGGCCATGGAATGGGACAGGTGAGGGAAGCGTGGAAGATATACGTGCCGGGTTTACCGGCTGTTCGCGCCTGTGCCGGAGACGGCTAACGCCTCGTCGGCGCGCGCGGGTCCGGGCCCGAGGTAGACGCGCGGCACGCGCGCCGTCAGGCCACACGTGAGCGCGTAGGTGATCGTGTCGGCGGCGCGCGCGACCTCGAGCGGGTCCGGACCGCCGGGCCCGAGGAGGACGGCCTCGTCGCCCACGCGCACAGCCGCACCCGGCCCGTCGGGCGGCCCCAGTTCGAGCATGAGCATGTCCATGCAGACGCGCCCGGCGATGGGGTAGAGTGCGCCTCGCACGCCCACACGCCCGCGCCCGGAGAGCTGGCGCGGCACCCCGTCTCCGTAGCCCGCCGCGACGGTTGCCACGCGCGTGGGCGCGGCGGCTCGCCACGTACGGCCGTACGAGACCGTCTCGCCGGCCGGGACGGTCTGCAGGTGCACGACGCGCCCGACCAGGCGCAGCACGGGACGCAGGTCCGCCGCGTCGGCGAGCAGAAGGTGGTCTGAGAGCAGGCCGAAGAGCGCCCCGCCGACGCGCGCCAGACTGCGCCCGCGCGCCGTCTCGGGCACGTGCAGCAGCGTGCCGCTGTTGGCCACGTGCACGAGCGGCGGCAGCTCGGGGAGGCGCGCCAGCACGCCGTCGAAGGTGGCCATCTGCGTGTGCGTGAAGGCCTCGTCTACGGTCGCAAGGTGGGTCATCAGCCCCTCCACGAACACGCCCGGGGCGCGCTGCAGGCGCGCCACGACGTCCGGCACCGCCGCTGGCGCCAGCCCGATGCGGTGCATTCCCGTATCCACCTTCACGTGCGCCGTGAGCGGTCCCGCCGTGCGAGCCGCGGCGATGACGGCCTCGGCCACCGCCTCCGACGTCACCGTCACGCCGAGGTCGTGCCGCACGTAGGCCGGCACGTTCTCGGGCAGCGGCGCGGCCAGCACGAGGATCGGCTCGGTCCGCCCGGCCTCGCGCAGTGCGATCCCCTCGCGCACGCTCGCCACGGCGAAGCGCTGCACGCCTTCCTCGGCCAGCACCGCCGCGACGGTTGAGGCGCCGTGGCCGTAGGCGTCGGCCTTGACGACGGCCATCATCTCGTCCGCGCCGGCGGCGCGGACGCGGGCGGCGAGCACGCGCGCGTTGTGGCGCAGCGCGCCCAGGTCTATCTCGGCGCGGAGCGTCGAGGGCTCGGGCGGGGCGGTGACGGGAAGCACGGAGCGCCCCCGGAGGGGCCTGCGGAGCGGAGAGGGAGCTGTGAAGTCTACCGCCGGCGTCAACGGCGGGCCCGCGCCCGCGTTTCGCCTCCGCCGAGGGCGCGTATGGCGCCCGGAGCGGTCACGGCGGCGTAACGCAGAGCGGCCGCAAAGCCCATGCGGGCGGAGGCGGCGCCGCCTCCGGGTGGAGCGCGGCCGCCAGCACCTCGGCTGCCTCCACGAGGCTCGGGCCGGGACGGTTGAAGAGCCGGTCCCCATCGGCCACGAAGGCGCGGCCGGCGCGCGCAGCCCGCAGGCCGGACCAGGCCCCGGCCCGGGCGGCCAGGTCACGTGCCGAGGCTTCCAGCGGGCGCCCGCACGCCGCAACGACGAGCACGTCCGGGTCGGCCGCGGCGATCTCGTCCCACGTCACGTAGGCCGAGCGCGCACCCGGTGCCGCGAGGAGGGCCCGGCCGCCGGCGAGCAAGGCCAGGTCAGGCGTCCAGTGGCCGGCCGTCATCGGGGGCGCCACCCACTCGACGCACACGAGCGTCGGGAAGGGGCGCCCGGCGACGGTCCCGGCGCGACGGTCCAGGCGGAGCCGTGCGGCGAGCGCGCGCAGGCGGGCCTCGCCCTCGGCCACGACGCGCATCGCCTCTGGAAGGCGCCCTGCCGCGCGCCCGAGCGCGAGCGCGGCGTCGAGCGCCTGCTTGAGCGTGCTCGGGGCGAAGTCCACGAGCGTGGCCGGCGCGCTTCCCGCCCCGGCGAGCGCAGCGCCGAGAGCGGTCTCGAGCGTCGCGCGGTCGGGAGCGCAGACGCCGCAGAGCGACTGCGTCACGACGAGATCGGGCCGGAGCGCGGCAAGCGCCGCCGCGTCCACGCGGAACGGGCTCAGGCCGGCGGCGAGGGCACGCCGCACGGCCTTGTCGATGGCCTCCGGAGGGCCGTCGGCGGCGGGCGGCATACCCGGCGCGGCCGTGAGCACGCGCGCGCCGGCGGCAGCGGGCGCGTCGCATGCATGCGAGCGGCCGACGATCTCGGCGCCGGCGCCGAAGGCGCACAGCCAGTCTGTCGCGGCCGGCAGGAGGGAGACGATGCGCATGGCGGAAGGCGCCGGCGGCAGAGAGCACCGAGGGCAGAGAGCGCCAGGGGCCGGCGAGACGGACGACCCGCCGCGCTAGATGCCCGACGCGATCAGCAGTTCGATGTCTCGGTGAGGCATGCCGAACATGGCCGCGAGACTTTTCTTGGTAAGGTGCCGGCGGTAAACGTACGTGCCCGAGCGAAGGCTGCTGTTCTGCCAGAGCGCGTCGTTGATGGAGGCTGCCTCGCCGATGTCGAGCAGGTACGGCAGGAGCACGTTCGAGAGCGCGAACGTGGCCGTGCGCGCGACGGCCGAGGGCAGGTTGGGCACGCAGTGATGCACGACGCCGTGCGCGACGAACGTGGGCTCCTCGGGCGTCGTCGGGCGGCTCGTCTCGATGCATCCGCCCTGGTCGATGACCACGTCCACGATGACCGAGCCGGGACGCATCGAGGCGACCATCTCCTCGGTCACGAGCACCGGCGAGCGCTGCCCGACGGCCATCATGGCGCCGATGACGACGTCGGCCGTCTGCACGGCGCGGCGCACGTACTGCGGGTTGGCCATCGCGGTCGTGATGCGGCGGTCGAGGTAGTGCTCGAGCGCGCGCAGGGCGCCGAGGTTGTTGTCGAGCACGATCACGTGCGCGCCGAAGCCGAGCGCGGCTCGCGCCGCCCACTCGCCCACCACGCCCGCGCCGAGGATGACAACCGTGGCCGGCGGCACGCCCGAGATGCCCCCCATCATGACGCCGCGCCCGCCGGCGGCGCTCTCGAGCAGGCGGGCGGCCGTCTGCACGGCGAGCGAGCCCGAGATCTCGTGCATCATGCGCACGATGGGCAGCGTGCCATCGGTGTCGGTGATGAACTCGAAGCCGATAGCGGTGGCGCGCAGGTCCATCAGGTGGCGCAGCAGGTCCGGGCGGGCCGCGCCCAGGTGCAACGCCGAGACGAGGATCTGCTTCTCCTGCATCATCGCCAGTTCCTCGTCGCGTGGCGGGAAGACCTTGGCGATGAGCTCGGCCTCGGCGAAGACCTGCCCGCCCGAGGGCACGATCTCGGCACCGGCCTCGGCGTACTCGGCGTCGGAGAAGTTGGCCTGCTCGCCCGCCCCGGTCTCGATGCACACCTCGTGCCCGCTGCCGACGAGCAAGGCCACGGCGTAGGGCGCGAGCGCGACGCGGCGCTCGCTGTTGGCGGCCTCGCTCGGGATGCCGATGCGAAGGCGCCGCTGCTGCTCGGCCAGGCGCACGCCCTTCTCGAGCGGCAGCAGCGTGGTCTCGGCCTTGAGGCCTTGGATGGCAGGGATTTCCATGCGCGGAAACTACGCGCCCGGCGCGGTGAGCGGTAGGCCACGGCTCGTCAGGCTCCCAGCCAGGCGTGCAGCAGCACGGCCGCGGCCGCGGCCACGTTGAGCGACTCGGCGCCGACGCGGCACGCGCCTCCTGCCGCGCGCGCGCCGCGCCCGATCGTCACGCGGCCATCGAGCAGGGCCGCCACGGCTGGACCGAGGCCGTGCGCCTCGCTGCCGAGCACGAGCGCCGCGCGCGGGGCCGGCTGCCAGGCGGCCACGTCCGTTCCTCCGAGGTCGGCCCCGTAGAGCGCGAGGCCGTAGGCGCGCAGCGCCGCGAGCGCCTCGGTCAGGTGCGGCACGCGGACCAGGCGCACGTCCCACAGGCCGCCCATCGTGGCCCGAACCACCTTGGGGCTCTCGAAGTCTGCCGAACGGGTATCGGCGAGCACGGCGTCCGCGCCGAACCAGGCGGCCGTGCGCACGAGCGTGCCGACGTTGCCGGGGTCCTGCACGCCGTCGAGCGCCACGACGGCCCGGGCACCCTCCAGCGCCGCGATGTCCTCCCGCACGACGCGCCGCGCGAGCGCGGCCACGCCCTGCGCCGTCTGCACGTCCGAGAAGCGAGCCAGCGCGCGGTCGTCCGTCGCCGTGAGCGGCACGCCAGCGCGCGCGGCGGCCTCGGCGAGCGCCTGCCCGCGCGGCGTGGCCAGCGCCGCCTCGGTGGCCAGCAGTTCCACCAGCGACGCGCGCGCCTCGAGCGCGGCCTCGACCGAGCGCAGGCCCTCGACGAGAAACACGCCGGTGGCCTCCCGGCCGGCCCGCCGCGCCAGACCCGACAGCTCGGCGAGGCGGCGGCGCGAGAGCGACATGGGAGCAGGCGGCACGTGAAGTAGACGGAGGGCGCGTGAAGAGCGTGCAGAAGCTACGCGCGTGCGGGTCCTGGCTTGAGTTCGGTCGTACGGCGCCGATAGCTTCGGCACGACCGGTTTCGGAAGCGCTTCCGGCGTGTCTACCTCTTACCGCCAGCCCTTCTTCACGCCGACTCTCTCCCGCGGGCGCCTCGCCTCGCTCGTCCTGCCCCGTACCTTTGCCATGGCGATCCCCCTCGAACTCCACCCGCCGCAGACGGGCCGTATGCCTACCCCCTTCAAACGCGACGCGCACAGCCGCTCGGTCTACCAGGAGCCGACACCCATCACGGACCACGACAATCCCTTCCAGTCCATGATGGAGCGGTTCGATTACGCCGCCGAGCTGCTCGAGCTCGACACTGGCCTCTACGAGTACCTCCGCTCCCCCTCCCGCATCCACATCACGTCCGTCCCGGTCGTAATGGACGACGGCAGCCTCAAGGTCTTCGAAGGCTACCGCGTCATCCACAACGAGGTCCTCGGGCCCAGCAAGGGCGGCATCCGCTTCGCGCCCGACGTGCACCTCGACGAGGTCAAGGCGCTCGCCGCCTGGATGACCTGGAAGTGCGCTGTCGTGGGCGTGCCCTTCGGCGGCGCCAAAGGCGGCATCACCTGCGACCCGTCGCAGATGTCGGCCGGCGAGATCGAGCGCCTCACGCGCCGCTACACCGCCAACCTCCTCGACGTGTTCGGGCCCGAGAAGGACATCCCGGCGCCGGACATGAACACCAACGAGCAGGTCATGGCCTGGCTGCTCGATACCTACTCGATGCACGTGCGCCGCACCGAGCCGGCCGTCGTGACGGGCAAGCCGCTGCTCATCGGCGGCTCCGAGGGCCGCCGCGAGGCCACCGGCCGCGGCGTCATGACGACGGCGCTCGCCGCGCTGGAGCGGCTCGGCATGCGCCCCTCGCAGACGACCGTCGCCGTGCAGGGCTTCGGCAACGTCGGCTCCATCGCGGCGCAGCTGCTCCGCCAGCAGGGCTGCAAGGTCGTCGCCATCTCCGACGTCTCGGGCGGCTACTATAACGCCGCCGGCATCGACGTCGACGCGGCGATCGCCTACGCCGAGGCGCACGGCCGCTCGCTCGCCGGCTTCGACGGCGCCGAGTCGATCTCGAACGAGGAGCTGCTCGCGCTCGAGGTAGACGTGCTCGCGCCGTGCGCCAGGGAAAACCAGATCACCGGCAAGAACGCCGGCAAGGTCTGCGCGCGCATCATCGCCGAGGGCGCCAACGGTCCCACGACGGCCGAGGCCGACGACATCCTCAACGCCAACGACGTGCTCGTCGTGCCGGACATCCTGGCCAACGCCGGCGGCGTAACGGTCTCCTACTTCGAGTGGGTACAGGATCGCCAGGGCTACTTCTGGAGCCGCGAGCGCGTCAACCGCCGCCTCGACCGCATGATGCGCACGGCCTTCGATCGCACGTTCGAGGCCAAGGAGCGCTTCGGCGTGTCGATGCGCATCGGCGCCTACGTGATCGCCATCGAGAAGGTGGCCGGCGCGCTCCGCCTCCGCGGCATCTACGCCTGACACGCTCCGCCCGGGGCGTGCTGCCCAAGGCGCGCCGCCTGCACCTCTTCTGCCGCCGTGCCCGGCGCGACACTGCTCGCGCCGGGCACGGGCGCCTTCGGGCGCCCCGCCGCAGCGTCCCGGCCGGGCGTGCCGCTACCCTTCCGCAGCTGCTACCGCGCGGGCCAGGAGGTCGCGGTGGAGCACGCGGTTGGCGTGCCGCTCGGTGCGCACCTCGAGCACGGCCGCGCGGCCGGAAGCGCACGCGGCGCGGTAGGCCTCGGCAAAGGCCGAGGGCGTCTCCGGGCGCGCGTAGTCCAGGCCAAACATGCGCGCGGCATCCTCGAAGCCGAGCCCGTGCGGCGCGCCAAACGCTGGCTCGAAGTGCTCTGGCGGGAGCGCCTCCGCTGCCGGCAGGAAGTGGAAGATTCCGCCCCCGTCGTTGTTTACCACCACGACGACGACGGGCGGCCCCTCGCGCAGCAGCGCGAGGCTGTTGAGGTCGTGGAGCAGGGCGAGGTCGCCCGTGAGCAGCGTGACGGGCCGGCCCAGGCCGCGCGCGAAGCCGTGCGCTGTAGCCACGGTCCCGTCAATGCCGCTCGCGCCGCGGTTGGCCGTCAGGCGCAGGCGCGGACCGTCGGCCGCGGCAAACGCGTCGAGGTCGCGCACGGGCATCGAGGCCGCGGCCACGAGGCCGTGGCCCTCGGGTGCGAGCCGTGCGACGGCCCGTGCCACGAACGGCTCCGAGAGCGCTTCCCCCTCCGCCCCGAGCGCGCGCTCGAGCACGTCCCCGACGCGGGCCGAGGCGTCCTTCCACGCGCGCAGCCACGCCGGGGGCGAGTCGCTCGTACCGGGGAGGGCTTCGGCGAGCGCGCGCGCGGCGGCAGCCGGATCGCCCTGCACGCGAAGCGTGACGCGGTGCGCGGGATCGAAGCGCGCGGCGTCGGCACGCACGACGGCGAGGCAGGCCGGCGCGGCGGCCTCGAGGAACTGCGCGAGCCGCTTGCTCGTGGGGCGACGCCCGAGCAGAAGCACCGCCTCGGGCGCGTGCGCGCGGCGGAACGCGGCACTGCCGAGCAGCAGGTCGTAGAAGGGCACGCGCGCGGTTTCGCCCTCGGATGCGGACGCGGTGCGCCCTTGCGAGAGCACGTCCGGCAGGAAAGGCCAGCCGAGGCGCGCTGCGAGCGCGGCGGCGGCCGGCGCGGCGGCCGGGTCATCGGTCGGGCCGAGCACGACGAGGCCGCGCGTGCGCCCGGCGAGGGCCTCCGCGAGCGCGCGCACGTCCGGCTGCGCCGGTGGCGGCGCGTAGCGCGTGAACGGCGCCGCCCCGGCGAGGTAGCCCTCGAGCGGCGCGAGCAGCGCGCGCACGTCCGTGCCATCGGGGGCCGGCGCGAGCGGCTCGCGGAACATCAGGTTGAGGTGCACCGGCCCCGGCGTCGCCGTGGCGCGGTAGGCCGCCTGCGCGGCGGTCGTGAGCACGAAGCGCGCGTCCACCTCCGCTGAGGGCGGCGGCACGTCGAAGGTCCAGCGCGCCAGGTCGGCGAAGAGCGGAGGCTGGCGGATGGTCTGGTTGGCGCCGGTAGCGCGGAGCTCGGGCGGGCGATCGGCGGTGAGCAGCAGCAGCGGCACGCCGTCGGCGTCGGCCTCGGCAGCGGCCGGGACGCCGTTGGCGACGGCCGTGCCGCTCGTCGTGATCCAGGCGGCCGGGCGGCCCGTCGCGCGCGCGTGGCCGAGGGCGGCGAAGGCCGTCCCCCGTTCATCGAAGTGCACGAGATGCGCCGCCCGAGGGTGGCGGAGCACGGCCAGCGCGAGCGGCGTCGAGCGCGATCCTGGCGCGAGGCAGAACAGCGCCACGCCTTGCCGGACAAGCTCCTCGACGAGCAGTCCGGCCCAGACCTCGTTGGCGGAAACGGCCGCACCGAGGCGCGCCGCGGCATCCGGCACCGGTCTGCCGGGCTCGCCCGGGCCGGTCCGTTTCTGTCCGGCCACGTCGGGTGCCCCGGCCGTCATCCGGCGAGCCCCAGCACCGAGGCGAAGTCGCCGATTTTCTGCTCGATCTCGGCCCACTCGGCGGCGGGGTCGGAGCCGGCCACGATGCCGGCGCCCGAGTAGAGCGAGAGCTCGCGGCCCCGCACGAGCCCCGAGCGAATGCCGACGGCGAACTCGGCCCCGTCGGGTCCGATCCAGCCGAGAGGCCCGGCGTAGAGGCCGCGGTCGAACGGCTCGGCGTGTGCAATGGCGGCCTGCGCCGCCGCGCGCGGCGTCCCTCCGACGGCCGGCGTCGGGTGGAGCGCGCGCAGCACGTCGAGCGCCGAGACGCCGGCGCGGAGCGTGGCGCGGAAGCCCGTGAAGAGGTGACGCCCGCGGGCCAGCGTCATGGCGGAGGTGCGCGCGTCGGCGTCGAGCGTCTGGCTGAGCGGAGCCAGGCGCGCGGCGATGGCGTCGCGCACGTAGGCGTGCTCGCGCTGCTCCTTCTCGTTCGAGAGCAGTTCTTCCTGCAGGCGCGCGTCGTCGGGGCCGGCCGCGCGCGGACGCGTCCCGGCGACGGCCTCGGTCTCGAGCCGGCGCCCGTCGAGGCAGAACAGGCGCTCAGGCGTGGCGCAGACAAAGGCGGGGGCGGCAGCGGGGCTGCCATCGCCAGCGGCTTCGGGCTCGGGCGCCACGAGGGCGTGGAAGCAGCGGGGCGTGGCCTCCTGCAAGCGCGCCAGGAGCGCGAACGGGTCGAGGGCGTCCTCGAACGCGAAGCGCGCGCGGCGCGCGAGCACGACCTTCTCGAGGTCGCCCGCCGCGAACGCCTCGAGCGCGCGCGCGATCATCGCGTCCCACCCGGCGCGGTCCGGCGCGTCCTCGCGCGAGACCGCCAGCGGCAGCGCCGGTGGCGGTGCCGGCACAGGCCACGCGAGCGCGTCTGCAAAGGCCAGCGCTACCACGGCCGCCTCGCCGGGCATGAGGTGCGCGGCCAGACGAGCCGCACCACCCTCGACGATCAGTTCGACGCGGGGCAGCACGAAGCGCACCGCCCCGAACGCGTGCCACGAGGGCGACGGGGCGGCCCCGGTCTCGAAGCGCGCCGTGCCGTAGAGACGCGCCTCGGGCGGCAGCTGCGCCAGCAGCGGCGCGAGCGCAGGCGGCAGCGCCTCCAGCGACGGCACGTCCACGCGGGCGGCCTCGCCGAGGGCCGCCCGCGCCTCCGGCGCGCCGCGGCGGTGCCAGTACGCCTTGTGGAAGTGCGGCTGCGCCGCCAGCCACCCGAGCGCATCGGCCGTCTCCACGGGAACGGTCACGCGGCGAACCTGGCCGCGATCGGGCACACGGGCGAGTTCCCGCGCAAGCCGCGCGCGCACGTCGGCCGGCGCGAGGCGCGGCGTGCTCAGAACCGGGGGGGCGAGGAAGGAGCGCGGCACGGCGAGGGAGAGATAGGCAGAAGGTACGCAGAGCGTACAGGAGGCGAACCCGCATGTTTCAGTAATTTGTGAAAGCAACGATCATTCCACACTCGTCGTCTGCCGGAGACGTCTGCCCCGGCACTCCCCGCCGGCCGGGGCGTCTCTAGCCCTCCTCCCCACCCTGCTCCTGCTCCATGCCCAAGCCCCCCATCGGCGAAGCGCCCGGCAAAAAGGCCCACGTCGAGGCCATGTTCGACGAGATCGCCCCGCGTTACGACCTGCTCAACCGTGTCCTCTCGTTCGGCACCGACGTGCGCTGGCGGCGCGCGGCTGTGGCGCACCTGCGCAGCGGCCTCGCCGAGCGCCCTCGTCGCCTGCTCGACGTGGCCACGGGCACGGCCGACCTCGCCCTCGAGATGCTCCGGCTCGGCCCGGACGACGTCGTGGGGGTGGACATTTCGGAGGGCATGCTGTCCTTCGGGCGCGACAAGGTCGCGCGGCACGCCCAGGGCCACCGCGTGCGGCTCGTGCAGGGTGACGCCGCCGCCCTGCCGTTCGAGGACGGCGCGTTCGACGGCGCGGCCGTCGCCTTTGGCGTGCGCAACTTCGAAGACCTGCGCGCGGGGCTGGCCGGCATTCGCCGCGTGCTGCGCCGTACGGCCCCGCTCGTCGTGCTCGAGTTCTCGCACCCCCGTGCGTTCCCCGTCAAGCAGGGCTACGAGGCCTACTCGCGCTACGTGCTGCCTCGCGTGGGCCGCGCCGTCTCGGGCAGCAGCGAGGCGTACGAGTACCTGCCGGAGTCGGTCGCGGCATTTCCGGACGGCGAGGACTTTCTCGCCGTGATGCGCGAGGCGGGGTTCTACCACGCCACGGCCAGGCCGCTCACGTTCGGCGTGGTGACGCTCTACCGCGCGTTCGCCTGAGACGCGCCGCGCGTTCGCCTGAGACGCGCCACGCGTTCGCCTGAGACGCGCGGCACTCGAAGGGCGGAGGGGCCGCCGGGCCGGCCAGGGTCCGGCGGGGTCGCCCTGGAGGCGCGCCTGGAAGAGGCTCAAGCCCGTGAGCGGGCCTCGAAGGCCCCCTGACACCCCCTCGATGCTAGTCCCCGCCGCCCCCGTCCGACCACCCGGCCGAGTCCTCCGGGGCCGAGCCGCCGGAGCAGCAGCCACACCCGCACCGGCACGCGGCGTAGACCCGGCCCGTGCGGGGGTCCCGCCCGCCCCGCACGCGCTCGATGGGGAGCACGCGGTCGAGCGCCCTGTGGAACAGGAGCGCGAACGCCCCGAACAGGAGCCAGGTGAGGAGGGCGGTCATGGCTGAGGAGCGGATCTCGCTGGTGATCGAGCTCGACGCGAAGCGCGCGGCCCAGGTGGTACGCGCGCTCGGCGGCGATGTTACGGCGCTGCGCCGCGACGGGGCGGCGGCGGGGCCGGCCCTCGCGGGCGAGCTGCGGCAGGCCAAGGGCGCTTACGACTGGGAGCCGGCCGCGTACGTGCCGGGCCTGCCCGAGCACGCCATCGAGGGCGTCGAGGCGCCGCTGTGGACCGAGACCGTCGCCACGCGGGCCGACCTCGAGTTCCTCGCCTTCCCCCGCCTGGCCGGCGTGGCAGAGATCGGCTGGACGCCCGCCGCGCGCCGCGCCTGGGACGACTACCGCCGGCGCCTCGGCGCGCAGGCCCCGCGCTGGACGGCCCTCGGGCTCAACTTCTAGCGCGCACCCGACGTGCCCTGGCTCGGTGGCCCGTCGCTGCCTGAGCCGCGTGCAGCCGAGCGATCGGCTGCGCAGCGGCAGGTCAGGCGGAAGCCTCGGGCCGCCACTCGAGCGTGCCTTCATAGACGAACACCGCCGGCCCCTCCAGCGTCAGCGCCGTGACAGCCTCCGCCGCCCCCTGCCCGGCCGCCCCCTGCCCGGCCGCCGGCGGCTCGGGCGCGCGAAGTTGGAACGCGACGCGCAGCGTGCCCCCGGGCATCTCGACCTCGACGACGTCGGCGCGGATGCGGCCCGCCAGGCGCGCCGCGAGCGCCGCGGCAAGCGCGCCCGTACCGCAGGCGAGCGTCTCCGCCTCGACGCCCTTCTCGAACGTGCGTGCGAGCAGGTGCGCCGCGCCCCCGTTGCCTGCCTCGACGACCTGCACGAAGTCCACGTTGGCACCGGCCGGGCGGAAGGCGCCGTCCCAGCGGATGCGCCCGCCCACAGCCCCCACGTCCTCGGCTTCGCAGTCGGCCGTGAAGACGACTGCGTGCTCGGTGCCGGTCCAGATGCGGTAAACGCCGCCCCGGGGTACGGGCGCGTCGCGCAGGCCGGTCGGCGCGAAGTCCCTCGGAGGCGGAACGTACAGCCGGACGGGCGCCTCGGGGTCTGCGGGGACATCGGCGCGGTAGCGCCCACCGTCGGTATCGAACACGAGCGGCTGCGCCTCGAGCCCTGCGCGGCGCGCGAAGCGGGCGAGGCAGCGGGCGCCGTTGCCGCACATGGTTGCCCGCGAGCCGTCGGCGTTGTAGTAGCGCATGCGGAAGTGCGCGCCCGGCGGCGCGTCCGCGGCCGGCGCCTCGAGCGCGAGCAGCCCGTCGGCACCGACGCCCGTGCGGCGCGGGCAGACGCGTCGGGCGAGGGCGGCCAGTTCGGCATCCGAGAAGGCCAGGAAGCGGTTGTCGAGGACGACGAAGTCGTTTCCGGCACCGTTCATCTTGGTGAACGGCACGACGAGCGGGCGGGGCGGGGCGGGCGGGGCGGCCATCGGGAGCGGTAGGAGGAGGCGCAGGGCCGGGCAGCTTACGTCCTCGCACAGACTACGGCACGTCACCCCGGCAACCTGACGGGAAAGTCCCGATCCCTGACGGGAAAGTCCCGATCCGGCACGCTTCCAGAGTAGGAAAACGCCCCCTCCGGTGCGAGCTTTCCCTCACGCGAACCTTCCGCCAAAGCTCGCGTAGCGCCCCTACCCTTCCCCACCTCCCCCCGCGTGGCCGAACCCTCCCTCGTCGAACGCACCCTCACCGTCGAAGGCGCCGAGCCGCTGCTGCTCTTTGGCTTCAACGACGTTTACCTCCGCAAGATCGAAGCCGCCTTCGGCAGCACACGCGTCGTCGCGCGCGGCAACCAGCTCAAGCTGCGCGGGCCCCAGGACCAGCTGGAGCGCATCGCGCGCGTGGTCGAGGAGCTCGTCGTCATCCTCAACCGGAACGGCAACCTGACCGAGAACGATGTCGAGACGGTGCTGGACCTGGCGCGCGTCGGTTCGGGCCTGCGACGCAGCGGCGGCGCCGACGCGATCCTGTTCACGCCCTCCGGCGGCACGATCCGTGCCAAGACGCCCGGCCAGGCGCGCCTCGTGGAGTCGGCGCGCGGCAACGACATCGTGTTCGCCATCGGCCCGGCGGGTACAGGCAAGACGTACACGGCCGTCGCCCTCGCCGTCTCGGCGCTCAAAAGCCGGCAGGCCAAGAAGATCGCGCTCTGCCGCCCGGCCGTGGAGGCGGGCGAGAGCCTCGGCTTCCTGCCCGGCGACCTGCGCGACAAGGTCGACCCGTACCTGCGCCCGCTCTACGACGCGCTCGAGGACATGATTCCGCGCGAGAACCTGCGCACGTACCTCGAGCAGAACGTCGTCGAGATCGTGCCGCTGGCCTACATGCGCGGGCGCACGCTCTCGTCTGCCTTCGTCATCCTCGACGAGGCGCAGAACGCGACCACGGCGCAGATGAAGATGTTCCTGACGCGCCTCGGCGCCGGCAGCCGCGCCATCGTCACGGGCGACGTGACGCAGACCGACCTGCCCAGCCGCCAGCTCTCGGGCCTCGTGCAGGCCCGCGAGATCCTCGAGGGCGTCGAGGGGATCGACTTTGTGGACTTCGACAAGGCCGACGTCGTCCGCCACAAGCTCGTAAAAGACATCATCGACGCCTACGAGCGCTACGCCGGCGACGCCGGGCCGGACGAGGCGCACCGCTGACGCTTCCAAGCCCCGTGACCTACGGAGCAAGCCCCGTGACCTACGGAGACCTTCACATCCATCCCCTTCCCGAGGGCCGCTTCACCGTCGGCACGGACAAGCGCTTCGTGCCCTATGCCGACGGCGGTGCCATGCGCCCGGGCACGCTCTTCATCTCGGTCTGCCCGTTCCTCGTGCGCACGCCGCACGCCACGCTGCTGCTCGACGCCGGGCTCGGCGAGTGGGCCTCCGGGCGCGGCGCGGAGTTTCTGACTGAGGGCCTCGCCCGGCACGGCGTGGCGCGCGAAGACGTGACCCACGTCCTGCTCTCGCACCTCCACTTCGACCACGCGGGCGGTACGGTCTACACCGCCGGCCCTGAGCGCCGGCCCACGTTCCCCAACGCCGAGTACGTCGTGCAGGCGGGCGAGGCCGAGGGCGCAGGCTATACCGGCCCCTCGGCCGAGGCCGTCGAGCAGATCGTGACGACGCTCGAGGCGGCCGGGCAGCTCGTGCGCGTCGCGGGCCACGGCTTCCTCTCGGACGAGATCGAGTTCGTGCGCACGGGCGGGCACACGCGCGACCACCAGGTCTGGCGCCTGCATACGGCCGGGCGCGTGGCCGTCTTCGGCGGCGACGTGCTGCCGGCGCCCAACCAGATCGGCCGGCGCTTCGCGGCCAAGTACGACTACGATGGCGCCGAGAGCCAGCGCTGGCGCACCGCGCTCGTGGACGAGGCTGTCGCCGGCGGTCACCTGCTGCTCTTCTACCACTCGACCGCCGCCCCGGCCGCGTTCGTGGACGGGGGCCCCAGGGGCGGCGTACGCGTCGAGCCTGTGGGCGAAACCGTCTCGTAGCGCGCGCCCTGGCCGTTTCGTCTCCACCTTTTCGCTCGCCCATGCGCTCCTCCCTCCTGCTCCCGGCGCTGCTGCTGCTCGGAGCGTGCAGCACCGTCGGCCCCGGCGACGCGGGCTACCTGATCAGCTACGACGTGAGCCTCGCCTCGGGCAGCGTGGACGGCCTGACGGTGCGCGTCACGCGTGCCGACGGCACCGAGGAGACGCTGGCCGCGCCGCTGCTGCCGCTCGAGCTCAGTACCCCTGGCGCCCCTGGCGGGCGGCCCTACCGCATCCAGGTGGAGGCCACGGCGCGCGCCACCGGCACCACGCTCCGCGCCCGCGTGCGCGCCTTCGATGGCACGGGGCGCCTAGCTGAGGAGACGCGCAGCGAGGGCACGGCCGCGGCCGGCGCGCCGCTGCGCGTCGTCGCCGCGGTCACGCCGCGCTAGCGGCTCGCGACACCCCCGGGCGTGCGGCAGGCCTCGGTCACGACGGCGCAAAACTCGGCGAGCATCATCGCGGTCGCGCCCCAGACCTCGTGTCCGCCGAGCGCGAAGAACGGCACCTCGGCGGGCGCGCCGGCCGCGAGGCGCCGCGGGCCGCTACGCCGCGCCTCGGGCGCGAGCAGCTCGGCCAAGGGCACCTCGATGAGCGCGGCCACCTCGTCTGCCTGCACGCGGAAGGCAGGACGCGCCGCCACGGTGGCCACGACGGGCCAGACGGAGTAGCCCGAAGGTGGGATGTAGAGCGGTGTGAGCCGTCCGAGCACGCGCGGCGCCCCCGGGGCGACGCCCACCTCCTCCCACGCCTCACGCCGCGCGGCATCCTCGGGCGTCTCGCCGGGATCGAGCCGCCCGCCGGGAAGGGCGACCTGCCCGCTGTGCGCGCGCAGCGTCGGCTGCCGGAGCGTGAGCACGAGCGACGTGCCGGCACCGGCAGCGCCCGGAAACAGCAGCACGAGCGTGGCCGCCGGACGGCCCGCGTTGTGCTCGACCGAGATCACCGAAGCGTCGGTGCGGTTCGGGAAGGGGGCCATCTGCGCATGCGCGGTGTGCCCCGGCAGCGGCACGGCCAGGCGGCGCGCCAGCCGGTCGGCGAGCGCTTCGTGCGGCGGCAGCACGATCACGGCGCCGGGCGCCGGCTGATGGCCAGGCCGGACTGCGCGCGCGGCGTCACGAGCACCTCCTGCACGTTGACGTGCGCCGGCGCCTCGAGGCAGAAGCGGATCGCCTCAGCCACGTCCTCGGGCGCGAGCGGCTCGGTGTCGGCATAGACGGCGCGCGCGCGCGCCGCGTCGCCGCCGAAGCGGACGAGCGAGAACTCGGTCTCGACGAGACCGGGCGAGACGAGCGAGACGCGCAGCGGCGTGCCGTGCAGGTCCTGCTTGAGCCCGAGCGCGATCGCGCCGACGGCATGCTTGGTGGCGCAGTAGACCGTCCCGCCCGGGTACACGAAATGCCCGGCCGTCGACCCGATGAGCACGACGTGCCCGCGCCCGCGCGCGAGCATCCCCGGCACGACGGCGCGGATGCCGTAGAGCACGCCCTTTACGTTGGTGTCCACCATCGCGTCGATCTCCTCGGGCGAGTGCTCGTAGACGGGTGCGAGCCCGCGTGCCAGGCCGGCGTTGAGCACGGCTGCGTCGAGCGCCTGCCACTCGGGCGGCAGCGCCGCGAGGCGGGCCGCGTGCGCGGCGGCCTCGGTCACGTCCAGGCGGAGGGCTGCGACGCGGTCCGGGCCGTGGGCCCGGCTGATCGCGCGCGCGAGCGCGTCGAGGCGGTCTGTCGAGCGCGCGGCCAGCAAGACGTGGTGCCCGGCCGCCGCGAGGGCGCGGGCCGTCGCCGCGCCGATGCCGGCCGAGGCGCCGGTGACGAGGATGCGCATGGCAGGGGAAGGGTGGCGTACGAAAGGCTGACGCACAGGGCAGGCGCCGGACACGCACGAGGCGGCCTCCGGGTTCGCCGTGCCAGGCGCAGCGGCCCCCCGACCGCGCCGCTGCGACGCAGCCCCTCTACCACGACGCGACGAGACTCACCAGCGGAAGCGCTGGCACGCCGCGCAGGTCCGCTCCGAGCGGCAGACCGGGCGGCAGCGCGCCCGTCCCGGACACGGGCGGCCCGAACGGCTGCACGACCGCCTGCGCGAGCGCGTCCCATCGCAGCCCGAGCGCCTCGAAGCGGTAGCCGGCCGTGGCGCCCAGGCGCAGCGCAGCCGGCTCGCGGGTGCCCCCTACCGGACGCCCGGACTCGGCGTCGGCGCGGAGCGCGAGCGAGAACGGTAGCGCGCGACGCTCGGCGAGCACTCCGAATGCCAGCGGGCGCCCGTAGGGCGCCGGCCGCCACCCGCCGCCCGTCTCCGACCGGACCCCGGCCGCCGCCAGCGCGCCGCTCGCACCGAAGACCCAGACGCGCCGCTGCAGGCGCGCGGCGAGCTCAAGGCCGGCGGCACGCCCCACGTGCGGCTGGAACCAGGCCAGCAGTTCGGAAGGCCGCACGCCGGGCTCGGCGAGCGCCGGTCCCGGCCGTGGCCCCTCCGCGCCGTCCTCGAGCATCCCACCCGAGCGGCGCAGGTAGACGTCGGCGCTGAGGCCGAGCGCGGGCGTGAGGGCCCACTCGGCTCCCGCGCCGGCCTGCCAGGCCCACGCAGGCGGAACCGCGCCGCCCGCCAGCAGCCAACGCGCCGCGACGAGATCGTGTCCGGAAGCCGTGCGCGCCTGCAGGCGGTGCACGGCCTGCGTCTGGCGGCTCACGCCCGCGCGGAGCGCGACGCGGTCTGGTACGGGCGAGAAGCGGACGTGCAGGCGCGGGCTCCAGGTGAGCCGCTCGAACGGCCGTCCGGGCACGCCGAACGCCTCGGCGCGCAACCCGGACTGCACCTGCCAGCGGGCGTCGGGCTGCCACGTCTGCTGCACGTAGAGCGCCAGGTCGCTCGCCCGGGCGTCGTAGGCCTGCAGGCGCGCGGGGGTCTCGCGGAAGGCCTCGAGCCGGCGAAGCGCGAGCGCGCCGCCGAAGCGCACCTGCCGCTCCGAGTCTCGGAAATAGTCCACGTCTGCCACGAGGCCGTCCTCGGCAAGGTCGATGGCCGTGAGGTCGGACAGGGGGTCGTCCGGCGTGGCACGGAGCGCCTCGCGCGTGTAGTGCAGCGAGCGGTAGACCGCCGCAGAGGCGAACGCGCGCCGCCCGATGAGCCCGCGGTAGCGTGCAGACGCCGCGCCGCTGGTCCAGGTGTAGCGGAAGTCCGGCTCGTCCAGGCGGCCCGCGCCGGACGAGACAAGGCGATCCGATCCCAGGAACGCGTCCACGTCCAGGCGCGTGGCGAGGCCAAGGCGGGCGGTGAGCTTGGCGCCGGCATCGGCGAAGGCGAGCGTGGGGCGCTCGGGCCCCGCGGGGCCCGGCCGCGCGCCGAGGGGCGTCAGCACGAGCGCGCCCTCGTCGGCCCGCAGCGATGGGCCGACGAGGGCGCCGAGCGTGGAGCGCCGCGCGGAGACATGCAGGCCGAGGTTCTCGCGTAGCGGGAGGCCCGCGACCGCCCGCGTCGCGACAGGCCCGGCCGAGAGCGTCCCCCGCGGGCGGGCACCCAGCCCTTCGCGCGTCTCGACCTCGAGCACGGCCGCGAGCCCGCCGCCGAGGGCCGCCGGCAGCGAACCCCGGTGGAAGCGCACCTGCGCCACCTCCTCGGGCTGGAACGACGTGTACAGCCCGAAGGCATGCCAGGGCGCGAAAAGCGGGACGCCGTCGCGGAGCGTCCGCGTCTGCGACGGATCGGCGCCGCGCACGACGAGGGCACCGCCGCTGCCGCCGGCGCGCGTGAGGCCCGGCAGCCAGGCGAGCGTGGCCGCCAGGTCGCCGTCGCCGAGCGCGACCGGGATGGCGGCGGCCTGCCGCGCGCCCAGGTCGGTCACGCCCGGCGCCGGGCCGATGTCGCGCGGGCCGGTGCGGACTTCGGCGGTGGCGGCCTGCACCGCCTGCGGACGCAGCCGCACCACGGGCGGCAGCCGGGGCGAGACAGGGTAGACGGTCATGCGCAACCGTACGGGCCGGTAGCCGACGTGGGAGACGCGGACGGTGTACTCGCCCGCCGGCAACGCCGGCAGCGCGAAGTGCCCCGAGGCATCGGCGACGTCGCCCAGGTCGAGGTCCACGAGCACGACGTGCGCGCCGGCAAGCGGCAGGCCCGTCTCGGCGTCCACGACGCGCCCGTCGAGCGTGCCCGTGACCGCCTCGGGGTCTACTACGTCGTCCTCGGTGACGCTGAGTGGCAGCGCGATCAGCACGTACTGCCCGGCGCGGACGCGCTCGGCGCGCAGGCCGGTACTGCGCAGGAGCGCGTGCAGGGCGCGCTCCGGATCGTCACCGGGACGGTAGGAGCCGCTGACGCGCACCTCGCGCACGAGGCGCAGCGCAAACACGAGGTCCACCCCGGCGGCTTCGGCGAACGCGTAGAGCACGTCCTCGAGCGGCGCCTCGCGCCACTCGAGCGCCGGCAAGCTCTGCGCCGGCAAGCTCTGCGCC
>JBKBRC010000001.1:115113-154256 GCA_046292345.1 Rubricoccaceae bacterium
GCGCCGGCAAGCTCTGCGCCGGCAAGCTCTGCGCCCGCACGTGCCCGCCAGACCCCGGCATGCCTGCCGCGCCGAGCGCGGCGGCAAGCACGAGACAGCGGAAACGGAGCGGGCGGTTCATGCGAGAGCCAGGCGGGCCGGGCGTGGTCCGGGGTCAGGCGGAAGACGAGATTGCACCTGGCGGCGCGGCACGCGCAGCGCGTCTGGCCGAGCAACACCGACCGACCGGGCAACGCCGACGACGGGGCAACGCCGACGACGGGGCAACGCCGACAACGGGGCAACCCGTGTGCCGCGAGCCGCCGCCGCGCCCGCCCGCGGCCGACACCCGAGGTTACGCCGCGCGACGCTCAGGGCTGCTCGTCCAGCACGAGGCGAAAGCCGTTGCCGGCACGCTCGGCGCGCGCGCCGAGCGCCTGTGCCAGGGCCTCGACGGCCGGCTCGAGGCCGTCGCCGGCGCGGAAGCGCCCCGAGACGGGCTCGCCACGCAGGTCTGGCGCCACGCTCACGGGCCGCCCGAAGCGTGCGCCGAGACGCTCGGCGACCCGCCCCGCAGGCTCGGCGCGCGCGAACACGTCCCCCGTCCACTCGAGCGCAGAGCCGATGTCGGCCGGGGCTGGCGGCACAGGCCTGTCGAGGGCGAGCACGCGGCTCTGCTGCCCGGGCGCGAGGCGGACGGCCTCGGCCGGCCTGGCGCGCGGCGCGAGCGTGACGGCGCCGCTGAGCAGCACCACGTCCGTCTGCACGTCCGTCGCGGCGACAGAGAACGTCGTCCCGACGACGCGGACCTCGGCGTTGGGCGTCTCGAGGACGAACGGCTGCGCAGGATCGTGGTAGACGTTGAAGAGCACCTGCCCGGCGAGCAGGCGGGCCTGCCGGGCGTCCGCGCCCGCCTCGCGGCGCACCATCAGGACCGCCCCGGGCGCGAGCTCGGCCGCGGAGCCGTCCGGCAGCGAGATTGCGCGGGCCTCAGCGGCGCGGATCGTCTCGAAGCCGGTGTCGCGGCGTTGCAGGAACACGAGCAGCGCTGCAAAGCCCACGACGGCGAGCAGCATCACGCCGCGGACGGCCCAGCGCATGACCGGACGCCGGGCCGCACGCGCGGGCCGCGCGGGCGATCGGTCGGCCGCGGTGAGGGGCCGCAGCGGTGACGCGGCCACGACCGGCGACGCGCCGTCTGCAGGCGGGACGCCGTCGCCAGCCGGCATCTCGGGCACGGCTATGGCATCGGCCGCATGGGCTATCCATGCCTGCTCGAAGGCGGCCGCGTCTGCGCGGAGGCGGCGGATGGCGTCTCCCACGGACGGATGGCGCGCGATGGCCTCGAGCAGACCTTCGCGGGCGGCCTCGAGGGCCTCGTGCTCCGCGGGCGAGAGCGCATCGGAGGCGGGCGTCCCCGGAGCGCTGCCGGCCGGCTCGCGGGCCGGCCCCTCCGCATTCTCCGGGAGCGCAAAGTCGCCGAGCGCGGCGAGGACAAGCAGTTCAGGATCGGGCAGCGCCCGGTCGAGCTCGGCGCGGACGTGCGCGCGCAGCGCCGTCCAGCGCCGAAAGGCCTCGGCGAGGTCGGGCTGCGCGGCCAGCGCCACCGCGATCGCCTCCCGCTCCTCGGGCGGAAGCACGTCGTAGAGGGCGAGCGTTTCGAGAGCGTCACGCATGCGGTTCAGAGGAAGAGCGGCAGGGCGAGCACGGCCGGCAGCGCCGCCGCAAGGAGCCCCCGGAGACGCTCGAAGGCCCGTTTGACTTGCATTTTCACGGCGGCCTCGGTCGTGCCGAGCATGGCGGCGATGTCGAGATACGGATAGCCCAGCTCGCGCAGCTCGATGATGCGCCGTGCGTGCGGGGTGAGGTGCTCGAGCGCGCGGGCGAGATCCATGCCGAGCGCGGTGTCTTCCGGGTCGACGGCGCCGGGCGGCGGGAGGTCCGGGTCGAACAGCGCCTCGCGCGCGGCGTACCGGCCGCGGTAGTGGTCCTGCAGTTCGAAGAGGGCAGCTTTCATGGCAAAGGCCTTGAAGCGCTCCGGCTGCTGGAGCGCGCCGAGACTGCGATGGATGCGCAGCAGCGCGTTTTGCGCAAGGTCGTCTGCGTCCGGCACCGCGCCGAGGCGGCTCGTGAAGAAGGCCCGCAGCGCCGGGCGGATGGCCGCGAGCAGGCGCTCCCGCGCGGCGGAGTCCCCGGCCTGAGCCAGTGCGACGGTTTGCGGATCGAAGGCGAGCATAGGGTGGGTCGTGGCTGTAGCCGCACCGGACGAGCGCCGGGTCACGCGGCCGCGCGCGTCCGAAGGTAGAGGTGGGTTCCGCTCACGGGACACACGCGCTCCGGCGCCGTGGCCCCTCACGCCAGCACACGAGCCGCCCCGCCTCCCGTCAGAGCAGTTGTCCTACCTCGAGCGCGAGCGCGAGCATGCCTGCCACCATGGCGGCCTTGAGCCACCGGCTCGCCTGCCCGGCGCGGCGGGCGGGCTCCGTCTCGGACGGCGCGGCCGCGGCCAGACCCAGGTGCCACGTCGCCCGCAGCAGCGCGCCCGCCGCCGGCAAGACCAGCAGCAAGAACGAGCGCTCGAGACCGGCAAGCAGGGGCGTGGGCAGCAGGAGCACGCACAGCGCAGTGAGCACGAGCGCAGCCCCGGCCACCCCGCGCAGACTCCACACGACCGGAAGCGTCCGCGCGCCCTCCGCCCGGTCCCCGGGCGCGTCCTCGACATCCTTGGCCATCTCGCGGGCCAGCGTGGTCAGCACGGCGAAGACGATGCCAGCCACCAGCACCGCCCCCGGCCCCGCACCCGTGGCGAGCCCGCCGTAGAGCAGCGCCAGCCCCAGTACGACCGCCACCGCCACGTTGCCCACCACGGGTAGCCGCTTCAGCCGCGCGTTGTAGGCCCAGAGCAACCCTACCGAGACGAGCGCGATCGCGCCGTGGAGGACCGAGACGGCCAGCCCCAGCAGAATGCCTGCGGCAGAGAGCCCCCCCCACACCACCCACGCCGCGCGGACGGTCGCGCGCCCGGCCGGCAGCGCGCGGTCGGGGCGGTTCCGCCGGTCAATGGCAAGGTCGTAGGCGTCGTTCTGCGCGTTGGCCGCTCCGCCAATGAGTGCCCCGCTCAGCATCGCCAGGATCAGCGCCGGAACATCGGCCTCGCCGAGCGCGGCCCCGGACGCCAGGAGCCCGCCCAGCGCGATGCCAACCAGGAACAGGACGAAGTTGAGCGGACGCAGCAGCGAGAGCATGGAGCAAGCTAGCCGCGAAACCTGGCACCCGGCCGCCTGGCCCGGCCCGTCATGCTCCGTCTGCCGCCATGTTCCGTCAGTCGTCCTCGAGGCTCATCAAGTAGTCCTCGACGCTCCCTACGCTCACGCGCGTCTCGCCCTTCACCTTACGCGCCTTGATGCTGCCCTGGCGAATCAGCTTCTGGACCTGGTTGCGATCGATGAGCTTGAGCAGGCGGCGCGCCTCGGTGCGCGAGACCGTGTCTTCGCGGTACTCGCTCGCGAAGTCGCGCAGGAAGTCCAGTGACGTGCCGGAGATCTGGATCAGGCGGAGCTCTTCGTTTTTCTCGGACACGCCCCAGTCGAGGGAAGCCTCGATCAGGCCCCGATCGGCCCAGTTGACGAGCGTCTGGCGAGAAATGCGCAGGGCCTCAGAAAGCTCGTCGAGCCGCAGGGTGTTAGAGGGCGTAGCGGAAGGTCTGTCGGCCATGGCGGGGAGTGCTACCTGTTTGCACGAACAACGTGTTAGCGTTGGAAAAAGTGCCCGTCGGAGCGCCCCCCTCGGGACGAGGCTCAGTAGAGCCCCCTGTCGGTCAGACGGTCCAGTTCGTCGCGCGAGATGACCCGCCAGGCCGGGCTGCTCAGCTGTCCCGAGCGGAGCTGTGTGAACGTGGCCCGGAGCAGCACCGGCGGCGCCTGCGGACGGGCGCCATCGGGTACGCGGAACACATAGGTCACGCGAGCCGGATCGAGCCGCAGTTCGCGTGCCATGAACTCGGCCGCGTAGCGCGCCTCATTGGTGATGGCCCCCTGTCCCCCAAAGGCATCCGGATCACCCACGACTTCGTCGACGACCGCCGTGTGCGGCCGGCGACGGTCGGAGGTCACGTAGACGCGCACACGTGCGGTGCGCGTACCGTCGTACGTCCGCCACGTGAGCATCTGGTCGGAGACGGGCGCCGTCTGGGCCGAGGCAACCGGGGCGGCGAACGGGAGCACGAGCAGGAGCCGAAGGGCCAGAGCGCGCATCGGTGCGGAGAGCTTGCGGGACGCGCCGAGACCCCCGGACGACCCGGCGCGCAACCCGGCCAGGCTGAGAAGATTTGATGAACAAACTATAGCGGCGCGGTCAACCTCCAGTCCCAGTCTGCGATGCGCCGCCCGGCGTCCGGGCCGTGCGACGGTCTCGGGCAGGCGATCACTCGTCGGCGTAGATCGCCACGACGATCTGCCCGGAGGCCGTGACGTAGCCGCGGTACATGCCCTCGGTGTTGAAGGGCATCGCGACGCGGCCCTCGCGGTCGAGGGCGATTACACCGCCCGTACCACCGGCCTCGGTGAGCGTCGTTCCGATGACGTGGCCGGCCGCCACCGCGACGTCCTCGCCGAGGTACGCCATGCGCGCGTGGATGTCGCGCGCGACCGAGAGGCGGATGAAGTACTCGCCGTGGCCGGTCGCCGAGACGCCCACGGTCTCGTCGGCGGCGAACGTGCCGGCGCCGATAATCGGCGCGTCGCCCACGCGGCCGTAGCGCTTGTTGGTCATCCCTCCCGTGGAGGTGCCGGCGGCGAGGTGCCCAGCCTGATCGCGGGCGACGGCCCCCACGGTGCCGGTCATCTGCCACGGCTCGGGGGCGCGCAGCCCTCCTGTGGCGCTGCGCTCGCGCTGCTGCGCCGCGTCGAGCGCGCGGCGGCGGCTCTCGACGTGGAAGTAGCGGTTCGGGACGAGCTCGAGCCCGTGCTCGAGCGCGAACTCTTCGGCGCCGGCGTCGGTGAGCAGCACGTGGGGCGAGTGCTCCATTACGGCCCGCGCAAGGCGGATCGGGTGACGGACGCGCATCGTGCCGGCGGCAGCGCCGGCGGCACCCGTGCGCCCGTCCATCACCGAGGCGTCGTGGCGCACGGTGCCGTCGGCGGCGAAGACGCCGCCGCGGCCGGCGTTGAAGTAGGGGCTCTCCTCAAGCACGACGATAGCCGCCTCGACGGCGTCGAGGGCTGGCGCGCCGGCCTGCCAGCGCGCGTAGCCGGCGCGAAGCGCTTGGGCGAGCGCCTCGCGCACGGCGGCGTCGGTCTGCGGAGTCATGTCGGCGCGGCGGATCGTCCCGGCGCCGCCGTGCACGACGAGCACGACGGGATCGGCCGCCGGCGCCGCCGCGGCGGCGCCGGCCGGCGAGGTACGCTGCGCGGCGGCATCGGAGGCGCAGAAGACGAGGGCAGCCAGAAGCAACGGGATACGAGGCATGGGCGGCATAGGCGGTGCGGAACGACGTCATGATACCGCGCCCGTGCGATCTTACGAGAGCCTTCGCATGCTACCGTGAAAGCGCTCCGATCCTCTGGGGCTCGGGCGCGTACCTCCGGAGCGCCTTTCGCTCCCGCGCCTTTCGCTCCCGCGCCTTTCGCTCCCGCGCCTTTCGCTCTCGCGCCTTTCGCTCTCGCGCCTTTCGCTCCCATGCTCGTCCTCATGCGCTTCCTGCCTCTGCCTGCGCTGACTGCCCTCGCCGTGTTCATCCTCACGGCTTGCCAGACGTCCGAGACGGAGGTCGCCGTGACCGGTCCGGCGCAGGCACCGACCACCGGAATCGCCGCCGACGGTCCGGCCGCGGGTGCGGCCTTCGAAGTGTCCTTTTCGGCGTCCGGCTTCCGGCCGGCCGCGATCACGGTCCCGGCCGGTCAGACGAGTACGATCGCATTCACGCGTGAGGACGAGGCGCCCTGCGACGGCCCGCTCACAGGCGACGCGGGCCTCGGCCTCGCGCCAACCGAGATCGCGACCGGCCAGCGTGCCGAGGTCACGGTCACGCCCGAGGCCGGCGTCTACCAGGTGGCCTGCACCGAGACCGGCGCAGCGCTCATCGTCGAGGCCGACTGAACCCGCCGCCAAAGCCGGCCCGCCCGTCCCTCTTCCCTCTTCAGACCAATGGAACGCGAAACACTCACCATTCGCGGCATGAGCTGCGAGCATTGCGTCGCGGCCGTCCGCCGCACGCTCGACGGCCTCGAGGGCGTGCGCGCCGAGCACGTCGAGATCGGCACGGCAACCATCCTGCGCGACCCCGACGCGGCACCGCTTGGGACCGTCGCGGCGGCGCTCAGCGAGGAAGGATTTGCCCTCGAGACTGATGGCTGAACACACCTCGCCCCCGCGCTCCGACGATGCCGGCTCCGGCAGCCCGCCGGAAGCCACGCGCCACGCCGGTGGCTTCACGCTCGACCTCTCGTCTGGGCGCCCGGCCTCGGGCAAGCGCGCGCGCAAGGCCCCCCTGGCCCTGGTGCAGCAGACGATCAACCTGAGCACGCGCAAGGCGGCTGCGCCGGCTGCTCCGGCTCCGGCTGCTCCGGCTCCGGCTGCTCCGGCTCCGGCTGCTCCGGCTCCGGCTGCTCCGGCTTCAAAGCCTCCACGCCGCGGCGGGAGCAAGGCTGGCAAGCGCGACGCGCGGCGGGACGGGCCACCCTCCGGCGGCGTCAGCACGCTCGCCGACCTGCTCGACGCGGAGACGCTCGCACGCCTGCGCGGGCGCTAGCGCGCTGGCGCCGCGCCCCTACAGCCCCACGAGGTAGAGCGGGCGAATCGAGAAGCAGAGCGGAAACAGTGCGAGGCATGCGTAACCGAGCGCGCGGCGACCGGCCGAGAGCGGCTCCGGTACGAGCACTGGAGGATGGTCTACGCGAATGACGAACGCGATCAGTGCCACCCAGAGCAGCCACCCCGTGAATCCTGCCTGCGCTGCCAAGCCGGGCGCAACGGCGCCCGTGAGTGCAACGAGCCCGACGCACGCTGCCACGCCAGCCCCGGCAAGCCCTGGCGAGCGCCCGACGATCTTGGGCATGACGAGGCCACACGCAGCACCGTAGATCAGCCATACCAGGAATCCGGCTCCCGGCACGTCGAGCGCGCCTAGCGCGTCGCCGAAATCGGCGACCAGCCCGAGGCCGCCCGAGAGCAGCAGCAGCAGCGTCGCCACGCGTGCCACGATGCGGTGCACGACCTCGCCGAAGAGCGCGTACACGACGTGCCCGCCGTCGAGCTGCCCGACGGGGAGCAGGTTGAGCGCGGTGAAGAACATCCCGAGCCAGGCGGCCATCAGCACCGGGTAGTGCATCAGCTCGTAGCCTGGCGGCACGTAGTCGGCGAAACGGAGCAGGAACGAAAACAGCGGCGTCTCGCCGAACACGAGCGCGAAGCCCCCGCCGGCCAGCACGTCCTCGACGGGTGGGAACTCGCCCGTGAGCAGCACCGCCTCCACGAGCGGCGCATGGCCGGAGACCGAGAGCAGGTACGTCGGCGGAGGGAGCGCAGCAACGGCGTAGACGAGCAGGGCCAGCGCGACGACGAAGCCCGCCAGCGGCCCCGAGGCGCCCACGTCGAACAGCTGACGCGTGGTGCGGATCGGCTCTCGGATGCGGATCACAGCGCCGAGCGTCCCGAGCGTGCCCGGTATCGGCACCGGCAGGAAGTAGGGCAGCGAGACGCTCAGGCCCACGCGGCGCGCGGCGACGTAGTGCCCAAACTCGTGCACGGCCAGGAAGAACAGGAACGGGACGGCGTAGCGGAGACCGTCGGCCACGAAGGCGGGCCAGCCGCCGGCCAGCCACGCCAGGTCCCGCCCGACGAGCTCGCCGCCCACCCAGGTCGCCGAGGCGAGTGTGGCCAGGAAAAGCGCCACGTGCAGCCACACGCGCTCAGGCGGACGTGCGGCGGCCTCGGCCGGCCCCCGGTAGTCGAGCCGCGAGTGCGGGCCGGCGACGTACGGCCCCGGCGAATGCCAGAGCGGGCCCCGGGGGAGCCCGCCGGGCACGGGGCCCTCGTAACCATGACCCTCGGAACCATGAGACGGCTCGCCGGAGGGCGGCCGGGGCGGCGGAGTGTCCACGCGGAAGAAACGGGCGCAGGTGGGGAGCGGACGTGACGCGGCGCTACGCCGGGCCGGCGGCGGGGGTCCCGGCGCGGGGACGCGTCAGCGCAGCGCGCCAAGGGCACCGGCGATGCGGCGCAGGGCCTCGGCGAGCGCGTCCATGCCGGTAGCGTACGAGAGGCGCACCCCCGCGTCGTCGCCGAAGGCCTCGCCGGGCACGAGCGCGACCTCGGCGGCGTCGAGCAGGTACGTGCACAGCGCGATGCTCCCCCCGATGACCTCCCCCGACGGGGCCCGGCGGCCGTAGAGCGCCGAGACGTCGGGGAAGAGGTAGAACGCGCCCTCGGGTTTGGGACAGACGAGGCCCGGCATCGTCTCGAGCGCAGCGAGGGCGGCGTCTCGCCGCTCGCGGAAGGCGCGCACCATGTCCCGCACTGGCTCGTGACCCATCTCGAACGCGGCGAGTGCGGCGACCTGCGCGATCGTGTTGGGCGCGCTCGTGAGCTGGCTCTGGATCTTGTCCACAGCCCTGGCGAGCCACTCCGGGCCGGCGAGGTACCCCAGCCGCCACCCCGTCATCGCGTAGCCCTTCGAAAAGCCGTTGATGGTGACGGTGCGCCCGGCCATGCCGTCGAGGGAAGCGAACGCGCGGTGCTCGGCGTCGAAGAGGACGTACTCGTAGATCTCGTCCGAGACCACGAGCACGTCCGGGAAGTCGCGCAGGACGCCCGCGAGCGCCTCCAGCTCGTCCGGCGGGTAGACGGCGCCGGTCGGGTTGGAGGGCGAGTTGAGCAGCACGACGCGCGTGCGCGGGGAGAGCGCGGCACGCAGCGCCTCGGGCGTCATGCGGTAGCCGTCGGCAGCGCGCGTGGGCACGGCCACGGGGTCGGCCCCGGCGAAGCGCGCCATCTCGGGATAGCTGACCCAGTAGGGCGCGGCGAAGACGACCTCGTCGCCGGGGCGGCACGCAGCCAGCAGCGTCTGCGCTACCGACTGCTTGGCGCCGTTCGAGCAGACGACGTGCGCGGCCGTAACGTGCGCCAGGCCGTTCTCGCGGCGCAGCTTCTCGGCGATGGCCTCGCGAAGCTCGGGCAGGCCTGCGTTGGCGGTGTAGTAGAAGCGCTCGTCGCGCAGGGCCTGGTGGGCCGCCGCCACGATGGGCGCCGGCGTCGGGAAATCCGGCTCGCCGGCCGAGAGTTCGATCACGTCGCGGCCGTCTCGGCGCAGGGCCTTGGCGCGCGCCGAGACGGCGAGCGTGGCGGAGGGCTGCATGGCCTCGACACGCGGGCTGAGCGCCGTCAGGGCCGGGGCGTCGGGGGCAAGGTCGGCAGGCATGGGCAGCGGAGCGGACGCGGACGCCGGCCAAGGTACCCACGTCCGCGCGCCGGAACGCGCGGCCGCGCGCCGCCCTCAGACCGCGGCCGGGCAGCACTGCGCAGCCCTGCGTCCGGACGGCGAGGGGGAGGCCGCCGCCGCCGGTCCGCGCGTCAGTTCTGCGGCGCGCGGGCAGCCAGCGCCTCGGCCACGACCGGGGGCACGAACGACGACACGTCGCCGCCCCAGCGGTGGATCTCGCGCACGATCGAAGCGGCCACGAACGTGTGCGCCTCGCCTGGCATCAGGAACACCGTCTGGAGTTCGGGGAACAGGCGGCGGTTGGCCAGCGCCATGCGGAACTCGTAGTCGAAGTCGGTCACCTGGCGGAGGCCGCGGATGAGTGCGACCGCCCCGCGCGCCCGCGCGTGCTCGACGAGCAGGCCCTCGAAGTGCGTCACCGAAACGCGGTCGGCGCCGGGCATCCCGGCCACGCTGGCCCGGATGAGCTCGGCCCGCTCGGCCTCGGTGAAGAGCGTCCGCTTGGTCGCGTTGACGGCAATCGTAACCTCGACGTGGTCGAAGACCCGGAGCGCGCGCTCGAGCACATCGAGATGGCCGAGCGTGACGGGGTCGAAGGTGCCGGGGTAGAGCGCGAGCTTCATCAGGCGACGGAGGCAGGACTCGCATCACCCTGCGACACAGGAGGTTGATCGGGCGAGTGCGAGAAAAGCGAAAGGACCGTCCGTCCGTAGGCGCGCGTAAACACGAGCCCGTCGGTGACGTGGAAGGCGTGGCGCGCGTCGTGCTCGAGCGCGAACAGGCCGCCGGTCTCGAGGAGCGGACGCACGCGCGCCGGCAGCTCCGCGAGGTCCGGCCAGTCGTAGGGGGGGTCGGCGAGAACGAGGCCGAATGCAGCGGCCTCGCCCACGGCCCCGGCGCGGCGCAGAAACGCGCGCACGTCGGCGCCGACGAACGTGCAGCGCGCGGCCACGCCGAGCGCCTCGGCGTTGCGCCGCGCCACGGCGAGCGCGCGGCGGTCGGCCTCGACCAGGACGGCCGAGGCGGCGCCGCGGCTGATCGCCTCGAGCGCGAGCGCGCCGCTGCCGGCGAACAGGTCCAGCACGCGCGCGCCCTGGAGGGCGAGCCGTGCGCCGAGCACGTTAAAGAGCGCCTCGCGCACGCGGTCGGTCGTGGGCCGGGTGCCCTGTCCTGGCGGCGCGAGCAGACGCGCGCTGCGGAATGCGCCGCCGACGATGCGCACCGCTAGCGGAGCGCGGCCCCGAGCACGGGCGCAAACGCGGCCAGCGTCTCGGGCGCGACGCCCTCCGGCCGCCGGGCGAAGAGCGCGAACGGGTCGAGCGGCTGCGCCGGGCGGTCCAGGAACTCGGCGAGCAGGCCGAGGCGCTCTTCCGAGAGCTCGTCGCCGTAGGCATACAGCGTTTCCAGGGCAGACGGCGCGAGCCCCAGGCGTTCCAGAAGCGCGAGCGCGAAGTAGGCCGTGTCTTCGGGCGCGGCGCTCGGGCCGTAGTGGCCGTGCAGCCACTCGGTGCCGCGGCAGAGGGCGTACTCCGTGTGCTGCGCGTAAGCGCCCACGGCGAGCACGAGCGGGGGCGGGTCGGCCGCCGCGTCGGGCGTGGCCGGCGGCGCGAGCGCGCGCACGAGCGCCGCCGTCCCCTGCGTGGTATCCGAGAGGTCGTAGGACGCCACGCCGAGCGTCTGCGCGAGCAGCGTCAGGCGGTCGTGGACGTGCTCGGGTACGTGCAGCGCGTGGTGCCAGCGGTGCGGCGCGCCCCCGATGGTCTCGGTGCGGACCGGCACGGCCCGGATGCGCACGGGCAGGTGGGCCGGCACGTCGGCCAGGAGGGCGGCCTCCTGCCGCAGCTGCGCGTAGCGAGCCTCGGGCGCGAGCCCGTCCGGCAGCGGCGTGAAGAAGCTGACGGTGCGGTTGGGGTGGGCCGCGACGACGAGCGACTCGAGCGGCGCGCCATCGAACACGTCGGCGAGGGCGCGCGCGAGCACGTCCAGATGCGGCGTGCCCTCGGGCCCCAGGAGCGCCGCCTCGGCGTCGGCGTCGAAGTCGCACGTGCCGAGGCGGCGGATGCGTCCCGGGCCGGTGGCCTCCGGGATGACCTCGGCGTAGCGGAGCGTCCGTCCGCGGAGCCCTGCGAGGGCGACGCCGCGCGGCGTGGAGGGAGTGTCGGCGGCGTAGGAGGCGTCGGAGGCGGAGGGCTCCATGCGGCGGTCAGGGACGGCGCCCCCGGGATCACTCCCAGGTGGCCGCGTTGCGGAACGTGCCGGCCTGCGGGCTGGTGTCGCGCGTGCCGATGGAGTCGCTGGGGAAGGCCGGGTCGCTGATCCAGTAGATCGTGAAGTCGCTCGTGTCCGAGCGCACGACGGCGTAGTTGAAGCGGGCGCGGGCGCGCGGCGAGATCGCGAGCGAGTCGATGGGCAGCGTCAGCTCGGCACGGCGGGCCGCGAACACCGTGTCGGTGCGCATGAACAGGAGCAGCGAGTCGAGCGTGCCGGGGTAGGTCTGATAGGCGTCGCGGTGCGCGATGAGGGCCTGGCGGAGCCCGTCCATGCGCGCGCGCGCCTCGGCGTTGACCGCCTCGCGCTGCTCGTAGGCGCGCCAGGGCAACACGATGGAGCGGTACAGCAGGACGGCCAGGCCGACGATGACGAGGCCGAGCACGAACTGGATGGCGAGACGGGCGCCGCGGTTGCCTTCAGAGGCCATGAGGGACGCTCGAGCGGAGCGCAGGCTTGAGATGCGAATGGTGGAGGGCGCGCGGCGGACGCGCGCAAGCCTCGGCGGGGGGGGTATTCTGCGGAGGCGTGCGAGTATAACCGTGGCCTCCGCGCAAAAGCAAGGCGAGGCAGGGCCGGGCAGGCGCCTGCGCGGAGCGGGCCGTTACCTTTCGGTCACCCCTGCCCCTGCTTCCGCGCCATGTCCCGAACGGCCCTCAGCGTCAACCTCAACAAGGTCGCGCTCGTCCGCAACGCGCGCGGCGGGGGGCGACCCGACCTCCGCGCCGCCGCTGAGGCGTGCCTGCGCGCAGGCGCGCACGGCCTGACGCTGCACCCTCGCCCCGATGGCCGGCACGCCCTCGCCGACGACGTACGCCTTTTCGCGCGCCTCGTCGGCGAGGCCGGCCACGAGCGCGCCGGCATGGCGCCCGAGCTGAACGTGGAGGGCAACCCGTTCGCCGGCCCCGAGGGGGCCTACCCCGGCTTCCTCGCGCTCGCCGAGGAGACGCGCCCGCACCAGGCCACGCTCGTACCGGACACGCGCGCGCAGCTCACGTCCGACCACGGCTGGAGCCTCCCCGATGACGCGGCGCGCCTGCGCCCGGTCATCGCCCGGCTCCGCGCGCTCGGCTGCCGCGTCAGCCTCTTCATCGACCCGGACCCCGACGCGGCGCGCGCCGCAGCCGACCTCGGGGCCGACCGCGTCGAGCTCTACACCGGGCCCTACGCCGAGGCGTTCGCCGCCGGCGCCGCAGCCGACGTGCTCCCCCGCTACGTGGCCGCGGCCGAGGCCGCCCGCAGCGCAGGCCTCGGCCTCAACGCCGGCCACGACCTCGACCTCGAGAACCTCGGCCTGCTCCTGCGCGCGCTCCCGCCCGTCGACGAGGTCTCGATCGGCCAGGCGCTCGTGGCCGACGCGCTGCACATAGGTCTCACCGGGGCCGTACGGGCCTACCTGGACGTCCTCGAGAGGGTGGCGTAGCGCGGGGCGACCAGTACCGCACCAGCAGGTCTCCAATCCAATTCGGAAACCGGGCCCGTCGATGGCAAAGCCGCAGGGCCACCCCCCCGGCCTCTACCCGGCCGATTTGTAACCCCGGCGAGGTGTACGACACATGTTCTACACCCGAGCGCCCGTGATGGAACGGACTTGGCGGGCAGGCTCCGCCCGACCGCTCCGTCCATGCAGCAGACTCTTTTCGCCCTCGCCGCCCTGGCAGCCTTCTCGCTCTTCGCGCTGTCGCAGCACCGGTCCGGTGCGGCGCTCGAGCGCGCGGCGGTCGTGCACGAGATCGAGCAGGCCGCGCTCGGCGTCGCGCGCGAGGCGCTCGGCGGCGCCAGCCGTCTGGCCTTCGACCAGGAGGACCTGACGCGGACGACGCTCCGCACCACGCCGCCTGCCTCGCCCCTCGGCCCTGACCCTGGCGAGACGACGCCGGCGCAGTTCAACGACGTAGACGACTACCACGGCTACTCCGAGGTCCGAGTCGTTCCCTGGGGCACCGGCACGCTTGCGTTCTCGCTCCGCTACACCGTGCGCTACGTGGACCCGCAGAACCCCGGCGTAGCCGCCGCGCGCTCGCTCGCCAAGGAGGTAGCGCTCCAGGTACGCGAGGTCCCGCCCCCCGGCACGTCCCGCCCGCCGGTCACGGTCACGCTGACCTACGTCGCCACGCCGGCCACGCAGGCCCTCTTCAACGCGCCCTGAGCCCCCTGCTTCCGTGAGCGTCTTCCTGGACCATCTTACGGCCATTCTCGTTGGAGCGACGCTCCTGGGCGTGGTCGTGTTTGTGCAGCAGCGCCAGCAGCAGCAGGTCATTGACTCGACCGTGCGCTACCGCGTCGAGCACGCGACGGCGGCGTTCATGGAGACGCTGCAGCGAGACGTCGAAAACATGCGCGCCGAAGCGCAGGCCCGGCACGGGCTCGGGTTCTTCCAGGTGGAGCTGGTGCAGAGCGCCGGCCTCACGCGGCGCTTCAGCTTCCCCACGCTCGCCGAGCCCGAGAGGGGCCGCGCTTCGCCCCTCGTGATGGTGTCGTACGTCGTACAGCCGACCGGGCGGACGGCCCGCGTGCAGGGCACGGAGCGGCCGCTCTTCCGCGTCACACGCTATGCCCACGTCGGCGGCCGCTACGTGCGCACCGGCGGCGCGGAGGAGGTCACCGAGTTCGCCGTGCGCGCCATCACGGCGGACGGCGCGTCGCACGTCGCCGGAGCGCTCACGTCCGCGCCGGTGCACGTCGCCCTGTCCGTAGCGACGGCCTCGCCGACGAGTACCCGCCGGAGCCACGACCAGGTCCACAACGGCCCGATGAACCTCACACGCCACCGCCAGACCGTGCGCGTCGTGAGCGCGCTCGCTACGGGTCTGCCCCCCACGCCGGCCGTCCCGGCGATCTCCCCTCCGGCCCTGCCCTCGCCGGACTCGCCCTCGCCCTGACCGGTCTCGCCCCAGAACGCTCCCATGGGTAAACTGACGCTCCTGCTCGTGCTAGCCGCTGTCGGCGCGGGCACGCTGCTCACGCTGAGCGCCCGCCGCGCCGCCTCCGACACGGCGCGCAGCCACGCCGAGACGCAGCAGGACGCCCTCGCGCGGCAGGTTGCCGAGAGCGGTCGCAACGCAGTGCTGGCCTCCATCATGGACGCCGACCGCCTGCGCAACCCCGGCGTCACGCGGCAGCACTACGCCGGCGGCACCTACGAGGTGACCTACGAGCCGACCCGCGACGCGCGGCAGGCGACGATCACCGTGCGCGGCACCTACGGCGGCGCCACCCACACGATCCGGGGCACGTATGCCTTCGATCCGATGGATTACCCCGGGCCCATCTGGCTCGACGTTCCCTACGCGACCGCCATCGTCTCGCCCGGCGCGAGCGTGAGCGGCGGGCCCGACCGGCTCCCTTCGCGCTTCGACCGGCGGCAGTTCGACGAGCTCAACATCGGCATGATCCTGCCGCTCGACGCGGCGCAGAGCGCGCTCCAGGCTGCGCTCGGCACGGCCGGCAGCACCCTCCACACGAGCACCATGGCCGGCCTGCTCGACGACCTCAACGTGAGCAACGCCGACGAGCTCTACCACGTGGCCATAAATGCCATGGGACCGTGGGACGTCACCCACGCGGGCCCGATGCGCCTCCGAGCGGCTCTCGCTGCCGGCGGCCCCGACCGGGTCACACGCGTCACAGGAGACCTGACGATCGCCTCCGGGGCCCACCTCTCGGGCAGCGGCGCGCTCGTCGTCGAGGGCGCGCTCGTGACCGAGATCGGCTCGCGCCTGACCTGGGACGGGCTCGTGATCGTGCGCGCCCCCCGGCAGCTGATCAACATCTCGCTCCTGGGCGACGTCCGCCTGAACGGGGGCCTCGTCGTGGCCCAGCAGGCGTTCCCGCCCGGCGGCCACATCGACCTGACGGTCAACCTGACCACGGCCCCGTCGGGCCTGACGGCGACCAATCCGGCCGGGCTCCGCGCCGGACCCTGGGGGCGCAACAACCCGTACCCGTTCTACCAGCACAAGCACCGCTTTGACCTAGACGTGCCCGAGGGCCGCACGATCTACTTTGCCGAGCACGGCCGCGACCGGCACGAGCACTGGACGGCCATGCGCGCCATGCTGCGCCACCTCGGCTCGGAAACCATCTACCTCGAGTTTGCCCGGCCCGACAACCACGGCCACTCGACGTACCTGCTCGACGTGGCGGGCATGGACATGCCGCTGCGCGGGGTCGTCCGCCAGGGCTTCGGCACCTTCGCCGGCGCGACGGCCCACCGCACGCAGACGTTCCGCGCCAGCGACCTCCGCTCGTTCATCGTGGACGTGCGCAGCCTCCGCAACCTGAAGCAGGCCTTCGATGGCAACGGCTGCACGATCTGGCCCATCTGCGTCGGCGACGCGTTCGACCGGCGCGGGTCGTTCTCGGTGCGCATCGTGCGCGCGGCGACGGGCGCCGTGATGTACGAGGCCAGCCCCTACTGGCACCTGCGCGAGGACGAGGCCGCCGAGCACGCCGCCTCGGAGGCTGCCTGGCGCACCAGCCTCACCTCCGGCGGCACGCTCGGCACGACGCTCCGTCTCGGACCGCAGGCCCGCATTCACTACGCAGCGGCGCCGATCATGGCGCTGGCCGAGAAGCTCGGCTTCAGCGGCAACCAGCTCATCCTGCTCGACGCCTCGTCCACGCACGTCTCGGCAGCCCAGACGAGCGCGACAGCTCGCCGCCAGGCCGCGCCGGCGGGTCTGGCTGGCAGGTAGGCCCGCCGGCAGACCGCGGCCGTATCGCGCGGCCGGCCTTGCCCCTGCCGCCCGGAAAGCCGGCTTCGGCCGCCCGGAAGGCCGGCTTCGGCCGCCCGGAAGGTCGGCTTTGGCCGTATCCTTGGTCGCGCGCGCCTCGGTGGACCCCGCCGGGGCGCGCGGCGTTGATGCCGACATCTCCGACCCGTGCCCATGCCCGCCGACGACGCCCTCCAGGACGAACCCCTCGCCGGTGACGACGCCCCGCGCGAACGTCCCGACACCCCGGAACGCCCCGACGACGCTGCGCCCCCTGCCCCCCTCTTTCTCGACGACGACGTCCCTGCAGACCACCGCAGCGGCTACGTCGCGCTCGTAGGGGCGCCCAACGTCGGCAAGTCCACGCTGCTCAACCGGCTGCTCGGCACCAAGCTCTCCATCGTCACGCCCAAGCCGAGCACCACACGCCACCGCGTGCTCGGCATCCTCTCGGACACGGCGCACCAGGTCATCTTCCTCGACACGCCCGGCGTCGTCCGCCCCCGCTACCGGCTCCACGACCACATGATGCGCGACGTGGACCGCGCGCTCTCCGATGCCGACGTGGCCGTCCTCCTCGCCGATGCTACCGGGCACACGCCCACGCACGACGCGCGGGGGGCGCTCGAGCGCCTCGAGCACTTCGCCGGGCCTGTCCTGCTCGCCCTCAACAAGATCGACGCCCTCCCGCAGCCCGACGCGGCGCTGCCGCTCGCGGCCCACTACGCCGAGCAGCGCGCCTTCGAGGAAGTCGTGCCCATCTCGGCTCTCGAGGGCGACGGCGTGGATACGCTCCTCGCGCTCGTCCTCGAGCGCATCCCCTTCGGGCCGCCTTACTATCCGAAAGACCAGCTCTCCGAGCATCCGGAGCGGTTCTTCATCGCCGAGATCGTCCGGGAGGCCATCTTCAACCTCTACCGCGACGAAATCCCGTACTCGGCGCAGGTCAACGTGGCCCTCTACGAAGAGCGCCCGGGCGACAAGGACTTCATCGCGTGCGACATCGTCGTCGAGCGCGACACGCAGAAGGCGATTCTGATCGGCAAGGGCGGACAGGCGCTCAAGCGGCTCGGGCAGGCGGCGCGCGAAGAGATGGAGGCCTTCCTCGGGCGGCGCGTCTACCTCCAGCTCTTTGTCAAGACGCGCGCGGACTGGCGCAACCGCGAGGGCTTTTTGCGGGACTTCGGCTACGGCGCCTGAGCTGCTCTGTGCCCCGGGGCCGGCTCCGACGGCACGGCGAAGCCGAGCCCCTCGCGCACGGCACGCCGAAGCGCCGGCGGCACGACGGCCTCGTCAAGCGGCACGCGCGCAAGGAGCCGGCGCTCGGGGTAGTGCGCCCGGAGCGCCGTGAAGGCGTCGGCCCGCGCGGCGGCGTTGGGCGCGCCGAGCATGGCCGCGCGGAAGCGCGCGTCGTCGGCGCGCACGTCGTAGGCCTGCCGCACGAGCGCGTCGAGCCAGGCGGCGGCCTCGGGAGCGCCGGGCGGCGCGTCGGGCGGCGGCGGTGGCACGACCGCCGGCGGGGGCACGCACGCCAGTGCCGGGCCGGTATCCCACGGCGTTGCCGGATGGCCCTGCGCGGCCAGCCACGCCGCGAACGCATCGGCCACCATGCGCGTGCCGTCCACCTTGCTGTCGTAGGCGTACCCGGCCACGTGCGGCGTGGCGAGGCGCGCGGCACGCACGAGGGCCGGGTCGGGCGCGGGCTCGCCCTCCCACACGTCTAGGATGGCCTCGGCCAGCGTGCCGGCCGTGAGCGCCCGCCCGAGCGCGGCGCCCTCCACGACGCCGCCGCGCGCTGCGTTGACCAGCCAGGCGTCCGAGCGCATGGCCGCGAGCGCCCGGGCATCCACGAGGCCGCGCGTCGGATACGGCCCCCCGGCCGTGAGTGGGGTGTGGAGCGAGACGACGTCGGCCTCGCGGAGCACCTCCGCGAGCGACGCGAAACGGGCGGCCTCGCCGGGGCGTCCCGCCGCCCGGAGGCGCTCGGCGAGGGGCGGGTCGCAGCGGAGCACGCGCAGCCCGAGCGCCTCGGCGCGGCGCGCGAGCCGTCCGCCGACGGCCCCCACGCCCACCACTCCGAGCATGCGCGGGCGGCCGTCGCGGTGCGCGAGCCCCTCGCCTCGCAGGACGAGCGTGGCCAGGAGCGCCGCGAGCACGTAGTCCACGACCGCGGCGGCATTGGAGCCCGGGGCCGCCGCGAAGGCAATTCCCCGCGCCTCCAGCCAGGCCGCGTCTACGTGATCGGTGCCTGCCGTGGCCGAGCCGACGAAACGCACGGGCGTTCCCTCGAGCAGCGCCGCGTCGACGCGCGTGACGCTGCGCACGAAGAGCGCGTCGGCGCTGGCGAGCGCGGCGCGCGTGATGCGGCGGCCCGGGACGCGCTCCACCACGCCGAAGCGTCCCAGCGCGGCCTCGGCGTGAGGCATGTTGGCATCGGCGACCAAACGGAACGGCGGCACGGAGCGCATGACGCGGAAGAACCTCTTTCTATGTGTGCGAGCGCCTGTGCACTGTGCACAATGCTGGACCGGACGTACAGAAACCTGGACTTCGCACGTGAAAATCCCGCCGAGCGCAGGGCGGGCATTTTCAAGAGCGCGCGAAGCCGCACGCCCGCCCGCGCCCGCACGTTCCGCGCGCCGGCTTTTCGAGGACTTGCCGTAGAACCCGGAAGTCCTCGTGAAGGGTCGCCGGCTGGCCGGCGCGCATTTCGCAGCCGTCCTCCCGACCTGGCCGTCCCCTGGCCCCTCGTCCCGGCGTCCGCCGGTTTCCGTCCACCAGCCTCCGATTGCATGCTCCAGCTAGGGAAACGTGTCGCCGCGACCGTCTCCGTGGTCCTGGCGGCGTCCCTGCCTGCCCTCGCCGTGTTCTTTACCGCTGCCGCCAGCCCGGACGCTCCCTCCGACGCGCTCCCCGTCTCCGTCGTCGCCGACAGCCGCCCGGCATTCTCGCTGGACGCCGTCGAGGACGACGTGCTCTGGCTCGCGCGGTGCATCTACTCCGAGACCAAGCAGCCACACGAGCAGGAGCTCGTCGCATGGGTCGTCCGCAACCGCGTCGAGACGGCCTACCGCGGGGTGAGCACCTACGAGGGTACCGTGCTCGACCCGTACCAGTTCAGCGCGTTCAACCCCGGCTACCCCAGGCGCGCGCTCTACATGAACCTCACGCCGGCCTCAGTCTCGCCCGGCTGGCAGCGCGCGCTCGAGATCGCGCACGAGGTCTACCACGCCCCTGCCGCCGAGCGGCCGTTCCCGCTCGACACGCGCCACTTCTACAGCGAGCGCTCGATGGTGGGCCGTCGCGCCCCCGTGTGGGCCGACGGCCGGCGCCCGGTGCAGAACGTGAAATACCAGGTCGACCCGCGGCGCTTCCGTTTCTTCTCAGGCATCGCCGCTGCCACGCGCCTCTGACGCCGGCCGGCATGGCTATTCTTCGAGGGGCGCGCCTCCGGGCGCGTCCCTCGTCGTGTTCGTTTCCGCTGTCAGCCCCCGATGCGTCGCCTTCCGCTCTCGGCCCTCGCTCTGCTCTTCGTCGCACTGTTTGCGTCCAACTGCGCCGGCCCTGGTACCGGCGGCAGCGCCGGAAGCAGCACGGCCGTCTCCGAGGCCGGGCCCACGCGGCCGTTCCAGGTCGAGGATCCGCCTGTCTTCCGGGCCGAGGGCTTTCGCGTGGCCACGTTCAACGCCGAGTTCCTGTTCGACGGCGAGGAGCCCGAGGGGCGGGCAGACTTCCCCTGGAAGGGCAACCCGGCCGCCTCGCAGGCGCACCGCGAGGCCGTCGCCCGCGTCATCCGCACGCTCGACGCCGACCTCGTCGTGCTCCAGGAGGCCGAGAACCTGCGCGCGCTCGAGCTCATGATCGCCGAGGGCCTCATGGACATGGGCTACACGCCTCACCTCGTGCCCGGCACCGACACGTTCACCCGGCAGAACATCGGCATGCTCTCGCGCGTGCCGCTTGAGGCGCAGGGACGGACCGACGAGCGCGCGCCCGTCGCAGGCTCCTCCGACACCTACGGCGTCTCCAAGAACATGTGGGCCCGCTTCTCGCTCGGCGGGACGCCCGTGACGGTCATCGGCGTGCACTTCCTGGCGCAGCCGGACAACCGCGCGCGCAAGCCGCAGCGCGAGGCGCAGGCCGAGGTCATCCGCCGCCTCGTCGCGCGCGAGGCCGCCGCCGGGCGTGAGGTGATCGTCGCGGGCGACTTCAACGACTTCGACGACGAGATCCTCGACCGCCGGGGCTCGGAACCCATCACGGACGTGCTGGCGACGATCAAGCGCGGCGCGGCGCTGCGCAACGTCATGGCCGAGGTGCCACGCGCGCGCCGCTTCACGGCCCTCTGGGACCGCAACGACAACAACCGCGTCGACGAGGGCGAGCTCTCGGCCATCGATCACATCCTGCTCTCGCCCGGCCTCTACCGGCGCCTCCGCGAGGTGCACTACGTGCACGCCCACGACCCGCGCGTCGTGAGCGACCACTTCCCCATCGTCGTCACGCTCGCCCGCTGACCTGTGCCCGGCTCCACGTTTCCCGAAGGCGCCTGCGTACTCGTCACCGGCGGGTGCGGCTTCATCGGCTCGGCACTTCTGCGGCGCCTCGTGCCGGCCCATCCGGCCACGCGTTTCGTCAACCTGGACCTGCTCACCTACGCCGGACACCCGCGCAACGTGGCCGCCGTAGCCGAGGCGCCCAACTACACGTTCGCGCGCGGCGACGTGGCCGACGCGCCGCTCGTGGCGCGCCTCTTCGCCGAGCACGGCGTGACGCACGTGGCCCACCTGGCCGCGGAGAGCCACGTGGACCGCTCCATCGCCGATCCGCTCGCGTTCGTGCGCACCAACGTCACCGGCACAGCCGTGCTGCTCGACGCCGCGCGGCGCGCCTGGGCCGGCGCCGCGCCCGGCACGCGGCGCTTCCTGCACGTCTCGACCGACGAGGTCTTCGGCGCGCTCGCCGACGACGACCCGCCGTTCTCCGAGACGACGCCCTACGATCCGCGCTCGCCTTACTCAGCCTCGAAGGCCGGCGCCGACCACCTCGCGCGGGCCTACGCGCACACGTTCGGGCTGCCGGTCGTGGTCACGAACTGCTCCAACAACTACGGGCCGTTCCAGTACCCCGAAAAGCTCGTCCCGCTCACGATCACGCGCGCCGCTGCCGGCGAGCCCATTCCCGTCTACGGGCGCGGCGCCAACGTGCGCGACTGGCTCCACGTGGACGACCATGCCGACGCGCTCGAGCGCGCGCTCCTGGCCGGGCGCGACGGCGCGACGTACCTCATCGGCGGGCACGGCGAGCGCCCCAACCTCGACCTCGTGCACGCGCTCTGCGACGCCGTCGACGCCGCGCTCGGCCGCGAGGCCGGCACCGCACGGGCTCTCGTCACCTTCGTCGCCGACCGCCCCGGCCACGACTTCCGCTACGCCATCGACCCGGCGCGCGCCGAGGCCGAGCTCGGCTGGAAGCCCGCGCGTGCGCTCGAGGAAGGCCTCGCGCAGACCGTGCGCTGGTACCTCGAGCATCCAGACTGGCTCGCCGCTGTCCGCGACGAGGCCTACCGCGCCTACCTTGACGCGCAGTACGCCCACCGCCTCGCCGGCGCCTCCTGACCCGGCCCCGACCCGGCCGCGTCCGCCCCCTCCGTCTCGCCCTCCGCCTCGCCATGAAGCTGCTCCTCTACGACCTCGATGGCACGCTGCTCTACACGCACGGCCTCGGCCGGCGCGTCGTCGCGGGCGTGCTCACGGACCTGCTCGGGCGCCCCGTGGAGGCGCACGGTGCGGACTTCTCGGGCAAGACCGACCCGCAGATCTTCCGCGAGCTGCTCGAGCGCGAGCACGGCACGCACGGCGACGTGGGCGACCTCGCGGCGGCTGTGCGAGAGGCCGTCAGGATCTATGAAGGACGCATGGACGCCGCCCTCCGCACCACGCGCGTGACGGCTCTGCCCGGCGCGGCGGCGGCGCTCGCGGCCACGGCCGCCCACGAGGGCGCCCTCGTGGGCCTGCTCACGGGCAACCTGCAGCCGCTCGCCTACGGCAAGCTGCGCGCGGCCGGGCTCGACACGGCCCACGTCGTCGAGGGGGTGGGCGGATTCGGCTCCGACCACGAAGACCGCGACTGTCTGGGGCCGGTCGCACTCGCCCGCGCCGAGGCGCACGCCGGGCGCCCGTTCGAGGGCGCCGACACGATCATCGTCGGCGACACGCCCCGCGACATCGCCTGCGCGCGCGCCATCGGCGCCACGGCCGTGGCCGTAACGACGGGAAACTTTTGCGCCGAAGCGCTCGCCGGCGCAGACTACATTCTCCCGTCGCTCGAGCCGCTCGACACGCTGCTCGGCTTGCTCAGCGCCTGACTCGCCCGCGCCCGTCCGCCATGCCCGCGCTCAAGCCCTACACCGTACCAACTGTCTCCGACCTGGGCGCTATCGCCGACGGCACCGCCTGGTTCGGCAGCAATGCGAGCCACGACGTCCTCATCGGGCCGAACGGGCAGGTGGTCCTGGTCGGCCAGAGCGGCTCGAGCGATGCCTGCGTCACGCCGGACGGTTCTATCGGGCGAGCCTCCTGCGAGGGCCAGCCGTAGCGGTCCTGAGGACCGGGCGCGAGCGCCCCGCAGTCCTTCCGGCCGCCTGGGCCGTCCGGGTCAGTCCGGGCCGTCCGGGTCAGTAGCGTGCGAGCATTCGGCCGGCCTGCGCGGCGTAGGGCGCGCCGAAGAGAAGGGCATGGTTGAGGACGTGGTAGAGCTGGTAGACCGCGCGCCGCTCGGCGTAGCCCGGCGCGAGCGGCCACGCCTCGCGGTACGCCGCCAGCGCGGCCCCGTCGAACCCAAACAGCTCCATCAGGGCGAGGTCGGTCTCGCGGTCGCCGACGTAGGCCGCCGGATCGACGAGCACCCCGCGGCCGTCCCTGGCGGCAAAGGCGTTGCCGCTCCACAGGTCGCCGTGTACGAGGGAGGGGACGGGACGCGCGGGCAGCAGGCCCGCCAGGCGCGCGAGCAGGCGCTCGAAGGGCGCCTCCCAGGCCGCCGGCCAGCGGCCGGTCTGCGCGAGCGCGGCGCGCAGCGGCCCGAGCCGGCGCGTGGCGACGAAGGAGGGCCAGTCGTCCATCCAGCCGTTGGGCTGCGGTGTCGGGCCGCAGTAGGTGTCGGTGGCGAAGCCGTAAGGCCGTGCCGCCTCTGGCACGGGTGGTGCCGCGCGGTGCAGCGCTGCCAGCGCCCGCCCGAACCGCTCGCCGAGCCCTTCCAGGCCGGGCGCAACGAACGGCAGCACGAGCACGCCGGGCGCATCGGGCGCGGCCACCTCCGCCGCGACCGGCACAGGCACTACGAGGTGCTCGGGCGGCGCGGCCCGGGCGAGCGCGCGCAGCCCTGCCGCCTCGGCGGCGAACGTGCGGCCGGCCGCGCCAGCGGCCCACTTGACCACGAACGCCCCCTGCGCAGTGTTCACGCGCAGCACCTGCGCTGTCTGCCCCCCGCCGAGGGGCGTAGCGACGCGCACGGCCCCCGTCACGGCCTCGACGCGGACGCGAACCGCGTCTGGCAGGACGGCGCCCGGAAGCTGCACGGCTAGAAACCGTAGACGTGCCGCAGACGCGCCAGGAGGGCCTCCGCCGTACGGTCCACGATGTCGTAGACGTGCTCGAAGCCCTCTGGCCCGCCGTAGTAAGGGTCGGGGACCTGGTAGTCGCCCGGCTCCGGGTCGAACTCGCGGAAGAGGCGCACGCGCGTGCCGTGGTCGCCTTCGGGATCGAGGTAGAGCGTGTCGTGGAGGTTGCTCTTGTCCATCACGAACACGTGATCGAAGGCGTAGAGGTCCTCACGGGCGAGCTGCCGGCCGCGAAGATCGGCCAGGTCGGTGCCGCGCGCGCGGGCCGTGGCGAGCATGCGCCGGTCCGGCGGGTCCCCCACGTGCCAGCCACCCGTGCCGGCCGAGTCGATCACGAAGCGGTCCGAGAGGCCGGCCTCCTCGACCTTGCGGCGGAAGACGCCCTCGGCGAGCGGGCTGCGGCAGATGTTGCCGAGGCAGACGAAGAGCACACGCACAGGGCGGTCTGGCGTACCGGCGGTGGCCGAAGCAGGGGAAGCGGCAGAATGCGCGGACACGGGATCAGGCATCGGTGAAGGGCGTGTGAGGCGCGCGACGAAGGCAGCCTCAAAGCTAGCCCGCTCCAGACGCTGCACTTTTCAACATCGCCTGAAAACGCGCGTGGAACACGGCCGCCCATCACGGGTCGCCTATCTTCGCCCGACTCATCTGCGCACCGCATGCCGTCTTCCCTGCCCTCCAGCGCGTTCTCGCCTGAGCCCGGCCCGCTTCTGGCCACCATCGATAGCCCGGCCGACGTACGCGCGCTCGCGCTCGAGCAGCTCCCTCAGCTCTGCGACGAGCTCCGGCAGTTCATCGTAGACGTCGTGGCCGTACACGGCGGGCACTTCGGGGCCAGCCTCGGCGTGGTCGAGCTGACGGTCGCGCTGCACTGGGCCTATGAGACCCCCGAGGACCAGCTCGTGTGGGACGTAGGGCACCAGGCATACGGCCACAAGATCCTCACCGGCCGCCGCGACGCCTTCCACACCAATCGCAAGTACGGCGGCGTCTCGGGCTTCCCCAAACGAAGCGAGTCGGTCTACGACACGTTCGGCGTGGGCCACGCGAGCACTTCCATCAGTGCCGCGCTCGGCATGGCGCTCGCACGCGACATTCGGCAAGACCCGCGCCGCGTCGTCGCCGTCATCGGCGACGGCTCGCTCACGGGCGGCCTCGCCTTCGAGGGGCTCAACAACGCCGGCGCGGCCCGCTCGGACCTGGTCGTCGTGCTCAACGACAACCGCATCTCCATCGACCCCAACGTGGGCGCGCTGCACGAGTACCTGGCGCGTATCTCGGCCTCGGACGGCTGGAACAGCCTCAAGGCTGAGGTCTGGGAGCTGTTCGAGAAGCTGCGCGGGCTGGGCGGGGGCACGCTGCAGCGCCTCGCCTCGCGCGTCGAGGACGGCCTCAAGGCCGTGCTCACGCCGGGCATGCTCTTCGAGGCGCTCGGCTTCCGCTATATCGGCCCCATCGACGGACACGACGTGAAGGCGCTTGCGCAGCGTCTTCGCGAGGTGCGCCGCCTGCGCGGGCCGATCCTGCTGCACACGCTCACGGTCAAGGGCAAGGGCTTCGCCCCAGCCGAGGCCGACCAGGTGAAGTGGCACGCGCAGTCGTCGCCCTTCGACAAGCTGACGGGCAAGAGCCTGGCCGCCCCCACGCCCGCCGGCACCAGGCCGCCCAACTGGCAAGACGTGTTCGGGCGCGCGCTCGTCGAGCTGGCGCGCCAGGACGAGCGTATCGTGGGCATCACGGCCGCGATGCCCTCGGGCACGAGCCTCAAGTTCATGCTCGACGAGATGCCCGACCGCGCCTTCGACGTCGGCATCGCCGAGATGCATGCCGTCGTGCTCGCGGCCGGGCTGGCCACGCAGGGCATGCGCCCGTTCGCGGCCATCTACTCGACGTTCCTGCAGCGCGCCTACGACGGCGTCGTGCACGACGTGGCGCTCCAGAAGCTACCGGTCGTGTTCTGCATGGACCGTGCCGGCCTCGTCGGCGCCGACGGGCCCACGCACCACGGCGCGCTCGACGTGGCGTACCTGCGCTGCGTGCCCGGCCTCGTCTGCGCCGCCCCGCTCGACGAGCAGGACCTGCGCGACCTCATGTACACGGCCACGCTGCACGACGGGCCATTCGCCATCCGCTACCCGCGCGGCGCCGCCACGGGCATGCCGCTGCGCGAGGGCTTCCAGGAGATCGCCATCGGCACCGGCCGCCGCATCGCCGACGGCGAGGACCTCGCCTTCGTCAGCTACGGCGCGCTCGGCAACTACGTGCCCGAGGTGCGCGCGCGCCTCGAGGCGCGCGGCGTCTCGGCGGCGCACTACGACCTCCGCTTCGTCAAGCCGCTCGACGAGGCGCTGCTCGAGGAGGTCTTCCGGCGCTTCAAGCGCATCGTCACGCTCGAGGACGGCGTCGTGATGGGCGGCGCCGGCAGCGCGGTCGTCGAGTGGGCGGCCGACCGCGGCCTGCTCGACGGCGTGCACGTGACGCGTCTCGGCCTGCCCGACGCGTACGTCGAGCACGGCACGCAGCGGCAGCTCCACGACGAGATCGGCATCGGCCCGGACGGCATCGAGGCGGCGGCGCTGGCCCTGCTCGGGGCCTCGGTTTCGGCCGAGGCGGCCTGAGCGGCGCGGCCGGGCCAGACGCCGGAGGGCTGGAGGGCTGCAGGCGCCGGAAGGCTGCGTCAGGCGGTCGGGAAACCCTCCGGCAGGTCACGCCCGAGCAGCGAGCAGTGCCACCGCGACTCCACCCAGCGCTCGCCGGCGCGCTTCCAGATGATCGTCACGAGGCAGCGAAAGCGGCCCGTCAGCCCGCCGACGGTCAGCAGCTGCGTGAACTCGACGACGCCGTAGCCGAGCTCGCCGCGGACGAGCGCGTCGTACGACTCGATCTCGGTGTCCGTCGCCGCGTCCATCGCACGCAGCGTGGCGAAGAGCGTCCGAAACCAGCGCTCCCACTCAGCGCGCGTGCGGCAGGGCACGGACTCACCGGCCGGCCCGAGGTCCACGATGCCGAAGTCGTCGTCGCAGAGCGCTGCGAGCGTGTCGAAGTCGTGGTCGCGGACCGCGCGGAAGAGCGCCCGCGTCTCCTCGACGAACGGCATCGCAGCGAGCGTCGCGGGGAGAGGCGCGTCGAGCACAAGTGGAGGCGAGAGCGTAGGCATGGCAGCAGGAGGCGCGGTGCCGTCCTAGCCGCCCCCGGCGAGCGGGGTTCCGCGCGTCGGCCGGGGGGTGGCCGTAGCTTCCGGCATGACCTAATCCCGGCGCCGATGCTCTTCCCGGACCTACCTGACCATGCGCGCGTGTGGCTCTTCGCCGCGCGTGACGGCCTCTCGCCCAAGGCCAGCACGGCGCTCCTGGACGGACTCGCGCTGTTCCTCTCGGCCTGGACCTCGCACGGCCGCCCGGTCGAGGCCGCCGCCGCCGTGCAGGCGGGCCGCGTGCTCGTCGTCGCGGCCAACATCGATGCGGCCGAGCACAACGCCGGCGTCTCGGGGTGCGGCATCGACAAGATGGAGCATGCTGTGGCCCAGGCAGCGGTCACAGCCGGTATAGCATGGACGGGCCCGCTCGACGTCCTCTTTCGCGACGCAGGCGGTGCCTGGCAGGCCGTACCCCGCCCCGCCTTCCGCGCGCTCGCGCAAGCCGGCACCGTGACGGCTGCCACGCCCCTGCTCGACCTGACGCCGACTACACTCGGTGCCATACGGCAGCACGGGCTCGTCCGGCCCGCCGGGGACACCTGGGCAGCGCGCGCGTTTGGCCTGGGCGCGGAGGCCGACGCCCGCTGAACCTTCTCCGGCTCGGGCGCGGCCTCCGCCGGCCAGCGCGCCGGGGCCGCCCTTCCGGCTCGCATCCCCTCAGGGCCCCGACCTCTTCAGGGCCCCGACCTCTTCAGGGCCCCGACCTCTTCAGGGCCCCGACCTCTTCATGGTTGCATGAAGCCAGACGGCGTGCGGAGCCGCCGCCGGGCACCGTTGTATCATTGCCCTTCAGAACCACTCTTTCCCGGACTTATGCGTCTCGCTCTTTGCTGCCTCGCCCTCGGCCTGCTCGCGCTGCCGGCGCGCGCGCAGACCGCTGCCGACCGCGCCGCGGACGCCGCCATCTCGGCCGACTTCGCTGCTGACGCCGGCCAGACGTTCTTCAGCCAGGCCTGGCTCTCCGACACGATCGAGCGCCGCACCGCCCGCTCGCTCGACCAGGTGCCGCGCGTGCACTACGAGTACTACGTCGTGCCGGAGGGGCAGAACCGCCTTCAGGCACGCCTCGAGCTCTACCGCCGGTTCGGCGACCGCGACGTGGTCCGCCCCCTGCTCTGGATCCTCAACCGCAACGATCTCGAGGACCTGCGGCCGGGCGACACGCTCGTCGTGCCGTCGCACTTCGGGCTCGACTTCCGCGCCTACTCGCCCTTCCCGCGCTACTATCCCGGCGGGCGCGAGGTTGGTAAGCTCGTCGTGCTCGACAAAAACGTGCAGGCGTGGGCCGCCTACGACGGGGGCGTGCTTCAGCGCTGGGGCATCATCAGCACGGGCGCGCAGAGTAACCGCACGCCGAGCGGCCGTTTCAACGTCAACTGGAAGCAGGAATACCGCGTCTCGACGCTCTCGCCGCCTGGCGAGCCGTGGGAGATGTACTGGGTGATGAATCTCCACGAGGCCCGCGGCATCCACATGCACCAGTATGCCCTCCCGACGGGCGGCCCGGCCAGCCACGGCTGCATCCGCATGCTCGAGCCCGACGCCAAGTGGCTCTACGAGTGGACCGACGGCTGGGTCGTGCAGAACCAGCGCCAGCACATCTCCTCGGCCGGCGGCCGCATCGTGCGCCAGGGCACGATGGTGCTCATCATCGGCGAGGACATCAACGGCCCGCCGCACCCGTTCGTGTTCCGCGAAGACCACCCGGTGATCCGGATGGTGGCCCTGCCGCCCTCGCCGTGGGACGTGCCGCCGGGCTCGCCGCAGCAGCAGCAGTTCGACCGGCAGCGCGCGCGCGCCTCCTCCTGACGCTCCCCGCCAGAGAGGCCTGGCCGGAGTTCCGGCGCGAGCCGCATGTCCCCGGCCTCCTCTCTGGAAGGCCTCCTCTCTGGAAGGCCTCCTCTCTGGAAGGCCTCCTCTCTGGAAGATGCCGGCGCCGCTCGCCAGAGCCACCTCGTCACGGCCCGACGCTCGGGCGGACGGCGTGGGCCGGCGGGCGCACGCCCGTTCGCCGCTCGATGGCCGAGGCGAGCATCATCAGCTCGCCCACGTTCTCGAGCGTCAGGATGCCTACGAGCCGGCCGTGCTGCGTGACCGGCAGCACCGAGCAGCCGTGCTCCTGCATCCTCTCCATCGCCTCGTCGAGGTGGCAGCCGGCGTCCACGGGCGGGCAGGCGCGCTCCATGACGTCGTAGACGCGAGCCGAGGCGTCGCGCTCGGCCAGCGCCTGCACCAGCGCCTTGCGCGTGAGCACCCCCGCTACCTGCCCGTCGACGCCGAGCACGGGAAACTCCTGCTCCGAACCGTCGAGCAGGAGCGCGACCGCGTCTGAGAGGCGCGAGGCCGGACCGAGCGTCGAGAACTGCGTCAGCATGGCCTCGCGGACGGGCACGCCGCGCACGGCCGCGCGCATCAGGGCCGCGTGTGCCTCCTGCTGCGCGCCGAGATAGACGAAGAGCGCGATGAAGAGCAGGAACGGGTTGAAGGGCGGCATGACGGCGAGCAGCCCGAACAGGATGGCCATTCCCTGCCCCACGCCGGCCGCGATGCGCGTCGCGCGCGCATAGTCCAGGCGGAAGGCGAGCAGCGCCCGGAGCACGCGCCCGCCGTCCATGGGGAACGCCGGGAGCATGTTGAAGGCCACCAGGACGACGTTGAGCCACAGCAGGTTGGACCAGAACGCGCCCGCCGGCCCGAGCAGGCCCGTCGGGGCGAGTAGCGGCGTGCCGCTGAGCGCGAGCCAGGCATAGATTGCCAGCGCGAGCACGACGTTGACGGCCGGCCCGGCCAGAGCGATCAGCAGCTCCTGCTTCGGGTCCTCGGGCAGGCGCTGCAGACGAGCGACGCCCCCGATGGGGTAGAGCGTGATGTCTTTCGTAGGCACGCCGAAGCGGCGCGCCATGAGAGCGTGCCCGTACTCGTGCAGCACGACGCACGCAAAGACGGCCGCAATCAGCCCGACGCCCCCCAGGGCCTCGTTCACGCCGCGCCCGCCGAGCAGGAAAAACGCGAACGCGCCGACGATGAGCAGGACAAACGTCCAGTGGAGAAAAACGTCGATGCCGAAGAAGCGGCCAAGGCGGAGTCTGCCCATAAGGAGCCCGGGGGATTGCGGGGGACGACCTCTATACCCTGCGCCAGCCCCGCCGGGTTTCCCGCCGGCCATTTTCCCCACCCGTCCCACGGGCCCGGTCAACGCGGGCGGCCGAGCACCTGCGTCCAGTGGCGGTTCACCTCGGCCGCGCCGATCTCGATGTAGGAGGCGTTCATCAGGTTGGCACAGTGCCCCGGGCTGCCGGCCCAGTCGCGGACGACCTGCTGCACCGAGTGCTGGTTGCGCGCGATGTTCTCGGCCACACGGCGCCAGTCGTAGCCGGCGCGCGAGGCGCGCTCGCCGGGCGTGCTGCCGTCCGAGCCGGTGTGCGAGAAGCGCCCCGTACGCGCCATATCCTCGGAGTGCCGGCGCGCGGCCGTCTCAAGGCGGCCGTTCCACACGAGCGGTGGCGCAGCCGGGAAGTAGGTCTCGCCGCAGTAGCGGCCCCGCGCGCGCACGGCGTTGACCTCATCGAGCATCTCGCGCCACCCGGCCCCCTGCGCCGGCGGCGCGTCGCCAAGGACGTCCAGGCCGAAGGTGCAGCCGGAGAACAAAAGCGTAAGCGCGGCGAGACGCAAAGCGGGCATCGGCGAGAGCGCAAACCGGCACAATCGGGGCGTGCGCGTGTCTTCGCCCGAGCGGGCGCAGCGTTAATTACGCCGCAACAACGACTTGCCCGGGTTTCAAAAACAGCGCCCGTCGCCTCCATCTCGCTGCGAGACGCGCTGCGGCCGATGCCGCGTCGTTGCCGGGCTGCGGGGCGTCCGCCCACGCCGACGCCTCCGTCGAACGTGCTGTACGCCGGTCGGCGCAGCGCGGGGCGCGCGGCCTACCGCACCGTTACCGCAGCCGAGAAGGGCACCCGGGCTGGCGCCAGGCACACCCGGTCGTCGCACACAGTGAAGCGGACGTGCCCCTGCACGCGGTGCGTGCCGCGCGGCGCGAACCGCCCGACGCGCAGCGGCTGCTCGAAGCGAGCCGTCCCGGCGAAGTACGCAAACGGTACACGCAGCACCGGGTCAAGGCCGCGGTCCGGCGTGCCCTGGCGCGGCGCTTCTGCGCGCAGCCCCGAAGGGAGCGCGCCGAGCTCGATGCGCAGTGGCACGCCCGCTTCAGAGTCGAGAGCGTAGAGCTTCCACCCCTCCGCGATGCGCGCCGTCAGGATCAGACGCGCCGTCTGTCCGCGCCGCGCAGGCGCTGCCTCGAGCTGCCACGCGACCAGGTCGGCAGCGCGGGGAGCGGCGGCGCTCGGGCCGAGCGTGCCGACGCGCTGCTGCGCCTCGGCGGCAGGGGCGACGAGCGTGGTGGCGACCAGGAGCAGCAAGTGAACGGTACGCATGAGAAACCGGGTACCTGGAGGGACGGCGTAACGACTGCGAGGCGTCTCACGTATGGTGAGACGCCTCGCAGCAGCGGTCAGGCGTCACGGGCAGAGCCCGCCCGGTGAGCCCCGCTCGGAAAGTCGCGTCAGGATTCGCCCGGCGAGGACTGGCCGATGGCCTCCTGCGCTGGCACCACGCGCACGGTCACCTCGGCCGTGTGCTCTGGGCTGATACGAATCGTGGCCGTGTACTCGCCCGTCGTGCGGATGTCATCGGCGAGCGTCACCTTGCGCCGGTCGATCTCGAAGCCCTTGGCGGCAAGCTCCTCGGCGATCTGCTGCGTCGTGACCGTTCCGAAGAGACGGTTCTCCTCGCCCACGCGGACGGGGATGATGATCTCGGTGCTGGCAAGGCGCTCGGCAAGGCGGGCGGCCTCCTTGCGCTGCGCCTCGATCTTGTGCGCAGCCTGGCGGCGCTCCTCCTCGATGCGGCGCTGCGCGCTCGGCGTCGCAACGACAGCGAGGCGGCGCGGGATGAGGTAGTTGCGCCCGTAGCCGTCCTTCACCTCGACAATGTCGCCCTTGTAGCCGAGCGTGTCGTGGTCTTCCGTGAGAATCAGTTTCATGTGCGTCGGGGTCAGCGGGAAGCTGCCGCCAGCCTGGCCCCTGCAGGGCGCGGGCGGCGCGGCGGCGCTTCACGTCGTCACTTCACGTTGTCGGCGATGAAGGGAAGCAGCGCCACGTGGCGGGCGCGCTTGACGGCGACCGTGAGCTGGCGCTGGAACTTGGCCGAGACGCCGGTGAGGCGGCGCGGGAGCAGTTTGCCCTGCTCGTTGAGGTAGCGCTTGAGCGTCTCGGTGTCCTTGTAGTCGATGTACTCGACGCCGGCCGACTCGAACGGGCACCTGGGGCGGCGCTGCTGCGCGCCTGGCGCCGCGATGCGCTGGAGGTTGTCGGCGTTGGAGTTGGCCATGAGGCCTTCGGCAACCTCGGGCGAGACGCCCGGCTGCGGGTCGTCGTCGTCGTCGGTCTGGGGGGCGAGGGGTTCGGTAGCCATGGGTGGGCGAGGCTGGGCGCCGGCGCGCGGCGCGGCGGACGAAACGGATCAGGCGGCGACGGCGTCGGCGGCTCTGGCCTGCTTGGCGTAGTGGCGCTCCATCTTGGCGTCGTAGCGCAGCAGCAGGTGGCGCATGATGTCGTCGTTGATGCGCAGGGCGCGGTCGAGCCGGGCGAGGAAGTCCCCGCTTGTGCGGAAGTGCACGACGACGTAGTAGCCGTTGCGCTTCTTCTCGATGGGGTAGGCCAAGCGCTGGCTGCCCATCTCGTTCGTCTCGACGATCTCGGCCCCGTTGTCCGTCAGGTAAGCCCCGACGCGCTGGACGATGTCTTTGGTCTGCTCTTCGTTGAGTACGGGGTTGATGATGTACATCAACTCGTAGAGCGGGTGCTGTTCAGCCATGTGGTCCCTGTGGGATACGTGGTTGGGGTACGTATGCCCGCCAACTCTCGGCCCCGGGCGGGCCGCGCCGGCGGGCAGGGCGCAGAAGAGGTAAGATAGCCCGCAGGGCCGAGCGGCCCGGTGAAATGGAAGTGCGGAATGTAGCCCCGCATGCGGCGCGCGGCTTGCCCGGGCGGTCTCGGCGCGCCGCTCAGACCTGCGCCGCGCGCTCGGCCAGGCGCAGCGCGCGCACGATCGGCGCGAGCTCGCCCGCCAAGACGGCCTGGAGCGGGTGGTTCTTGTCGCCCCCCTCGAGCCGGTGGTCTGTCACGCGGCCCTGAGGCCAGTTGTACGTCCGAATTTTGGCCGAGCGGTCCCCCGAGCCGACCATCTCGCGCCGCGCCGCCGCGCGCTCGCCCTCGATGCGCTCGCGCTCGAGCTGGTAGAGCCGGCTACGGAGCACGCGAAGCGCCTTCTCCTTGTTTTTGATCTGGCTCTTTTCGTCCTGGATCGCCACCACCAGCCCCGTCGGCACGTGCGTGATGCGCACGGCCGAGTCGGTCGTGTTGACGCTCTGCCCCCCCGGCCCCGACGAGCGGTAGACGTCGACGCGCAGGTCGGCCGGGTGGATCTGCACGTCCACCTCCTCGGCCTCGGGCAGCACGGCGACCGTCGCGGCCGAGGTGTGGATGCGGCCCTGGCTCTCGGTAGCCGGCACGCGCTGCACGCGGTGCACGCCGCTCTCGTACTTCATCCCCCCGAAGGCGCCCTCGCCCTTGAGCGCGAACACGATCTCGCGGAAGCCTCCCGCGGCACCCTCGCTCGCGTCCATCGGCTCCAGGCGCCAGCCGTTGGCGGCGGCGTAGCGCGTATAGATCTCGAACAGATCTCCCGCGAACAGCGCCGCCTCGTCGCCGCCCGTCCCGGCCCGGATCTCGACGATCGCGTCGCGCGCATCTTCGGGGTCGCGCGGCACGAGCGCTTCTTCCAGTGCGGCCTCGACGCGCGCCAGCGCCGCCTCCTTTTCCGGGATCTCCTGCTCGGCGAGCAGCGCCATCTCGGGGTCGGCGAGCAGCTCGCGCAGATCGGCGAGCTCGGCCACGAGTGCGCGGCGGCGCGCGGCGGCCTGCACAGCCGGCTCGAGGCCGGAGAGCTCCCGCCCGAGGTGCGCCAGCTCGGCCGGGTCGGCGCTGGCGAGGCGGGCGGTCAGCTCGGCGTAGCGGGTCTCGAGCGCGGCGAGGGCTTCGGGGCGGATCATGCGGCGAGGCGGCGGGCCTCAAAGATACCGCCGCGCCGGCGAGCGCTCGGGCGGGCGCACCCCGGCGGGCCCCACGCGGCAGCGGCCTCAGCGGCCACGCGCAGCGCAGGCGACGCAGAGGGCGCTCTCGGGTGCGATCTCGAGCCGCCCGAGCGGGATCTCCCCCGCGCAGCGGACGCAGCGGCCGTACGTGCCTTCCTCGATCCGTGCCAGCGCGGCGGCGATGCGCGGCAGGCGCTCGCGTAGCCGCTGCCGCCCGGCCGCAGCCATCGCCTGGGCCTGGATGGCCTCCATCCGCGTCAGCCGCCCGATGGCGTTGTCGACGGCGATGGACGTGTCGGCGGCCGAGCCCTGGCGGACGGCCGCCCGCAACTCGGCGTTGAGCGCGACGAGGCGTTCGCGGAAGCGGGCAAGGTCGGCGTCGGAGAGCATCGCGGAGAGAACGGGCGTTGGACGAGTCGTTGACGGGCCGCTAACGGAGCCGCAGGCTACCAAGATGCTACGACTCCGCCGAGGTTCCCTGTCCGGGCGGCCTGCCAGGGCGTCTGGCCGGGTCTTCGAGGGCCGGGTCTCCGGAGAGGCACCCGGGCACACCGGAGGCGAGCTATCGAGGGCTACGGCAGCCCGCTGCGCATCGGGAGGCACCCGGGCACGCCAGGGGCGAGCGCTTCGGGCCGTACCACGTCTCCCGGTGCGAGCAGGTGGAGGCGGACGCCACGCGCCGAGAAGCCTCGACCGCGCGCGGCCACGCATGCTTCCGAGGCGTCGAAGACCTGCACGCCCCGGTTGCCAACCACCTCGAGCGCGCCGTCCGGGCGCGCGACGAGGGCCGTTTCTTCGTCGATGCCGAGGCCGAGCAGGTGCGGGTACTCGGCCGTAACGCTGAGCAGGCGGTTCTGACGCTTGCGCACGACGAAGTGCTGGTCCACCACGACCGGGCGGCCGAGCGCGTCGTCGAGCAGGCCGAAGCCCTCGGCGAGCGCCACGTTGCCCGGCTCGACGGTCGAGAAGGGCGCCCGCGCCGAGTCCGGGCTGACGCGCTCGTCGCCCGTAATCATGACGCGGCTCATCACGGCCGCGCCGGCGCTCGTACCGGCCACGACGCCGCCGCGCGCGTAGACGGCACGCACGGCCTCGAGCAGGGGGGTGCCGAGCAGGCGCGCGGCGAGGCGCCGCTGGTCGCCGCCGGAGAAGAACACGCCCGTGGCGCCCTCGAGCAGCGCCGCCGTCGCCGACGGCCCCGCCACGGCGGTGCGCCCCACGCCGAGCGTGTCGAACTGCGCAGCCTGGAACGCGCCCGTTTCCTCGGGCTCCTCGCTGGCGTAGGGGATCACGACGAGGTAGCCCTCGGCGCCGCCGGCGAGCGCGGCGATGCGCGCCATCACGTCGGGCGGGCGCGGTCCGCCGCCCACGATGACGAGGTGCTGCGCCCCGGCCGGCGCGCCGGCGAGCAGCAGCAGTAGAAGGGCCAGCAGACGCATTGCGGAGACGGAGGGAGCCCGGGCGTGCCTACTCGACGGTGACGCTTTTGGCGAGGTTTCGGGGCATGTCTACGTTGCAGCCGCGCAGGATGGCCACGTGGTAGCTGAGCAGCTGGAGCGGCACAACGGTCAGCAGCGGCTCGAACGCGTCGATCGTCTTGGGCACCTCGATCACGTACTCCGCGAGCCGGTCCAGGCCGCGGTTGCCCTGGTCGGTGATGGCGATGATGTTGCCCCCACGCGCGACGACCTCCTCGATGTTCGAGACCACCTTCTCGTACGTCGCCTCGCGCGTGGCGATGAAGACGACCGGCATGAACTGGTCGATGAGCGCGATCGGACCGTGCTTCATCTCGGCCGCCGGATAGCCCTCCGCGTGGATGTAGCTGATCTCCTTGAGCTTGAGCGCGCCCTCGAGGGCGACCGGGAAGTTGACGCCGCGCCCGAGGTAGAGGAAGTTGGAGGCCAGGCGGTAGTCGCGCGCGATCTGCCGGATCTGCTCGTCGGACTCGAGGACGGTCTCGATCTGCGCCGGGATGGCCGCGAGCGCTTCGAGATGGCGCCGCAGCTCGGGCTCGGAGAGCGTGCCGCGCTCGCGCCCGAGCAGGAGGGCGATCTGCGCCAGCACGGCCACCTGCGCCGTGAACGCCTTCGTGCTGGCCACGCCGATCTCGGGGCCGGCATGCAGGTAGACGCCGGCGTCGGTCTCACGTGCGATCGTGCTGCCGACGGCGTTGACGACGCCAAGCGTGAGCACGCCCGCCTGCCGGGCCTGGCGCACGGCCGCCAGCGTGTCGGCCGTCTCGCCCGACTGCGAGATAACGAGCACGACGTCGCGCGCGGGGTCGAGGACAGGGTTGCGATAGCGGAACTCGGAGGCGTACTCGACCTCCACGCTCAGGCGCGCGAAGTGCTCGATCAGGTACTCGCCGACGAGCCCGGCGTGCCAGCTCGTGCCGCAGGCGCAGATCACGAGGCGCTGCGCCTCGCACAGGCGCGGCAGCACGTCCTGCAGCCCGCCCAAGCGCAGCGTGCCCTCCTCGGGCAGCACGCGCCCGCGCATGGCGTTGCGCAGCGCGTCCGGCTGCTCCATGATCTCCTTGAGCATGAAGTGCTCGTAGCCGCCTTTCTCGATCTGCTCGAGGTCCCACTCGAGCGCGTGCACGACCGGTGCGACCTCGCCGCCCTCGATGCGCGAGATCTCGTAGCCGTCGCGGCGCACAACGGCCATCTCGCCATCGGCGAGGTAGACCACGTTGCGCGTGAACTCGATGAACGGGCTCGCGTCGGAGGCGACGAAGTTCTCGCCCTCCCCGAGGCCGAGCAGGAGCGGGCTGCCGTTGCGCGCCACGACGAGTTGGTCCGGCTCGTCGCGGCTCACCGCGACGATGCCGTAGGCCCCCACGACCTGCGTGAGCGCCTGCCGGATGGCCTCGGCAAATGGCAGGCCGGTCTCCTTCTGCACGTCGTCGATGAAGTGCGCCAGCACCTCGGTGTCGGTGTCCGACGAGAAGCGGTAGCCTTTCTGGAGCAGCGCCTCTTTGAGCGCCGCATAGTTCTCGATGATGCCGTTGTGGATGATGGCGAAGCGGCCGTCCGAGGATTCGTGCGGGTGCGCGTTGAGATCGGTCGGCGGGCCGTGCGTGGCCCAGCGCGTGTGCCCGACCCCCACGGTGCCGGCGAGCGGGTTGGCCTCGAGCAGCCGCGCGAGGCCGTCCACCTTGCCTTCTTTCTTGCGCACCGCGAGCTGTCCGTTCACGACTGCCACGCCGGCCGAGTCGTAGCCGCGGTATTCGAGGCGGCGCAGGCCGCTGATGAGAATGTCCGAGGCCGTCCGGTGGCCGATGTATCCGACGATGCCGCACATAGGGCAAGAAGCGTAATGGAGCGAGAGGAGCGGGAGCGCGAGCCCGGTGCGCGCGCGCACCAGGCACGGGTGCATGCCGCCGTGCAGCGATCGTGCCGGAGCGACCGCGGTCGTGCCGGGGCGGAGGCCCCCGCCGGAGCGGACGGGTCCCAAGATAGGCCACGCCCGAGGCGGCCCGGCCCGCGTGCGCCAGAGGCCGAGCCTGTCTGCGCCGCCCGCCTGCGCCGCCCGCCTGCGCCGCCCGCCTGCGCCGCCCGCCTGCGCCGCCGCGCAGATCCGGGCTCTGCCGCGTGCGAGCGGCTCAGGCCACGGCGTCCGCCGCCGCAGGCGCCCCCTCGGCCACGTTCCGGCCGATGGCCTCGGCCACCCGCCGGACCTGCACCATGAGCTCGGCGAAGGCGTCGTGGTAGAGCGACTGCGGGCCGTCCGAGAGCGCCTCCGGCGGGTTCGGGTGCGCCTCGATCATGAGCCCGTCGGCGCCGGCGGCGACGGCCGCACGCGCCATTGGCGTCACCTTGTCGCGCAGGCCGACGCCGTGGCTCGGGTCCACGATCACCGGCAGGTGGCTGTGCTTCTGCACGACCGGGACCGCGCTCAGGTCGAGCGTGTTGCGCGTGGCCGTCTCGAACGTGCGGATGCCGCGCTCGCACAGGATCACGTTCGGATTGCCCTCGGCCAGGATGTACTCGGCGCTCATCAGCCACTCCTCGATGGTGGCCGAGAGGCCGCGCTTGAGCAGGACCGGCATGCCGGTCCGCCCGACCTCCTGGAGCAGCGGGAAGTTCTGCATGTTGCGCGCGCCGATCTGAAGCAGGTGCGCGTAGCGCATCACCGGCTCGATCTGGCTGGGGCGCATCACCTCGGTCACGACGCGCAGGCCGTGCCGGTCGGCGGCGGCGCGCATCAGGCGGAGGCCCTCCTCGCCGAGTCCCTGAAACGAGTACGGCGACGAGCGCGGCTTGTAGGCGCCGCCGCGCAGCAGACGCGCGCCGGCCGCGGCCACGGCCTGCGCCGACGCCTCGATCTGCGCCTCGCTCTCGACCGCGCACGGCCCGGCCATGACGATCACCTCCGCCCCGCCGACGGGCACGCCCGCCACGTCCACGACCGTGTCTTCGGGATGCCACGCGCGCGCGGCGAACTTGTAGGGGCTCGTGACGCGGAAGACCTCCTTGACGCCCTCGAGCACCTTGATGTGGCGCACGTCGAAATCCGGCTTCACGCCCACGGCGCCGAGCACTGTCTGCTCCTCGCCCGTCGAGCGGTGGACGCCGAATCCGTAATCGTTGAGCCGCGCGATGACCGCCTCGATGCGGTCTTCGGCGGCCCGGGGCTCCATCACGACGATCATGCCAGTCAAGGTGTGCTTCGGGCAGGCGATTTCAGGGGTTGCTGAAAGTACGGCCGAGGTGCGGCCAGGTGCCGCGTTTGCTGCGGCGCGGCGCGCGATGCCGCGCGCGATGCCGCGCGCG
>JBKBRC010000001.1:154356-189749 GCA_046292345.1 Rubricoccaceae bacterium
GCGCGCGATGCCGCGCGCGATGCCGCGCGCGGCGACGGCCGGCGGCCCGGCATGGCCGCTCAGCGCCGTTCCCGCGGCCTCGCCCGTGCTGTTCTCGACGCGCGGCCGGATCCTCGGGCGCGGCCCTTCATTCAACCCGAACCCTCTCTTCGCGACGCGGGCCCGCCCTCGTCCAGCCCCCTCTCCGCCATGTCCCTCCCCGATGCCCCTCCTGCCGCCGACTGGCAGCGCGCGCTCGCCGGAGACCGCGACGCCTTCGAGCGCGCGCTCGCTCCGTACCAGAAAACGCTGCTCGAGCACGCCCGCGCGCAGGTGGCCCGCCACGAGGCCGACGGCGCCCTCGGCCCGCGCGACCTCACGCCCGAGGAGCTCTTCGGCGAGATGCTGCTGCGCGCCTGGCAGAACCGGACGCGCTTCGCGCCCGAGCGCATGCGCTTCGTAGCCTGGCTGACGGGCCTGCAGCACCGCGCGCTGATGCGCTTCCTGCGCGAGGAAAACCGCCACGCCTCGCGCCGCGCCTTCTCGCTCACCGACGAGGTCCCCTCCGGCGAGACCGAGGACGCCGCCGAGGACACGTGGTACGAGTTCCGACAGCCCTTCGACGTGACGACCTACGGCGAGCTCATCCCCAGCACCGCTCCCGACGACCTTGCGCTCTCGGACCTGCCGGACGACGAGCGCGCGGCGCGCCTCCGCGACGCGCTCGACGAGACGCAGCGCAGCGTGCTCCTCCTCCACGACGAGTTCGACCTCTCGCTCGCCGAAGTCGCGCAGATCCTCGACGCCTCGCTCAAAGACACCGCCGAGGCCGTCAATGCCGCCCGGGCCTCGCTCCGCGAGCACCTGGGCTCGGTCGCGCTCCCGGATGACGACGAGCCGGCCACGGACTCCTACACCGGCGAGCCGGTCTGACAGACGCCCGCTGCCGGCGCGCGCTGCACCACGTTCCCTCATCCTTTCGTTCTTCTTCCCCTATCGCATGAGCAGCACGGCTCTCTCTCCTGACGAGCGCGACGCGCTCCTTTCCGAGCTCACCCAACGCACGACCACGCCCGGCTTTCACTTCCTCTCCGCCGACCACATCGGCCGCCTCAACGAGGCCCGCTCCGAGGGCGCGCCCATCGTGAGCCTCTTCCTCGAGCTCACGCCCGAGCAGCGCGTCGGGGACACGTGGGAGACCACGTTCAAGGAGCTGCGCGCCCGCGCGCTTGAGCGCCCCGGCGCCAGGGGACACGAGCGGGCCGTCCGCGCCGAGCTCGACCGCATCGAGGAGGCGCTTCGTCGGGGCCTGCCGCGCACCGGGCGCGGCGTGGCCTTCTTCGCCTGCGAGGCCATCGGGCTGTTCGAGCAGATCGGCGTCGCCATCGGGCTTCCCAACGAGGTCCAGGTGCACAGCCAGCCCTACGTGCGCCCGCTCGCCCGCGTGCGCGACGAGCACGACCGCTTCGTGATCGCCCTCGTCTCGGCGCACAAGAGCCGGTTCTTCTTCGCGCAGATCGGCCTTGTCGAGGAGGTTTACACCCTCGAGGGCCAGGAGCTCGAACTGACCGACTTCGCCTCCAAGGACCAGCGGCAGAGCATGCGCGACGACCTCAAGAAGAAGCACGCGATGCGCAGCGCGCACGCGCTCGAGCTGATCGCGTCCACGCTCGGCGCGCGGCACGTCATCTACTCGGCCGCGCCGGACCTCGAGCCGCTCTTCCTCGACGCGCTCGACCAGGCCACGCGCCAGAAGGTCGCCGCCTCGTTCGGCTGCGAGATCAACGCGACCACGGCCGAGGTGGCGCAGACCGCCGAGGTCGTGCAGCGCGAGGTGGAGGCCCGCGAGGAGATGGAGACCATCAGCCGCGTGCGCGAGCTGCTCTCGACGCGCGCCGTGGCCGGCCTCGACGCCACGCTCGAGATGCTCAACCAGCACCGCGTGATGACGCTCATCGTGGACGACGCGGTGCACATGCCGGGCGGCGTCGAGCGCGAGACGGGCCTGCTGACGGCGCAGACCGGCGGCACGCACACCGAGACGGGCGGCACGATCGAGCCCGAGCCGGACCTGGTCGAGGTGATGCTCGACCGCGCGATGGCCCAGGGCGCCTCGCTCGAGCTCGTGCGCAGCGAGGCCGCGCGCGAAGCGCTGCACGCCCACGGCCCGGCGGCAGCGCTGCTGCGCTTCTGACGCGGCGGCGCTGCCGCCGGGGGCTGCGTGCGGCGCCCATCCCGTGCGCATGTCCATTCTGGACGTATGCAGATTTGCGCATACGAAGAGGCAGAGTTGCGCATACGAAGAGGCCCGCGCGTCCTGCCGACGCGCGGGCCTCCCGGCTTCCTGCGCGGGCCGTGCGGAGCCCGCGGCACGCCTCACAGGCCGATCCCGGCGCGAATCATGAACACGCTGAGCCGGTACGTGTTGTCGGTCGTCAGGCCGATATCCTCGGCGAAGCCGGTCACGTCGTACGAGTAGCGGACCTCGGCGAAGCCGCTCGGGCCGGCTACGGGCGTCGCGAAGCGCACGCCCGCCCCGACGTTGGCTGCCAGGTTCACCGCGCGCGTCTCGACCCCCTCGGCCGCGCTCCCGACCGGGAAGCGCGCCTCCGGCCCGCCGAGCAGGTACGCCTGCACGACCGGCGTCGGCGTCTGAAAGCGGATGTCCACGGGGATGGTGACAAAGCTGGCCGAGGTCGTCTCCCCCGTACGCGTCTGCTCGACGTCGCCCGCGCGGAGGTAGTAGACGCCGGTGCGGAACGAGAGGAGCACGGCCGAGACGTCGGCATAGATGCCGAGGTGGTAGCCGGTCGAGTTGTCGACGTCGGCGGCGGAGATGTCGCCGAGGCGGGCGAAGTTGAGTCCGGCCGCCGCGCCGAGGTCTACGGAAGGAATGAGCTGCGCCTGCGCGGCCGGGGCGGCGAGGGCGAGAAGCAGGGCAAGAGCAGAAGTGCGCATGGGGGCAGAGGACGTTATACAGCGGAGGACGTTGGACAGGAGCGCCCCGCGGCCGGCACGGCTGGGCGGGACCGGACGTATCGTCGTCGTGCAACCCGGTCCTTAGCGGCGTGGTTGCACGACGCGGCCTGCTCTCTGCGCGGCCTTGCTCCCCGCTTCCTCTCCCCCGAGGGCCCTCCGTATGAAGATTGGCATCACGTGCTACCCTACCTTTGGCGGTTCCGGCGTCGTCGCGACCGAGCTTGGCAAGTCGCTCGCCGCGCGCGGGCACGAGGTGCACTTCATCGCTTACGCCCTGCCGCTGCGCCTCGAGCACGTGACGGGTAACATCCTGTTCCACGAGGTGCGTGTGGGCACGTACCCGCTCTTCGAGTACCCGCCGTATGCGCTCGCGCTCACGAGCAAGATGATCGACGTGGCGCGCCACGAGGGACTCGACCTGCTGCACGTCCACTACGCCATCCCTCACGCCACGAGTGCCGTGCTTGCGCGGCAGATCCTCGCGCAGAGCGGCCTGCACCTGCCCGTCGTGACGACGCTCCACGGCACCGACATCACGCTCGTTGGCAAGGACCCGAGCTTCAAGCCCGTCGTCGAGCACGCCATCAACGCCTCCGACGGCGTCACGGCCGTCTCGGACTGGCTGCGCCGCGAGACGCTCGGCGGGTTTGAGATCACGCGCGAGATCGAGGTGATCCCCAACTTCGTCGACACGGCACGCTTCCGGCGCACGCCCAAGGAGCACTTCAAGCAGGCCATCTGCCCTGAGGGCGAGCGCCTGATGGTCCACGTCTCCAACTTCCGGCGCGTCAAGCGCGCCACCGACGTGGTGCAGGTCTTCGCGAAGGTGCACGCCGCCGGCGCCTGGCCTGCCGGGCACCCGCGCCACGGCCAGGCCGGCGGCGTCAAGCTGCTGCTCGTCGGCGACGGGCCGGACCGGCAGGCCGCCGAGGCGCTCGCCCGGGAGGCGGGCGTCTACCCGGACGTGCGCTTCCTCGGCAAGCAGGAGCCCGTCGAGGAGATCCTCTCCATCGCCGACCTCTTCCTGATGCCTTCCGGCAGCGAGACGTTCGGCCTGGCCGCGCTCGAGGCGATGGCCTGCAGCGTGCCCGTCATCTCGTCGGACATCGGCGGCCTGCCCGAGCTCAACCTCGACGGCGAGACCGGCTTCCTGCTCCCCCTCGGCGACGTGGACGGCATGGCGCGCGCCGCGCAGCGCATCCTGGCCGACGGCGCTCTGCACGCGCGCATGGCCGCCGCGGCCCGCGCCCGCGCCGAGCGCGAGTTCCGGCTCGACCGGATCGTGCCGCGCTACGAGGCGCACTACGAGCGGGTCCGCGAGGCCGCCCCGCAGCCCGCATAGCCTGCCCGGCCGCCCCGTCCGCTGCTTCCGGCCCTGCTGCCCGTGCCCCCGTGGAGCCTCGCCGCAACCTGATCTCGCACAAGAAGCCGGCCTACCCGGTCAGCGACTACCTCGCCGACTACCTCAGCCGCTACGACCGCCTCGCCGAGGGCGGCATCCGCTACGCCGACCTCGCGCGCTACGCCGGCCAGACGCCTCTCTACGACGAGCACGGCCACGACACGCTCTGGAGCACGGTCTTCTACGGCCCCGCCGAGAGCCGCGAGGTCCACGACGCCCTCCGCCGCACGTACGCCCTGCTCAAAAGCGCCGGCGACCTCTCGACGGTCGAGCACCTCTACGTGGACCGCGTCGACGTCTGCCTCTACGGCAACACGCTCCCTTTCCGCGTGCGCATCGTCAACCGGCTCAACGAGAACTTCGACTACTTCTACGTCAAGCGCGCCGACGCCAGCCGCGTCTACGGGCTCGAGCTCGAGCACATCCTCTCGCCTAACCACATCAACTTTCTGCTCACCGGCGCCTACGCGCCGCACGAGGTCCAGACGCTCATCGAGGAGCACATCGTCGGCATCCCGGGAGACATGTTCATCCGGGACTACCTCCCTGAGGGCCGCTTCGACCAGGTGCGCCTGGCCAAGGAGTTCGTCAAGTTCAACGAGCGCTGCTTCGTGCGCCTGCTCGGCGACATGCACGCGGGCAACTTCGTGCTCGACCTCACGCCCGACTTCGAGAAGCTCCACTACCGCATCCGCCCGGTAGACTTCGACCAGCAGAGCCACCACCCGCGCCGGCAGGTCTATCTGCCGCAGTTCTTCGCGGCCAACAACCCCATCATCGCCTTCGGCCTCGAGCACCTCGACGCGACGTCCGTCGACCAGTACCAGCGCGAGGAGCGCGCGCTCATTGCCGGGCGCCTCCGCGTCGGGCACGACCGCTACAAGGCGCTCATGGACGTGATGCGCGAGGACCTGATCGCGCCCGAGGCGTTCGTCTCGGGTCTGGCCCGCACGCTCGCCGCCCACTACGCCGACGACGGCTTCCTGGCCGCCGAGACCATGGGCGACCTCGTCTACCGCTCGCTCGAGCTGCTGCTGCGCCGCGCCGAGCCGGCCTCGGCTCGCCTCCTCGCCGGCGCCACCGCCGCCGACGCGGCCGAGTACGTGGAGCGCTTCGTGGACTGAGCGCGCGGCCAGTCCGCTGCGCCGCGAGCCGGCCCGGCCCCCCGAACCTCAGCCGCCGGCAGCCGTTTTTCACGCGTCCCCGTCGCCCCAGGCCTGTCCGTCCGATGCGCACGTCCCGCGTCTGCCTCCGCCTCGTTGCAGCAGCTCTGCTCGCCCTCGTCTCCGGCACCGCGGTCGCGCAGACGCCCCCCCGGCCCACCGCCGACACGCTCGCGCTCGAGCAGATCGAGGTGCGCGCCACGCGCACGGCGGCCACGGCCGCCACGGCGCCCTTCGCCGTCGCCGTGCGCGCCCGCCCGCCGCGGGCGCTCGAGACCGAGGCCGCGCTCGCGCTCGCCGACGTGCTCGCGGGCCTGCCCGGGCTCTACCTCGCCGACCGCGAGAACTTCTCGCTCGGCGAGCGGCTCGCCATCCGCGGGCAGGGCGCGCGCGCGGCCTTTGGCGTGCGCGGCGTGCAGGTAGTGCTCGACGGCGTGCCGCTCACACTCCCCGACGGGCAGGCCGCCCTCACGATCGCCGATCCGGCGCTCGTCCGGCAAGCCGAACTGCTCCGCGGGCCGGCCTCGACGTTCTGGGGCAACGGCGGCGGCGGCGTGCTTTTCCTGCGGACCCTCCCGGAGGAGCCGCGTCTGGCGCGGGCCCGCGCGCTCGGCGGCACGTACGGCCTGCGGCGCGCCGAGGCCGAGGGCGCCACGCCGCTGGGGGGACGCCTCCCCGGCCGCGCAGGTGCGTTCGTGAGCCACGTCCGACGCGAAGGCTACCGCGCGCACAGCGCCTACGAGATCGCCCGTGCTCGCCTCTTCGGCGAGTTCGACCTCGGGCGGGCGGGGCGCCTCACGCTCACCGGCGCCGCCGAGCACGCGCCCGAGCAGCGCCATCCCGGCGCGCTCACGGCCGACGAGCTCCGCGCCGATCCGCGCCAGGCGGAGGCGCGCTTCGTGAATCAGGCCGCAGGCAAGCGCACCACGCAGGGGCAGGTGGGCGCCGCGCTCCGCATGGCCCTGCCATGGGCCACCCTCGAGGCGAGCGCGTTCGGGGTCGCACGGCGGCTCGACAACCCGCTGCCATTCGCCTACATCGACCTGGACCGCCGCGCCGGCGGCGCGCGGCTCGCCGCCGAGCGCACCGACGAGGCCCCTCTGGGCGGGCGCCTGACGTGGAGCCTCGGCGCCGAGACGGGCCTCCAGGCCGACAGCCGGCGCAACTTCGCCAATGCGGCCGGCACGCGGGGCGCGCGCCGCCTGGACCAGGCCGAGACCGTCGCCGCGACGGCCGCCTTCGGGCAGGCGACGTGGGCGCGCGGGCCGCTCCGCCTCAGCGGCGCCCTCCGCCGCGACGCCGTCCGCTTCGAGGCGCGCGACCGCTTCCTGGACGACGGCGACCAGTCCGGCCGCCGTACGCTCGGCGCCTGGAGCGCCTCGGCCGGCGCGGCGTACGCGCTCGGGCCAGCGCTCGTGTTCGCCTCGACCGGCTCTGCCTTCGAGACGCCCACCACGACCGAGCTCGCCAACCGCCCCGACGGCGCGGGAGGCTTCAACCCGGACGTCGGCCCGCAGCGCGCGCGGGGCGCCGAGGCCGGCGTGCGGGGCGTCGTCGCCGGCGGGCGCCTCTACCTCGACGCGGCCGTGTTCGCGCTCGCCGTACAGGACCAGCTCGTGCCGTTCCAGGGCGCCGACGGACGGACCTACTTCCGCAACGCCGACGGCGCCCGGCACGCCGGCCTCGAGTTGCTCGCCGAGGCGCGGCCCGTGCCCGCGCTCGCGCTCCGCGCCGGCTACACGGGGGGGCGGTACGTCTTCCGCGGCGGCGCGGCCGACGGGCGCGCCGTGCCCGGCCTGCCTGCGCACCGCGGCTTCGCCGAGGCGCGCCTGACACGCGGCGCCCTCGCGGCCCGCCTCGCCCTCGACGCCGCCGCACCGACCTGGGCCGACGACGACAATACCGTGCGGGCAGACGCCTACGCGGCCGTCCACGCGTCGCTGGCGCACACGGGGCTCGCCACGCCCGCCGGGCGTCTCGTGCCCTTCGCCGACGTGCGCAACCTCCTCGATGCGCGCTACGTCGGCTCGGTCGCGCCCAACGCGGCCGGCGGACGTTACTTCGAGCCCGCCGCGGGCCGTGCGCTGCACCTCGGCCTCGCGCTCTCGGCCCGCTGACCGGCAACGTGCGCCCGGCGACGCGTCACCGGGCGGGCGCGGAGCGCTATCCGCGCACGAAGGGGTTGGCGCGGCGCTCGGCCCCGATGGTCGTTGCCGGACCGTGGCCGGGGAGGACGACCGTCTCGTCGGGCAGCACGTACAGGCGCGAGCGGATGGAGCGCTCGAGCGTCTCGAACGAGCCCTCCCAGAGGTCTGTCCGGCCGACCGAGCCCTGGAACAGCACGTCGCCGCCGACGAGCACGCCCGACGCCGCATCGTAGAAGCACACCGAGCCGGGCGAGTGGCCGGGCGCGTGGAGGACCTCGAGCGAGACGTCGCCGAGCGCGACACGGTCACCGTCGGCGAGGGCGTGCGCGGGCGGCGGCGGCTCGTCGACCCGCACGCCGAAGAGCTCGCCCTGCACGCGCGCGTGCGCCAGGAGCGGCGCGTCCGCCGGGTGGAGTTGCCAGCCGCCGTGCTCGGCCGCGCCGCCGTAGCGGCGGGCGAAGTGCGCGCAGCCGAAGATGTGGTCTATGTGGGCGTGCGTGAGCAGCAGGTGCCGCACGCGCAGCCCGCGCGCCTCGATGAGCGCCTCCACGGCCGCGCGTTCCTCGGGCGTCGCCGTGCCGGGATCCACGAGGGCCGCCTCGGCGCCGCTCCAGAGCACGTAGCAGTTCTCGGCGAACGGACTGACGACGAACGACTGGTACTGTAAGGGCACGGCGAGGGGGAAGCGGGGCGGCAGAAAAGGCCCAGCGCGCAGGCAGGGCGGCCCCATAAAGCTAGTCGCGAAGGCCTCGCCATGCCGTCCGGGCACGTTGTTCACAGGATTCTGCCCGCCGGAAGCACGCCACCGGTCACCGCTCGGCCGTACCGTACGGGACGCCCTCCGCTCATGCTGCACCGTCTGCACTGGAACCTGCTGCGCGCGCTCCCGCTGCCGTTCACGGCCGCGTTCGCGACGCTCATGTTTCTGCTGCTGATGCAGTTTCTGATGCGCTACCTGCCCGAGCTCGTCGGGCGCGGGCTGCCGCCGCCGGTGCTCGTCGAGCTCGTCGCGTACAGCCTGGCCTACATGGTCACGCTCGCCGTGCCGATGGCGTGGCTGCTCGCCCTGCTCGCGGTGTTCGGGAGGCTGAGCGAGAGCCGCGCCTACCTCGTCGTGAAGGCCGCCGGGGTGTCGCTCGTGCAACTGGCATGGCCGGTGCTGCTCGTGGGGCTGCTGCTCACCGGTGCGATGAGCTACTTCAACCACGTCATGCTGCCCGAGGCCAACTACCGCATGAACGGCCTCTGGCGCGACATCCAGGTCGCGCGGCCAGCGTTCGCGCTCGAGCCGGGCACGTTCTACACCGGCCTGAGCGGCTATGCCCTGCGCGCCGAGCAGATTCCGCCGGACTCGGCCGGGCTGCTGCTCGGCGTAACGGTTGTCGAGACGCGCGGGCGCGCCGGCGGGCAGGCCATCGTAACCGCCGAGCGCGCCCGCCTCCAGACGCAGGGCGGGCGCCTGACGCTCCTGCTCGAGGGCGGCGAGGTGCACCAGCGCAGCGCCGACCTCACGGCCGGCGCGGGGCGATACGAGCGCCTCACGTTCGCGCGCCACCGCCTCGGGCTCGACCTGCCGCCGCCCGCGTTCGAACGCTCCGACCCGTCGGCGCTTTCGCGCTCGGACCGCTCGATGCGCACCTCGGAGATGGTCGCACGGCGCGACTCGCTGCGTGCCGTGTACGACGCGCGCGCGGACTCGCTCCGCGCCATGATCGGCCGCCTCGGCCGCTCCGCGACCCCGGCCGACCCCTTCGGCCTGGCGGCGAGCGAGACAGACGCGCCCGAGGGCACGGGCCGCGTTCGGGGCGCGCTCGCAGACGCCCCGATGGCGCCCTCGGCCGCGTCCGTGCTGGGTCCGGACGGCGAAGCGCTCGGGCAAGACGACTTCGGCCTGCAGATGCGCTCCGGCGCGGCGGGGCGACCCGGGGCGCCCCCCGGCGAGAGCCCCCCCGGTCGCTCCGCCGCCGCGCCCGTTGCGGACCTGCCTCTGGAGGTGCAGCGGGCCGTGTTCGACCTGGCCGCAGAGCGCGCGCAGAGCGTCCGCGCCGAGGCCGAGATCGCGCTCTCGACCGGCCGCTGGGAGCGGCAGCGCGTGACGCGCTACCAGATCGAGATCTACAAGAAGCATGCGATCGCGCTGGCGTGTCTCGTCTTCGTGCTCGTCGGCGTGCCGCTGGGGCTGGGCGTGGCACGCGCGGGCGTCGGGCGCACGGCTACATTCGCCGTAGCCATCTTCCTGTTCTACTGGGTGACGCTCGTGCAGGGCGAGAAGCTCTCCGACCGGGGCTTTTTCCCACCGTGGCTGGGCATGTGGTCATCCACGGTGGTTGTAGCGCTGCTCGGCGTCCTGCTGACCGTGCGCGAGATGCGCTCGCCGAGCGGCCTGCTCCCACCCGGCGTGCGCCCGGGCCGGCTGCGCCGGCGACGCCCCGCCGCGTCCGCCCCCCTGCCCTCCCCCGCCTGAGCCCTCGTTCCGCGCCGTGCTCTACCTCGTGCCGACGCCCATCGGCAACCTCGAAGACCTTACGCTGCGCGCCCTGCGCGTGCTGCGCGAGGCAGCCCTCGTGGCGTGCGAGGACACGCGCACGACGGCCGTGCTCCTGCAACATTACGGCATCGAGACACCGCGCACGAGCTTCCACGCGCACAACGAGCACGGCAAGGCGCGCCACCTCGTCGAGCGGATGCGTGCCGGTGAAACGATCGCGCTCGTGAGCGACGCTGGGACGCCAGGCATCTCGGACCCCGGCTTCCTGCTCGTGCGAGAGGCCCTCGCGGCGGGCGTGCGGGTCGAGGCGCTGCCCGGCCCGACAGCGTTCGTGCCGGCGCTTGTCGCGAGTGGCCTGCCCTCGGACCGCTTCGTGTTCGAGGGCTTCCTGCCGCAGAAGAAGGGCCGGCAGACGCGGCTGCGTGCCCTCGCCGAGGAGCCCCGGACGATCGTGCTCTACGAGAGCCCGCACCGGCTCGGCAAGCTGCTCGGCGAGCTGGCGGACGAGCTGGGGCCGGAGCGACCGGCCGCGTACGCGCGCGAGTTGACGAAGCTGCACGAGGAGATCCGGCGGGGAACGCTGGCCGAGCTCGCCGCGCACGTCGCGGCGCAGACGAAAGTGCGCGGCGAGCTCGTCGTGGTCGTGGGCGGGCGCGACGCGCCGCCGTTCCGCGGCGACGCCTGCCCGTGACCCCTCGGCCGCGAGAGAACCCGTCCGTATCCTGCTGCTGCCCACGTCATGCGCCTGCTGATGCTGGCCGCTGCGCTCGCCTCCGCCGGATGCGCGCAGACGGCCACGCCCCCGCCCTTCCCCCTCGCCGTCATGCCCCCGGACCTCACCCCCGCCGAAGCGCGTATCCGCGAGATCATCGCACAGGACGGCGTCCACGTCGTGCACTTCTGGGCGCCGTGGTGCGACAACTCGGTCAACGAGCTCGCAGCCGGCTGGTACGAGGTCATCGAGCGGCATCCGGAGGTCTCGTTCACGTTCGTGACGGTGTGGAACGACGGCGCCGACGGCGCAGCCACGCTCCGGCGCTACGCCATCCCCGAGCGCGTGCTCGAACTGACACAGCCCGACGCGGGCGAGAGCGCCGTCCGTGAGAACCGCCGGCGCCATTTCCTGGGCCTGCCCATGACGTGGATTCCCTCGACGTGGGTGTTCCACAAGAACGGCGAGCTCGCGTTCGCCTTCAACTACGGCGAGATGGAGCCGGCGCAGCTCGACGCCGCCATTGCGGCTGTGCAGCGCACCTGGTGACCCTCCTTCCTGCGCAGCCCCTCCCCGGGACGCCCCTCCCGGCGGGTTAACTTGCCCGCTCCCCGCGCGACGCCTGTTTTCCCTCCCCCGAGTTCATGAAGGCCACCCTCACCGACCGCCTCGTGGCGACCGGCGTTTTCGTCTACGCTTTCGTCCTGTACTTCCTGACGATGGCCAAGACGACCTCGTTCTGGGACTCGGGCGAGTTCATCGCAAGCGTCTACGGGTTGCAGGTGATGCACCCGCCCGGCGCGCCGTTCTACCTCCTCGTCGGGCGCCTGTTCACGTTCGCGGCCCCGCTCTTCAGCGGCCTCACGCCTGAGCCGGTCGCCTACACGGTCAACCTCGTTTCGGTTTTCGCAACGGCGTTTACGGTGCTGCTGACGCACCTGATCATCGTGCAGCTGGTGCGGCTGTGGCAGACGCGCGAGGCCACGCTCGCCGGCGAGGTGCCCACGTGGACGTCCGCGCAGCGCCTCTCGGCCAACGTGGCCGGCGTCGTGGGCGCGCTCACGTTCGCGGCGACGGACTCCAACTGGTTCAACGCCGTCGAGGCCGAGGTCTATGCCCCCTCGATCCTCTTCACGGCGCTCGTGGTGTGGCTCGCGTTGCGCTGGCACGAGGCCACGGTGGCCGAGGAGGCCGAGATCCGCGCCCGCGGCGAGCACCCCTTCGGCCTGCACGCCGACCGCTACCTGCTCCTCATCGCCTACCTGTTCGGCCTCGCCATCGGCGTGCACCTGCTGAACCTGCTCGCGGTGTTCTTCGTGGCCGTGATCGTCTACTTCACCAAGTTCGACCGGGCGGACCTGACGACGGCGCAGCGCACCAAGGGCCTGCTCCTGACAGGCGTCGTGGGCTCGGCGGTTTTCCTGGCCATCTATCCCGGCATCATCCAGACGCTCCCGACGATCGCCGAGGTGACGGGCGCGCCCGTGCTCGTATTCGTGGCCGTGATCGCGGCCTGCGCCGGCAGCGTGTGGTACACGCAGCGCCGCCGGATGCCGGTCGGCAACCTGCTCGCGCTCGGCGCCACGCTCGTCGTGATCGGCTACTCGACGTACGGCATCATCCCGCTGCGCTCGGCCACGAACCCGCCCATCGATCTCAACGATCCCGACACGATCGAGGACTTCGTGTCGTACCTCAAGCGCGAGCAGTACGGCTCGACGCCGCTGCTGCGCGGCGCCTCGTTCGACGCGCGCGTCGTGCGCAACCCGCGCACGGGCGAGCCCGAGTACGAGGAGCGCTTGTTCCCCCGCCGCCACTCGCCCGACCCGAGCCACGTCCGCGTCTACCAGCAGTACAACTCCGACCTGGACTTCTTCGTCCGCTACCAGCTCGGGCACATGTACTGGCGCTACTTCATGTGGCAGTTCGCCGGGCGCGCGGGGGACCACCAAGACGCCGGGTGGATCTCGGGCTTCCGCGGGAAAGGCGACCTGACGGGCCTGACGCCGAGCGAGGTCGCCAGCCGCAACGCCTACTTCCTGCTGCCGCTGCTGCTCGGGCTCTTCGGCATGGCGTGGCACTTCATGCGCGACTGGCGGCGCGCGCTCGCCGTGCTCGCGCTCTTCTTCATCACCGGCGTCGGCATCATCCTCTACCTCAACCAGACGCCGAATCAGCCCCGCGAGCGCGACTACTCGTACGTGGGCAGCTTCTTCGCGTTCTCGCTCTGGATTGGCATCGGCGCCGCCGGGCTCATCGAGCTCACGCGCGAGGCGCTCGCGCGGCAGGCCGAGGCCCTCCGCCGCACCGCCACGCTCGCGCTCGCAGCCGTGCTCTTCCTGGCCGTGCCCGGCTGGATGGCCTACGAGAACTACGACGACCACGACCGCACGGGCAACATCGTCGCCTCGGATTTTGCCTACAACCTGCTCAACAGCACCGCGCCCAACGCGATCCTGTTCACCAACGGTGACAACGACACCTATCCACTCTGGTATCTCCAGTTCGTCATGGGCGTCCGGCCAGACGTGCGCGTGGTCAACCTGTCGCTGCTCAACACGCCCTGGTACATCAAGCAGATCAAAAACCAGCGCGACCTCGAGAGCGACCCGGTCCCGATGACGCTCACCGACGCGCAGGTGGACGCGCTCCGGCCCGCGACGGACTTCCAGCCGACCGACCTCCAACTCCCGCCTCCGCCCGGGGCGACCGTCCCCTGGGCCGGCGGCGCTCCGGCCGAGCCCATGACGTGGCGCCTCAACGGCCGCCCCTTCGGGCAGGACCGCAGCCTGCTCTACGTGGCCGACCTCGCCGTGCTCGACATCCTGCGCGCCGTCGCCGAGGGCGGCTGGGAGCGCCCTGTCTACTTCGCCTCGACGGTCGGGCCGGACTCCGAGCTGGACCTCCAGCCGTTCCTCCAGAACGAGGGCCTTGCGCGGCGCGTCGTGCCGGTGCGCCGCAGCACGCCCCGCGGCGACGGCGCGGTCGTGCCCGAGATCGCGCTCGAGCGCGTGCGCGGCTTCCGCATCCAGAACCTGGCCGACCCGCGCGTCTACCTCAACGAGAACGAGCGCAACATGTCCGACAGCTACCGGCGCACGCTCGGCCTGATCGCGACCGAGCTCGCCGCCCAAGGCTACCAGGCCGAGGCGCGTGCGCTCCTCGAGCGGCTTGAGGTCGAGGTGCCGTTCGCGACCATCCCTGCCGGCTTCGGCTCGCTTTACACCCTCGCCGAGGCCTACACGCAGCTCGGCGACCGCGACCGCATGGTGGCCACGCTGCGCCGCGCCGAAGACCTCGCACTCCGGCAGTACCAGACGGCGCGCTCGGCGCCGGCACAGGAGCGGGCGCTCCAGTATATCCAGTTCGTGCAGGGCGCCTACCTCATGGGCAGCGCCTACGAGGAGGCCGCCGCCTTCACGGCCCGCCTCGCCGACGCGCTCGGCGCGCCGCAGCTGCGTCAGACGCCCGACGAGATGCGCGCCCAAGGCGAGGCAATGCGCCGCAGTGCCAACCTCGACACGCTCACCGCCGAGGACGCCTTCGCGGACGGCCCCGCGGGCGGCTAGCACGGCCCGGCACCGCTCGCGCCAGGCCGGCCGGATGGACGGACGGACGGCTCGCGCGGGCTCGGCCGCTGCACGTACCTTGCTTCCACGCCCGTCTCTACCGCCGATGGCCCTCTCCGATTCCGACCTCGCGCGCGTCGCCGACGCGCTCGGCGTACCCGCCGAGGACGACGGCGGCCGCGTACGCTTCGCGCTCGCCCATGCGGCCAGTGGGCGTCGCCTCGCCGTCGAGGTCGCGCCTGCGGTGGCTTTGCCAGACGGGACGCAGACGGCGCTCGTCTCCGTCTACAGCACGGGCGCGTTCCTCCAGCTGCACGGCTGCACAGGCGTCATGGCCTCGGCGGAGCTCGGCGAGGTGATCTTTTTCGCGCGCCAGGGCGAGCGCGTGAGCGGCCTCGTCGTCGAGCGCGAGGCCGGCTGCTCGCTCTACGCCTCAGTGGACGAGCGGCTGCTCTCGGCCGATTTCGTCCGCCTGCCGCCCGAAGTCATGATGAGCGCTGTCGCCCTCTCGCTCAGCGAGCCGCTCTTCGACGACGGCGCCCTGCCCGAGTGAGGCCCTTTCGTGAGCGCCGCCGGCCCCCCCCCGCTGCACGCGCCCGCGCTCGAGGTGCATAACACGCACCCCACGCGGCGCCTCGACGAGGCGGCCGTGGCCGCGCTCGTCGCGCGCATCCTCGACGGCGAGGGCTTCACGCTCGGCGCGCTCGGCGTCATCCTGGCCGATCATGCGGCCGTGCACGCACTCAACCGCGACTGGCTCGGGCACGACTATGAGACCGACGTCCTCTCTTTCTCGCTCGACGACGACGCACCCGCTCGCCGGGTGATCGACGGCGAAGTCTACGTGGACCTCGACACGGCTGCCGAGCGCGCGCCGGAATTCGAGACGACGTTCGAGCAGGAGGCCCTGCGCTACGTCGCGCACGGCGTGCTCCACCTCGCCGGCTACGACGACGCTACCGATGATGCGCGTGCCTTCATGCGCCGGCTGGAGGACCGCTACCTGGGCCTGGCAACCTGAACCGCTCTACCGGACGCCTGCGCACGCGGTCGGGCCGCGCCACGCCGGGGTGCGCACGCAGCGACCCTGACAGCCTCGCGTTACAGCGCACAACCCCGTGCGTGCACACCTTGACTTTCGGTTCATCGTTCCTTAATCCTAGAAGCGGCTCGCCGTGTGGGCGGGCCGTCAGGAACCAGCCCGTCGAGGTACGCCCTATGCAGACCCGGATCACCGCCCGTCAGTGCGACGCCCCCGAGCCTCTCCGCCTGCACATCGATACGTCTATCCGCTCGCTCGGCCGTTTCTACGACGGCATCCACGACGCGCACGTGATACTTGCCACGGCGCCGGCGCAGTCGAAGACCGCCGAGGTCGCTATCCGGGTCTCCCGTTCCACGCTCACCGCGCGCGACGAAGCGTCGACCCACGAGGCCGCTGTGGACGCCTGCGTGCGCCAGCTCCGCCGCCAGGTACTTCGCTACAAAGACAAGCGCCGCACCAGGCGCTGACCCTCCCGCACATGACGCGGCCCGGGTCCGATCTGGTACCCGGGCCGCAGCTTTTCGGAGGACCGGCGGCCCTCAGGCCATCTTTCGCCCTCAGGCCATCTTCCGGAGCGGCTCCACCACGCGCAGCACGTGCTCGGCTGTAGACATGATGTAGAAGTGAATGCCTGGCACGCCAGCCTCCATCAGTTCCTCGGCCTGCTGCCGCGCCCACGCGATACCGATCTCCGGTACCTGCTCTGGACGCGCGGCCTCGACTTCGGCTGCGAGCGGCTCCGGGATCTCGGTGTGGAACACGCGCGGAAGCGACTGAAGTTGCTTCTTGCTCGTGAGGATCTTGAGTCCCGGCACGATGGGGACGGTGATGCCCACCTCGCGGCAGCGCGTCAGGAAATCCAGATAGTGCCGGTTGTCGAAGAACATCTGCGTGACGACGTAGTCTGCCCCGGCATCCACCTTGCGCTTGAGGTTGAGCACGTCCCACGTCTTGTTGGGCGCCTCGCTATGCTTCTCCGGATACCCCCCCACGCCGATGCAGAAGTCGGTCGGGGCGGCATCGAGCAGCTCGCCGAGGTAGTGCCCGTGGTTCATCGCGTGGATCTGCGCGACGAGGTCGCAGGCGTACTCGTTGCGCGAGCAGTCTGCGCGCACTTTGGCCGGGATCCCTTTGTCGTCCCCTCGCACGGCGAGCACGTTGCGTATGCCGAGATAATGCAATTCGATCAGTGCATCCTCGGTCTCCTCGCGCGTGAAGCCGTGGCAGAGGATGTGCGGCACCGCGTCGATGCCGAAGCGGTGCTGGATGGCCGCGCACAGCCCGAGCGTGCCCGGACGCTTGCGCTTGACGTGGCGGCGCAGCGAGCCGTCGGGCATTTCCTCGAAGTACGCCTCTGCCGAGTGGCTCGTCACGTCCACGAAAGGCGGCTCGTAGGGCGCGAGCGCCTCCACGATCGAGAGCACGTCCTCGACCGAGCCGCCGCGGTGCGGCGGGATGATCTCGTAGGAGATGAGGGGCGCCGCGGCGCGGTCGTAGTGCTCAGTGACTTTCATCAGGTCCTGCGACCATCAGGTCTTACAACGCGCATCAGGCCCTACAACGCGAGCGTATCCCGCAGGGGCGTCCCGCGGCGCCTCTCCGCTGCAACACGCTCAGTTGCGCCGCAGCCAGAGGTCTTGGTAGAGAGGGTCGGTCCGCGGCGCCGTCTCCTCCGGATGGATCGTCTGCGCCTGCGGCAGTACGGGGCGCCGCACGGGGCGCCGCTGGTCGTCGAGGATGTCCTGGAGCCGTACGGGAACGGCGCGTCCCTGACGGCGGGCTGCCTCCCGCCGCGCGGCGGCGTCGAAGGGCAGCGGGCGCTCAGGAAACAGGATGCGGCACATCGTGATGACCGTCCACACGGTCATGAGCACGACGGCGGGCACAGCCAGCATGAAGAAGCCCGTCAGGAGCGCACCAGGCAGGAGAATCAGCGCGACGGACGGCATGGCGGGGAGGAATGGGGCGCCCGTAGGAAGTCGCTAGTCGTCTGCCCCATCATCCGCCGGGGCGGCGGGTGTGGCGGCAGGCGCACCGGGCTCGAGCGCAGGGTTCGAGAACAGGCGGGGATCGGGCGTGTCGACAAGCGGTACGGCTTCGAACTCGGGCGCGAGGGCCTCGGTGCGAGCCTGGCCCTCTAGCAGGCGCTCCTGATATATGTCTACCGGCACGGCCGACTGCTCGGTAAAGGTATCGCGAAAGCCCGTGTCAAGATAGGTGAACGCGAAAAAGATGATTAGGAAAACAAAGCTGGCAATAAAGGACAGCAGCGGCGTCCCCCGGTCCTCGCGCAGGTTCATGAAGTAGGCCGCCACGAGCGTCGCCTTGACGCCGGCGATGGCAAGGGCCACCGGCACGCTGAACGCCCCCAGGTGCAGCTGCGGCAGATCGATCCGGGTGCCGCCGACGTCGGCAAAGCCCCGCTCGAAGAGCGCAAGCACAACCGTGAGCACCGTCAGGCCAACGAGCGCGAGAAAGACGCGTACGAGCATCTTGGCTCCGAGGACGTGATGATGCGGGCCGCTGTGGTGATGGCCGTGGTGCTCGCGATTGCCGCCGCGGTGCTCATGGGAGCCACGGGAGGGCCGGGCAGACGTGTGCGTCGAGGTCGCCATAGGATTTGGAAGTGCGCAGAGAGGTCTCCGGATCTTGGCCAGGGCAGAAGGGCCGCGCTAGATGAGGTACATCAGCGGGAAGAGGAAAATCCAGATCACGTCCACGACGTGCCAGTAGAGCCCGACGTTCTCGACCGGGGTGTAGTAGACGCTGCTGTAGCGCCCCTTCCGCGCCTGGTAGGCCAGGATGGAGATGGCGATGATGCCGATGATGACGTGCAGGCCGTGGATGCCAGTCATCACGTAGTAGATCGAGAAGAAGATGCCCGCACGGCGGTTCTCGAAGATGGCGTCGGTGCGCTCGCTGCTGGCCGTCGCCTCGGCCGGCACGACCGGCCCGTCCGGAGCCGACGACGAGGGGTTCTCCGGCGCTTCGACGGGCGCCGCCGGGAGCTCAACCGTACCGGTGGCCAGCTGCTCCACGGTCGGCGTGCCCTCCACCAGCTGGAAGTTGGCCCCTGGGAAGATGCCGTAGTGGAATTTGTGCGTGTACTCGAAGTACTTCACGACCATGAAGCAGCTCGCGAGTGCAATGGTGGCGATCAAGTTCCAGAAGAGCACCTTCTGGTTGTCCGTCTGCGCTCCCCTGATGGCCCACGCCATCGTGAGCGAGGAGCCGAGCAGGACGAGCGTGTTGAGCGCACCCAGCAGCGTGTCTAGCTGCGCGCTCGCCTCTGCGAACAGCTCCGGGTACCACGCGCGGAAAATGCCGTATGCGACGAAGAGGGCTCCGAAGAGCAGAATCTCGGTCACGAGGAAGAGCCACATACCCAGCTTCGACGCCTCGAACTGCTGCTGCGAGGAGACGAAGTGGTGCTGAAGATGGGCCGGGTACAGCTTGCCGTCGTAGCCGGTCAGCATCACGTCTTCATGGCCGTGGCTGTGGCCATCGCCGCCGTGAGACGCGGCGCCGTGCGGATCCGAGACGGAAACCTTGGACGGGGTCGGGTTTGCCATGAAAGGCGCAGTCGAGAAAGCGAACGGTAGCCCCGGCCCGGAGCCTCGGGGCTTCGGGCCGGGAGAAGCTCAGACGGCCGGCGGCGCAGGCTGCTGCGTGCCGTCGTCTACGCTGGAAGTTTCCTGTGGCACGCCCACGCGGACATCGGGCACGCGGACGGTTGCCCCGTCGCCAGAGGCCCCATCGCCAGCCGCCGCGCCATCGCCGGCCCCCTCGGTCGAGCCAAAGAGAACGTCGTAGTCATAGGGGCCGTGCGTGACGAGCGGCGTGCGGTGGAAGTTGTGCGGGTCCGGCGGCGACGTGCAGTGCGTCCACTCGAGCGTGGCCGCTCCCCACGGGTTACCCGGTGCGAGCCGGCCCCGGAAGAGCGAGTGGATGCCATTGATGAGGACCAGCATCAGGCCGAGCGCGAGCACCCACGACCCGATGGTCGAGATCTGGTGGAGCGGCTCGAGCCACGGCGTGTCCGGGTAGTCGTAGTAGCGGCGCGGCATCCCCTGGCTCCCCATGATGAACTGTACGAAGAACGTCATGTTGAAGCCAAGGAAGGTCAGCAGCGCGCTCCACTGTCCCAGGCGCTCGTTGTAGAGCCGGCCGGTCATCTTGGGCCACCAGTAGTGGAGCCCGCCGATCATTGCCATGACGGTGCCGCCCATCATGACGTAGTGGAAGTGCGCGACGACGAAGTACGTGTCGTGGAGGTGGATGTCCGCCGCGAGCGCGCCCACCATGATGCCTGTCACGCCGCCGATTGTGAACAGGAACAAGAACATGAGCGCGTAGAGCATCGGCGTGCGGAGCCACACGCTGCCCTTGTACATCGTCCACACCCAGTTGAACACCTTCACGCCCGACGGGATGCCGATCAGGAACGTGATGAGCGAGAACACGATGGACGAGACGGGGCTCTGGCCGCTCGTGAACATGTGGTGGCCCCACACGAGGAAGCCGAGCAGCGCGATCGCTACCGACGAGAGCGCGATCGCCCGGTAGCCGTAGAGCCGCTGCCGGCTGAACGTGCCCATCAGTTCCGAGATCACGCCGAAGGCCGGCAGGATCATGATGTAGACTGCCGGGTGGCTGTAGAACCAGAAGAAGTGCTGGAACAGCACCGGGTCTCCGCCGAGCGCCGGGTCGAAGATGCCGATCTGCAGGACGCGCTCCAAGGCCAGAAGCAGCATCGTGATGCCGATCACAGGAGTGGCCAGGATCTGCACGATGCTCGTCGCATAGAGCGCCCAGATGAAGAGCGGGAGCCGGTTCCACGTCAGCCCCGGCGCGCGCATCTTGTGGATCGTGACGATGAAGTTGATGCCCGTCAGGATGGAGCTGAAGCCGGCGATGAACACGCCGAGCCCCATGGCGAGTACGGCTGTCGCCGTCTGCTTCGAGTATGGCGTGTAAAACGTCCAGCCCGTGTCTACGCCCGCCGTCGTGACGGACCAGAGCGCGACGAGCGTGCCCAGGCCGTAGATGTAGAGCGAGGCCAGGTTAAGGCGAGGGAAGGCCACATCCTTGGCCCCGAGCATGATCGGCAGCAGGAAGTTGCCCAAGCTGGCCGGGATGCTCGGCACGATGAACAGGAACACCATCACGATGCCGTGCATCGTGAACACGCGGTTGTAGGTGTCCGGCCCCATGACGGTCTCCCCGAGCGTGAACAGCTCGAGCCGGACCGCGAGGGCCAGGAAACCGCCGAGGGCGAAGAAGAACGCCACCGAGACCAGGTACATGATCCCAATGCGCTTGTGGTCTACCGTGAGCGCCCAGGACTTGAACCAGGCCCACGCGCGGGCGAAGCCCCGCACGTCCGGGCTGGGACCGGGCTCGCGGAGATAGTTGTGGACCGGCTCGTGGCCGATCGGGTAGGCAGCAGCCGTCGCGGCGGGGGCGGCGGTACGAGAGGTAGCCATGGCTGCGGGCAAAGGTTAACGGTCGGGAGGCGACGTGTCGTGGAGACGCGCGTTCAGTTGGCCGGGTTCGGGGCCCCGGGGCCGGCCCCGGGGGTGGCATCGCCGTCGGCGGCATCGGCCGGGGCATCCCCTGGCAGCGCGTGGTCGGCTTCGGTGGCGGCGCCGTTGATCTCGCGGATGTAGGCGTTGAGCGCCGCCACCTGGCGATCGGTGAGCAACCCCTGATACGACGGCATCTGGTTCTGGTAGCCAGCGACGATCTTGGCGGCCGGGTAGAGGATCGACTCGACGAGGTACTCCTCGTCTGCGACTCCGCTCGTGCCGTCGGTGAACTGGCGGTTGGCCATCCAGAGGCCCTGCCACGTCGGGCCAACGCCTGAGGAGCCGTCGAGCGAGTGGCAGGCGTTGCAATTGCGCGCCGTGTAGAGCTGCTCGCCGAGTTGCACGAGCGAGAGGTCTTCGTCGCCGCCGCCGCCGGTTCGCAGGAACTCGGCGAACTCGCCGCGGCCCACCACGCGGATCTTCGCGCCCATGTTCGAGTGGTTCGTGCCGCAGTACTCGGTGCAGAGCACCTGGTAGACGCCGGGCTCAGGCGCGTTGAACCAGACGAACGAGAACCGGTTGGGGATCACGTCGTGCTTGATGCGGAACTCGGGCACCCAGAAGCTGTGCAGCACGTCCTGGCTCGTCATGATCAGCTTGACCGGCTGACCGGCCGGAACGACGAGCTCGTTCTGCGTGACGAGGCCGTTCGGGTACTCGAACGTCCAGAAGAACTGCTGCCCCTTGACGTTGATCTCGTACGCGTTGGGCGGCGGGATAGACGTCGAAACGTAGGCGCGGAAGCCCCAGAAGAACACGACCAGCACGAGGATCGTCGGAATCACGATCCACGACAGTTCGAGCGCCTTGCTCTCTTTGACCGGCGTGAGGCGGTCGCGCTGCGTGCGGCGGCGGTACTTCCAGGCGAAGTAGACGGCCATGACGGCCACCAGCAGCGTCAGCGCGGTGCCGGTGTAGAGGATGAAATAGAAAAGGGCGTCTATCTCGTGGGCCGTCGTGGAACTCTGCGGGGGCATCCAGAGCGTGCCACCGTCAGTCCAGAATTCAGTGCGCTCCATAATTGGACGCGAGGTGCGGGTCGGGTGTGTATAAGATCACGTACCGGGGCTGACAGCAGCCTGCCAGTCCTCCGCGCGGCGGCGCGATTCGCGTCGCCAGAAGAACACGAAGGCGCCGGCCATGACGAGCAGCAGCAGCCCGCCGCCGAGCTTCATCACGTTGAGCACGGCCAGCGAATACGCCTGCGCGTGCGGATCGAACTCGAAGCACGTCAGCAGAAAGCGGTCCATCGTAGAGCCGACCGTCCCCTGCCCCGCTTCGACGGTGGCGAGGCGGAAGTCGCGCGCCGGGAACTGCACGCCGTAGAGGTAGCGCGTAACGACGCCCTCCGGGCTGAGGAAGATGAGCGCGGCATGGTGCGCGAACTCTTCCGTGGCCGGGTCGAACGCGAACCGGAAGCCGACCTCGTCGGCGAGCTGGCGGATGGTCGCCTCGTCCGGACTCGTCAGGAAGTGCCAGCCCTCGGCCGCCTCTGGCTTGCCGGCGCGCTCGAGGTAGCGCGCGCGCGCGGCGGCGGCGGCCTCAGGCGTGTCGCGCGCGTCCATCGAAACGGCGAGCATCTCGAAGTCCTGCCCGAGCGCCAGGTCGGTCTCGCGCAGCGCGTCTGCCGTGCCATCCAGAATGAGGCTACACAGCATCGGGCACGAATGGTAGACGAAGGCAAGCACGACCGGCCGACCGCCCGTCACGTAGTCCCCGATGCGGACCGTACGCCCGCGCTCGTCGACGAAGCGCGTCTCGAGCGAGATGCGTTCTCCCAGGCGCTCGGTGATGCCGACCTCGCCCTGGAGGCGGTTGGGAAGCGTCGCCGTCTCGTCCTGTCCGTCGACCGGCGCAAAGCGCGACGGAGAGACAACCTGTGCGTCTGCCCGTACGCCGGCCATCATTGCCGCAGCGAGTGCGGCAACAAGCAGAAGTGGACGGATCAGGCAGTCACGGGCAGTCACGGATGCAATCAGTCGAGCGCGGCCTCGGCAGGCGCCGCCGGCGCAGCGGCCGTGTCGCCGAGCGGCGGCTGGCCCTCTACGGGGCCTTCGGCGGGAACGGGTGCAGGCGCCCGGCCAAGATCAGTCGCCGGGCGCGCGGGCGTGCGCGTGTCAAGCCGGGCAGCCCCGGCGTTGAAGGCCTGACGCGTTTCAGGTGTCGGGAGTGCCGCCTCGCTACCAAACTCGGCAGCGACGATGCCCATTGCCCGGTCTATGGGGATGTAGAACGTGGAATCCTCGTTGAGGCCAAACTGCACGAGGCGCGCGTCGGCCTCGGCGCGGAGCTGGCGCACCTCGATGTGCTCGGGGCCTGCCGCGGCCGACACCTGCGTCTGCGTGCGGAAAGGCACGTAGAACAGGAAGTAGAGCACGATCACAAGCGCGGCCACGCTGACAAGAATCGCCGCGACGATGCCGAGGATCTGCCCCGAAGCGATGCCCTCCTCCTCAACGCCGAGCGCCTCAAGCTCTGCCTCTGCTTCGGATACGTCACCTACGCCGGCCTCCGTCTTCACGTCGGCGGCAGCGGCCGAGACGAGCCCCTCGAGCGGGCCGAGCTGCTCGTCCTCTTCCGGGCGCACGACAGCCGGGTCCGCGCCGGGCCGCATTCCTTCGGGAGCGGGCGGCAGCGGCTCCCCTGTATGGGGGTCCGGTGTCGGCTGCGGCATTTTGGGCGTGCGGTCTTCCATGGCAGAGGGTCAACGGCCGGGCGTGCCGGCTGTTTTCAGAAAGTAGTGAAAGTAGCTAGAACCGCCGGATTCCGTGCCAGCCGCCAGCGCGGAGCCGGCAGTGCTTCACATGTTCTCGAAGCGGAGCGCCTCGGCGAAGTAGGGGTCGTTGTAGGGCGTGATCGCGTGGCGTCCGAAGCGCGCCAGCGTGGCACCCAAGAAGAGTCCGAAGAGCCCCACCCAGACCGAGAGGTCGATCCACGAGATGCGCGCCGGCTCGACGTGCAGGTGCATCCCCGGCTCGAAGATCACGTTCGCGCTCGGCCCCGTACCGACCGTGGCGGGGTTGGTCACGGCCGGGGCTGCAGAGGCGAGCATCTCGGAGGCCGTCGTGGCGGCAGCGTAGGCGGCGTCTCCGTGCGGCAGCAGGGCCGGCATGGCGATCCAGAACAGGTCCACCCAGTGCATTACGAGGAGCCAGCCGGCCATGACAGCCAGCAGCGCCGGGATCCGCTTGGAGAGGCGCGGCAGCAGAATCAGGAACGGCAGCGCGAAGTGAAACACGAAGAGCGCCATCGTGATCGTCTCCCAGCCTTCGCGCTCGCGCTTGAGGAACCACATCGTCTCCTCCGGGATGTTCGCGTACCAGTAAAGCATGTACTGGCTGAAGAAGATGTAGGCCCAGAAGACGACGAACCCGAACATCCATTTGCCAAGGTCGTGCAGGTGCTCGTTCGAGATCGTGTTTACGAGCAGGCCCTTCTGGCGAAACCAGAGCGCGACCATTGCCATGAGGCACACGTTGGCCAGCCATGCGCCGGCGAAGAAGTAGACGCCGAAGATGGTCGAGAACCAGTGCGGGTCCAGGCTCATCAGGAAGTCGTAGCTCGCAAACGCCGCCAGCACGCCGGCAGCCGGGATGCCCCACGCGCTCGTGTAACGCATCGCGAAGGTGTTCTCGGCGCTCGGCGCAGTGTCGTTCTGCACCGAGAGGCGGTAGAGGCGCAGCCCCAGGTACGAGAACACGGCGAAGTAGAGCACGTAGCGGAGCACGAAGAAGAACGGGAACGTGCCGGCCGCGAACGGGAAGAAGAAGTAGGGCGCCTTGCCCGCGAGGAGGTAGTCGAACGTGTCGGTCCCCTCGGCGTAGAGCTCGGCGTGCGTCCAGTGGAACAGGTCGTGCATGCCGATCAGGATCGGCAGGCCGGCCAGGCCGAGCAGCGGGAAGTTGGCGACGATGGCCTCCGGGATGCGGCGGAGCGTCGTCATCCAGCGCGCCTTCACGACGTGGTGGATCATCAGGAAGAACAGCGCCCCGACGGCGATTGAGACGCAGAACACCCAGGCGATCAGGTAGGCGAAGAAGAAGCGCTGCGCGTCGGCAAACGCGCCGACGAGCCCGAGCACGAGCGCGACGAGCCCGAGGCCGGCCGGGATGACCCACGGGCGGAAGTCCCCGCCAGCGCGGAAGCGCGCCGGCGCCTGCTCGTGGCTCGGCGCGACGGGGTCGAAGAGGAGACGGGTGAGGGCGTTCGCCATGCGAGGGGGTCGCGGGGCGCGGCGGACCGGGTCGCGCGCGGGGCGCGGCCCGGCATGGCCGGCTCAGTTCGAGATGGTGACGTTCGGGTTGTAGGTGCGCAGGCGCTCGCGCTCGGCAGCGGGCACGTCGCCGGGCTCGGCGCTCTGCGAGCGCTGGAGCGCACGGATGTAGGCCACGATGGCCCAGCGGTCCATCGGCGCGATCTGGTGGCCGTAGCTCGGCATCGAGCGCACGCCGTTGAGGATCACGTCGTAGAGGTAGCCCTCCTCGACGCCGCGCAGATAGTCCGAGTGGTACGTCGGGGCAGGCGTGTAGCCGTAGCCCTGTCCGTCGTTGCCGACCATGATGATGCCGCGCCCGTCGCCGGCGTGGCCGTGGCACATGGAGCAGTAGATCTCGTAGCGCTCCTTGCCGCGCTCGAGCAGTGCCGGCGTCACGTCTACGGGGATGGTGCGGATGAAGGCGCCGTCGGCGGTGCGGCCGAACTTGTAGGGCGCCGACTCGCTCGTGCGGAGATCGCCGCGGCGCACCGTCCCGAGCACGACCGGCCGCTGCGCGGCACCGTCGGCGAAGAGGGGGTTCGCCTCCTGCGGCCCGAACTTCTCCTGGAAGTCCATGTTGAGGTTCGGGTGGATGGGCGGGCGGCTCGACGTCGTGCCGCGGCAGCCGCTGAGCGCCGCGCCGAAGACGACAAGGCCGGCGAGGGCGAGCCGTGCGAGAGGAAGAGGCATCGGAGAGAGCATCGGAGTCAGTCGCGCGGGATCAGATGGCGCCGGTCGTGTGCGGGGGAGGCGCGGCGGGCGGCCCCTGCGCCGAGTCGTTGCCGACGGGCGTGGCGCCCTCGTGGCTGATGCGCTCGATGGCGAGCGCGCCTGCCTCGCGCAGCGCCTCGGCGGTGCGCTCGGGGTCGAAGGAGCGGTCGTTGGCCTGCACGAGCAGGAAGAAGCCGTCGTCGGTGGCCCGCGCGAAGCGCTCCGAGTGGAAGAGCGGGTTGTAAGGCTTGGGCAGGCCGTTGAGCGCGAGCATGCCGCCTACGGCGCCGAGCGCCGAGAAGAGCACGGTGATCTCGAAGAGCACCGGCGTGCTCGACTCGATGGCGAAGAGCGGCTTGTTGGAAATGTTGATCGGATAGTCGATGGCACTCGTCCAGTAGATGAGCGCCAGGCCGAGCAGCAGGCCCGTCAGGCCCATGCCGAACACGATGTAGCCGAGCAGGCTCGGCCCGAGGCCCATCGCGCGGTCCATACCGTGGATGGGGAAGGGCGAGAACGTGTCGAGGCGCGTGTAGCCCTGCTTGCGCAGGCGCTTGACGGCGTCGTAGAGCGCGCCGGGATCCGAGTACTCGGCCAGGAGCCCTACGTGCTGGTTGGCGCGGTCCTCGAGCTGTCGGCGGATAGAAGCAAGCATGGCGGTGGCGGTCCGGGGGCAGCCGGGCGGACGGTCTGCGTCGGGCGGTCTGTCAGGAGAGCGGCGTCGAGCCGGCGGCGTACGGCATGGGCTGCGCAGCCGGCGCGGGCTTCGCCGTATGGCCGTCACCATGCGCGCCGCCGTCGCCGTGGTGGGCGTCGTCGTGGTAGAAATGCGGGTCGGCCTGCGGCATGACGCCCTTGACCTCAGCGATGGCGACCATCGGGACGAAGCGCAGGAAGAGCAGGAAGAGCGTCGAGAAGAGGCCGAACGTGCCGAGGTAGAGCAGCACGTCCCAGATCGTGGGCGAGTAGTAGTCCCACGAGGCCGGCAGGAAGTCGCGGTGCAGCGACGTGACCGTGATCACGAAGCGCTCGAACCACATGCCGATGTTGACCACGATGGACGTGAAGAACATGAAGCCGATCGAGCGGCGCAGGCGCTTGACCCAGAAGAACTGCGGGAAGATGAGGTTGCAGAACATCATCGCCCAGTAGGCCCACCAGTACGGCCCCATCATGCGGTTCAGGAACGCGTACTGCTCGTACTGCACGCCCGAGTACCAGGCCATGAAGAACTCCGTGATGTAGGCGAAGCCGACGATGGTGCCGGTCACCAGGATCACGATGTTCATCTTCTCGAGGTGGTCGAGCGTGATCAGGTTCTCGAGGTTGAACACCTTCCGGGCGAGCACCATCAGCGTGATCACCATCGCGAAACCCGAGAAGATGGCCCCGGCCACGAAGTAGGGCGGGAAGATGGTTGTGTGCCAGCCGGGCACCTGCGAGACGGCGAAGTCAAAGGAGACGACCGAGTGCACCGAGAGCACGAGCGGCGTGGCCAGGCCGGCCAGGATCAGGTACGAGCGCTCGTAGTGGCGCCAGTTGCGGTTGGCGCCCGTCCAGCCGAGGGCGAAGAAGCCGTAGATGCGCGCGCGCAGCAGACGGCCCATCTTGGCCGCGCGGTCGCGGATCGTGGCCAGGTCCGGAATCAGGCCGACGTACCAGAAGAGCAGCGAGACGGTGCCGTAGATCGAGACGGCGAACACGTCCCAGAGGAGCGGGCTCTTGAAGTTGGGCCACATCGCCATCGAGTTGGGGATGGGGAGGGTCCAGTAGATCACCCACACGCGCCCGACGTGGAACGTCGGGAAGACGAGCGCGCACGCGACGGCGAAGAGCGTCATCGCCTCCGCGGCGCGGTTGATCGACGTGCGCCACTTCTGCCGGAAGAGGAAGAGCACGGCCGAGATGAGCGTCCCGGCGTGGCCGATGCCGACCCACCACACGAAGTTGACGATGGCCCAGCCCCAGAAGACGGGACTGTTGAGCCCCCACACGCCCGTCCCGTTCCAGACGAGGTAGGCGATAGCGATGCCGAGCACGCCGAGCAGTCCGAGCGCCACCGCAAACGCCGCGTACCACCCGGGAGGCGTCTTCTTTTCGGTGTGGTGGGAGACGAGCTCCGTGATGTCGTGGAACGAGAGGTCGCCGCGTACGAGCGGCGCTTCCTCGAGCGTCTTCACGGGGCCGCCGTTAGGCGCCTCGGCAGGGGCGTAGGCGGAGCGAGAGGTGACGTTGGCCACGGGTGTTCTCAGGTTGAGGGCGCGGCGCCGGTGGCGGCGCCGCGAGCGCCGGGCGAGCGGGGGAGGTCAGGAGTAGGCCGGATTGCGCGGGTCGACCGGCTCCGGGTTGTCGAACGGCGTCTGGCCGGCGAGCGAGGGGTGCGGATTGCGCAGGCGCGCCAGGTAGAGGTTGCGCGGGCGGTTGGCGTACTCGGCCAGGAGCGCGTAGCTGCGCGGGCTGGCGTGCGACCGCCGCACGCGGCTCTGCTCGTTGCGCAGGTCGCCGAACTCGATCGCGCCGGCCGGGCAGACCTGCTGGCAGGCCGTGAGCACCTCGCCGTCGCGCACGGCGCGGCCCTCGATGCGCGCGTACTGCTGCACCTCGCGTATGCGGTGGATGCAGAACGTGCACTTCTCCATCACGCCGCGCGAGCGGACGGTCACGTTCGGGTTCTGCGCCATCCAGACCTCGACGGGCAGCGTCTTGGTCCAGTTGTAGAAGTTGAACCGGCGGATCTTGTACGGGCAGTTGTTGGCGCAGTAGCGCGTGCCGATGCACCGGTTGTAGGTCATCTCGTTGAGCCCGTCCGGCGAGTGCGTCGTGGCCGAGACGGGGCAGACCTGCTCGCAGGGCGCGTTCTCGCAGTGCTGGCAGAGCATCACCTGCGAGACCATGCCCGGGTTGTCCTCGTCGGCGCCGATGTAGTAGCGGTCCACGCGCAGCCAGTGCATCTCGCGCCCCCGGCTCACCTGGTCCTTGCCCACGATCTGGACGTTGTTCTCGCTCTGGCACGCGACGAGGCAGGCGTTGCAGCCCGAGCACGCGTTCAGGTCGATCGTCATGCCCCACTGGTTCTCCGCGTAGCGCCAGCCGCCGATGCGCGGGTCGGCCGAGGCCGCGTTCTCCTCGCCCCAGAGCGAGTCGAACTGCTCCCAGCGGTTGCCCTCGATGTACTTGTGCTCCAGCTTGGCGAACTCCGGGTCTGCGCGGTACTCCTCGAGCGTGGCCGAGCGCACGATGGGCCGGCCCATCATCGAGCCGTGGTCCTGCGTCGAGGCAACGAGGTAGCCGCCGCGCGACTTCTCGACGCGTACGCCCGGCAGGACCGTCATCGCCACCGGCGAGCGGAGACCCTCCACGCGCTGCGGCATTCCCTCGCCGACGTCGTTGGCGAGCGGCCCGAAGTGGTACACGTCCGAGTTGACGTTGACGAGCCGGCCCAGGAGCGGGCGGTCGCGCAGAGCACGCTCGGAGACCAGGCGCCGTCCGTAGCCGAGACGGACCGTGACCGAGTTGTCGGGATGGCCGGGCTGGATCCAGACGGGCAGTTCGGCCGTGGCGCCGCTGGCCGTCGTGATGCGCACCACGTCGCACTCGTGCTTGCCCCGGCTCAGCGTGCGCCCGACGCCGAGGCCGGCAGCCGTCGTGCGGCTCATGAGCGCCACGCCGTCCCACGTCACCTTCGTGACCGGGTCCGGCGCCTCAAGCATCCAGGCGTTGTTGGAGAACGTGCCGTCGTAGAGCGTGGGGCTGGTGCGGAAGACGAGCTCGACAGCCTCCGGGGGCGTGCGCTGAACGCCGGCGAAGCTGACCGCGGCGCCCGCGCCCGGCGAGACGACCGGATACTGCGTGCCGGGCACGTAGCCGTCGTGGAGCGCGGTGCGCCAGGCGTCCTCGTAGTCACCTGTCAGCACGGCGCGCAAGGCCTCGCGCACGAGGTCATAGCCGGCGTTGTTGCGCCCGGTCGCGAGCAGGTTGACGACCTCGAGGTCCGAGTGGGCATCGGCGTAGAGCGGCGCGATGAGCGGCTGGATGATCGAGACCGTGCCGTCGTAGGCCCGCCCGTCGCCCCAGGCCTCGAGGTAGTGCGCGCGCGGGACGTGCCACGTGGCCCGCTGCGCCGTCTCGTCGTAGTGCGCGCCGACGTGGATCGAGAGCGGCACGCGCCCGAGGGCCTCGGCGAAGCCGAGCTCGTCGGGGAGCGTGTAGACGGGGTTGGTGCCGAGCATGAGCAGCGTGCCCACGCGGCCGGCGTTCATGTCGGCCACGAGCGTGCGCAGGCGCGGCCCGACCGGCTCGACGGCAGGCTCGCCCGTGTCGAGGTAGTCCACCACGGCCGCGCCGAAGCGCGCGTTGAGCACGGCGCACAGCGCGTGCACGGGCGGCGGCTGCGTGGGGCCGGCCACGAAGACGGCCGTCCCGGCGGCGGCCCGCACGTCCTCGACGAGCGCGTTGACGAACGCCTGCGAGGCAGCATCGGTCAGCTCGGCCGCAGCGCCCTCGACGCCGAGCGCCTGTCCGACGGCGGCGGCAAAGAAGGGGAGGTCGCCGGCGCGCATGCGCAGGCGGTGGTCGGCCATGCCGCCGGTGGGCGTCATGGTGGACTCGGCCACGTAGAGGCGGCTCATGGTGCCGCGCTCGTCCACGCGGCGGCTGGCAGCGTACTCGCGCGCGTTGGAGACGCTGTTGAGGTCGTCCGAGAGGAAGTCGCCGTCGAAGGAGACGATGACGCTCGCCCCGGAGAAGCGGTAGCGCGGGCGCAGCGGGCGGCCGAAGGCGGCTTGCGTGCCGAGGCGCACCGGGTCGTCGCCGTGTGGGTGGAGGTCGATCCAGACCGTCCCCGGGTAAGCCGCCTCGAGGGCCTGGCGGGCCGCCGCGAGCGAGAGCGACGACGAGGGCTCGGCCAGCACGACGAGGGGGGCCTCGCCGGCCCGCGCGAGCAGGCGGCTGGCCTCGCCCACGAACGCGCTCCAGCCCGTGGCCGAGCCGTCGCGGCGGCGGGCCGTACGCGAGCGGTCCGGGTCGTAGAGGTTCAGCAGCGACGCCTGCGCGAACACGTCGGTGGCGCCCTGGCTGACCGGGTGGTCGGGGTTGCCTTCGACCTTCGTCGGGCGGCCCTCGTGGCTCTCGACGAGCAGGGCGTGCACGACGCCGCCGAGCGGCATCGCGGTGGCGTAGAAGTTGGCGATGCCCGGCGTGACCTCCTGCGGCTTGCGCGCGTAGGGCAGGATGTACTCGACCGGACGGCGGCAGCCGGTCAGGCCGGCCATCGCCATCGAGGCGCCCATGACCTTGAGGAACGAGCGGCGGCTCGGGCCGGGGTCGCCGGCAAGGTCGTCGCCGTCGGCGGCGCCGGGCAGGAACTCGTCGGCGCGCAGGCGGGCGTAGTCGGCCGTGTTCTCGCGGTCTTCGGTGCTGCGCCAGGCCGCGTAGGGTTCGCCGGGCTGCTGGCGGGCGGCCGCGTCGGCGGCGCTCAGTACGTCGAGCTCGATCATGTGCAGGGAGCCGGTGGGGGTGGCCGGAGGCCGGGTCTGTACGCGTCGTGGAGGAGTGGGCCGGCGGCGCGGCGACGCGCCGCGCGCGCCTGGCGCATCAGTAGTGGCAGGCGGAGCAGTTCTGCGGCGGCTTGATGCCCTCGGCCTCGACGCGCGCGCGGTTGGCGGCGACGTACTCGGCAAACGACTCGCGGGAGGCGCGCACCTGCTCGTTGTAGCCCATCACGGTGATGAGCGCCGGGTCGCGAAGGTGCTGCTCGGGCGCGCGGTGGCACTCGAGGCACCAGCCCATCGAGAGCGGCTCGGCCTGGAAGACGACCTCCATCTGGTCGATGCGGCCATGGCAGGACTCGCACCCGACGCCCACGTTGACGTGCGCCGCGTGTGAGAAGTGAGCGTAGTCCGGCAGGTGGTGCACCTTCACCCACTCGATCGGCTTGCCCGTGGCCCAGCTCTCGCGCACCGGCAGCAGGCGCACGGACTGCGTCTGGATCTGGCCGTGGCAGTTCATGCACGTCTGCGTGCTGGGCACGTTGGCATGGGCCGACTGCTCGACGTGGTTGTGGCAGTACCGGCAGTCCATGGCCAGCTGCCCGGCGTGCAGCACGTGGCTGAAGGGGACCGGCTGCGTGGGCTGGTAGCCGACTTCGTAGAACCGTGGCGAGAGGTAGTACCACGCCAGGAGCACGAGCACCACGGCGCCACCGAGCGCGCCGACGAGGGAGAGGACGGGCAGGGCGTTGGCCTTGCGCGGGAAAAGCTGCGGCATAGCCTTTAGCGTGGAGCGGGCCGGTCGGGGGGGCAGAAAGCGCCAGAGCAAGGTAGACCGGCAGATTTCAGGTTGGATCGAAAATAGCTTGAAACGCCCGGCCACGCTCCTGGCCGGGCGCACAATCTCGGACGCGCGGCGAGCGCCTCCCGGGAGCGCCCTGTCTCGTCAGGGCACGGCCCTGGCGGGGTCTCCGATCGCCGGCAGGCTGGCTGCGACCGCCTGCCGCTTCATCTCCTGCACGCGCAGCGCGAACCGCGTCGTCAGCAACACGGCGGCCGTGGCGAGCCCGCCCGTCAGCCCCCACCAGAGCCCCGGCGCACCGCCGCCCAGCCACAGCCCGAGCATCGCGCCCGTCCCGAGCCCGACGCCCCAGTAGGCCACGGCGCCAATCAGCATCGGCACGCGCGTGTCCTTGAGGCCGCGCAGCGCGCCCGCCGCTGCCGCCTGCGTGCCGTCAAAGAGTTGGAACACGGCCGCGACGCCGAGCAGCTGTACCGCCAGCGTGGCCACGGCCGTCTCGCCTCGCCCGCCGGTGTAGACCGCGATCACCCACTCCGGGCGGAGCCAGAACAGGAGCGCCGCGCCGAGCATGAACGTGGCCCCGAGCGCCACGGCCACGCCGCCGGCCCGCGCTGCGCCGCGCACGTCCCCCGCACCGACGGCCTGGCCCACGCGCACCGTCGCGGCCATGCCGATGCCGAGCGGCACCATGAACGTCACGCTCGCGGCGTTGAGTGCCACCTGGTGCGCCGCGAGCGCGGCCGTCCCGAGTTGCCCCACGAGCAGCGTCGAGGCCGCGAAGAGGCCCGCCTCGAGCCCGAACGTGGCCCCGATGGGCCAGCCGAGCCGGAACAGCGCCCGCAGCGCAGCCGGATCGGGGCGGCGCAGCCCGGCAAAGACGCGGTAGGCGCGCAGCGACGGCGCCAGGCGCACGTAGAGCGCCAGCAGCATGCACATCGTTGTCATCGTCAGCGCCGAGGCCCAGCCCGTCCCGACCACGCCGAGGGCCGGGAAACCGAGCCGGCCGAACATGAGCACGTAGTTGGCCGACACGTTCACCACCACGCCCAGCAGCACGACCGCGAGCACGGGACGCGGGCGCGCCAGGCCCTCGCAGAACCCGCGCAGGGCCGTCAGCCACAGGTTGGGCACGACGCCCCAGCGGATGGCGCGCAGGTAGCCGGCCGCGAGCGCGGCCGTCTCGGGTTCCTGCCGGGCCAGCAGCAGCAGCGGCTCGGCGTAGCCCAGCAGCAGCACCAGCGGCACGCCCAGCAGCACGCTCAGCCAGAGCCCCTGCCGCGCCGCGCGCCCGACGCCCGCGGCGTCGCCTGCGCCGTGGGCCTGTGCCACGGTCGGGTTGACGGCAATCACCACGCCCAGGCAGATCAGCATGAGCGTGAAGAAGACCGTCGAGCCAAGCACGCCAGCGGCCATGGCGTCCGTCCCGAGCCGCCCGATCATGACGACGTCGATGAAGCTCATTGCCATCTGCGCCAGCTGCGTTAGCACGAGCGGCACCGCGAGCGCGAGCGTGGCAGCCACCTCCCCCCGGAGACGGGCGAGGCGCGGAGGATCGGGACGCACGGCGGCGAAAGCGTTCGGGGGCGGCAAGCGCGCGGGCCTCCCCCGCGCCCGGCCAAGCTACGCCACGTCTGCGCAGGCCTGCGGCCGGCTCCGCGGCGCACTGTATCTTCGCGGCCATGCGCGAGCCCCCCTCCCCCTCCGGCTCTCTCCCGACAGCCCCCGGTGCCGCTCGCACGGCGGCGCCCGCAGCGCCCCCCTCTCCGGCCGGCGCCGTGGACGTCTCGGTCGTCATCGTGACGTACAACGTGCGCGAGTTTCTCGAGCAGGCGCTCGAGTCGGTCGAGCAGGCCTCGAGCGGTCTCTCCGTCGAGACGTTCGTCGTCGACAACGACTCGGCCGATGGCTCGGCCGACATGGTCCGGGCGCGCTTCCCGGACGTGCGCCTGATCGCCAACGAGACCAACGTCGGCTTCGCAACGGCCAACAACCAGGCGCTCCGCCTCGCCCGCGGGCGCTACGCGCTCGTGCTCAACCCGGACACGCTGCTCCAGGAGGACACGCTGCGGAGCCTCGTCGCGTTCATGGACGCGCACCCGGAGGCCGGCGCCGCCGGCTGCCGCATCCTCAACCCCGACGGCACGTTCGCCCCCGAGAGCCGCCGCGCCTTCCCGACGCCCTCGACGGCGTTCTACCGCATCACGGGGCTGAGCAAGCTCTTCCCGCGGAGCCCCCGCTTCGGGCGCTACAATCTCACGTACCTGCCGCAGGACGCAGTGTGCGAGGTCGACGCGCTCTCGGGCTCGTGCATGATGGTCCGCCGCGAGGCCATTCTCGGCCCGGACAAGGCCACGGGCACGAAGGCCACGGGGACGACGCCGGAGGCCGGGCTGGAGACGGCGCGCGGCGCGGCCGGCCTCCTCGACGAGGGCTTCTTCATGTACGGCGAGGACCTCGACTGGTGCTACCGCATCCAGCAGGCCGGCTGGCGGATCTACTACACGCCCGACACGCAGATCGTCCACTACAAGGGCGAGAGCACCAAGAAAGGCGACCTGCGCTACGTGCTGCTCTTCTACGGGGCCATGCTGCGCTTCGTGGAAAAGCACCTCGCCTCGCCGGCCACGTCGTTCTCAGGCCGCGGACGCGCGAGCCGGCTCGGCACGCGCCTGCTCGTGCTCAGCCTGCGCGGCGGGATCTTCCTGCGCGCGGCGGCGGCGGCGCTCGGGCGCATCGGCGCCCGGCTGCGCGCGCCGGCAGCCGAGTTCGCCCTGGCCGCGCTCGCCCTCGCGGCGGCGGCGGCGGCCTGGTCGCTGCCGCGCGGTTTCGCCTTCGGCGAGGTCTTCTACGCGCTCGTGCTGCCGCTCTACGCAGCGGCGCTCGTGGCCGGCGTGGCGCTCTTCGGCGGCTACGGGCGCGCCCGGCGCCCCCTGCGCGCCGTGCCAGCGGGCGCGGCAACGGCGTTCGCGGCCGCCGCCACGGTGTCGCTCTTCGTGCCCGCCGTCGCGTTCTCGCGCGCGACGCTGCTCCTCGGCTACGGCGCCGCGGCCGGCGCGCTGCTGGTGCG
>JBKBRC010000002.1:0-13429 GCA_046292345.1 Rubricoccaceae bacterium
TCGAGCCGATCGTGTTCACCTCGCGCCCGAGCTCCTGCACGAGAAAGCCGAGGCGGCGGCCGGCGTCGGCCGTGGCGAGCGCGGCACGGAACTGCGCCAGGTGCGAGCGCAGGCGCACGCACTCCTCGGTCACGTCGAGCCGGTCGGCAAGGAGGGCGACTTCGGCCTCGAGGCGCGCCGGGTCGAGGCGCGGCGCCTCGGGGGGGTTGCCGAGCAGGGCGGCCAGGCGGGCCGTGAGCCGCTCGCGGGCCTCGGCCACGCGCGCGGGCGCGCGGGCCTCGACGGCGGCCAGGTGCGCCTCGAGCGCGTCCGTGCGCGCGGCGAGGTCGCGCGCGAGCGCCTCGCCCTCGCGGCGGCGCATGGCGTCGGTCTCCGCGAGGGCGGCCTCGAGGGCGGCCTCGGTGGCCGCGAGCGCCTCGGCGCGGCGGGCGTCGTCGGCCGCCGGGTCGTCGTCGGGCGCGGCGAGCACCTCGGGGAAGCGGAGCAGGTGGTCGAGCGTGATGGGCGCCGTGGCCGGATCGAGGCCCGCCTCGAAGCGGAGGCGATCCAGCAGGCGCGCCACGGCGCACGCAGCGGCCGCGTCGACGCGCGCGACCGGCGCGGCGCCGCCGCGCCGGAGCGCGACGTGGACGGTGACCGAGCCGCGTCCGAGCGCCTCGCGCACGCGCGCCTGAAGCGCCGCCTCGTGCGGGGCCAACTCGCGCGGAGCCCGCACCGTCACCTCGGCGTGGCGGCCGTTGACGGCGCGCACCTCGACGGTGGCCTCGGTGGGAGGGTTGGCTCCGGCCCGGCCCGTGCCGCGCCCGAAGCCGGTCATGCTGCGGAGCATGGCGAACGCGGCGGGTGAGGCGCCAAGATAACCGGGCCCGCCAGCGGCCCCGGCCCGCCAGCGGCCCCGGCCCGCCAGCGGCCCGGCTGAACGCACGGCCGCTTCACAGGGCCGGCGCGCACGCGCCCTAGCTTTAGCCGCCGTCCGTTCTGCCCCCGGTTTCGTGCGCGCTGTTCTCGGCCTTGTCGTCCTTCTGCTGTCCTGGTCTGCGTCTGCGCAGACGATCCCGCCACGCGGCGACGCCGGCGCGCTCGACGTGGCGTCGTGGAACATCGAGTGGTTTGCCCACCCGGTCAACGGGCCGTCCGACGACTCGCTCCAGGTGCGCAACGTGCGCGCGATCGTGCGCCAGGCCGGGCTCGATGTGTGGGCGCTTCAGGAGATTGCGAGCGTGAACGACTTCTTCCGCCTCGTCGGCGACCTCGTCCCGAGCGGCTTCAACGGCGTCATCGGCCCGCAGACGGGCAGCGCCGACGCCGACCAGCGCCTCGCCTACGTCTACCGCTCGGACGCTGTGCAGGTCCGCTCGGTCCGGACGATCCTGCCGGGCGAGTCGTTCAACTTCGCCGGGCGGCTTCCGCTCGAACTGCGCGCCAACGTGACCGTGGGCGACGTCACCGAGGAGGTCTACTTCATCAACTTCCACGCGAAGGCCTTTTCGGGCACGCAGGACTACAACCGCCGCCTGGGCGCGGCGCAGGCGCTCAAGGCCTATACGGATGCGCTCGTCGAGGCCGGCGCGCGCGTGGTCATCCTGGGCGACTACAACGACCGCCTCCGCATCTCGACCGCCGCCGGGCGCCCCTCGCCCTACCTTGCGTTCGTGGATGACCCGCGCTACCGGTTCGCCACGGACGCGCTGGACCTGGCCAACACGCCCACGTTCTGCGGTAACACGACGTGCACGAGCGGCTCGGCCATCGACCACATCGCCTACACCGAAGCGCTCTTCGCTGCCTACGTGGAGGGCTCCGGGGACCGCTACGCTGAGCTCGTAGCGGCCGTGCCGAGCTACCGCTCCACCACGTCCGACCACCTGCCCGTGCTCGCGCGCTTCCGGCTCGGCGGGGCTGTCTCGGCCGAGGACGCGCCCGCGGGCGCCGCGCTCGGCCTCCGCCTCGACGGCCCCAATCCGTTCCGCACCGGCACGGCGCTCGCGTTCTCGCTCGCCGAAGCCGCCGACGTGCGCCTCGAGGTGTTCGACGCGCTCGGGCGCCGCGTGGCCGTCGTGACCGAGGGCGCGCGCGGCGCCGGCACGCACCGCGTGCACCTGGACGCCGCGGCGCTCGCCCCGGGCAGCTACGTGGCGCGGCTCGTCGCGGGCGGTCAGGCCGAGGCGCTCCGCCTCGTGCGCGTGCGCTGACGCGGCCCGCGCGGCATAGCGCCGCCGCGCAGGCGACGCGGCAAGACGCGGCTTTCCACGAGGTTTCACCGCGCCGCCGCGCACGGGCACACGGGACGCCGTACCATCCGGTTTCGCTCTTAGACCGGATCTAAACATGAAGCCTGTCTCCTGCCGCTGCGGCGCCGGCCCGGCCGGACTGCTCACCGCGCTCGCGCTTGCGCTGCTGTTCGCCCTCGGCGGATGCGCCTCCGACGCCCCCTCCGACGCCGGCGACGGCCCCGGCACCTCGGCCGGTTCGGGCGAGCTCGTCGTCTACGCCGGGCGCCGCGACGTGCTCGTCGGGCCGCTCGTGGAGCGCTTCCAGCGCGAGACCGGCCTCCGCGTGGACGTTCGCTACGGCACCGATGCCGAGATGCTCGCCACGCTGCAGGAGGAGGGCGCGGCCTCGCGCGCGGACCTGTTCTGGGCCAACACGGCCGGCGCGCTGGGCGCCGCCGCCGAGGCCGGCCTGCTTGCCCCGCTGCCAGACTCGCTCACGGCTCGCCCGACGGGCTTCGTGCCTTCTTCGGGCCGCTGGGTGCCGCTCTCGGCCCGCTTCCGCGTGCTCGCCTATAACGCCGCGCGCGTGAACGAGGCGCAGCTGCCGGCCTCGGTGATGGCCCTCCCGCGCCAGGCCAACCTGCGCGGCCGCATCGGCTGGACGCCCACGTACTCGTCGTTCCAGGACTTCGTCACGGCGATGCGCACGACGCAGGGCGAGGACGCCGCGCGCGCCTGGCTCGACGGCATGCGCGCGCTCGAGCCGCGTGCCTACCCCTCGAACGGACCCATGATCGAGGCGCTCCGCGCTGGTGAGATCGACGTGGCGCTCACGAACCACTACTACGTGCTGCGCGCGCTCTTCGGCGCCGACGCCGACCCCTCGGCGCCGCCCATTGTTGCCATCCACTCGTTCGCTGACGGCGACGTAGGCAACCTCGCGCTCGTGACGGGCGCGGGCGTGCTCGAGCGCGCGCGCAACCGCGAGGCCGCCCACCGCTTTCTCGCGTTCTTGCTCGGTGCCGAGGCACAGCGCTTCTTTGCCGAGGACGTGTTCGAGTACCCGGTCGTGGAGGCGACCGCGTTGCCGTCGTACTTCGTACCGGCCGAGCGCGTCGGCCGTCTGAGCCCGGCGCTGGACTTCGAGCGCCTCGGCGACCTAGAGGCGACGCTGCGCCTGCTCCGCGACGCTGGGCTTCTCTGAGCCCGCCTGGTGCCGTGACTGATACGCCCGTGGCGGACACGCCCAACGCGCGCGGAGCGGATGCGGCGCCCGCCGGTGAGGCCGGCGCGACGGGGCTCCCGCTCCTGACGGCCCCGCCCGGCGGCCCTGCGTCCGGACGCGCGGCCCGGTGGCGGCGCGCGGCGCAGCGCGCGCGGCGCGTCCGCGTACCGTGGCTGCTCGTCGTGCCCGTGGCCCTCGTAGCCGTCGGGGTGCTGGTGCCGCTGGCTTACCTGCTGCTGCGCGCGCTCGAGGCCGAGCCGTCCGAGTGGGCCGCGCTCGTGGTGCGCGCGCGCAACCTGCGCCTGCTCGGGCACACGCTCGCGCTCACGGCCGGCGTGCTCGCCTTCGCGACGGCGCTCGCGCTGCCGCTGGCCTGGCTCGCCACGCGCGCCGACGTGCGCGGGCGACGCCTGCTGACGCTCCTGGGCGTGCTCCCACTCGCCGTGCCGGGCTACGTGATGGCATACGCTCTGCTCGCCGCCACGGGCACCAACGGGCTGCTCGCGCTCGCGCTCGGGCTCGAGCTGCCGCGCGTGAGCGGCTACGCGGGCGCGCTGCTCGCGCTCGGGCTCTACACGTTCCCGTACTTGTTTCTCAACCTGCGCGCGGCGCTGCTTGGACTCGACCCTGCGCTCGAGGAAGCCGCACGCAGCCTCGGGCATACGCGGCGCGAGGTTGCGCTGCGCGTCGTGCTGCCCCAGCTCCGCCCGGCCTACCTCGCCGGTGCACTGCTCGTGGCTCTGCACGTCCTGGGCGACTTCGGGGTGGTCTCGCTCATGCGCTACGAGACGTTCAGCTACGCGCTCTACGTGCAGTACGCCGCCGCCTACGACCGCGTCTACGCGGCCTGGCTCGCGCTGATGCTGCTCGCGCTCACGGGCACGCTGCTCTGGCTCGAGGCGCGCCTGCTGCGCGGACGCCGGTTCGCACGCGCCGCCGGGACGGCCCGCCGCACCGCGCCCCCCGCGCCGCTCGGACGCTGGCGCCTCCCCGCCTATGCCTTCGCCGGCGCGGTGGCGCTCTTCTCGATCGGGCTACCGCTCGTGACGGTCTCATTCTGGCTCCTCCGCGCCGACACCCCCGCCGCCCTCGCCGACGGCCGCTGGCTCGCGCTCGCCTCTGCCCTCGCCGACTCGGTGCGCGCGGCCCTGCCGGCCGCCTTGCTTGCGGCGCTCCTGGCCGTACCGCTCGCCTACCTGAGCGTGCGCCACCCCTCGCGCACGAGCCGCGCCGCCGAGCGCGTCGCCTACCTCGGCTACGCCACGCCCCCGCTCGCGTTCGCGCTCGCGTTCGTGTTTTTCGCGCTCCGGACGGCCCCGTTTGCTTACCAGACGCTCGGGCTGCTCGTGGCCGCGTACGCGCTGCACTTTCTGGCCGAGGCCATCGGGCCGGTGCGGAGCGCGCTCTACCAGGCGCCGCCGGCGGTCGAGTGGGCGGCGCGGAGCCTGGGGCGGAGTGCGTTCGGCGCCTTCCGCGCGGCCACGCTGCCGCTCGTGCGGCGCGGCATGCTCGCGAGCGCCGTGCTCGTGTTTCTCTCGGCCGTCAAAGAACTCCCGATCGCATTCATCCTCTCGCCGCTCGGGTTCCGCACGCTCGCGATGGGCGTCTGGAGCGCGACCGGCGAGGCGCTATACAGCCTTGCGGCGCCCTACGCGCTCGCGCTCATCGCAAGCTCGGGCGCGCTCGTCGGGCTCGTACTCTCGCGCGAGGGGCGCTTCTAGCGTGAGGGCGCCGCCGGCCACGCGAAGCGCCCGCGCCGCCGAGTTTTCGGTGATAAGCGCCTCCGAGACGCCTCCGGCGCGAACCCCGCACGCCGGGCGCGCCTATTCTCTAACTAAAGACCACGCCCTGCCTGAGACCATCGACGCGCACCTGACCATCCAGTGCCTCTCGAAGCGCTACGCCGACGGCGCGCTTCCGGTCGTGAACGGCCTCTCGCTTGAGGTCGGGCAGGGCGAGCTCTTCGCGCTGCTCGGCCCGAGCGGCTGCGGCAAGACGACGGCGCTGCGCTGCGTGGCTGGCTTCCTCCGCCCAGACAGCGGCACCATCCGCCTCGGCAGGCGCACGCTCGACGACGAGGCCGGCGCACACGTCCCGCCCGAGGCGCGCGGCGTGGGCTTCGTGTTCCAAGACTACGCGCTCTTCCCGCACCTGACGGTCGCACAGAACGTGGCCTTCGGACTGCGGGCGTGGCCGCGCGCCGAGCGGGCCGCGCGCGTGAACGAGGTGCTCCGCCTCGTGGGCCTGGCCGGGCTCGAGCGCCGCGCGCCGCACGCGCTTTCGGGCGGGCAGCAGCAGCGCGTCGCGCTCGCGCGTGCGCTCGCCCCGCGCCCCGGCCTGCTGCTGCTCGACGAGCCGTTCTCGGGCCTCGACGCCCTCCTGCGCCACGAGATGCGCGCGCGCGTTCGTGAGATCCTGCGCGCCGAAGGCGCGACGGCCCTGCTCGTCACGCACGACCAGGAGGAGGCGCTTCAGTTTGCCGACCGCGTGGCGGTGATGCAGGGCGGGCGCATCGAGCAGGTGGGCACGCCCGAGGAGATCTACGCGCGCCCGCGCACGCTCTTCGTGGCGCAGTTTCTGGGCCAGACCAACCTCGTGCTCGTCCACGCCGACGGCACCGAGCGCGCCGACTCGCCGCTCGGTCCGCTGCGGCTGCACCGCCCGGCCGAGGGGCCGGTGCTCGTCGCGCTCCGCCCGGAGCACCTCGCGCTCGCGCCGCCCGGCGACGCATCCGATAGCGACGCGGCCGACGACAGTGTGGCCGACGACAGTGTGGCCGCCGGCGTGGTGTCGCGCGAGGGCGTCGTGCTCGAGCGCGCCTTCAAGGGCCACGACATCACGTACCGCGTCGGTCTCGGCGGCGTGGACTGTCTCGTGCACACGCCCAGCCGCGAGGCCTTCGCCGTCGGCGACGCCGTGCGCGTGCGCGCGCTCGAGCCGGCGACGGTGCTGGAGCGTGTGGGCTGACCCTCGGGCTCAGAGGCAGGGATTAACCCCCGGCTCCGTCTCGATGAGCGCCGGCGGAGAATCGCGCTGCCTATTCCCCTGGCGGCGGTAAGACGAGCGAATCGCACGCCTCCAGGCCTGCGCCGCCGCCGAAGCAGGCAGCACACGTTGTCAAGAAAAGATCAAGGTGCCCCCCCCCCTTGCGCGGATCGCATGGGTTGGCCTACGCTCAAATCAGTCTAACCCATCTCGAGGTATGCGATGAAACACCTCCTCGCCTCTATGGTCAGCCTCGCCCTCGTCGCCGGCGCCTTTCTCGTCACCCCGCCCCCCACCGAGGCCGCCCGGCCTGGCTGTAACGACGGGGGCAGCGCCAGCCTCTGCGCGGAAGTATGTGGCCTGCCAGCCCAGACCTTCTGTCGCAGGATGCTCTGCAGCGACGCCAACGGCGCAGAAACCTGTGAGAAGCCGGGGCAGATCGCCGTGATCGGCTGACCCGATGCGCCCGCTCCACATCCTCCTCGGCGGCCTCCTGCTCGCCGCCCTCGTTCTCACGCTCCGCCTCCGCGCCGCGCCGCCCGAGGCCACACTCGCGCGCGCCCTCACACCGGACGCGCCCACCCTCGACGCCCTCGACGAGCCCGACGTCGCCGCGCCGGCCGAGCGCACCCTCCGCGCCCCCGATGCCGTGCCCGTACCGCTCGGCCCGGCCGCGCAGGACTCGGTATTCTACGGTAGTAAGGTTGTTGTTGCCGGGGAGGATGTTTTTGTCGCTGACATTGGCGACATGCGCATCAAGCGCTTCACGCTCGGCGGCGCCTGGCAGAACGCCATCGGGCGCGGCGAGGGCGACGGCCCCGGCGAGCTACGCGTCGTAATTGACTTCGCCGTGCGCGGCGACACCTTAATCGTCACCGATCACCGCGCGCGCGCGCTCTCGTTCTTTCTCCGCGACGGCACGTTTCTCCGCCGCCTCGCCACCGAGGACGGCTACTTCTACTTCGCCGCGGGCGAGCGCGCGCTCTTCGTGCTCACGCCCCTCCCGAGCCGCATGCTCGGGCTCGCCCGGCGCGACGGCACAGGCGCGCGCTGGCTCGGGCCGCTCATCGCGCGGCAGGAGGCCGGCGCCGACTACTACGGCCTCGTCAACGCCGACCTGGCCGCCCTCCCGGCCATGGCGGCGGCCGCGCCGCCCACGGCCGCCGCCTCGTCCGCGGCCGGCGAGCGCTTTCTCTACGTGCCCCACGAGGCCGACCGGCTCTACGCCTTCGACGCGGCCGGGCGGCTCGTGCGCGTGGCCGAGACCGTCGGCCGGCGCGGCTTCCCGCCCCCGGAGCGCGGCCCGGACGGCCTCGCGTCGGCGCCGACGACGGCGATGGGCACCTCGGGCGTGTCGTGGCACGGAGACGCGCTCTTCGTGGGGGCGTACGTGCGGGGGCGGCGAGACGAGGTGACGGGGGAGGTGGTGCGCCGCTCGGCGGGGTTCGTAGACGAGTACGACCGGGCGAGTCTGTCCTACCGGCACTCGTACGCGCTGCCGTCGCCGGAGGTGCTGCGCAGCGCGCAGGTGGTGGCGGTGGGGGGCGGGCTGCGGGTGTACGGCACGAGCGGGGACGGGAGCGGGCTGCTCGCCTTCGACCTGCCAGCGCCCTGAGACGGACAGTATTGCCCTAGCGCCCCCCTACGTCCTCAACAGGCGGAGATAGAAGAGCGGGTTGAAGAGCTTTTTGCGCGCCGCCTCGTCGTGGAACATGACCGAGATGGCCTCCGCCACGGCCGGGCGGCGCGCGGCGCGCGCGATCACGAAGTTGAGCAGGCGCTTACGCTGCCCGAGCTTTTGCAGCGCATGGCTGACGCGCAGTTCGGAGCCGAGGTAGCCGAGCACGTCGCGGCGGTAGCCGCTAAGGTGGCGCGCCGAGGCGTCGCCGGTGGCGGCTACGCGCGCGGCCCACCGCGCCGCGATCTCGCCCGAGACCATCGCGTTACCGATGCCCTCGCCCGTGAACGGGTCGATCAGCCCCGCCGCGTCGCCCACGAGCAGCCAGCCGTCGCCGGTCATCGGGCGCGGCTTCGAGCCGAGCGGCAGGCCCCAGCCGCGCATCGGTTCGAGCGGGCGCCCGCCCGCGAAGCGCTCGCGGAAGCGCTCCGACGCCACAACTTGCTCGAGGAGCGGCTTCAGGCGCACGCCGCGTCGCTTGACCTCGGACGAGAGCATGCCCAGCCCGACGTTCGCCCGCCCGCCGGCCATCGGGAAGATCCAGAAGTAGCCCGGGATGGCCTCGTCCACGAAGTGGATCTCGATGTAGTTGCCCTCGCCGAAGCCCTGCACGCCCTCCCAGTACCAGCGCAGGCCGGCGCAGTAGTGCCGCTCGTCGAGTTGCGGGATGCCGAGCGCGCGTGCGACCGCCGAGTAGGCGCCATCGGCCCCGACGGTGAGCGCCGCGCGGACGTCCGTCTCCTCACCGCCGCGGCGCACGCGCAGGCCGCGCACGGCCGCGCCCTCGCGCACGAGGCCGGTCACGGACGCGCCCGTCCACAGCTCCGCGCCGGCCGCGAGTGCCTCCTCGAGCACGAGCGCGTCGAACGTGGCGCGGTCGCAGACGTAGCCGGGGGCGTCTTTGCCGGCGTGCGCCTCGGGCGCGAACGGGATCGAGACGGCGTCGCCGTAGGGTCCGGAGAACGTGACGCCCCACGAGGCCACCTGTGGGCGCGCCTGGAGCGCGGCCGTCATGCCGAGGCGCTTCATCACGTCCACAGTCTTGCCGCTCAGCGCGTCGCCGCAGATCTTATCGCGCGGAAAAGCCGGCGCCTTGTCCACAAGCAGCACGCGCAGGCCAGCGCGCGCGGCGAACGCGGCGCAGGCGGCGCCGCCGGGGCCGGCACCGGCAATGGCGAGGTCGTATGCGGGCGGAGCGGCAGGCATGGGGGAAGCGCAGAGTGGGACGCGCGAGGATAGCCACACCTCCTCGCTCCTGGCCTGCACATCGGCGGCCCCGCGAGCCGTCCCGGACGGACACAAAACGGCCGGACACAAAAAAGTGAGGGCACGCGATCCGTATCGCGCCGCATCGACCTCCTACCGTTGCTGCCTTCCGGCCCTGGCGGAGTTCAGAGGGAGCTGGCCGTACGGGACGTGCCCTCACTTGGCCGGCGGGCGCAGGGGCGCGGCCGGCGGTGGATGGGCAAGATACGACGCGGGTGCGCCGGGTTGCCCCTGCACGGGATTTTCTCCGCCGCGTGCCGCGCGCACATAGATTCCCGGGCGATTCACCCACCGTGCCGTGACCGACCCGAGCGACCGCCCCACCCTTCCCCCGTCCTCGGGTGCCGCGCCGCCCCGGGCTCCGGGCTCGGCGGTGGACGCGGCGCGGATCGAGGCGCTCGAGGCACGCGTGGCGGCGCTCGAGGCCACGCTCGCGCGCGCCGAGGCGGCCCGCCCTGCCCGCCCTCGCCGCACGGCGCAGCCGCTCACGCTGCGCTGGCGCGAGGCCCGCAGCGAGGACGTGCTCGGCAAGGTCGGCATCGCGCTGCTGCTCGTGGGCGTGCTCTTCCTGCTCAAATACTCCCTCGACCGCGACCTGCTTACCCCGGCCGTGCGCGTAGCCGGCGCCGGCGCCATCGGCGCGCTGCTCGTCGGGCTCGGCCTGCGCCTGCGGCGCCGGCGCCCCACGCTCGGACGCCTGCTCACGGGCGGGGGCATCGCCGCGCTCTACGGCACGCTCTGGACCGCCTCGACGCTCTATCCGCTCCTGCCGCTCTGGGGCGCCTTCGGCGCGATGGTGGGCGTGGCAGCGCTCGCGCTCGGGCTGGCCGTGCGCGAGCGCGACGCCGCTCTCTCGGTCGTGGGCACGCTCGGAGGGCTCATGACGCCCCTCTTGCTCTACCGTGAGCCGGGGCAGATGGCCGCGCTCTCGGCCTACACGGCTCTGCTCGTCGGTGCGGCCGGCGCCGTGTTCGCGCAGACGCGCTGGCCGGCGCTCCTGAGCGCTGCCGCCGCCGGCGGCTGGGCGGTGATGCTCGTCGCGTGGTTCGTGGGGCTGCTCGGCATCGAGCCCGTCCCGTCCGTGACGGACCGGCTTGCCTTTTCGGCCGGCGTCGCAGCCGTGTTTGCGGCGACTGGCCTGCTGCCGCTCGTGGTGCCGCCCGTGCTGCCGTCGGCGCAGGCGCGCTGGCGTGCGAGCGCACTCGCAGCGATCGCCGGGCCACTCGCCGCGCTCGCCCTGCTCGACGCGGCATGGACCTGGCCGGATGCGGTTGCGGCGGCGCTTCTCGCGGCCACCGGCGTCACCTATGGCGCCGCCGCCTACCTGCGGCGCGGCGACGCGGCGCGCTTCGTGCCGCTCGTCGTGGCCTCAGCCGCGCTCGCGACGTGGGCGGCCGGGCGCACCTCTGGCGCGGCCGACGGCCTCACGCTCGGCGTGGGGACGGCGCTCGGCACGGGGCTGGCCTGGCTCGGCCGCCGCGACCGGCTGGCCGACCTCGAGCACCTGGGCCATGCGGCGGCCCTCCTGGGCGCGCTCGCACTCGGTGTGTACCTCTACGCGACCGCGAGCGCCGAGGCGGTCGCGCCGCGCAAAGTAGCCGCGGGGGCGCTCGGGCTCAGCGCGCTGCTCGCCCACGGGCTCGCCTCGGCGCGCGGCTCGCGCCAGCGGCTGCTCTACCTCACCGCCGGGCACACGCTCGTACTGCTGCTGCTGCGCCTGGTGCTCCTGCCGCAGCCCGAGGCCGCCGGCCTCACGTCGGGGGCGTGGGGCCTCTACGGCGTTGCGACGCTCGTGGCCGGGCTGCGCCTGCGCGACGACGTGCTGCGGCAGGTGGGCCTCGGAACGGTCCTGCTGACCGTTGCCAAGGTGCTCGTGTTCGACCTGAGTGCGATCCCGACGCTCTGGCGCGTACTGCTCTTCACGGGCCTCGGCGCGCTCCTGCTCGCCGTGAGCTACCTCGTGCCGTCGCTGCTCAGAGGAGAGGGCGGCGACGTTCCGGAGGGCACGCCCAGTCCGCCGCGGGCGTAGCGCCGCGGGCGCAGGCCCCGCGCCCGGGCGCAGGCCTCGCGCCCGGGCGTCAACGCCCGAGGCCCGGCCGCGTCGTCAAGCGGGCCGGGCCTCGGGGAGGTCTTGTCTCAGACGGGGCCGCGTACAGCGTCTCAGTTCGTACAGCGTCTCAGTTGAGGTGCGCGACGAGTTCCTCGCGGCGGTGCTTCTGGCGCAGCTTGCGCAGCGCCTTCTCCTTGATCTGCCGCACGCGCTCGCGCGTGAGCCCGAAGCGCTGCCCCACCTCGACGAGCGTAAGCGGCTGCTCGTGCCCGATGCCGAAGTAGAGCCGCGTGATCTCAGCCTCGCGCGGATGCAGCGACGAGAGCGCGCGCTCGATGTCGATGTTGAGGCTCTCGTTGGTCAGGTCGTCGTCCGGCGACTCGAACGAGTCGTCGGCGAGCACGTCGAGCAGCGAGTTGCCGTCGTCGTCGTCGAACGGAGCGTCCATCGACAGCGAGTGGCGGCTGTGCTGGAGGCCTTCGACGACCTTGTCTTCTTTGAGGCCCAGTTCTTGGGCGATCTCCTCGGGCGTGGGGGGGCGGCCGAGTTCCTGCGCGAGCCGCGCGCTGGCCTTGCGCATCTTCGAGAGCGTGCCGACACGGTTGAGCGGGAGCCGCACCGTGCGCACCTGGTCCGAGAGCGCCTTGAGGATGGACTGGCGAACCCACCAGACCGCGTAGGAGATGAACTTGAACCCGCGCGTCTCGTCGAAGCGCTGGGCAGCCTTGACGAGGCCGTAGTTGCCCTCCGAGATCAGGTCGGCGAGGGAGAGCCCCTGCCCCTGGTATTTCTTGGCAACCGAGACTACGAACCGGAGGTTGGCGCGCACGAGCTTGTGCAGCGCCGCCTGGTCCCCTTGCTTGATCCTCTGCGCGAGATCGACCTCCTCGTCGGGCGTGAGCAGTGGCACTTTACCGATCTCCTGGAGGTACTGATCCAGCATCCGCTGGCTGCGGGGGACGTACATCGGCGGGGTGGGAGGCTGGTTGGACGGTAGTGGTGGCGTAGGCCGTGCAGCAGAGAGCGCGATCCGGCAGGGGGTGTAAGCGTTTTCCGCGCTGCCGGGTCGCGCTCGGGCTTGGCGAACCCTCTAAGGTAGGACACAGAGGGGGTTCGTCCTACACGGCGAAGCCGCATATGGGCACCTCCACCCGATGTTCCTAAACATTTTCGTAGGGCTGCAGCCCTGCGTTCCCCCCGGGTGGCTTGGCAAGACACCGTTTAAGGGCCGGCGGCGTCCCGGACCGAGACCTGTGCGAGTCGTGTGCCCGCGGGCATGCCTGTCAGGCAGGGGTGCGTTCGGGGCTGGCCGGCCGGCGGGCGTGCTCGGCAGCGGCCGCGAGGCCAGCTTCGAGGTCGCGCCACAGATCGGCTTCGGCCTCGAGGCCGACGGCGAGGCGGAGCAGCCCCGGGTCCACGCCGGCGCGCGCCTCGCGCGCGGCCACGCGCTGCGTCAGCCCGGCCGGGTGCTGGATCAGCGTGTCCGTCGAGCCAAGGCTGACGGCGGGCGTGACGAGCTGCAGCGCGCGCAAGAGCGCCGCCGCCGCCTCGAACCCGCCGCGCACCTCGAACGAGAGCATCGGCCCCGGGCCATCCATCTGCCGCCCGACGAGGCCGCGGGGGTCGCGTCCGGGCCGGCTCGGGTGGTAGACACGCTGCACGGCCGGATGCGCCGCGAGGCGCGCAGCGAGGCCCGTGGCCGTGGCCTCGGCCTGGCGCACGCGCAGCGCGAGCGTCGGCAGGCCGCGGTGGAGCAGGTAGGCTGCAAGTGGGTGCAGCACGCCGCCCGTGAGGATGCGCACCTGGCGCAGGCGCGCAGCCCACGCCTCGGAGCAGGCCACCACGCCTGCGAGCACGTCGCCGTGGCCGCCGAGGAACTTGGTGGCACTGTGCATGACAAGCGCGGCGCCGTGCCGGGCCGGCCGCTGGAGCACGGGCGTGGCGAACGTGGAGTCCACCAGCACAGGCACGTCTCCCGCCGCGGCCACGACGGCCTCGACGTCGAGCAGGTC
>JBKBRC010000002.1:13529-21846 GCA_046292345.1 Rubricoccaceae bacterium
CGCTCGAGGCGCAGCAGCGCATTGGCTAGCCCGTCCGGGTTGCCTGCGATCTCGGCGCCGAGCTTGTCGGCTGCGAACTCGCGCGAGCGGCTGATGGCCATCTGAATGATCATCGCCGCGATGGGCGCCAGGATGAGCATCAGCAGCGCCTGCAGCCCGCCTCCGCCGCCGTTGTCGCGGTTCTGCGGGACGAAGATCGCGAAGCGCGCCAGGAGCGTGATCGCCGAGCCGAGCGTGGCCGCGATGGACGACGTGAGGATGTCGCGGTTTTTGATGTGCGCCAGCTCGTGCGCGGCCACGCCCTCGAGCTCTTCGCGCGGCAGCAGGCGCAGGATGCCCTCGGTGAACGCGACCGCCGCATTTTGCGGGTTGCGGCCCGTGGCGAAGGCATTGGGCTGGCTGCCCGGCGTGATGTAGACACGCGGCATGGGCAGGCCCGCACGCTGGCGGAGCCGGTCGACCATCGCGTAAAGCTCCGGGGCAGTCTCGGCCGTCACCTCGCGCCCGCGGTACATCTTGAGCACGATCTTGTCCGAGAACCAGTACGAGCCGAAGTTCATCAGCACGGCGAAGGCGAAGGCGAACAGCAGGCCGCTCTCGCCGCCGATGGCGGCGCCGATGAGTGCGAAGAGGGTGATCAGGACGGCCATCAGGGCCGCCGTGCGCAGCGAGTTCGAGGTCATCGTATGCGTAAAGGGTGATCCTGAAGGGTGGTTCTGAAGGGTGATCCTGCGTAGGGGGTGATGCGGTCTGGTTAACGCGGACGCCCGCGTGAGGTGTCAGCGTGCGCGGAAGGTTCACCGGCACTGCCGCTACAGCCCGCCTGTGACGACGAGCACGTCGTAGAGCGCGTGCGTCCAGGCCGCGAGCGCAAAGCCGCGCAGCAGAAACACGGCATTGAGCGCCAGGCCAAACAGGAAACGAAACGTGAACGTAGAGAGCAGAAACGGGTCGCCGAAGGGCCCGGTGTGGTGGACGGCACTGAAGACGAACGCGCCGGCGAGCGCGGCCACGGCGTAAGCGGTCCAGGGCCCGCGGAAGAACCGCTGCAGCATCAGAAACGACCCGCCCACGAGCAGCACGCGGAAGACGAGCTCTTCGTAGAGCCCCGCGCCGATCGAGAGCACGATCTGCAGGCCGGGCGGGAGCGACTGGAGCTGCGACAGGGCGAGCACCGGCAGCGCGGCCGGCCACGCGTGTGCGCCGAAGAGCAGCCCCACCGTCCCCCCTACGAGCCCGGCCAGGAGCACAGCATAGAGCACGCCCTCGGCCACGATCAGCCCGAAGTAGCGCGGCACGAGCGGCGGGCGGCGGTGCCGCTCGGCCCAGTAGACGACCGCGCCCACGAGCAGCACCAAGCCCAGCAGCCATCCCCAGCCCGTCAGGCCGAGCATGGCCAGGAGCTGCTTGAGCCAGACGTCCGCGCCGATGCGGATTTGCCCGGCCCGCCCTGACTGCACGAGCAGCACCCCGACCTCGTAGAGCGCGAAAAGCGGCAGCGCGGCCAGGAAGCCGTATGTAGCCGTGCGCGTGGCCTCGAAGTAACCGCGTGGCGCGGCCTTCCGTCTGCGGGGAGACGAGCCCAGGCGCCCGGTACGCTCGGGCGAGGCGAGGCGCTCCATCTCGGCCGAGAGGCGCCGGAGGTCGGCGAGCGGATCGGGAGCCATGGGCGGGCGGGGCAGACCGGGCCTTACGGCGTGGAGACGGCCGGGATGCGCGCGCCCGTGCGCGGGGCTGCGTCAGGGCAGCAGGCGCAACTCGACGCGCTGCGCCGCATCGGCGCTCAGACCGATGGCGCGCGCCGCGGCGCTCGAGAGCTCCGTCAGGTACGCCTGGCTGACCGGCCCGCGGTCGTTGATGCGCACGAACGTGCTGCGCCCGTTCGCCGGGTTCGTCACGAGCACGACCGAGCCCAGCGGGAGCGTGCGGTGGCTGGCCGTGTATGCGGCCGGATCGTAGCGCTCGCCCGTGACGGTATTGCGCCCGGCGAGCACCTCCGGGTAGACGAGCGCGAGACCGGTCGCCGCGACCTCGGGAAGCGTGCGCTGCGCGGTGGCGTTGGGCGTCACCGGGCGCGGCAGCACGAGCATCGCGCCCGGCTCGAGCGGGGCCGTCGTGAGACGATTCGCCTCGAGCATCTCCTCGACCGTAAAGCCGTAGGCGACGGCAATCGAGTAGAGCGTCTCGCCGGGCATCACGAAGTGCGCTTCGTCGGCCGGGACGGTCGTGCGCGTGATGGCCCATGCGCGCGGTGCGGGCGCCTGCGAGAGGGGCCGGTTCGCCGATGCGGAACGCGGGATCTCGTCGCGCGCCGGCTCCGGACGCGCCGGGGGCGTGCGTACCGTCGGGGGTGTCGTGGCGGCCGTCTGCTGCGGCGCGGCGGTCGTCCCCGGCCGCTGCGCGACGGGCGGTGCCCCCGAGCCCGCCGGGACGGTCAGACGCTGCCCGACCTGAATCGCGTCGCCCTCGATCGCGTTCAGGCGGCGCAGCTCGTCCACGGTCGTGCCGTAGCGGAGCGCGATGCGGAAAAGCGTCTCTCCGGCCTCAACGGTGTGCACCGCCCGTCCCGCGGCCGAAACAGGCACGCCGACCGGCGGCGGCGCAGCCGGGCCCTGCTGCGGTACGGGCGTGCGCGCCGAGAGACGCAGCGTCTGCCCGACCGTGATCACGTCGCCTTCGATCGCGTTCAGGCGGCGCAGCTCGTCCACGGTCGTGTTGTGGTTGAGCGCGATGCGAAAGAGCGTGTCGCCGGGCTGCACTGTGTACGTCTGCGCCGCGGCGGCGGGGGCCAGCACGGCGAGAAGCGCCAGCAGTGCGAGCGCGCGAAAGCCGCGTACCGGGAGGGAAGTGTTCATGATGGCAGTCGTCACAGCGTCGGTCGTCACAGCGTCGGTCGTCACAGCGTCGGTCGTCACAGCGTCGGTCGTCACAGCGTCGGTCGTCACAGCGTCAGTCTTCGAAGCCGAGGCCTTCGGCGGCGAGCAGGGCGCTCTGGAGCTCGGCGCGCGCGTGCGCGTCGCCCTGGCGCGTGGCGACAGCGATGCCGGAACGGTACGTGGCGCGCGCCTCGTCTGCGCGGCCCGTCTCCTCGTAGAGCGCCCCGAGGTGATAGTACGTCCCCACGTAGTCCGGCTGATCCTCGACGAGCGCCTCGAAGCAGGCGATGGCCTCGGCGAGGCTGCCCAGCTTGCGGTATTCCTGCGCGAGCGCGAAGCGCGTGAACGCGTCGTCCGGATCGTCGCGGAGAAACCCGAGCAGCAGATCGATGCGGGAGGCGTCGGCCATGGGGACGTATGCCGGGAGGGCGTGCAGGCGATGCCCTGCAAGATACCGGCGCGGGCTTTGCGCCGCAGTCGCCGCGCGCTACCAGCCGCCGCTCGCGCCGCCGCCGCCGAAGCTGCCCCCCCCGAATCCTCCAAAGCCGCCGCCTCCGAACCCTCCGCCGCCCCAGCCGCCGCCCCAGCCACCGCCCGGCACGACGATCACGCCGGGTCCGCCGCGCCGCGCGCGAGGCCGGCTGCGCGGCACGGTGTGCACACCGCCCGGCGGCCTCCCGCCTGCGCCCCCGCCGGACTGGCTTACCGCGATCGCGACGAACACCAGGATCACGACCAGGATCAGGCACAGCGCAACGTCGCCTGTCGTGAGCCCGGCACCGCTGGCCGCCTCGGCCTCGAACTCGCCCGCCAGGGCCGCCATGATGGCGTCGGTGGCCTCGTCCAGGCCGGCGTAGAACTGCCCTTCCCGGAAGCGCGGCGCGAGCACGCGGCGGATGATGCGCCCCGCGGTCGCATCGGTCAGGCCGCCCTCAGCGCCGCGCCCGGTTGCGATCGCCAGTTCGCGGTCGCCCACGCCCACGAGCAGCACGACGCCGTTGTCACGCCCGGCGCGTCCCACGCCCCACGCCCGCCCGATAGCCGTTGCCAGTTCGATAGCCGGCGCGCCCTCGAGCGAGGGCAGGATCACGACAGCGATCTGCGTGCTCGTCGAGTCGTCGTAGGCGACGAGCTTGCGCTCGAGCGCGTCGCGCTCGGCAGGCGAGAGCAGGCCGGCACGATCGTTGACGAGGCGCGGCGGGTCTGGCGCAGGCGGGACAGGCCAGCTCTGCGCCGAGACGCCGGGCAGCGCGCCGAGCGTGAGCAGCACGGCCAGCAGCCATGCCCCGGAAGAGCGCGGAAGGCGAGGCGTCACCGCAGCGGTCAGAACTGGACGCGCGGCGCCTGGTCTGCCCCGTCGCGTGCCTGGAACGGCTGCCGCCGGTCGAAGCCGAACAGGGCCGCCCAGATGTTGGACGGGAAGCGGCGCACGGCGGCGTTGTACTCGGCCACCACGCCGTTGTAGTCGCGCACGGCCTGCGCGATGCGGTTCTCGGTCCCCTCAAGCTGGTCTTGCAGCGCGAGGAAGCCCTCGTTGGCCCGCAGCTCGGGGTAGTTCTCGCTCACGGCGAGCAGGCGCGAGAGCGCGCCGCCGAGCTGCTGCTGCGCCTCCTGGAAACGCTGCACGGCGGCCGGGTCGTTGAGGTCGTCGGCCGAGAGCTGGATGCTCGTCGCGCGGCTGCGCGCCGCCACGACCGACTCCAGCGTCTCGCGCTCGAAGCCGGCCTGGCCCTGCACCGTGCTCACGATGTTGGGGATGAGGTCGGCGCGGCGCTGGTACTGCGTCTGCACGTCTGCCCACGCGCGCTCGACGTCGTTGTCGCGCTCGACGAGCGTGTTGTAGGTCCCGCAACCGGTGCAGCCGGCAAAGCCGACGAGCAGCACGACGACGAGGAGAACGATGGATCCGGTGCTTCGCATGGCGGTCTGAAGAGCGGTCTGGGACGCCGATCAGGTGACAGGGGACGAGTGGGGGAAGGTCGGGGCGACGCCTGGCGACGCGCGGGCCTATCATACGACGGCTTTCCAGAAGGTTGCTCGTCTCTGCCGGCGCCAGCACCGCGCTCCCGCTCATGTCTTCCGAAACTGCCCTCTCCTCCCTGATCGTCGTCGGCGACCGCGTGCTCATCCGGCCCGACGACGACGAGCAGACCACCGGCGCCGGGCTGCTGCTGCCGGCGAGCGTACGCGCCAGGGAGCGCGTCCAAGGCGGTCGCATCGTGCGCGTGGGGCCGGGCCATCTGATACCCAACCCGGACTACTCGGACGCCGAGCCGTGGGCGCCGCCGCGCGAGGCCGTCCGCTACCTGCCGCTCCAGGCGCAGGCCGGCGACTACGCGCTGTTCCTGCGCAAGGAGGCTGTCGAACTCACATTCGGTGGCGAGGAGCTGCTCATCGTACCGCATGGCGCCCTGCTCGCACTCGTGCGCCCCGCTCACCCCGAGGACGAGGACCATGCCGACGAACACGGGGACGTCTTCGGTGCGCTCTAGTCCGGTGCGGTCCGGGGCGGCAGTCCGTCCCTGGCGTCTCGGGGCGCTTGCTCGGCTCGCAGCCTCGCTGCTGGCCGCCGCGCTCGGCGCCGCTGCATGCGCCGATGCGCCGGCCGGGGAAGCTCCGAGCGAGGCAACGGGCGTCGCTGCGCTCACCGTCTCCGACGACGGCGTCGGGCCGCTCGGCGCGCGCACCCGCTTCGACACGGCCGCCGTGCGCGCGGCGCTCCCGCCAGGCTTCTCTGTGGACGTGCGCTCGGCTCCTCTGGCCGGCGCCAGCCCCATCGCCGCCTTCGCCGACGGCCTCCTCGCCCTCGACGCCTATCCGGACGCGTCTGGCAACCGCCTCGCACGCATCGACGTGCTGTCTGAGCAGGCTCGGGGGCCGGGCGGGGTGCGCGTCGGGCAGTCGTTCGCCGAGACGGGCGGGGCCGCCCTGTCCTGTGCCCCGGGCGAGGGCGACCTCGCAGGCCGCGCCGTGTGCACGCCCGAGGGCCATGCCCGCGTGCGCCTCGTGTACGCCTACGGCGCCGCCGAGCCAGGCGTGCTTCCTCCGCTCGAGGCGCTCGGCGGAGCCATTCTGGAGCGTATAGTCTGGCGCGCTGCGCCCTGAGTGAGCGGCGCTGCGCCCGTCGGAGCCACCCCGCCTACCGGGCGGCGGCCGCCACACGCGCCTGCGCTTCGATCATCGCGACGACCTCGGTCAGCGTCGAGACGCCTTTGTCGCGCGCGTACCACTTGCGGATCTCACGGTAGCGATCCGGCGGCTCGAGCGCCAGCCCCTCCCCCATGACCCAGGCCTGGAGTGCGGCCGGCCGCGGGCCCCACCAGGCACGCTCGATGCCCTCGCCGTCGAGCAGGAGCACGGCCGGGATCGAGCGCGAGCGGCCGTTGGTGAGATGCTCGTCCATAAGCGCCAGGTGCTCGTCGCGCTCGAGCAGGCGCAGCTCGAGCGACGGCACAGCTTCGGCGAGCCGGGCCAGCAGCGGCACGGTGTTGGAAGCGTCGCCGCACCAGTCGGCCGAGAGCGCGAGCAGGCGCCACGCGCCCGGCACCGCCAGGGCGCGCTCGACGAGCGCCGGCGGCAGCTGCGCGCGGAGGTAGACGCCCCGCCACAGGTCGGCATTTTTCTCGGCCGTGGGCAGGAAGTCCGGAAACGGCGTGCCCTGCTCCCAGGCCGCGGAGCGGTCGGCGGGCGGCGAGGGGTGTGTAGTCTGAGTAAGCGGCTCAGAGGCGAGGTCGTCCATCGCTGCGGGAGTCTTTCGTCTTCGGATCTTTCGTCTTCGGATCTTTCGTCTTCGGATCTTTCGTCTTCGGATCTTTCGTCTTCGGATCTTTCGTCTTCGGATCGGGGCCCTCAGAGTTCTACGGGCGCGCCTTGTTCCGGAATAATGACGCGGAGATCCGGGTAGGCATCGGCGAGCGCTTCGCGCATCCACTCCTTGGCAGCCGTCTCGCCGTGCACGAGCACGACCGTGGCCGGCTCGGTCTGCGCGACGACGTCGATCAGGTCCTGCCGGTGCGCGTGCCCGGTGAAGCGGAAGCGCCGCACGGTGGCCCGCACCGGCTGCGGGCCGCGCAGCTCGTCGAGCGTGATCGTCGCGCCAGGGCCGGCCTCGGCCGCGCGCACGAGCTCGTCGCCGGGCGAGCCCTCCTTGTTGAAGCCGACGAAGAAGACGGCGTTCGTCTCGTCCTCGATCACGTGCTGCGCGAGCGCGTGCGAGGGCGTGTTCTGGAACAGCATGCCGCTCGAGACGACGAAGATGCCCGGCGCGGCGAGCGCCTCCGAGAGGCGCTTGCTCGTGCGCGGCAGGCGCTGCTGCTCGACGGCGTAGACCTCGAAGTCGGGGTCGAGGCGGGGCGTCGAGTGGCGCGTAGCGTCGTAGATCTCGGCGACGGCGCGCATCGAGCCGGCCGTGTAGACGGGCGTCTCGGCGGGCAGCACGCCGCGGCGCTTGAAGCGGTCGATCATGGCGAGCACGTCCTGGGCGCGCCCGAGCGCGAACACGGGCACGAGCGCCCGCCCGCCGCGCGCGATCGTGGCCGCGAGCGCCTCACCGAACTGCTTCTCCTGTTCCTTGCGCGTCGTGCGCTCGGCCTCGGGGTCGGCGCCGAGCGTGGCCTCGAGCAGCAGCAGGTCGAGCGGCCCGTGGGGCAGGTGCGCGCCGGGCAGGATGGACTGCGGGCGGAGGCTGGTATCGGACGTGTAGAACACGCGCCGCCTACGGCCGTCTTCCTCAGCCTCGAGGTAGAGGCCCGCGGCGCCGAGCACGTGCCCGGCGTGGTAGAAGCGCGCCGTGAGGGGCGCCGTCGCCCTGGCGCCGCTGAGGTCGAAGTCGGTATCGAGCGGGTGGGCCTCGTAGAGGTACGTGAGCGCCTCGGCAGTCTCGGTGTCAAAGACCTGCGCCGCGCCGGGCGCGCCCTCGCGAAGGCGCCGCTTCTGCAGGCGCGCCGAGGCCGGCAGCAGCACGTCCGCCAGGCGCATCGTGGCCGGCGTCATGTGGATGCGCGCGTGCGGCACCTCGCGCAGGAGCACGGGGAGCGCGCCGAGGTGGTCGTGGTGCGCGTGCGTGACGACGACGTGGTCTACGGGCAGACCGCGCAGCAGCTCAAACGGCGGCAGCGCGTCGAAGCCTTCCGCGTCGGGGTCCATGCCTGCGTCGAGCACGAGGCCGGTGCCGGCGATTTCGAGGTGGTGGCAGGAGGCGGCGATGTCTTCGGTGTCGCCGAGAGAGAGGTAGCGCATGCGGCAGGGAAAAGCGTAGCCGGTACGATACCGAGAGGCCGTGCGGGCGTTTCTGCGTTTTCGGTGGGATCGGGCGAGGCGGCCGCTGACGCGCAGCCCCTCAGAGGCACGCTCTTCGGCCGGCCGCGCGCTGCCTTACCCGGCTGGCACGCGGGGCCGCAGGCCGTGCCGTCTCAGGCCGTGCCGTCTCAGGCCGTGCCGTC
>JBKBRC010000002.1:21946-32148 GCA_046292345.1 Rubricoccaceae bacterium
CAGGCCGTGCCGTCTCAGGCCGTGCCGTCTCAGGCCGTGCCGTCGCCACCGGAGGCCGCCTCGGCCGCGAGCGTACGCTGGTAAGCGTCCCAGTCGGCGAGGAAGCGCTCGAGGCCGCTGTCGGTGAGCGGGTGATGGAGCAGCTTCTTGATCACGTCGAAGGGCATCGTAGCTACGTCGGCGCCGGCCTCGGCGCACTGCACGACGTGGAGCGGGTGGCGGATGCTCGCTGCGAGCACCTCGGTCTCGAAGCCGTACGTCTGGTAGATGTGCACGATCTGGCGGATCAGCTCCATGCCGTCGTGCGAGATGTCGTCCAGCCGCCCGAGGAAGGGCGAGATGTAGGTCGCGCCGGCCTTGGCCGCGATGAGCGCCTGCGTGGGCGAGAAGCAGAGCGTGCAGTTGGTACGGACGCCCTCGTCGGCAAAGGTGCGGATGGCCTTGATGCCGTCGTAGGTGAGCGGCACCTTCACGACGACGTTCTCGTGGAGCGCGGCCAGCTCCCGTCCCTCGGCGAGCATGTCCGCATAGTCGGTCGAGACGACCTCGGCCGAGACGTCGCCGTCGCCGACGATCTCGCAGATCTGGACGACGTGCGCGTGGAAGTCTTTGGCGCCGGTCTTGCGGACGAGCGAGGGGTTGGTGGTGACGCCGTCGAGCACGCCGAGGTCGGCGGCTTCGCGGATCTCGGCGAGGTCAGCGGTGTCGATGAAGAACTTCATGGCGGGATCGGGCGGGGCCGGAGGGCTGCGGGCGCCGGCGGGCTGCGGGCGCCGGAAGGTACGCGGGGGCGCGCCAGCGGTTCATCGTCCTCGTGGCCCGGCCTGCGCGGCGGGCGCGGCGGGCCGCGCGTCGCAGGCGAGCGCGCCGCGGCCGAGCTCGTCGGCGAGCGCGCGGCGCACCCCGGCCAGCGAGAACGCTGCCTCGACCGGCTGCTGCTCGAGCGCGACGTCCCCCGGCGGGGCCGCGCCGGGGGGGGCGCTCTCGGGCGGGCGCACCTGCCAGGCGAACGTGTACGCAGGCCCGTCGCCGCGGCGGAGCGGCTCCGGAACCTGCCCGAAGCGCACGTCCGCCACGACGGGCGCGCGGTCGGTCCCGCCCACGCGGGCCAGGTAGCCGTGCGAGAACCACTCGAGGCGCCGCACGCCGCGTGTGGTGGCCAGGTCGGCGGGCCACGTCGCGCGGGGGACGGCCTCGCCGAGGCGCACGGCGCACGGGGACGCGAACAGCCGCGCCCGTGCCGGCACGAGCGACTCGCCCGTGTGTCCGACAGCGTACCAGGCGAACGTCGTCAGCGGCGCCGCGGCCACGAGTATGCGCTCGGTCGCGATGCCCGCCTCGGCGTAGGCCTGCGCGATCGCCTGCCGCGCGATCTGCTGCGCGACCAGGCTCCACCCGAGGTAGGCTGTGCTGACAGCCAGCCCCACCGCGGCCGCGCGCCGCACGCCCGGCCCGGACCTGCGGTAGAGCCCGACGCCCACGGCCACGAGCAGGGGAAGCGTGTAGAGCGGATCGATGATAAACACAGACCCGATCTCGGCCGGGTAGTCCGAGAACGGCCAGAAGATCTGCGTGCCGTAGACCGTGAACACGTCCAGGATGGGGTGCGTCCAGAGCGCCCAGAAGAAGAGCCACGCCCATGCGCGCCACCCGGCGTCGGCGGCGGGCGAGCCGCGCCTTCGGTAGAATCCCCAGACGAGCACGCCGAGGACGGGCGCGACAACCGGTGCAAAAAGCAACGCGTGCGTCGGGCCGCGGTGGAAGGCGAGCTCGGCTGCGGTATCCAGAAAAGGGTAGGCGAGGATGTCGAGGTCCGGGAGCGTGCCGGCGAGGGCGCCCCAGAGCGCGGCGCGGCGGCCGACGCGGTGGCCGAGAACGGCCTGCCCGCACGCGGCGCCGAGCGCGGCCTGTGTGATCGAGTCCACGAAGCAGAGGAAGGCGGAGGCGCTCGTAAGTTGCCCGCCCGCTCTTGTTTCCCTCCCGATGCCCGCGTCGCGGCCAATGCTCTGCCTCTTCGAAGACGCCCACGTGGCGGCGCTCGCGCCGCTCGCGCTCACCCGCCCGGCCTTCGCTCTGCGCGTCGGCGCGCGGACGCTCGCGGAGACGGCCGCCGGGACGCTCCCGCTTCCGGATGCGCCACTGGCGCTGCACACGCGCCGCGTGCTCGCCGCCACCACGGCCGAGGCCTATCCTGCGGCGCGCGTGCGGCCCACCCTCGAGGCAGGCGTGCTGCTCGTCAACGGGCGCTGGCGCGTGCGCCCGGACGCGCTCGCGGCGCGCGTGGCCGCGCTGCCCGAGGGCCCGCCCTCCGCGCTCGTGCTCCCCTCTCCGGAGGGCGACGTCCTCCTGGCCGCCTGGCTCCCCTCCCCCCCACCGGACCTGCTGGCGCCGGACGCGCTCGGGCCCGACCTCGCCGCGGCCCTCGGCCTGCGCGCCGAGCCGGCTGAGGACGCCGTGCTCGTCGGCTCGCTCGCCGACCTCATCGACGACCTCGAGGCGCGCATCGCCGAGGACCTCAAGGCGCTCGGGGGGCTGGGCGCGCAGGACGGCGCGCGCGTGGGGCCGGGCGCAACCCTCGTCGCGCCAGAAGCTCTCCACCTGGCGCCCGGCGCTACCGTCGAGGCCGGGGCCGTGCTGGACGCGCGCCGCGGGCCGGTGCGCCTCGAAGCGCAGGCCACCGTCGAGGCGCTCGCGCTCGTGCGCGGACCTTGCTGGATCGGGCCCGGCGCGACGGTCAGGGCGGGCGCGCGCGTGGACGGCAGCGCCATCGGGCCGCAATCCAAGGTCGGCGGCGAGGTTCACGCGAGCGTGCTGCTCGCGCGCAGCAACAAGGCGCACGACGGCTACCTCGGCAACAGCTACCTCGGCGAGTGGTGCAACCTGGGCGCAGGCACCGACACAAGCAACCTCCGCAACGACTACGGTGAGGTCTCGCTCTACGACGCCGCACGGAACGCAGACCAGCCCTCAGGACGGCAGTTCGCCGGGCTGTTCATGGGCGACCACAGCAAGTGCGCCATCGGAACGACGTTCAACACAGGCTCGGTCGTGGGCGTGAGCTGCAACCTGTTCGGGGCGGGCTTTCCGCCGCGGCACGTGCCCTCGTTCGCGTGGGGCGGCGCCGGGGGGCTCGTGCCCTACCGCCCGGAGAAGGCGCTGCGCGTGGCTGAGGTCGTGATGGCGCGGCGCGGGCGCGCGCTCTCGGCCGCCGACCGGGCGCTGCTCGAGGCCGTCGCCGAGGCACACGGGCTGCGCGCCTGAAGCCCTCCACCACGACCAGCCCGGACGACGAAAGCCGGCAGCGGAGCTGCGGCGGCGCCCGGTCAGGCGTCCCGCCCGACGGCCAGCAGCGTCAGGTCGTCGGCCAGGCCGGCGAAGCGCGCCCGTGCCTTGACGAGCGCGCCCAGCGCGGCCTCCGGATCGGCGGGGGCGGTGCGGAGCGCCTCGGCGAGCCCTTCCTCGCCGAACTCGGCCTCAGCGCCGGAGGCCGCCTCGGTCGCGCCGTCGGTGTAGAAGAGGAGCAGGTCGCCGGGCCCGAAGCCCGTCTCGCCCTGCGCGAACGTTGCCCCGGGCAGCACGCCGAGCAGCGGCCCGCCCTCCCCGACTGCCTCGACGGCCCCACCGGCGCGGCGGACGAGCACGGGCGGGTGGCCGGCGCAGACGTAGCGCAGGCGCCCGGCCGCCGGGTCGCACACGCCCCAGGCAAGCGTGGCGAACTGCGACGCGTCGGTGCTCTCGCACAGGAGGGCGTTCAGGCGCGCCGTGGCCGCGGCCAGGTCGGGCTCGGGCACGGCGAGGTCGGCGCGGAGCAGGCGCAGGCCGGCCTGAACGCTCGCCATGAGCAGGGCCGCCGGCGCGCCCTTGCCGGCCACGTCGGCCACGGCCACGAGCAGGCGCCCGCCGGGCAGCGGTGCCCACTCGAACGTGTCGCCGGAGACCGTCTGCCGAGGCTGCCAGCGCGCCGCGAGCCGGAGGCCGGGCACGGGCGCGCCCGCGTAGGCCGCCGCGGAGGCAGCGCTCCGGCCGTGCCCGCGCGGAGCCGCCACCAGCGCCGGCAGCAGGCGCTCCTGGATGCGCCGCGCCAGGCGCATTTCTTCCTCGACCCGCTCGCGCGCGAGCCGCTCCTCGACGCGCTCGGCCGTCTCGAGCGCGCCCGTGGCGAGCGCGGCGAGCGCGGCCGCGAGTGCGGCCTCGGCCTGCCCCAGAGGCTCGCCGGTAGCGCGATGCCCCAGCAGGAGCACGCCGCGCGTCTCGCGCGCGGCGCGCAGCGGAATGGCCCATGCGAGCCCCTGCGCGGCCGCGGCTCCGCCCAGGTCGGTAGCCGAGAGCGCTGCCGGCGCCTCGAGCGCAAGCAGGCGCGACGGAAGCACGAGGCGGCGCGCGTCCACGCCGCGCGCGTCGGCGACGGCGAGGGCGCCGCCGGGCGCCGGCAGGGCTACGGCGTAGCGCGGCACGAGGAGTTGCCCCATCAGCGCAAAGCCGAGCTGCTTGAGCACCGCCTCGCGCGAGAGCGCCTGCCCGAACGCCCGGGCGAGCTCGTAGAGCGTCTCGAGAGCCTGCGCGCGCGCGGCGAGCGCGCGGTGCACCTCGGCTAGCTCGGCCGCGGCGCGCAGCGCGTGTACCGACGCGGCGGTCCCGGAGGCGGCGGCGAGGGCGCGGGCCACCTCGCCCGTCGAGAACGGCACGCCGGTCGCCCGCGGCCCGAGAGCGACGAGCCCCACCCCCTCGGCGCCGTGGCGTAGCGGCAGCACGAGGCCGACTCCGAGCCGGCGCAGCGGCGCGGGCACGTCGGCGCCGGCGAGCGGCCCCGGCGGCAGGTCAACCGGCTCGCCTGGCGTGCCGAGGGCCTCCCCGGGGCGCAGGTCTCCCCGGCCGACGACGGCGACCACGCGCAGGCCGTCCGGCTCGCACAGCGCGCCGAACCCGCGCGTGATCATCAGGCGGCTCATGAGTGCAAGCACGAGGCGCCGCAGGGCGCCGGCCGGCGTATCGGAGACAGAGGCCGCAGCGTCCGTCATGGCGGCAGGAGCGGCGAGGCCTCGCCCGCGGGCGCGTCGAGGTGGACGACGTCCAGGCGCGCGGTGCGGCCGTGCGCGACGTGCAGCCGCAAGCATGTCTTGACGGTGTGGAAGCCCTGCCGACCGGCCGCGCCGGGGTTGACGAAGAGCATCCCCCCGAGCGCCGGCACGCGCTCGGCGCGCAGGATGTGGCTGTGCCCGCATACGAACACGTCCGGCCGCTCGGCGCGGAGCGCGGCGCCGATGCCGCGCGCCCAGCGAGGCGGCCCGCCCGGCTTGCCGGGATGCCCGCCGATGTGGGTCATCCAGAGACGAACCCCCCCGATGGTGCCGCGGAAGTGCTCGGGTGCGCGCCGCCGCACATCCTGCCCGTCGATGTTGCCATAGACGGCGCGCACGGGCGCGAGCGCCTCGAGGCGGTCGAGCACGTCCACCGCCCCCACGTCGCCGGCGTGGAGGATCAGGTCCACGCCGCGCAGCACGTCGTCCAGGGCAGGATGGTAGTAGCCGTGCGTGTCGGAGACGAGGCCGATCGTCAAGGCGGGCGGGCGAGGGCGAGGCGGCAGGTTACGGCCGGCACGCGCTCAGCGCAGGGTCAGGCGCACCCCGGCGCGCACTTTGTCCGGCCGTGGGCCGTGCTGCACGGGGTCGCCGCGCACGGTCGCCCACGTGAACAGCGGCATGCTCAGGTACGGAGCGAGTTGGTAGCTCGGGCGGCTCCATTCAAAGCCGGTGCGAATCCAGGCGGTGCCGCTCTGTATCCGGTCCTCCGGTGCTGCGGCCCGCTCGGCCGCATCTGCGCGCGACGCGGCAGTCGCGATGATGGTGTAGTCGCCCGCTTCTCCGAGGAAGCCGACCGAAATGCGGCTACCGGCCGGATCGAAGAGCACGTTGTAGCCCCACGAGAGGCGCAGTTCCTGCCCGACGAGGCGCACGCGCTCGCCGGTGGGGTCGCGCGCGACGAGCGCCGCCGGCATGGCGGGGTCTTCAGAGGGCGCGCCCGGCGTTGCCGTGTCGTATCCGGCACGCACCCGGCGCAGCCCGACCGCAAAGTCCGACGTGCCCGAGGGCGAGAGCGCCGTTGTCGAGAGGAAGGTGACATCGGTCTGGCGGAAGCCGAGGCCGCCCTCGGAGGCCGGGTCTACAGCCACGCGCACGGCGTAGTCGGTGAACTCGTTGCTCCAGTACGGCTTGACGACGACCCAGCTGAGCCCCATCGCCCCCGCGCCGACGCCGCCCGAGAGGTCGAGCACGGCCGAGAGATCTACCTGCGGCAGGAGCGCGTAGTCCAGACGGCCCGAGAGCGCCAGGTCTGCGGCGGGCGTGCCCGGATCGGAGAGGCCGAGCAGGTCCGCCTGGCGGTAGGCGAGCTCGCCCGAGAGCGCGAGCCCTCCGAAGAAGGTGCGGCGCGCATTCTCGCCCGAGTAGAACGGGTCGACGGTCTGGAACGTCCCCTGCGCCGTCGCCGGCGCGGCGAGCGAGCCAAGGCAGAGCAGGACCCACCAGCAGGCCCGTACGGACGAGGCAGAAGAGGTGGCCATACGGTGCGGCGGCATCAGGATCAAGGCATTAGGTACGACAACGACCTCCCCGACCGCAAGCGCCGGACGCGCGGATTTGCGCCGGACCTCTCCCCCGTGGCGTTTCTGGCCGACCTCACATGGGGGCGCGTCCGTCAGACGTCGAGCGTCGCGCCGGGCGCGAGCACGCGCGCCGCGAGCCCGGCCGCGCGCATCTTCTCCGCCCATGCGTCCGGGTCCGTCTCGATGAACGGGAACGTGTTGTAGTGGAGCGGCACGGTGAGGCGCGGCCGGAGCATCCTGGCCGCCTCCACGGCTTCGTCCGGCCCCATCGTGAAGTCGTCCCCGATGGGCATCAGGCACAGGTCGATGGCGTACTGCTCGCCGATCCAGGCCATCTCGGCGAAGCGGCACGTGTCACCGGTGTTGTAGATCGTCTTGCCGCCCATCTGGAGGAGGTAGCCAGCCGCGAGGCCGCCGTAGGTGCCATCGGGGAAAGACGACGAGTGGCGCGCGTACGTCTGCACGACGCGGCCCCAGTCGAAATTCCAGCCGCCGCCCGTGTTCATCGGGTGGACGTTGTCGTGGCCGGTCTGCTTCGAGACGTAGTTGGTGACCTCGAACTGCCCGATCACGAGCGGGGCGGCGCGGCGAACGATGGCCTCGGTGTCGCCGTAATGATCGCCGTGCGCATGCGTGAGCAGGAGCACGTCCGGCGAGAGGTCGTCAGCCGAGACGACACCCTGCGCGTGCGGGTTGTCCGAAAGAAACGGGTCGAAAAGCAGTGCGCGGCCGTCGTGCTCGATCTGGAAAGCCGAGTGGCCGAAGTACGTCAGCGTCATGAGGGCACGGGCAGGTGGAACGGACCGGTGCTACGCGGCCCACTCGCGCGGGTGCCCGTCTCTCATCCCGGGCCGGGCCTGCGCGGCGCCCTAGCGGCGAGGCCGCACGCGGCGCGGCGCACCCTCGCCCAAAGACCTGGCCGGGCGGACGATGCGCCGCTGCCCGGGACGCGACGCGCCCGTGCCTTCGACAGGTGCCGGAGGGGGCGCGGACTCGCCGGCCGGGACGCCCGCACCGCTGCCGCGCCCGGCGTGGCCGGCCGCCGGATGCTGCTCCGCCGCCGGACGCTGCTCCGCCGCCGGACGCTGCTCGGCCGCCGGCAGGGCCGCGGCGGGCAGGCGCGGCGCCTCGGCGAAGCGCCCGCGCTCGTCGAGCCGCACCCACTGCGGCTCGAGGCCGTAGAGGTAGCGGCCGATGCCCCACTGCACAGCCGCGCGCTTCATCGCGCCCGAGAGCCCGCCCTTGACGGCCTCCACGTCCGTGTTGTCGGCGCCGTCCCACTTCGTGATCCACTCGGCGACGGGCTGTCCGTCCGGCCCGTCGGCGCGCACGACGCGGATCGAGAGGCCGCAGAGGACGCCGCCGTCGGGGCCGGGGCGGAACTCGTTGCGCCAGCCGGCGGGACCGCAGACCTCGTCGAGGCGGTCCTGGACGGCGCGCGACGAGATGTAGGGCATGGCCAGGCCCCTGGTCTTGTCGCGCGAGACGGCCCCGGGCTTCCACTCGATGTCGGCGGCGGGGAACGGGTCGGCGAGGCGGCGGAGGTCGGGCGTCATGGCGAAATTCGGTGAGTGGCCAGCGACATCATGGTAGCTCTCCGGAATGACAGGTTAGTGTCACCCTGTAACCCAGTGTCACCCTGTAACGGCCATCTCGCCACGTCGCAGCGGCCCGGCGCGCATCCGGGAGCCCGGCCATCCCCCGCCCGGCGGCTTCAGCCGCTCACCTGGCGCACGCGAACCTCGACGTCGCGGACCGGGTGGCCCTGCGTGATGACCGGCGTGTGCGTGTCGCTGATCCAGCGGAGTTGTCCGTCCTCGGTGATGCGCGCGCGGACGGCGTAGGTGTGCGCCGTGTTCAGCCGCAGCGGGTCGTAGCGAAGCCGGAACGGGATCGGCACCTGCTGCCCCTGCGGACGGATCGTCTGCCGGTCGAGCACGGCCGCTGGCATGTCCTGGAGCGAGACGTCCTCGAGCGTCACCTCTACGACGGCATCGGGCGAGAGCGCAATGCGCTCGAGGTACGTCACGGTGCCCGTGACTTCCCCGGAGCGGTTGGCGAGCAGCTGCGCGCAGCCGGAGGCGACGAGTGCGAGTACGAGAAGCGGCAAGGCGAAACGCATGGTGACGGCCGCTCCGTGCGGCGGCTGGGCGTGTCCTCCGGGTTGAGGACGTCCTTCGAACGCGCGTATCGGCCGGGAAGTGTCCCCGCGTCCGAGGCGCGGCCTCACGCGAAGCGCGCGCGCGCGGTCTGGAGCGCCTTGCGGAGCGCGGCGGCCTGCGCCTGCCCGGGCGTGCCGGGCGTGCGGTAGGCCGCAAGCGCCTCGGCCGCCGGCGGCGTCGCGAGCTGCTCGAGCGTGCTGCCGACGGCCCGGTAGGCGTCCCGAAACGGCTCGCCGGCCTTGACGCGCCGCAGCGCCTCGGCGGTGGCGAACAGATCCGGCGAGAGCGCGGCGGCCATGGCCTCCGGCACGAAGCGCACCCCTGGCAGCACGTAGCGGAGGGCCGTGAACAAGTCGCGCGCGGCGAGCGTGGCGCGCATGAGGGCTTCTTTGGTGAGCTGAAGGTCGCGGTGGTAGCCCGAGGGGAGGTTTGCCGGCAGCGCGAGCAGCAGGTGCAATTCGGCCGTGAGGCGGTGGTAGGTGGCCCGGGCGAGCTCGAGCACGTCCGGGTTCCGCTTCTGCGGCATGATCGAGGAGCCGGTCGTGTAGGCCTCGGGCAGGCGCACGAAGCCGAACTCGGCGCTCGTGAACAGCACGAGGTCCGAGGCGAGCCGGTTGGCCGTCGCGCCGAGCTGCGCGAGCGCGTGCACGACGGCCGCTTCGGTCTTTCCACGCGAGAGTTGCACTGCGGGCACATGCGTCTGCACGCTGCGAAAGCCGAGACGCGCCGCGACGGCCTCGCGCGGCAGGGCGAGCGCGGGCACGCCGTAGCCGGCGGCGCTGCCCCACGGCGAGACGTTGGCGCGGTCGCGCGCCTCGGCCAGGCCGGCCAGGTCGTCGGCGAAGAGCTCGGCATAGGCGGCGGCCCAGAGACCGGCCGTGGTCGGCATGGCGCGCTGGAAGTGGGTGTACCCGGGCATGACGAGCGCATCGCCCGTCTCGGCGAGCGCGACGAGCGCCTCGGCCGCCGCGGCCGTCTCGTCGGCCACGGCCGCGAGCGCCTCGCGCAGCCAGAGCCGCAGCGCCACGAGCACCTGGTCGTTGCGCGAGCGCCCGGCGTGAATCTTGCGCCCGGCCGTCCCCACGCGCGCGGTGAGCTCGCGCTCAAGGACCGTGTGGCAGTCTTCGTCGGCGGCGGAGACGGTGAGCGTGCCGGCGAGGGCTTCGTCGCGGAGCGCGTCGAGCGCGGCGCCGATCGCATCGAGCTCCTCGCCCGAGAGCACGCCGATCTGGGCGAGCGCCCAAGCGTGCGCGCGCGTGCCCTCGGCGTCGTAGGGCAGCAGGAGCGTGTCCCAGCGCCAGTCCTCGCCCACGGTGAAGCGGGTCACCCAGTCCTCGGCGGCAACGCCTTTGTCCCAGAGTCTCATCGGTTGGTTCCTTTGTGGGTCGGGTTCCTGCGTGGGTCGAGTCCCTGCGTGGGTCGAGTCCCTACGTGGGTCG
>JBKBRC010000002.1:32248-33448 GCA_046292345.1 Rubricoccaceae bacterium
CGTGGGTCGAGTCCCTACGTGGGTCGGGTTCCTGCATGCGTGGGCCGGGCGGAGCGGCTCAGGCCGACAGTTCGAAGTAGCGCCGCGCAAGGCCGGCGTAGACCGCGACGGCGCGCACGACGGCTTCGGCCTCGACGTGCTCGTCGGCGGTGTGCGAGAGTTCGCTGCGGCCCGGGCCGAGCTTGACCGCCGGACGGTCGTGAACGAACACCCAGTCCGAAGCGGTTGGCGAGCCGAAGGGGGTGGCGTCGAGGCCCTGCGCGGCCACGGCGGCGGCGGCGGCACGCGCGACGCGCGCCTCGGGCGGCGTCGCGCACGGCACGAGGCGGTCCGAGTAGATCGCCACCTCGCCCTCGAGATGCGCGGCGACCTCGGCCGCAAGCTCGGCGTGCGTGTAGGCCGGCACCGAGCGCACGTCCAGCGTGACCGTACAGCAGTCTGGCACGACGTTCTTGGCCGTCCCGCCCTCAATAACCGTGGCCGCAATGGTGGGCGCGCCGAGGAGCGGATCGGCGCGCGCAAACGTCATCGCATCCACGCGGAGCAGGTCGCGCGCGGCCGCCGTGAGCGCGTTCGCGCCGAGGTGTGCGCGCGCGGCGTGCGCCGTGCGACCGCGCGCGGTGAGCGTGAGGATGAGCAGTCCCTTCTGCGCCAGGCACGGCCGCAACCCGGTCGGCTCGCCGATGACGGCGGCGGCCACGTCGGGCAGGCGCTGGCCGAAGACGTGCTCGCGCAGGTGCGCCATGCCGTTGTAGCCGCGCCCGACCTCCTCGCACGCCGTCAGCGCCACGACGAGGCGACCGCCGGCGGGAGGCCGCCAGCCCTCGGCGGCCAGCCGCGCGAAGGCTGCAAGCATGGCGGCGCCGCTCGCCTTGGCATCCACGGCCCCGCGGCCGTAGACGCGCCCGTCCACGCGCGTCGGCTCGAAGGGCGGATAGGGATGCTCGGCCGAGGGCGGCACGACGTCGAGGTGGGAGTTGAGCAGCAGCAGGTCGTCGCCGTCGCCGAGGCTGGCCCAGACGTTGTTGTCTTCGCGGCCGACGGCCGCAGCAGGGATCTCGCGCAGCCAGGCCTCGACGAAGTCGGCGATGGGGCCCTCCTCGTGGCTCAGCGACGGGAAGCGGACGAGCGCGGCGTGGAGATCAAGGGGGTGCATCGGGGACGGACGGAAGCCGGGGACGGAAGCCGGGGACGGAAGCC
>JBKBRC010000002.1:33548-52792 GCA_046292345.1 Rubricoccaceae bacterium
GGACGGAAGCCGGGGACGGAAGCCGGGGACGGAAGCCAAGGGAGTTCGAGAAGGCGCTCAGGGGCTGGCCGGCGGCGCGGCGATCAGCCGCGTACCGGCCGCCGGCAAGGCGAGGCTGTCGGGAGCGCAGATGCGGACGTGCGGCACTCCGGCCGCGAGGGCCTCGAAGGCGACGGTCAGCTTGGGCCGCATGCCGTCGGCGATCCAGCCCTCGGCGACGCCGGCCTTGGCCGTGCGCGCGTCCAGGGTGGGCAGGCGTGAGGCCGGGTCGGGGTAGCGGCGGAAGACGGCGCCGGCCTCGGCGACGAGCAGGAGCGCGTGTGCCCCGAGCGCCGCCGCGAGCGCGAGCGCGACCGTATCCGCGTTGACGTTGTAGAGCGACCCGGCGGCATCGGCGCAGACAGGCGCGACGACGGGCACGAAGCCGGCCGTAAGCAGGGCGCGCGCAAGCGCGGGATCGGCCGCCACGACGTCGCCGACGTGCCCGAAGTCCACCGTCTCGCCATCCACGTCGCAGGGTGGGCGGCGCGCGACGCGGACGGTGGCGCCGTCGGCGCCGGAGAGGCCGGCCGCGCGCACGCCGGCCGCCTGCGCCGAGGCCACGAGGCGCGCGTTGAGTTCGCCGCGCAGCGTCCAGAGCGCGATCTGGAGGTCGAGGTCGGTCGTGACGCGCCTGCCGGCGACCAGGCGCGGCTCGTGCCCGAGGCGCCGCGCGAGCGCCGTCGCCTGCGGCCCGCCGCCGTGCACGACGACGACTGGAACGCCCAGGGCACGCACGCCCTCCCAGACGCGCGCGAGCGCCGCACCGTCGGCGAGCAGGGCGCCGCCCAGCTTGACGACCGTGAGCGCGTCTGCCTCAGGAGCGCCCGCCGCGAACGGGCCGGCGACGAGAGGGGGGCTGATCGGACTTTGCATCGGAGCGGCTCGGCGGCCGGTTTCGGGTGAGGGCTGGTGGCAGGCCACGGCCTACCGCTGCGGGCGTAGGTTCCAGACCCACTCAAGGATGGCCTTCTGCGCGTGGAGGCGGTACTCGGCCTGGAACAGGTGGAGCGCCCGCGGCCCGTCGAGGACGGCGCCCTCCACGACGACGCCGCGGCGGACGGGCAGGCAGTGCATGAAGACGCCCTCAGGGGCGGTCGTCTCCATGGCAGCCTCGGTGACTGTCCAGCCGGCGTGGTGGGCGCGGCGGGCCGCCTCGGCGGTGGGGTCGTCGTAGATGAGATCGCCGGCCCAGGCCTTGGCGTAGACGACGTGCGCGCCGGCGAGCGCGTCCGCCTGGCAGTCGGTTTCGGCGACCGATCCGCCGTGCCGGGCGGCGGTCGCGCGCGCGACCGCCATCACGTCCGGGTCGAGTGCGAAGCCCTCAGGACGGGCCACGACGACGTCCATGCCCTGGCGGGCGGCCATCAGGAGTGCCGAGTGGGGGACGGCTCGCGGAAGTGGGCGCGGGTGCGGCGCCCACGAGAGCACGAAGCGGCGCCCGCGCACCTCGCGGCCCCAGTGCGCGCCGAGCGCGGCGGCATCGGCGAGGGCCTGGCACGGATGCCAGCGCGCCGACTCGAGGTTGACGACCGGCACGGATGCGGCCGCGACGACGGCCTGGAAGGCCGCGTCGGCGCGGTCGGCGGCGCGGTCGGTCAGGCCGGCGAAGGTGCGCACGCCGAGCGCGTCCACGTAGCGCCCGAGCACGCCGACGGCTTCGCGGACGTGCTCGGCGCGCGGGCCGTCCATGCGCACGTCGTCGCGCCACTCGAGGTCCCACGTACCCTGCCCCGGCGTGAGCACGGTGGCCGTCGCGCCGAGGTGCGCAGCGGCCATCTCCATCGAGACGCGCGTGCGCAGGCTGGGGTTGAAGAAGACGAGCCCGAGCGCGCGGTGCCGCGCGGCATCGGTCCAGGCGCGGCGCGCGCCGTGCTCAAGGGCCCGGGCAAGGCAGCCGTCCCAGACGGCGTCGGGCAGGTCGTGCCAGTTGGTGAGGTGGCGCATCGGGTGGGGAGGGGACGCGTCGGGTGGGGAGGGGACGCGTCGGGTGGGGAGGGGACGCGTCGGGTGGGCCGGGAGGGGGAGGGCATGGGAGGGATGGGCCGTGGCCGGACGCTGGTGCATCCCGTTCTCCGGTTCGCCCATCCTCCAGACGTCCCTACTGCACGTGCTCGGCAGTGGCGTCTGCGAGAGCGCGGGCGAACGCGTCGGCCGCGCCGAGGGGGGTTGTGAGTGGCGGCATGAGGCGGATCGTATGCGGCTCGTCGGCGCCGCCGACCAGGATGCCGCGCGCGCGGAGGGCCGCCACAACCGGGCGGGCCGGGCGGTCGAGCGCGACGCCGAGCAGGCCGCCGCGCCCGCGCAGGGCGCGTACGGCAGGCACGGCCGCGAGCGCCTCGGCGAAGGCGGCAAAGAGCCGCTCCGCGCGGGGCATCAGGTCTGCCTCGACCAGCTCGGCCAGTGTCGCCGCGACGGCCGCCATGGCGAGCATCCCGCCGCCGAACGTGGTGCCCTGGTCGCCGCTGCGGACGGTCGCCGCCACGGCTTCCGAGACGAGCACGGCGCCGACGGGCACGCCCGCGCCGAGGCTCTTGGCGAGCGTGACCAGGTCCGGCACGACGCCCACATGCTCGCCGAAGAGGAAGCGCCCGGTGCGGCCCACGCCGGTCTGCACCTCGTCGAAGACGAGGAGCGCGCCGTAGCGGTCGCAGAGCGTGCGCAGGGCGCGGTAGTAGCGGGCGGGCGCCTCGTAGACGCCGGCCATGCTCTGGATGGGCTCGAGGAGCACGGCGGCCACGTCGCCCGCCGCGAGCGCCTCCTCGACGGCGCCCTCCCACCCGAACGGCACAAAGCGCGTCTCGGGCAGGATGGCGCGGTAGGGCCGGCGGTAGCCCTCGCCCGAGGTCGCCGCGAGGCTGCCGAGCGTGCGTCCGTGAAAGCCGCCGTGCATGGCCACGACGCCCGTGCGCCCGGTGAACGTGCGCGCGAGCTTGAGCGCGGTCTCGTTGGCCTCGGTGCCCGAGTTGCACCAGAACACCCGCCCGAGGCCCTCAGGGGCGAGCGCGGCCAGCGCTTCGGCCGCGCGCGCGCGCACGGGGCTGTACATGGCGTTCGAGTAGAAGAGCAGCTCGCCCGCCTGCCGGCGGATGGCCTCGACGACGCGCGGCGGGCTGTGCCCGAGCAGCGCCACGCAGTGCCCGCCGTAAAGGTCGAGGTAGGCGCGGCCGTCGGTGTCCCACACGGTCGCGTTCTCGCCGCGCACGAGCGCGACGGGCGGCTTGGCGTACGTAGGCAGCGTGACGGCGTCTTCGAGGGCCAGCGGCGAGAGCGCGGCGTCGGGGAGCGTGGCAGGAGCGTGCATAGCGGAAGGGGCGCCGGGGCGGCGCGTGGGAGGCGCTAGGACGGAGCAGGCGCGGCGCTAGGACGGAGCAGGCGCGGCGCTAGGACGGAGCAGGCGCGGCGCTAAGACGGAGCAGGCGCGGCGCAGCCTGCCGCGGCCAGCAGACCGGCCGTCTCCGGCAGGCCGAGCGCGAGGTTGAGGTTGTGAATGGCCTGCGCAGCGGCGCCTTTGAGCAGGTTGTCGAGCGCGAAGCCGACCACGAGGTGCCCCTCACGCACGACCCATCCCAGATCGCAGAACGGCGTCTCGACAGCAGGCAGCAGTTCGGGCAGCGCGCCGGGCGTCAGGCGCACGAGCGGCCGCGCGCCGTAGGCCTCGGCGAACCAGGCGTCTACGTCCGCCGCGCCGACGCCTCCGGGGAGGGCAACGTGCGCCGTGCCCCAGATGCCGCGCGTCCAGGGACCGGAGGCGGGCACGAAGCGCACGTGTGCGCCCTCGCCGAGCACCTGCTGCACCTCGGGCAGGTGCTGATGCGCGAGCACCTTGTAGCCGCGCACGTTGCCCTCGCGCGTGGGGAAGTGCGTCCCGGCCGTGGGCGAGGCGCCCGAGCCGCTCGCGCCCGTGAGCGCCGTCACGTGCGCCTCGAAGCGGCCGAGGGCTCCCGTGAGCGGCCACAGTGCGAGGGCGATCCCGGTCGCGAAGCAGCCGGGGTTGGCCACGAGGCGCGCGCGCGCGACGGCCTCGGGCCGGACGTCCGCGAGGCCGTAGGCGGCCTCGGCCAGGCGCGCCGGGGCCGGGTGCACGAAACCGAACCACGTCTCGTAGTGCGCCGGGTCCGGCAGGCGGTGATCGGCCGAGAGATCCACGACGAGCCCGTCGAAGCCGTCGGCGCGCAGCTGTGCCACGGCCGCCGCACCCTGCCCGTGCTCGGCGCAGACGAACGCCGCGTCGAACGCCGCCGGATCAAGCGCCTCCGGCGCCGAGAACGCCAGGGCGGTCTGCCCGCGCAGGCGGCCGTGGACGTCGCCCACGGGGCGCCCGGCGAACGTGCGGCTCGTCACGAAGGTCGTCTCGGCGTACGGGTGCGCGAGCAGCACACGCACGAGCTCGCCGCCGACGTACCCGGCTCCGTGCAAGATGGCAACGCGAATCATAGGCGGAGAAGACTGGCGGGACTGCCTGCGCCGGAGGCGTGGGCGCCGGGGGCGTGGGCGCCGGAGGCGTGGGCGTCAGAGGCGCAGGCCGTTCTTGGCGCGCGCGGCGTGCTGGCGGGCGGCCATCTCGTGCACGGCCTGCGTGATCAGGTCCGAGAGCGCCTCCGGCTCTGAGCGCGCGTTGATGGCGTGGATGCCGAGCGCGTTGCGGACGTGCCGCCGGCCGACCTCGGTGTCGGTTGCCGGCCCGACGACGACCGTGAGCTCGGTGCGGTAGCGCTTGCGAAAAAGCTGATCGGCGGCCCAGACGCCGGCCAGGTCGGCGGCGGCGAGGACGTGTGCGGCCGTGAGGCGCTGCAGTTCCATGTCCTGCAGGATCGCGTCCACCCCGTAGGGCCCGATGATGCCGTCGCCGAGCTCGAGCACGAGCACGTCGGGCGCGCACGAGGCATTGAGGTGGCGGATGAGGCCCTTGGCGATGGGCACCATGTCGCGCCCGGTCGTGGCCACGACGCCCGCCTCGGTGAACGAGGCCGAGCAGACGGCGCCCTGCGCCTCCATCGCGCGCACGTCGCGCATGAGGCTGGCGCCGGTCAGCTTGGCCGCGGCCACACGCAGCCCCCGCGCCGTGAGCCCCCCGACGAGTTGCGCCGCGGCGTGCGTCTTGCCCGTGTTCATGGCCGTGCCCGAGACCATCACGAGCGGGGCTGAGCGCTCGAGGTGCTCGGTCGGCTCGATGGCGTGGTCCTGGATGCGCGCGTGCCGCGCGTGCTCGCCTACGACGACGGCCCCGAGCACCTCCACGGCGAGCGCCGCCCCCAGGTCCGGGTGTTCGGACTGGCTCCGCCCCAGGATGCCGCCCATGTTGAGCACGTGGAGCGTGTCGCCGGGCTGGATCTGACGCGGGATGCGCCCCGAGAAGCCCTTGAGCGCCTGCCGCTCGCCGAGCGCGCCCACGATCACGTCGCCCTTGCGGATCGTCCGGAACACGCCGTCGGCGCCCTCGAGCTGGTTGTAGACGTCCTTGTCGTCGAGCGCGCGCACGGCGAGGCAGTAGCCCTCCTCGGCCACGACGTAGGGCGTGAGCGTGACCTCATGCCCGAGTCGGCACGGGCCGGTACACGAGGCGATGTGATCGGCGGTGAGAGACGTCATGGCGTGGCGGGTGGTGGCGGATCGTGGGTAGGAGGACGCGGCGCGGGGGCAACCGAGAGCGCTACGCGGCGTCCCGGGCAGGCGAGACTGCGCCGGCGGCAGCAGCGCGGGCAGCCAGAAACGCCGGCACGCCGTGGATGCGCGCAAAGCCCTCGGCGTCGCGGCCGTTCCAGAGCGCGTTCGTCTCGCCGTAGCGCGCCACGCCGGCGTCGAAGAGGGAGTACGGGCTCGCGGCGCCGAGCACGCGGAAGGCGCCCTTGAACAGCTCGAGCGTCACCTCGCCCGTCACGCGCGCCTGCGACGAGTCCAGAAACGCCTCGACGTCACGGAGGACGGGGTCGAAGAACTGGCCCTCGTGAACGAGCATCCCGTAGAAGTCGCCGAGGGCGGCCTTCTGCACGGCCTGCCACTTGGTCAGGACGAGCTTTTCCAGCTCGCGATGCGCGGCGATGAGCGTGAGCGCCGCCGGGGCCTCGAACGCCACGCGGCCCTTGATGCCGAGGATGGTGTCGCCCACGTGCACGCCGCGCCCGACGCCGTGCCGGGCGCCGGTCTCGTTCAGGGCCTCGATGAGCGCCACCGGCGCCAGAGCCTCGCCGTCCAGAGACGTCGGGATGCCCGCGTCGAAGCCGATGCGAAGGCGGAGCGGCGTATCCGGCGCCAGCGCCGGGCTAACGGTATCCGGCCAGGCTTCCTCGGGCAGGACGCCGTCCGGCGTGTGGGTCTCGCGCCCTCCGATCGTCGTGCCCCAGAGGCCTCGGTTGATGGAGTACGCCGTCGTCCTGGCCTCGACGGGGACGTTGCGCTCTCTGAGGTAGGCCGTCGTGGCCTCGCGCGTGAGGCCGTGCTCGCGGATGGGCGCCAGGATCTCGACGGCGCCGATGTGCCGCTCGGCGAGCAGGCGGAGCGCCGTGTCGAACCGGACCTGGTCGTTGCCGGCGCCCGTCGAGCCGTGCGCGATGGTCCGGGCGCCCAAGCGGGTGGCCTCGTCTACCAAGGCCTCGGCCTGCACGACGCGCTCCGGGCCCACGCACAAGGGGTAGACCCCTCCGCGGAGGACGTTGCCCTTGATGAGGTACTGGAGGACACGCTCGAAAAGGCGCTCGCGCGCGTCCACGGTCGTGTGCGAGGCCGCGCCCAGGGCGTGCGCTCTCGCCTCGACGGCCACCAACTCGTCGGCTGAGAAACCGCCTGTGTTGACGGTCACCGTGTGCACCTCGGCGCCGATCGTCTCGCGGAGAAAAGGGACGCAGAACGAGGTGTCGAGCCCGCCCGAGAAGGCGAGCGCGAGGGGCGCGGAGGCGGCCCCGCCGGGGCGGGGCGGGCTGCTGGAGGGGTCGGGCACGGGCGGCGAGGCTAAAAAACAGGAACGCCGACCCTCGGAGAGAGAGTCGGCGTCAGCGAGAGCGGCGCGGCGGGGCCGCAGAGAACGCTTTCGTCCGGACTAACCGCGCCCTCCCCAACCGGGGGTGCCGGGTCGGGTGCATCGGGAGCGCGGGGGGGTCGGGATCGGAGCGTTCACTAGGGTAGAATAGGCGCACGCGCGCTCCCTCGCCAAGTCCCTGTTTTCCGGTAGCGCTTCCGCTCACCAAAAAACCACATTGGCGCCCCGCGAACCTCAGAAGTGGATGCGGATCGTACGCTACTCACGTACACCGTCCGCTTCCGCTCACGATCCGCACCCAGGTCTACCTGGACGAACGGCAGGTCCGCCGCCTCCGGCGTCTGGCGGCGGTGACGGGGAAGACCCACAGCCAGTTTATCCGGGAGGCCGTGGATCGGCTGGAGGCGCCCGAGGAGCGGACGGCCGTCCTCGCCGGAGACCTTCGGCGCATGGGGTCCAGAGGCCTGCGAAGCGGATGCACGCACGCTACGGCGTGAGACCAAGGAGCGTCTCGTACGAGCGTTCGGACCGGAGCCCTCCGAGGACTCGGCCGGAGGCACGGCGTCCTCGTGCCATCTATGATCTATGGACTTGTGGACTGGCCGTGCGACCGGGGACCAAACTCGTGGCCTTGGACGGTAAGCGCTTTCCGATGCTGAGCCGGAAAAGCCGTGCAGGTGCGAGCGTCAATAGGCGAGGGGGTGGCCCTCCGGGAGCCGGACGGCTGTCCAACCGGACCAGAGAGGGCACACCAGGCTCGTAGTATGCGACGGCGTAGAACCTGGCGGCGTCAGCCGCCCAGTTCCCGGCGTAGGGGGCCGAGGCTACGACCTGCCCCGACGCGGGATTGATCCTGCTTAAGGCCTCCCGCCCGTCCCGGCTGTTCGGGTTGCTCGCGGCGTAGAGCGCGTCGTCTGCGAGGTGAAAAGCCCGCGCTGGCGTGCCTCCGACGTTGCCGAGGTCCACCAGCATGGCGGCGTTGCACCGGCCCGCGTCCTCGGCGCACCGCCGGTCTACGGAGCCGACAGCCCCGCTGAACCCGTTCCGCCATGCGTAGAGGTACACCCGCTCCGGCCCGATCACGAGGTCAGCCACAGCCCGCAGCTCCTCCGGGAGCGCGACCACGCGGTGAACCCGCCCCGCGTGGGGGTCCACGACGTACGCCGCCCGGTGCGGGCCGCCCCCTGCGAGGTCCGGCGTCGCTACCCACACGTACCCCGCCCGGTCCACCTGCGCCGAGCGAATCCGCAGGCCTGGTACGTCAAACGAGCGGACGAGCCGGGGGGGGCAGAGGGTCCGGTTCCGGGGCGGAGGAGGTGGACGCGGCCGGCCCCCGTGAATGTGGCCATCGAGGCATACCCTTCACGTGAGGGTGGCAAGAGGGCGGGCGCATGGTCTGTCACGGCGAGGCTTTGCCCCTCGCGGGGCCCGCCGACGCCGGACACTGCGTCGCACCCCGCTGCGAGGAGTACGAGTGCTAGCGGCCCGATGATGACAGCAGCCCGAGCCTGCCGCGCTCTCACGCCGGTAGCAAAACGGCAGCTTCTAGCCATCAGAACGCTCACAAAGAGAGCAGCGGCAGGAGATCGCAGCTTACGTGCGCGTGGGATGGGAGAGGAATATGTGTCCTCATCGGGTGGAATACCGAGCAAGGGGAAGCCGGACGCTTCACGCTGCCATCGCAGGGTTTAGATAAGGCAGGGGTGGGGCGGCGCACAGGACATATTTGTGTCCTTCTGGAAATAATATTTGTGTCCGTCTGGAAATAACCGAGCCCACGTGCCGCGCGGCCTGCGCCCAACGGCGCGGCGGGGCCTGTACGCTGTGCGCAGGCCCCGCCGCTGAACTATCTCCACTTTGGGCTCAGGCGTCCGGGGCCTCAGCCCACCTTCCGGAGCGGGATGGAGGGCTGCACGTCCGGCCGCTCCATCGCGTAGGGCGCCCACACCTCGGGCGCGGCCCGGTCCATCCGGTGCACGAGCACGTGCGGGACCTGCCCGTTGGCCACGTGCCACAGGTGCCGCTCGGGCGCGTCGGACTCCGCGAGGGGGTCCAGGGCGTACGTCACGAGCACGCTGACCTGCTCGGGGCGCACCTGGAGCGTGCGCGCCTCGGGCGAGGCGAGCGTACGCAGGTTGATCCGGCCCCGCTCGGAAAACAGGCCGGCATCCCACTGGCTTGCCAGAAACAGCACGTCCTCGACGCGGTGGAACAGGTCCGAGCCTCGGAGGCGGTAGAGCACGTCGGCGCCGCCGACGTCCATCACGGAGGCGTCGCGCGCGAAGTGGCGCCGCGCGTCGCGCGCATCGCGCCCGCCGCCGATCTCGAATGCCACGCGGCGGAGGGTACCATCCTCGCGCGGCACCTCGACCACGAAGTCCAGCTCGAAGCGCGCCCCGGGGGCCTCGACCGGCACCTCGGCGTGCAGGACCGCGTCTTCGCGGAGGTACTTCACGAGGTGCCACGCGAACTCGTCGTGCAGCGTGCCCGCATAGGGCGGCGCATAGACCGGGCCGGCGAAGACGGCGTCGGCCCAGTCGGCGGGCGAGAAGGCGGCAGGGCCGCAGCTGGAGAGGCGGAACATGGCGAAGACCGAAAGCGGAGGTCGGGAAGAAGGCGCGGCGCGGTTGGCACGCGGCCGGACGGGCAGGCCGCCGGAGCGCTCTCGTGCGCGCGTGCGACAAACTGCGACCCGGAAGTGCCATCGACATGTCACACCCGAATGCCTTTTATTCCGGCCGCCCCTGCCCCTTCCCCCATGCGCCGCCTCCTGCCGCTCGCCTTCGCCCTCGCGGCTCTCCTGACGGCTCCGCGCCCCGCCGCCGCGCAGGGCTTCGTGACGTTCAACGACCGCAACCACCCCGAGCTTCGCTGGCGCGAGGCCGAGACGCCGCACTTCCTGATCCTGTACCCGGATCGCCTCGAGGGCATCGAGGCCGAGGCGGCCGCCGTGGCCGAGGCCACCTACGAGGCGCTCTCGGCCACGCTCGGCGTCACGTTCGACCGCAAGATCCGCGTCTACCTCTCCGATGAGGACGAGATCGCCAACGGCCTCGCCGTCAACCTCGGGCGGGCGGGCTTCACCAACATCTGGGTCAACGTCAACGAGGCGGCCGAGATCTGGACCGGCGACGCGAAGTGGCTGCGCAAGGTGCTCGCGCACGAGATCGCGCACATCTTCCACTTCCGCGCCATCCGCTCGCGCTGGGGCTTGGCCGAGAACCTCATCGCCGACCCCATCCCGTCGTTCTGGGCCGAGGGGCTCGCGCAGTACCTGACCGAGCGCTGGGACGCCCAGCGCGGCGACCGCTGGCTGCGCACGGCCGCCTTCGAGGGGCGCCTCTCCTACACCGACGGCACGAGCGCGCAGAACGGCCGCCTGCTCTACGCGAGCGGCAACAGCCAGGTCCGCTTCCTGGCCGAGCGCTACGGCGACTCGACGATCGTCAAGCTGCTCCGGCACCGCACGCCGACCATCCCCGGCATGGGCGGCGTGCACGACTTCTACCGCGCCTTCCGGGCGACGCTCGGCAAGCCGTACGCCGAGTTCTACGAGGAGTGGCGCAAGCACGTCGGCGTGCACTACTTCACGCAGGCCGGGCAGATGGAGCGCCTGGACTCGCTGCGCAACCGCCCCCTCCCGATTCCCGGGCAGGTCGTCTACGACGTCGCGTTCAGCCCGGACACGCTGCGCCTGGCCGCGACCGTGCTCACGTCGCTCGACCGGCCCGTGCGGCGGCTCTACGTCATGAACAACCCCGGTCGCCTGCCACCGGCGCAGCGCCAGGCGCCGCGCGCGCGCGGCGTGCGCGTGCTCGCCGAGGGCGCCTTTGCCGGCCCCATCGCGTGGCACCCCGACGGCCAGCGCATCGCCTACGCCCGCACCGTCCGCGGGCGGCACGGCTCGCTGCTCAATGACCTGTTCGAGGTGGACGTCGCCTCGGGCCGCGAGCGCCGCCTGACGCGCAACCGCCGCGCGCTCAGCCCCACCTACAGCCCCGACGGCGCGCGCCTGGCCTTCGTCGGCTCGGCCGGCGGCACGGCCAACCTCTTCCTGCTCGACCCCGCCACAGGCGATGAGACGCCCCTGACGCGCTACGCCGGCGACGTGCAGATCACGAGCGCGCGCTGGCAGCCCGGCGGCAACCGCATCGCCTACGCCGTCTTCGACGCCGATGGCCGGCGTGCCCTCCGCACCGTCGACGTGGCCACGGGCGAGGACGCCGAGTGGCCCACCGGCCTCGACGTGCCGCTCGCCTTCCGCGACGATCGCAACCCGGTCTGGCGGCCCGACGGCGGGGCGCTCGCCTACACGTCGCTCCGCGACCTCGCCCCGAACGTGTTCTCGGCCTCGGCCCCGGCACCCCGCACGCCCGCGCTCGCCGCCGCGCTCACGGCCGCCGCGCGCCCGGCCGCCGCGCCGGAAACCATGCTCGCCGGCATGGCGACGGCCGACACGGCGACGGCCGACACGGCGACGGCCGACACGGCGACGGCCGACGCGATGGTTACCGACCGACGCGCGCGCGCTGCCGGCGCGACCGTCCGCCCCGTACCCCGCCTCGAGACCCCTCCTGCACCCGAGGAGACGCGCCGGACGGCCCTCTTCGGCGGGGCGACGCTCCTGGACTGGCTGCCTCCGGACAGCCTCCACGCCGACGGCCGCTTCGTGCTGCTCGCCTCCGAGACCAAGCGCCGCGACCGCGTCTTCGTCGTCGACGCGGCACGCCGGCCGGCGCTCGCGCCTGACTCGGCCGCCGTGCCGGCGGCCTACGCCGCCTGGACGACCCACCAGCCGCCCTTCCCGATCGCGGACGACATCCCCCCGGATCCCTCGCTCATCCTGCGCCGCGGTCCCTACCGCAGCCTGCGCAACCTCACGCACGCGCTCACGCTCCCCCTCCCCTACCTCGACCCCGAGCAGAACGACTACGGCGTCTTCGCCACTTCGCTCTGGCTCGAGCCGCTCGCCAAGCACCAGCTCTTCCTGCTCGGCGGCGTCTCGGTGACGCGCTTCTCGGACATGTCCTTTCTCCTCGCCGAGTACGTCAACCGCCAGCTCAAGCCCACGATCTCGGTCAGCCTCTACCGCTTCCCGAGCCCGTCGAGCTTCTATGGCGGGCGCCTGCTCGTCGAGAACCTCACCGGCGGCGACGTCTCGGCCACCCTCCCGCTCGACGTGACGACGCGGCCCTTCCGGACGCTCCTCGCCGGCGCGCGCCTGCGCTACGCCTACGCCGAGCCCTACGAGCTCGACCGCTTCACGGAGCTCGACGCCGCCGGTGGCTCGCTCCCGCTCCCTCAGAAAGGCTTCCGCGCCGACGCCCAGCTCGGCCTCGCCTACAAGTTCCAGCGGCCCTACCGCCTCAACGTCATCGACCCGCTCGACGGGACCGGCGTGCGCCTGCGCGTGACGGCCGGCGCGCCCGTGCTCGGCGCCGACAACCGGTTCGTCCGGCCAGACCTGACGGCTTACCACATCACGCGTCCCATCGGGTTCGGCCGGCTCTTCGTGCGCGGCCGCGCCACGGCGCAGTTCGGGCGCCAGCTCGCACAGGACTACGTCGGCCTCTCGCGCTTCGACGACATCGACGTGCAGGTGCCGCTCGTGGGCGCGCTCACGCTCGACGACGCCGAGCGCGTGCGTGGCTACCGGCGCTACGCCGTGGGCACGCGCGTGCTCTTCGGCTCGGCCGAGTACCGTCTCGGGCCGCTCTTCGACCTCCAGACGAACCTGCTCGGCGTGCTCCGGCTCGGGCCGGTGGCGCCGGCGCTCTTCGTCGACGGCGCGATGGTCTGGACGGGCGCCAACTACACCGACGCCGTCCGGCGCACCGGCTTCGGGGCCGAGCTCAAGAATGCCCTCACCTTCGGCGGCTTCAGCGTGCTCCAGGCCGTCGGCGTGGGCGTGCCCTGGAGCCGCGCCGAGCGCCTGTGGGAGGGCACGATTCGCCGTGACGAGGTAGACGTGTACTACCGCGTCCAGGCCGCCGTGCCGTTCTGAGCAACCCCTTCCGGACCGAGCCGCCCGGGCACCGCCCGGGCACCGCCCGGGCAGCCGTCCCCGGTCAGGGGTTTTTTTCGACGTAGCAGAACACGACCGCGCGGATCGCACGCGGGGCCTCGTCTTCGGCGCCGGCAGCGAGGCGCGCGTCGGCGGCGACGATGCGGGAGTAGCGGTAGACGTAGGCTTCGGTGCCGGCGTAGAGCACGGCCAGGCGCATCGTGTCGTCCCCGGCGGCGCGCCAGGCGAGCGCGCGGCGCGCGTCCGAGACCGCCACGTCGAACTCGCCGGCGCGGGCCGTGCCGTCGCGCTCGATGGCCTCGAGGCCGGTGCCCCAGAGTTCCTCCCCCTTGGTAACGCGCGGATCCTTGCACACGAGCGCAGGATCGGTCGTCTCGTAGTTGTCGTAGCGGTCGGGCGAGACGCCGGCCTCAGAGACGGGCTTCACACCGGGCGGGCTCGAGCCCGAGGGCGGCGGGAAGCCGACGATGGCCGTGTCGCAGGCGGCAAGCGCGAGCGTGCCGAGAAGCGCAGACGCAAGACGGAGCATGGCAGAAGCGGAGGGAGGCACCCGGAGGAGACGCGGAGGCAAAACCGCCACGTCCGAGCCAGAGATCGCCGCGCCGCACGTTTCGCGCCAACGCGCGCGCAGGCCGTAGCGCGCACGTTACCGGCTTGATATTCAAAGCTTTCGACCTTTCCCCCTGCCCGCACGACGTCTGCCCAATAGGAGGTAGAAACGGACCCTTCCGGCCCGCTTTCGCAGGCGCCGAGAGGCGGCGGGCTCAGAGGTACGGAGACTGCACGGCGGCCTGCGCCAGGCGCGCCGTGTCGCGCGCGATCACGAGTTCCTCGTTGGTCGGGACGACCCACGCCTGCACGGGGCTACCATCGGCCGAGATGCAGGCCTCCTGCCCGTCGGCGGCGGCATTGCGGGCCTCGTCGAGCACGAGGCCGAGGCCGTCGAGCCCGCGGAGGATCTGCGCGCGGATGGGCGCGGCGAACGTGCCGATGCCGGCCGTAAACACAACCGCGTCGGCGCCGCCGAGGACCGCCATGTAGCGCCCGATGTAGGCGCGCGCGCGGTAGCAGAACACGTCGATGGCCTGCCGGCAGCGCAGGTCGCCGTCGGCGGCCTGCGCGAGCAGGTCCCGCATGTCGGCCGCGTAGCCCGAGAGGCCGAGCAGGCCCGAGTAGCGGTTGAGCATCGTGTGGAGCTCGGCCAGCGTCAGCTCCTCCTTCTCGACGAGCTCGAAGAGCACGCTCGGGTCCAGATCGCCCGAGCGCGTGCCCATCACGAGCCCCTCGAGCGGCGTCATGCCCATCGAGGTGTCCACGCTCTGCCCGTCGCGGATGGCGCACGCCGAGCAGCCGTTGCCCAGGTGCAGCGAGATGATGCGGCTGCGGCCCTTCTCGAGCCCGGCCAGCTCGTAGACGCGGCGGCTGACGTAGTAGTGGCTCGTGCCGTGGAAGCCGTAGCGGCGGATGCGGTGCCGCCGGTAGAGCCGGTTGGGGAGCGCGTAGAGGTACGCCTCGGGCGGGATCGTCTGGTGGAAGGCCGTGTCGAAGACGGCCACGTGAGGTACGTCCGGAAAGGCGTCCCGCGCCGCCTCGATGCCCTTGAGGTTGGCCGGATTGTGCAGCGGCGCCAGGTCAAACGCGTCGCGGATGGCCTCGGTCACCTCGTCGTCGATGAGCGCGGCGGCGTTGAAGCGCTCGCCGCCGTGCACGACGCGGTGCCCGACGGCGCCCACCACCGGCCGCTCGTCGCCCTCACCGAGCGCCGGGTGCTCGCGGAGCTGCCCGAGCAGCCACGCCAGCGCCGCGCCGTGGTGCGGCGCGGCCAGGCTGTGCCGCCGCGCCTTCTCCGCGCCGGCGCGGAACGAACCGAGCGAAGAGACCGCCCCGATGCGCTCGACCTGGCCGGCGGCCAGCGTCTGCCGGCTCTCGGTATCGAGCAGGTCCATCTTGAGCGACGACGAGCCGGCGTTGATGACGAGAACGTTCACGGGGGCGGGGGCTTGGACGGGCAGGGCGCGGACGCGCACCCCAACGCCGCCGGCCGCGCTGGGCTCCCGGGCTGCCCGGGGGCAGCGAGCCGCCGCAGCGGCTTCAGCACAGCTTCGCGCGCCTCCGTGCGTCGCGCGCCTTGGGGCGTCACGCAGCGAGCCGGGCGCTCGCCGGCGCGACCACGCGCGTGGCAATGTCGAGCACGTCGGCGAAGACGCCGGCCGCCGTCACGGCCGGCCCGGCGCCGGGCCCCTGCACCGTCAGCGGCGAGCGGGCGTAGCGGTCGGTCGTGAGGCGGAGCAGGTTGTCGGTGCCGCCGAGCTGGCCGAGCGCGCTGCCGGCCGGGACGGCCTCGGTGCCGACGCGCAGGCGGCTCTGCTCGAGCCGCACTACGTAGCGTAGCACGCGCCCCTCCCGGCGCGCCGCCACGGCGCGCGCAGCCCAGGCCGCGTCGAGCGCCGGCAGCGCGGCCAGGAACGCCTCACGGCCCACGCCCCGGAGCGCCTCCGGCACGAGGTTCTCGGCGGCGACGTCCTCCCGCTCGAGCACCAGGCCGGCTGTCCGGGCAAGGATCAGCCCCTTGCGGACGACGTCCTCGCCCGAGAGGTCGTCGCGCGGATCGGGCTCGGCGTAGCCGGCGGCGACGGCCTCGCAGACGGCTTCGCTGAACGGCACGCCGGCCTCGACGCGGCTGAACAGGTACGTCATCGTGCCACTGAGAACGCCCTCGGCGGCGCGCAGCCGATCGCCGGTGGCGACGAGGTCCTGCACGACGCGGATCACCGGCAGCCCTGCCCCGACCGTCGCCTCGTAGCGGTAATGCGCGCCGCCGGTGGCGGCGGCCGCGAGCAGCGCCTCGAAGTCGGCCTGCCGGCGCGTGTTGGCGAGCTTGCTCGGCGTGGCGACGTGGACGCCGGCGGCCAGCAGACGCCCGTAGAGATCGGCGACGGCGGGGCTGCCGGTAGCGTCCACGAACACCACCGGCGGCCCGAGCGCCGCCAGCGCGGCTGTCGTGCGCGGCCAGTCCGGTTCGCCCCCGGCCTGCACGGCTGTACGCGCCGCGGCGGGCTCGAGGCCGCGGGGCTCCCAGGCATGCCCGCGCGTCGTGCAGGCGCCCACGAGCCGGAGCCGGGGGTCGCCGACGGCCGCCAGCTGATCGAGCAGCGCCGAGCCGACGTCTCCCACCCCGGCCAGGTAGACGGCCAGCGTCGGGGCGGGAGAGGGAGAAAAGCCGTCGTGTGTCATGTCTTCGGGGGGCGTAGCTCTTCGGGGGGCGTAGCTCTTCGGGGGGCGTAGCTCTTCGGGGGGCGTGGCAACCGGTCAGGCGGCGCTCGCCGGCGGTTCCGCGAGCAGGCCGTGCTCGGCGAGGAAGGGCCTCATCGCCTCGGCGAGCTGCGCGAAGGCGACGAGGAAGGCGTCGTGGCCGAAGGGCGTCTCGAGCTCGGCGTACGCGCCGCGCCGGGCGAGCGCGGCCAGCGCGCGCGGCTCTGCCGGCGGGTAGAGCAGATCCGACGAGAGGCCGACGGCCAGGAGCGGGACGTCGAGGGCGCCGAGCACGGCCTCGGGCGTGCCACGCCCCGCCGCCGCGTCGTGGCGGTCCATCAGCTGCGTCAGGCGGACATAGCTCGCCGCGTCGAACCGTCCGACGAGCTTGCGGCCCTGGTAGCGGAGGTAGCTCTCGACGGCGAAGGCCTCGGGGTCGCCGTCCTGGCGCGCGCGGCCGAAGCGGTCCTGGAACAGGCTCGGGCTGCGGTAGCTCATCATGGCCATGGCCCGGGCGGCCGCGAGCCCCGCGGCGGGCGGGTCGTCCGGGGGGTAGTCTCCGCCGCGCCACTTCGGATCGGCGTAGATGGCCTGCCGCTGCGCCTCCGAGATTCCGATCTGCCACGCCGAGTGGGCGTACCCGACGGCCACGACGACGGCCGCACGGACGCGCCCGTCCGTCAGCGCCCACTCCAGCGCCTGCATCCCGCCCATCGAGCCGCCGAGGGCGAGCGCGACGCCCTCCACCCCGAGCGCGTCGAGGAGGCGCCCGTGGAGGCGCACGGTGTCGCGCACGGTGACGAGGGGGAAGCGCCCGCCGTAGGGCCTCCCCGTCGCGGGGTCTACCGAGCGCGGCCCTGTCGTGCCGTAGCACGAGCCGAGCACGTTGGCACAGACGATGAAGTGGCGGCCGGGGTCGAGCGGCTGGCCCGGGCCGAAGAGCCCGCCCCACCAGTCGGCCGCGTCGGGCGTGCCCGTGAGCGCGTGGCAGACCACGACGGCGTTGTCGCGCGCGGGGCCGAGCCGGCCCCACGTGCAATACGCCACCTCGGGGCGCTCGAGCACGAAGCCGGACTCGGTGACGAACGGCTCAGAGAAGCGGTAGATCGCGGGCACGCGGGAGAGGGACGGGCAAGGGGCAAGAGGCAGATGGAGAGGCGTGGGGCGCGCGGCCGCACGCCCTCCGGCACTCCGGTCACGCAGGGACGGCCGCCTTCTCGAAGGCCTGCGCGAAGTCGGCCACGAGGTCGTCGAGGTGCTCGATCCCGACGGAGACGCGGATGAGCTCCGGGCGGACGCCGCTCGCTCGCTGCTCCTCCTCGGCGAGCTGCTGATGCGTCGTGCTCGCCGGATGGATCACGAGCGTCTTCGCGTCACCGACGTTGGCGAGGTGGCTTGCCAGCTCGAGCGCCTCGATGAACGCGCGCCCGGCCTCCACGCCGCCGCGGATCCCGAAGTTGAGCACGGCGCCGTAGGTCCCTTCGCGGAGGTACCGCCTGGCGAGATCGTGGTAGGCATGCCGTTCCAGGCCGGGATACCACACCCACTCGACGGCGTCGTGCGCCTCGAGCCAGCGGGCCAGCGCGAGGGCGTTCGCGGCGTGGCGCTCGGCGCGGAGCGAGAGCGTCTCGAGTCCCTGCAGGAGGAGGAACGCGTTGAACGGCGAGAGCGCGGGGCCGAGGTCGCGCAGCCCCTCCACGCGCGCCCGGATGATGAAGGCGAGGTTGCCAAGATCGCTCCCGGGGTGGAACACGTCCGTGAAGCGGAGGCCGTGGTAGCCCTCGCTCGGCTCGGTGAAGTTGGGAAAGCGGCCGTTGCGCCAGTCGAAGCGTCCGCCGTCCACGATGAGCCCGCCGATGGACGTCCCGTGCCCGCCGATCCACTTCGTGGCCGAGTGCGTGACGATGTCGGCGCCGTGGCGGAGGGGCTGGCAGTAGTAGCCGCCCGCACCGAACGTGTTGTCCACGACGAGCGGGACCCCGGCCGCATGGGCGACCGCCGCGACGGCCTCGAAGTCGGGCACGTTCAGGCGCGGGTTGCCGATGGTCTCGAGGAAGACGGCCTTCGTGCGGTCGTCGATGCGCGCGGCGAAGGCCGCCGCGTCGTCGTCCTCCACGAAGCGCGGCTCGATGCCGAGCCGCCGGAGCGCGACCTTGAGCAGGTTGTACGTCCCGCCGTAGAGCTTGCTCGAGGCGACGATGTTGTCGCCGGCCTCGGCGAGCGTGGTGAAGGTGAGCAGGTGCGCAGCCTGCCCGGAGGCGGTGGCGAGCGCGGCCGCCCCCCCCTCGAGCGCGGCGATGCGCGCCTCGAGCACGGCCGTCGTGGGGTTCATGATGCGCGTGTAGATGTTGCCGAACTCCTCGAGCCCGAACAGCCGCGCCGCATGCGCCGTGTCGTCGAAGGTGTAGGAGGTGGTCTGGTAGATGGGGACGGCCCGGCTCTTCGTGGTCGGGTCGGGCCGCTGCCCGGCGTGCAGTTGGAGGGTCTCGAAGCGGTAGCCGCGTTCGGGGGACATGGCGGAGTGCGAGGCTGTGGGCGCGGGGCGGACCGGAACGAAAAAAACCCTCCGAGCCGCGCCGGCCCGGAGGGTGGAGATGTTCGGTCTGCGTACGCCCTGCTACGCGACGGCCCATGCCCTGCCCTCCCGGCCCGCGCCGGCACAGCACATCGTCATCGCGCAGCACGAAGCGGTGATGTGGCAGAAGGTCATCGGGAGGGACGGGTCGCTGGGGGCTACGAGCGCGCCGCGGCGCAGGTCGGGAGCGCACGCAAGCATACCGCCCGTTTCCGGCCACTTCAAGGCGCGGCGCCAATTATTTCTCCGCGCCGAGGTCGGCTCCCGAAGGGAGGGCCGACCCCGGCACGCTGCGCCGCGAGACGGCCGCGCCGATCAACGACCGGGATATCACCAGATCCGGATATCACCAGATCCGGATATCACCAGATCCGGAT
>JBKBRC010000002.1:52892-72164 GCA_046292345.1 Rubricoccaceae bacterium
GGATATCACCAGATCCGGATATCACCAGATCCGGATATCACCAGATCCGGATGCGCTCCTCCTCGGGCAGGTACATCCCGTCGCCGGGCTGCGTGCCGAAGGCGGCGTGGAACGCGTCCAGGTGCGGCACGATACCGTTGGTGCGGAACTCGCCGGGCGAGTGCGCGCCCGTCTGGATCGCCTGCCGCAGCGCCTGCTCACGCCAGGCCGTGCGCCAGACCTGCGCCCAGCCCATGAAGAAGCGCTGGTCGCCCGTGAAGCCGTCGATAACCGGCGCGGGCTGGCCGCCAAGCGAGCGCTGGTAGGCGCGGTACGCCATCGTGAGGCCGGCCAGATCGGCGATGTTCTCGCCGATCGTCTGCGCGCCGATGATGCGCACGCCCGGCAGCGGCTCGAACTGGTCATACCGCTCGATGAGCATCTGCGCGCGACGCGTGTACTCGGCGGCGTCCTCCTCGGTCCACCAGTCGCGGAGGTTGCCGGCGCCGTCCGAGCGGCGGCCCTGGTCATCGAAGCCGTGCGAGAACTCGTGCCCGATGACGGCCCCGATGGCCCCGTAGTTCACGGCGTCGTCCGCGTCGGGGTTGAAGAAGGGCGGCTGGAGGATGGCGGCCGGAAACACGATCTCGTTCATCGTGGCCGAGTAGTACGCGTTGACGGTCTGCGGCGTCATACCCCAGCGCGCGCGGTCGACGGGCTGGCCGAGGCGGGCCACCATCTCGCGGTGCCGCCACGCCTGCGCGCGGCGCGCGTTGCCGACGAGGTCGTCCTCGCGCAGCTCGAGCGCCGAGTAGTCCTGCCACTCGGACGGGTAGCCGATCTTGACGCCGAACGCGTCGAGCTTGGCGAGGGCCTCGCGCTTGGTGGCCGGCGTCATCCAGTCGAGCTCTTCGATGGACTCGCGGAAAGCGTCGCGCAGGTTCTCGATCATCTCGGCCATGCGCGCCTCGGCCTCCGGCGGATAGTGCCGCCCGACGTAGAGCCGGCCGACGGCCTCGCCGACGACGCCCTCGGTGAAGGCCACGGCCTGCCGCCAGCGCGGCTCGGGCTGGAGCTGCCCCTGGAGCGTCTGCCCCCGGAAGGCGAAGTGCGCGTCGCGGAAGTCCTGCGAGAGCAGCGGCGCCGTGCCGTCGAGCAGGCGCGCGCGCATCCACGCCTGCCAGTCGGCAACGGGGATCTCGGCGACGAGCCGGTCGAGCGCGTCGAAGTACGACGGCTGGCGGACGATGACCGAGTCGGTCGCGATGCCCTGCTCGGCGAGCATGGACGGCCAGGCGAGGCGCGGCTGGCGCGCGGCCAGGTCCGCGAGGGCCATCTTGTTGTAGGTCGCCTCGCGGTCGCGGTTGCGGATGCGGTCCCACTGCGCCTCGGCCAGGCGCGTCTCGAGCGCGACGGCGCGCGCGGCCTGCCCGGCGGGGTCGGGCTGCTCGGCGAGCGCGAGCAGGCGCGCGAGGTACGCCTCGTAGGCCTGGCGGATGTCTGCGAAGCGGTCCTCGAGGTAGTAGGCGCGGTCGGGCAGGCCGAGGCCCCCCTGCCCGGCCGTGACGGCATAGCGGTCGGCGGCGCGCTGGTCCTGGCCCACGCCGATGCCGAAGGGCGCCGGGCCGAACGTCTGCGCCGAGCGCGCGAAGTAGGCCGGCAGGCCGGCGGCCGACGAGACAGCCTCAATGCGCGCGAAGTCCTCGGCGAGCGGCGCGACGCGCAGCGCCTCGGCGCGCGTCGAGTCCATGTAGGCGCGGTAGGCGGCCGCGATGCGCGGCGCGTCGGGGTCGTCGGCGAAGCCACCTGCGGCGACCTCCTCGATGAGCGCGCGCACATGCCCGCGCGCCTCGATGCTGAGCGCGTCGAACGAGCCGAAGCGCGAGCGGTCCGGCGGGATCTCGGTGCGCTCGAGCCAGCGCCCGTTGACGTAGCGGAAGAAGTCGTCCTGCGGACGGACGGTCGGGTCAATGGCCTCGGTGTCAATGCCAAGGCTATGCTGAGCGTGCGCGGCCGGCGCAAGTGGCGCGGCGAGGGCGAGCACAGCCGCAAGAGCGAAGCGTCGCATGAAAGGGCAGCTGAAAGGGCAGCTGAAAGGGCAGCGAGGGGAACGTGAACCGAACGTTACGACGACGCAGGAACGACCGTCCGTCCCGTTTTTGCGTCTTTCGCACCGGCCGGCGCGCCCCGGAGGCCGGCCCTGTCCGCCGCGCGCGGGTCCCCCCCTGCCGCGGCGGCTCCCGCACCGTATCCTCCGGAGCAGCCTCCGGCCTCCCGACGCATGCGCGCCTCTCTCCGACCGCTCCTGCTCGTGCTCTGCGCAGGGGCGTCTGTTGCCCTTGCCGGCTGCGCCGGCTCGGCCCGGCCGGTCTCCACCGAGACGCTCGTGGCCGCGCGTGAGGCGCGGCAGGCGCGCTACACGCTCGCCCGCGCCGAAGTCGCAGCCCGCCTGGCCGCGCGCGTGGCCGCGACCGGGCAGCGCGAGGTGCACATGCTCGTACTCTCGGGCGGCGGGCAGCACGGCGCCTTCGGGGCCGGCTTCCTCGGCGGCTGGCGTGCCCGCACCGGTGCCGGCGCCATGCCCTCTTTCGACGTCGTGACGGGCATCAGCACGGGCTCGCTGCTGGCCCCGTTTGCGTTCGAGGGCTCGCCCGAGGCGCTCGCACGGGCGGCCGACCTCTACCGTCACCCCGAGCGGATCACGCCCCGCCGCGACCTCGCCGGCGCCCTCTTCCGCCGCACCGGCGGGCTCTTCGACACGACGCCGCTCGTCGAGACCGCGGCCGAGGTGTACGACGCCGCCCTCGTGGCGCGCCTGCGCCCGGGCCTCCGCGACGGCCGCCTGCTGCTCATCGGCACGACTGACCTGGACCTCGGGCGCGGACGCGTCTGGGACGCGGCGCGCGAGCTCGACACGACCGATGCCGCCGCCGCCGCTCGCCTGAGCCGGCTGCTGCTCGCCTCGTCGGCCATTCCGGGCGCGTTCCCGCCGGTCGAGATCGACGGCAACTACCACACCGATGGCGGCGTGACGACCAACCTGCTCGGCACCGACCTCGCCTTCCTCCGTGCGTTCGCCGGGGCGCTCGCCGCGCGCGGCGTGGCGCATCCCGTCGAGGTGCACGTGTACGCGCTCGTCAACCTGTGGCTGGCTCCGCCCGTAGCGTCCGTAGACGCGGGAAGCTTCCAGGCCGTCAGCCGCCGCGCCAACGGGCTGCTCTTCGCGCTGCACCAGCAGGAGACGCTCGAGCGTCTGTGGGAGCTATCGGAGGGCGTTCGCGCCGGGGCCGTGCCGGGGCTACGCATGACGTTCCGCTACGCCGCCATCCCGGACGCCTGGGCCGCAGAGCCCGGCGCGCAGGCGCTCTTCGACGCGCCGTACATGAATCGCCTGCAGGAGTACGCCTTCGCGCGCGCGCAGTCCGACGCGCCCTGGGACCGCCTGCCTCCTGGCCCCTTCGAGTGAGACGGCCGGCGTGGGCCAAGCGAAAGGCCCCAGCGTCCGAAAACCGCCGGGGCCTTGCTGCCGTGGGCTCTACTGGATTCGAACCAGTGACCTCTACGATGTCAACGTAGCGCTCTAACCAACTGAGCTAAGAGCCCGCGCGCCGAGGCGTGAAAGGACGACCAAAGTAGCACCTCGTCCGCAGCCGGAGCAAGCGCATCCGCATCCAGAGGTCGTGAAGCCGCCGGGAAGCTTCGTCGTAACGGCACATCCTTCGGCGGCGCGTCCTCCGGCGGCCCCTTTGCCTTCTCAGGCTCCCCTCCCTCGGGCCCCGTTCCGTTTTGCGTTCCGTTCCGGTGCGACGCGTTCACCTGGCCTGCGAGGCGCGCATACGTTCAGTATACCGGGCCGTCGCGCGCGCCGTACGATGTGGCAGACGTAACGTACTGACAACACGGCAGCCGCGCCCGAACCGTGCGCCTCGTATGAGGCCTCGGACCCGTGGCACATGCTTTGGGAAAGGGCGCGCGACGCTGCCACGCTGACCGATGCTTCCTCTTCAACTTGCCGTGCCCGACGACCTTCCGCTCGACGACGCCCCGCGCGTCCGGCTGCGCGGCGCCCTGGACCGCGCGGCGGGGGCGGCGCGCCTGCAAGACGCTGGCGACGAGCCGCGCTTCCTCGTGCAGGTCGTCACGGAGACGGCTCTCGGTACCGCCTGCGAGGTGCTCGTCGTGTGCGACGTGCCCTCGCCAGGGGAGCGTGCGGTACGCCTCGAGCGCGCGCTCACGGCAGCGCAGCGCTACATGCTCTCGCTCTGGGCCGACGGCTACGACGCGCGCTGGGAAGCTCCTGCCGGCGGCGGGCGCGCGGCCATCGCCGGCGAGGTCGTTGTCGGGCGCGTGCTCGTCGCAGGCTGAGGCGGGCACGCGAGGCGCTGTGCCCGAGAGGAACGCGCCGCGCCGCAGCGTCCGGCCGGCACGGCACACGCGAGGCCGCGCGCGTACACTAGGCAGATACCATTCGTCGCGGGCGCCATCGGTCGCGGAGGCCGGCACCGGCCCCTCTGCGCAGATGGCAAGGATGCCCCGCCCTCGTCTCAGTTCGCTCCGCATGTCTGCCCCTACTCCAACCGTAGATCGCTACGCCGAGGCCCACCCGAACGACGTGCTCGTCCCGGACGCGTTCACGCAGCCGCACGGCCTCTTCTGCAACCGCACCCTCAACCTGCGCAACATCAAGGCCGTCGGGTACGACCTCGACTACACGCTCGTCCACTACCATGTGGCCCTGTGGGAGGAGCGCGCCTACGCCTACATCCGGCAGGGGCTCGCGGCGCAGGGCTGGCCCGTCGAGGACCTCGTCTTCGACCCGGACCTGGTCGTGCAGGGCCTGATCGTAGACACGCAGTTGGGCAACATTGTCAAGTGTAACCGTTTCGGTTACATCAAGCGCGCCTACCACGGCACGCGCCCGCTCGGCTACGAGGAGCAGCGCGACGCCTACCGCCGCACGCTCGTCGACCTGCGCGACCGCCGCTGGCAGTTCATGAACACGCTCTTCTCGATCTCCGAGGCGGGCATCTACCTCCAGCTCGTCGACCTGCTCGACGCCGGGCGCCTGCCGCCGCGCATCGGCTACGACGACCTCTACCGCATCGTGCGGCAGACCCTCGACACGGCGCACCTCGAGGGCATGCTCAAGGCCGAGATCCTCGCGGACCCGGCCCGCTTCGTGGATGTGGACCCGCTCGTGCCGCTGACGCTCCTCGACCAGCGCGAGGCAGGCAAGAAGGTCCTGCTGATTACCAACTCTGAATGGGAGTACGCCGCGCCCATCCTCGCCTTCGCGTTCAACCCGCACCTGCCGGGCGACATGACCTGGCGCGACCTCTTCGACCTCGCCATCGTGGGCGCGCGCAAGCCGGCGTTCTTCTCCGAGCGCGCTCCGGCGTTTCACCTCGTCGGCGAGGACGGGACGCTGCGCGCACACGCCGGGCCGCTTGAGGAAGGGCACGTGTACGTGGGCGGGCACGCCGCGCTCGTCGAGGCCAGTCTCGGCGTGCGCGGCGACGAGATCCTGTACGTGGGCGACCACGTCCACGCCGACGTCAAGGCGTCCAACGTGCTGCGCTGGCGCACGGCGCTCGTCCTGCGCCCGCTCGAGGCCGAGATCGCGGCGGCCGAGGCGTTCCGGCCCGAGCAGGAGCGCCTGAGCGCGATGATGGCCGAGAAAGAGCGCCTCGAAGCGTACTTCTCGGCCCTCCGCCTCGAGCGGCAGCGCACGCTCGCCGGCTACGGCCCGCAGACCGGGCGAGACCCGGAGGCGCTCGCGCAGCAGATCGCACGCCTGCGCGCGCGCCTGGTCGCACTCGACGCCGAGATCGCGCCGCTCGCACGCGCCGCGTCCGAACTGGGCAACGCCCGCTGGGGACCGCTCTTGCGCGTAGGCAACGACAAGAGCCACCTCGCGCGCCAGATCGAGTCCAACGCGGACGTCTACACGGCGCGCGTCTCCAACTTCCTGCACTACACGCCGTTCGTGTACCTGCGCTCGCACCGCGGCAGCCTCCCGCACGACGACGCGCTCCCGCGCGCCGAGGGCGCCCAGGCCGCCGCCGAGGACGCCGCGCACGCCGCCGAGGCCCTTGAAGACCCTGTCGTCGAGCCGTAACCGGCTCGTGGGCCGGCCCGCGAGCCGGCCCTGCTAGAATGCGCCGCACGGCGCAACCGGACCGGCCAGCTTTTTTGCAGAGACGTCTAGCTTTGCTACGCCTAGCCTCTCCCGCTCCCCCTCCCCGACGCCATGCGCTCCCTCTTCAAGACGACCCGCGAGGGCCTCGACTACGACAGCGTCCCGATGCGCCTGTTCGCTAAGGCCAAGGCGCTCGGCACCTGGGACCCCGCCGCCATCGACCTGGCGCAGGACCGCGCCGACTGGCTCGCGCTCGCGCCCGGCGAGCAGGACCTGCTGCTCCGCCTCTCGGCGCAGTTCGGCGCGGGCGAGGAATCCGTCACCGCTGACCTGCTCCCGCTGCTTGAGCGCATGGCCGCCGAGGGGCGCCTCGAGGACGAGCTGTTCCTCACGTCCTACCTCTGGGAGGAGGCCAAACACGTTGAGACGTTCGACCGCTTCCTGCGCCGCGTGGCCGGGCACGAAGGCGACCTCGAGCCCTACCTCACGCCGGCCTACTGCGCCCACTTTATGGAGGCGCAGCCCGAGGCCATGGCGCGCCTGCGCACGGACCGCTCGCCCGAAGCCCTCGCCGAGGCGATCGTCACGTACCAGCTCATCACCGAGGGAGTGCTTGCCGAGACGGGCTACCACGCCTACTACACTGTCCTCGAGTCGCGCGGCATCATGCCCGGCATGCAGCAGCTCGTCCGCCTGGTGCAACGCGACGAGAGCCGGCACGTTGGCTACGGCGTCTACCTGCTCTCAGGTCTCGTAGCCGAGCACGGCGAGGCCCTCTGGGCCGTCGCCGAGGCGCGCATGGGCGTGCTGCTCATGCAGGCGCTCCAGGTCGTCGCGGAGATGCTCGCACCCTACGGCGATGCCGTGCCCTTCGGCGTGCGCCCGGAGGACTTCGTCGACTACGCGCAGCGTCAGTTCGGGAAGAGGTTCGCACGCATCGAGAGGGCGCGCGTGCAGTCCGCCGAGGCGGTGCGCAGCGCGGCCGACTTCGACGCCTGATCTGGCGCGTCGGGCGGGGCGGCCGAGGAGACCGAGGCGTCGGGCGGGGCGGCCGAGGAGGCGTTGGCCGGCCGTGCGATCCACGCGGGCGCGCCGGCCTCGGCCGCCCCGGTGCCGGTCCGGGCCGGCACGTTCTGCGGCGCCTCGAGCGCTTGCCGGAACCGCTCGGCCACGATCCGGGCCTCGCTCTCGGTCAGGCCCCGGCCGAACCGCACCGTCGCTGCGCCGAAGCTGAACGCCACGCGCCCGAGCGGCCCCTCCAGGGGGCTGGCCTGCTCGGCGCGCACGTCGCGCACGTGCGCCCGCGCGAAGCGCCGCACGCGCAGCCGGCCCGCGCACGCCTGCACGTACTCGAGCCGGTCGTGCGTCAGCACGAGGTGCTCGCGCACGAGGTGCAGCGCGCCCGCGCGCAGCGCCGCCTGCACCGCCCCCGCGACCACGAGCGCCCCTGCGGCCGCCGCCAGCGCGCCCGGCACCGCTCCCGAGGCGGCGGCGTCTGCCACGGAGGCAAACAGCACGGCCCAGAGCGCCAGCTGCGCCGCGCTCCGCGCCAGCGCGCCGGCCGAGCGCACGGGGGGCATCTCGTACACGAGCGTCCCATCGGTGACCGTCAGACGCACGCGAAAGGGCGGGGGCATCGGGGTGCGCATGAACTCGGGCTCGGGCAGAGGCGACCGAGGGGGTTCTCGGCAGCCGCCGCCGGTCCTTAACACGCACTCCATCTTTTTTCTGCTCGGGAATACGGAAGCACCCGCCCGCGCGTCTGTTGGGGGCGCGCGTCCGCTCAGCCAGGTCCGAGCGCCCCGATCGCGGCTCCGGGGGCGCGCTAACTTGCCGCTCGGCGCGCCCGCCTGCGCCGCCCCGTTTCGCTCCCGGCCGCCTCTGTCATGCCCATTTTCCGCCGCGCCCTCGCTCTGCTCGCGTTTGTCTTCGTCGTCGCTGGATGCGACACCAGCAACCCCGGCACCAACCTGGCCGAGGTGCAGGGTGTCTACACGTTCTCCGAGCTCCGCTTCGAGCCCGTCGCGACAGGCCTCGCGCCGGCCAACGTGCTCGCCCGGCTCGACCCCGAGCGGACGTCGGTCGAGATCTTTGGCGATGGCAACGCGCTGCTGCGCTACACGCTCGTAGGCCAGACGAGCAGCCTCGCCTTCGCTTCGGCGCGCGCGACGGCGGCCGGCGTGACGATCACGGCGCGTGCGCAGGACGACGCGGCCAAGTTCGGCACGCTCCTCCTGCCGGCCACGCTCACGCTCAGCCGCACGCCCGGTGACGACCGCACGCTCTCCCGCTCGTTCTTCCGCAGCAACGCCAACCCGGTCAACCTGGAGGCGTTCGACGCCGAGGTCTACCGCGGGCAGACGCGCGTCTCGGGCACGCTCTACGTCACGCTCCGGCGCGAGCGGCGCTGACCCCGCGGGGGCCGGCGGCATCGTGCTTCCCGGCGGCATCGTGCTTCCCGGCGGCATCGTGCTCCTCCAGCGAGGCCAGCAGTTGCCGCGGCAGGCCGTCGAAGGAGCCGTTGGACATGCACAGGGCCACGTCGCCCGGGCGGAGCATTTCGCGCAGCGGGGCCAGCAGCGCCGAGGGCTGCCCGGCGGCGAGGGCTGGCGTGCCGGCAGCGCGCACGGCGGCCACGAGTGCGCCGGCATCCAGGAAGTCGTCGGCGCGGTCGTTGTGGCGGAGCGGCGGCGCCGAGAGGAAGACGGCGTCGGCCGCGGCGAGCGCTTCAGCGTAGGGCGCCTCGAAGGCCTTGCGACGGCTCGAGTTGGAGCGCGGCTCGAAGACGGCCACGAGGCGGCGACCGGGCCACCGCTCGCGCACGGCCTCGAGCGTGACGCGCACGGCCGTCGGGTGGTGCGCGAAGTCATCCACGACGGTCACGCCGCCGGCCTCGCCCAGGACCTCCTGCCGGCGGTGCATCCCGCGGAAGGTGCGGAAGCCCTCGGCGAGGGCTTCGAACGGCACGCCCTCGTCGAGCGCGACGGCCGCCACGGCGAGCGCGTTGAAGCGGTTGCCGCGCCCGCTCATGGGCAGGAAGAGCTCCCCGAGCCGCGTGCCGCGCGCCCACACCTCGAGCACCTGGCCGCCATCGGCGGGACGGTGGCGGGCCGTGAGGTCGTCGTCGCCGCCCTCGAAGCCGACGAAGCGGACGCGCGCCCACGAGTAGCCGGCGAGTGCGCGCACCTCCGGGTCGTCGCCGTTGAGCACGAGCAGGCCGTCGGAGGGTAGCAGGCCGGCAAAGGCCCGGAAGGCGCGGCGGTAATCGTTCCAGTCCGCATAGATGTCCGCGTGGTCGAACTCCATCGACGTCACGATGGCCGCGTGCGGACGGTAGTGCATGAACTTGGGCCGCTTGTCGTAGTAGGCTGAGTCGTACTCGTCGCCCTCGACGACGAAGGCGCGGCCCGTGCCGAGCGCGCACGTGGCTTCGTAGCCGGCCAGCACGCCGCCGATGAAGAAGCCCGGGGCGCGTCCGGCGTGCGTGAGCACGTGCGCGAGCATGCCGCTCGTGGTCGTCTTGCCGTGCGTGCCGGCCGCCACGAGCGGGCGGCGGCGCGCGAGGAAAAAGTGCGCCAGCGCCTCGGGCAGCGAGAGCGTCGGCAGGCCGTGCTCGCGCGCGTAGGCGGCCTCGGGGTGGACCGGAAGGGCCGCATTGCCCACCACGACGAGGTCCGGGGCGGCCGCGGCGACGTGGCCGGCCGCGTAGCCCTCCTTCACCGGCACGCCGAGTGCGGCCAGACGCGTGCTCATGGGCGGGAAGGCCGCCTCGTCCGAGCCCGAGACGCGGTATCCGGCCTGCACGAGCAGCTCGGCGAGCGCCCCCATGCCCTTGCCACAGATGCCGACGAGGTAGACGTGGCGCACGGCCTCGGGCGCAGGCACGGGCGGGCGCTCGAACAGGCGGAGGGGAGCATCTGGGAGGTCTTCGATGCGGCGCATGGGGGCCGTCGGCAGGTGGGGGGTGCAAGCTACCCGCGCCGCGCCTCGGCCGGGCGCGTACCCGGGGCCGCGCCTACTGCTCGCGCGCGGCCGCAGAGGACGCCTCGGCAGAAACCTCGCCGAGCAGCCCACGCAGCCTGACGACAGCGCGGTCAGCCGCGTCTGCGAAGGGGCACAGCACGAGCGCAGCGCCCATCGCGCGGTAGCGCGCGCCCGCGTCCTCGTCCTCGACCGTGACGGCAACCGGGCCGGAGAAGCCCAGCTCGCGCAAGGCCTGCAGGGCGCTGGCATGGGCGTCCGCTTCGGTCAGCGGGGACGCCGCGCGCGTGGTGGCCGAGACGGCCGCACGCACGCCACCGAGTGGCAGGTGGGCCAGAAACTCGGGGTCAGAGGCATCGCCCATGAGCGCGTCGAGGCCGCGCGCGCGCGCGGCGCGCACCGCCTCCGGGTCGAAGTCCACGGCCAGCGGGCGGAGCCCCTCGGCGGCCAGACCCTCGGCGATCCGGCTCCCGTAGCGCCCCATGCCCAGCACCAGCACGTCGTGCGGACGCGCCCCGGCATCGGGCGTGCTGGCCTCCTCCTCGCGGAACGGGTCCTTGCGCTCGAAGAGGCCCAGGTAGGGCGCGCACCACTCGTAGAGGTGGTGCGACCACGTGATCATGTAGACCGAGACCGTAATCGTCACCAGGCCCACCAGGGTGACCAGTCCCATCGCCTCGGGAGCGACGTGGCCCAGCGCGATGCCCATCGCCAGAAAGATGAGCGAGAACTCCGAGATCTGCGCCACCGTCAGCCCCGCCAGAAAGCCCGTGCGCCGGCGGTAGCCCATCCAGCCCATGATCGCGAGCACGATCAGCGGGTTGCCAACGAGCACGAACACCGAGAGCACGATGGCTGGACCGATCTGCGCGCCGAGCGTCGAGAGATCCATCGTCGCGCCGAGCGAGAGGAAGAAGAACAGCAGCAGGAAGTCGCGCAGCGAGGCCAGGCGGGCGCCGATGATGTCGCGCACCGGCGTCGAGGCCAGCGTCACGCCGGCCAGCAGGCCGCCGAGTTCCTTTCCCAGCCCGATCACGTCCGCGACGGCCGCCAGTCCTGCCGCCCAGGCCACGGCGAAGATGACGAGCAGCTCGCCCGACCGGCTGAGCAGCCCCGTCAGCGGCGGGGCAAGGTAGCGGATGAATACAGCCGCAAAGCCCAGCAGCACCGCCGCCCCGGCCCCGAGGGCGGCCAGCCCGCCCAGCGAGCCTTCGCCGCCGCCCAGCCCCAGCGCGGAGACGACCACCATGGCAAAGACCACGAACAGGTCCTGCACGATCAGAAAGCCGAGCGCGATCTTGCCGTGCAGCGCGTCGACCTCCCGCTTGTCCGAGAGCAGCTTGACGATGATGATCGTGGAGGAGAACGTGAGCGCGACGGCCACGTAGAGCGCCGTCCGCCAGTCGAGCCCCATCGCCAGACACAGCACGAACCCAACGAGCGAGGTAAAGGCGACCTGCCCGAGCCCGGTCGCCACCGCCACCCGGCCCAGGCTCTTCACCAGGCCGACGTCGAGCTTGAGCCCGACCAGAAACAGCAGCACCGCGATCGAGATCTGGCTGAGCAGCTCCACGGCCTCGGCCGAGTGCACGATGTTGAGCATGCCCGGTCCCGCGAGAATCCCCGCGGCGATGAAGGCCACGATCATCGGCTGGCGTAGCAGCGTGCCCGCGAGCCCGAGCGCCGTGGCCAGGCCGATCAGTAGGGCGATCTCGTAGAAGGTGCCGAGTTCGGGGATCACGCTGCGGGCCTCAGGGAGGTTTGGGACGGCAGGATGGCTCTCGCCAGCGGCAATCTCGCCCCGATTCGCGCCGCCCGCTCCGCGACTTCTCCGACGGGGCAGGGCTCTGCCAGGGTCGCCCTCGTCGCTCGGCCCGCCCCCCAGGCGGCCCCTCCTCGAAGCGCGGCCCCTCCTCGAAGCGCGGCCCCTCCTCGAAGCGCGGCCCCTCCTCGAAGCGCGGCCCCTCCTCGAAGCGCGGCTCCTCCCTGAAGCGCGGCTCCTCCCTGAAGCGGACGGGAATTTTCCGGTGGGGCAGGGCAGCCGTTTTGCGTGGCCTGGGAGCACACCTATCTTCGCTGCGCTCCCGTGCCGGAGCGCTCTTTGTCTCGTTCCGCCTCAGGTTCCGCGCTTCGGCGCGGATGAAAAGGGAAGCCGGTGCGCCCGCCCGCGGGCCAGGCCGGCGCTGTGCCCGCAACTGTAGGCGGCCCGCCGTCCGCCGTGACGTGCGACGCCACTGCCCCTGACGACGCGCCAGCCGCGCGGGGCGGGAAGGCGCGCGCCGAGCGGACGGGACGCCCCCCGGGGCCGGGCCGCGAGCCAGGAGACCTGCCTGAGGATTCCGCCCACGACCGCCTCCGGGACCAGAGGCGCGGCGCCCTTCCGCGCGGCCGGCTGGCCGGGGCGGGTCGGCTACCCGCGCCTCGTTGAGGCGCGGGTTTTTTCGTTTGCGCCGCTCTGCCTTCCTGCTCGTTCTGCTCGCCGCCACCGCGCACGCGCAGGCGCCCACCGCGCACGCGCAGGCGCCCCCCGCGCCGCCTCCGGCCGGGGCCGCCGATACGCTCGGCACAACCGGCACGGCCGTCCCTCTGCGCGGGGTGCTCGAGCCGGTCACGGTGACCGCCACGCGCCTCCCGCTCCGCACCCACCGCGCGCCGGTGCGCGTCGCCGTCCTCTCGCGCGCCGACGCCGAGGCTGCCGGTGCGCGCACCGCGGCCGACCTCGTCGAGGCACGCTCGGGGGTCTTCGTGCGCCGCTACGGGCCGGACGGCCTGGCGACGCTCGCCCTGCGCGCCGGCGCGGCCAGCCACACGCTCGTCACGCTCGACGGGCACGCCGTCTCGGATCCACAGCTCGGGCAGACCGACGTGTCGCTCCTTCCGGCAGTGCTCATCGAGACGGCCGAGGTGCTGCACGGCGCCGCGAGCGCGCTCTACGGCACCGACGCCGTCGGGGGCGTGCTGGCGCTGCGCACGCCCGAGGGCCCGGCCGCCCGCGCGCAGCTGCGCACCGGCGCCTGGGGCGAGCGCGGAGCGAGCGCCCTGGCCGCCGCCCCTCTCCCGCGCACGGGCCTCACGGCCACGCTCGCCCTCGACGCCGCCGCCTCCGAGGGCGACTACCGCATCTTCGACCCGACACGCCTCGACCCGGCGACGGGTCGCGACGGCCTCTGGACCGCCCGCGAGGGCGCCGACCGCCGCTCCGGGGCGCTCTTCGCGCGCCTCGCGGGCCAGACGGGCGGGCTGCGTCTGGCCTCGGGCCTGCTCCTCACCGAGGCCGCCCGGGGCCTCTATGCCCCTGAGGGCCCGGGCCAGCGCCAGGACGACGCCGCGCGCCGCGCCTGGCTCGACGCCTCCGGGTACGCCCTCGGGCTCCGTCTCGCCGCCGGCCTGGCGTACCAGCAGACCCGCCTGCGTTACCGGCACCCGGCCATCGGGGTAGACAGCGAGGGACGCACGCGCACGACGACGCTGCACGGCCGCGCTGACCGAACCTGGACCCTCTCGCCGGGGGGCGCGCCCCCTCTCGGAACGCTCGCGGCCAGCTTCGGCGCGCGGCTCGCGCAGGCCGAGGCCGAGCACCCCAACCTCACCGCCGACGCGCGCGAGACGAGCGCCGCGCTCTTCGGCAGTGCCGTGCTCGAGGCCGGACGCGTACTCGTCGCCCCGGCCCTGCGCCTCGACCACGCGCACCTCCCGGGCGAGGCCGTACTCCAGGCCCTCTCCCCCAGCCTCGGCCTCAACCTTCAACCGACGGCCTGGCCCGGCCTCCGCCTCAAGGCCGCTGCTGGCCGCGCCTTCCGCGCGCCGACCTTCAACGACCGCTTCTGGCAGCCCGGCGGGAACCCGGCCCTCCGCCCCGAGCGCGGCTACACGCTCGAGGCCGGCGTGAGCCTGCGCGCCACACCCGCACCCGGCGCGGCCCTCGCCGCCGAGGCCACGCTCTTCCGCAGCGCCCTCCGCGACGCCATCGCCTGGCGACCTGGCCGCTTCCCGGACGGCTTCTACTGGGCGCCGCAAAACATCGGGCGCACGCGCACCGTCGGCGCCGAGCTCTCGGCCGATGGGGCGCTGCGCCGCGGCGCGCTCTCGGCTGAGGCCAGCCTGAACCTGACGCACGCCGCCGCACGCGACGTCTCCGACCCTGCGGCCTCAAGCTTCGGGCAGCCGCTGCTCTACGTGCCCGACGGACAGGCCCGCGCGCACGTCGCGCTCGGGTGGGGCGCGCTGCGCGCCGGCGGGGGCGTACGCGCGGCCGGCAGCCGCACGACGGCCACCGACGGCGCGCAGACGCTCCCCGGCTATGCGCTCTGGGACGCACGCGCCGAGATCCGCCTGCCGCTCGGCGGCGCGCAGGCGCGCCTGGCCCTCCACCTCGAGAACCTCACCGATGTCCGCTATGAGGTCGTACCGCGGCACCCGATGCCGCCGCGCCACGGCCGCCTCGTGCTCGCGCTCGAGGCGCGCTGACGCGCCACGGCCTCGTACGGGCGCCCTTCCACTACTCCCCCTCCTCCCTTTTTCTATATGATCCGCTTGACACAGCGCGCGCTCAGCGCCCTCTGCGCGGTCCTCGCGCTCGCCTCCTCCACCACCGCGCAGCCGGCCCTCAACGTCACCGACGTGTTCGTGGGCAACCAGGGCCGACCGGCCTCGCTGACGGCCTACCGCCCCGGTGAGACAACCGCGACGCAGCTTTTCACGAACCAGATCAGCGGCTTCCTTCAGGGCACCGAGCTCATGAACGGCCGCCTCTACGTCACCGGCAACGGCACGCGCATCGACGTCGTCGACCCGGCCACGCGTACGCGCGTGGCCCAGATCACCGATGCCGCCTTCTCGGCCGCGCGCTACTTCGCGCAGGCCACGCCCACCAAGGCCTACGTCACGACGCAGAACTACGCCTCCGGCGCCAGCTCGTCCGACGTGGTCGTTCTCGACCTGGCGAACAACACCGTCGCCGGGCGCATCACCGTCCCGCTCCAGCCCGAGGGCATTGCCGTCTCGGGCGGGCGCGCGTTCGTGGCGCTGGGCGCCTTCTCCGGCCGCCCCGCGCTCGCCGTGATCGACGTGGCGACGGACGCCGTCGCCGGCGAGGTCTCGATCGGGTGCAATGCGCGCTTCGTGCTCGCCGACGACGACGGCGAGATCCATGCCGTGTGCAATAGCACCGGGGAGGTGGTCGTCGTGAACGCGGCCTCGCTCGAGGTCGTGCGCCGCGTGGCGGTCGGGCAGACGGTCGGCAGCGCCTTCGGCATCGGGCAGGACGCGGTGCTCGTGGCTGCCAACCCGTCTGCCGGCACGCCCGAGCGCCTTCTGCTCGCCACGAGCACGGGCGTCGTGTTCGTGAGCACGGACGCGGATGCCGTGGGGCCGACCGTGACGATCGCCGAGGCGAGCACGCGCCCGGTCTCGGCGCTCGCCTTCGACAGCAGCACGGACCGGCTCTACCTCGGCCGTCCGGACGCGAGCGGGCCCTTCTCGGCCGCGGGCACGCTCACCGTGCACGAGGCTGGCGGCGCGCTCGTGCGCACGCTCACGGCGGGCGTCTTCCCGTCGCACATCACGCTCGTCGGCACGGCGGCCGTCTCGACCGAGCGCGGCCCGCTCGCCGGCGCCCTCCGGCTCGGCGACGCCTTCCCGAACCCCGCGCGCGCCGGCGCCACGCTCCCGCTGAGCCTGGGCGCCCCGGCCGACGTCCGCGTGGTCGTCTTCGACGCGCTCGGACGCGAGGTCGCCACGTGGCAGGCGTCGCTCGGCGCCGGCGTGCAGGCGCTGCCGCTGCCGCTCTCTGGCCTGCGCGCGGGTCTCTACGTGGTACGCGTCGAGGCCGGCGGCGAGGTCGGCACGGCACGCGTCACGGTCGCCCGCTGACCCGGCCGCCCGTGGCGTCGTCCCCCTCGCGGCTTTGAGCCACCTGCCATGAGCCACCTGCCATGAGCCACCTGCCATGAGCAGCGTTTACATCGACCGGTGCTACTGCTTCGCGCAGCCGTTCGCGGCGCTGGCCGACGTGGCCGCGGCCACGGGCGCCTCCTGCGTGGCCGACCTCCAGCGGGAGGCGGCCGCGCAGGGCTGCGCGTTCGGGCAGCGGTGCCGCCTGTGCCATCCGTACGTGCGGCGGATGCTCCGCACCGGGCAGACCGTCTTTCACCGGATCGTGACAGAGGACGACGAGCCGCCCCGCGTCGTCGGCGACGTGGTGGGGTAGGCCCTGCGCGGCTCGCCCGGCAGGTTACCAGCCCGAGCGGGCCGGCCGCCGCGCACGGCGGCGGCGCAGCACCATGCCGTCCATAAACAGGTGGCTGAAGTAGCCGACGACGGCCGCGCCGTAGAACGGCAGGCCCGCGAGCGGGCGCTCGGGCACGAGCACGTACGGCAGCACGAGCAGCGGGAGCGGGATGAGCAGCATCGCCCAGTAGGTGTGCGTCCACCCGCGGTGCCGCCCGAGGACGGGCAGGATGCAGAAGAGCCCGAGGTACGCAGCCATCTCGAACGCACGCGTGGCGATCAGGACCACGTCGGCGATGAAGAAGATGCCGTAGAAGAGGTTCTGGCCCTTCGAGTTGGTGTCCACGTCCGGCCAGAGCGCGAACATGAGCGCCAGGCCGAGCAGCATCACTGGGTAGGCGATCATCTCAAGGCTCGAGAAGCGCTGGTACGCCTGGTCTACCGAGTAGAGCAGCACGAGCCCGCCGAAGTAGAGCCCAAAGAAGACGACGGCACCGGCAAGGTGCCCTCTATATCCAGCCATGCGTGTTTCCAGCCGTGCGTGTTTCCAGCCGTGCGTGTTTCCAGCCGTGCGTGTTTCTGGTAGTGGAGCGTGAGGGGCGCAGCGGGAGGCACGAGCCTCAGGTGCGAGCGCGGCGGCGGAGGAAGCGGCCCGTCCAGGCCTCGCCCTCCGCGAAGCCGAGCACGTGCCCGAGCGCGAGGTAGCCGGCGCCGTAGACCCCCAGCACGGCCCCACCGACGAGCCAGACGGGCAGGCCGTCGGGCATGGCCCAGAATACGCCTGCCGCGGGTGCCGCGGCCGCGAGCGCCAGCCCCGCCATGCGCAGCGCGCGGCCCCACGGCACCGAGAATCCCGGCGCGTGGCGTCGCAGCGCGGCCAGCAGGCGCCACAGCTCCACCCACGCGCCCACGGCCGAGCCGAGGGCAAGCCCGAGCGCGCCGAGCCGCAGCCCGTCCGTGCCCGCCGCGGGCAGGCCCACGAGCAGCCCCACACTGTAGCGGTCGGCCAGGAGCATCAGCGCCGCGCCGGCCGCACCCGAGACGACCACGCGCCACACGGCGATGCGCGCGGGCGTTCTGGTGTCGCCGAGGGCGTAGAACGCATTCTGGAGCAGACGCCCGGAGGTGGTGGCGGCCATACCGAGCGTGTAGCCGGCCAGCACGAGGTAGACGAGCCATGTCGCCTCGGCGCCGAAGGCGCCCGTCTGGTACAGCGTGCCCACGACGAGATAGCCGAAGGCGAAGTAGCCGACCGTCGTCGGCACGATCAGGTAGAGGATCTGCGCCAGCGAGCGGCGCACGCGCGCCAGGAACGCCTCGAGCTCGCCCTGCGAGATGCGGCTGAGCTCGGGCAGCTCGCTCGCGGCCACGCTCATCGCGAACAGCGAGACCGGCAGCACGTAGAGCGTCTGCGCCGCGCCGAGCGCCGCGAGCGCGCCGGCGGCGAGAAAGCCGGCCAGGAACGTATCGAGGTAGCCCGAGAGCTGGTAGGCGCCGCGCCCGAGCACGACCGGTACGAACGCGCGCAGCCCTTCGCGCACGCCCACCACGCGCGTCGAGAGCGAGACGCGGAAGCCGCGCAGCAGACGCAGCACGACCGGCAACTGCACCCCGAACTGAAGCACGCCGCCGGCCACGCCGCCCGCGAAGACCGCCACGAGCAGGCGGGTCTGCACGTCTGCCAGGGCGCCCGCGGCGAGCCCCCCGGGCAGGCGCAGCCCGCCTGTCTCGAGCGCCACCGCGCCGAAGAGCGCCGCCAGGATGGCCGCGTTCCAGAGGACGGGCGCGAGGTAGGCCAGCAGAAAGCGGCGGTGGCTGTTGAGCACGCCCAGAGCCCACGCGCTCAGCACGAACACGGCCGTCATTGGGAAGGCGAGCTGGACGACGCGTACGCCGAGCGCGTAGCGGTCCAGCGTCATCGTGCCCGCCGCGACGGCCTCGGCGTCGGCGAGCCAGCCGGGCGAGATGAGCGCTACGAACGGCGCGGCCAGCAGCACGCCTGCGAGCGCCAGAGCGGAGGCGGCCGCGGCAAGCAGCCCGAAGACGGCCCCGGCGAAGCGTCCTGCATCCTCGCGCCGCCCCTCGGCGAGCAGGCGGCTGTAGATGGGGATGAACGAGGCCGAGAGCGTGCCCTCGCCGAGCAGGTTCTGCAGCAGGTTGGGCGCGCGCAACCCGAGGCGGTACACGTCCGCGTGGGCGCCCACGCCGAAGTAGTAGCCGATCGCGCGGTCGCGCACGAGCCCGATAACGCGGCTGGCAAAGATGCCGACGGCCACGAGAAGGGCAGCGCTGCCCGGGCGCGCGCCGGAAGCCTGCGGCACCGTGGCCGCCTCGGCGGCGTGGCTGCCGGCGGCGACCTCCTCGTCGGCCGGGTCGGCGGAAGCGCCGGACGCCGGAGCGGGTCCGTCCGGCATGCTCATGGCGTGTCCTCGCTCATGGCGTGTCCTCGGCGAGCCGCCCTGTCAGGTAGCGCACGGCGAGCGCGTAGCCGGCCGGCCCGAACCCTGCAATCACCCCCACGCACACGGGCGCCAGCAGCGACGTGTGGCGGAAGGCCTCGCGCGCATAGACGTTCGAGAGGTGCACCTCTACGACGGGCACCTCGATCGCGGCGACGGCGTCGCGCAGGGCGACACTCGTGTGCGTGAAGCCGCCTGCGTTGAGCACGACCCCGGTCATGCGCGCCGCGTCGGCGGCGTGGAGCGCGTCGATGAGGGCGCCCTCGCCGTTGTGCTGCTCGAACGCGAGGCGTACGCCCGGGAAGGCGCGGCGCAGGGCCGCCTCGATGTCCCCTAGCGAAGCCGCGCCGTACACGTCCGGCTCGCGGCGGCCGAGCAGGTTCAAGTTGGGCCCGTTGAGCACGAGCACGGCCGGCGCGCCGCGGTCGGGAGCAGCAGCGTCGGAGGCGGGAGCAGCAGCGTCGGAGGCGGGAGCAGCAGCGTCGG
>JBKBRC010000002.1:72264-75341 GCA_046292345.1 Rubricoccaceae bacterium
CGGGAGCAGCAGCGTCGGAGGCGGGAGCAGCAGCGTCGGAGGCGGGAGCAGCAGCGTCGGGCATGGCGCGGAGCAGCGGCGAGGGGGGCGGCGCGACGGGTCAGGCGTCGGCGGTCAGCACGAGGCCGTCGTGGCCGAGCGCGATGCCCGCCGGCAGGCGGGCGGCTTCCTCGGCGTGCAGCACCGAGTGGGTCAGATGGACGAAGGCGGTCTGCCGGGCGCCCACGCGCTGCGCAACGGCCGTCGCCTCGGCGATCGTGAAGTGCGTCTCGTGCGGCTCATGGCGGAGCGCGTCGAGCACGAGCGTGTCCACGCCCTCGAGCAGCGCGAGGCTCGTCTCGGGGAGCGCCGAGACATCCGTCAGGTAGGCGAGCGGCCCGATGCGGAACCCAAGCACGGGCAAGCGGCCGTGCAGCGCAGGCACGGGCACGACCGTGACGGCGGCGTCGGAGCCGGCGCCGGGGCGCGCCACGACCGTGAATGGCCGCCCGCCCTCCCCGTCGACCTCGTGCAGATGCAGGCGGGCCACGCCGGGGTACGAGCCGTCCTCGAAGATGTAGCCGAGCATGCGGCGCAGGCCGGCCGCCGTCGTGGGCGAGGCGTAGCAGGGGATGGGCGAGCGGTCGGCGAAGAGAAACGGCCGCAGGTCGTCCGTGCCGACGACGTGGTCGAAGTGCGCGTGCGTGTAGAGCACGGCGTCGATGGTGTGCAGGCCGGCGCGGAGGGCCTGCTCGCGGAAGTCTGGCCCGGCATCGATCTGCAGGTGGACTGGCCCGGCGTCGGTCTCGGCCACGACATGCGCGGACGTACGCAGGCGGCGGTCGCGCGCGTCGGCGGAGGTGCACACGCGGCAGCGGCACCCGATGACGGGCACCCCGGTCGAGGTACCGGTGCCCAGAAGCGTGGCCTCGACGCGGCGGAGGGTGGGCACAGGCGAGTCGGGCACGGGCGTATCAGGCGTCGTCATCCCCGGCGGCGCCCGGCTCCCCGCCGGCGTCGAGCTGCGCCCAGGCGTCCTGCAGCGCCGCGCGCACGGCCGGGCGGAGGTAGAGCGCCTCGTGCGGGAGGGCACGCAGGGCGCCGGCGAGCACGAGCGCCTGCGCCTCGGGTGGATGCAGCCGGTTGAGCACCACCACGTCGCGCCCGGCCACGGAGCAACGGTCGCCGCGGAAGGCGCCGCGCTCGCGCCGCACCCGCACGCCGAGCGCACGCAGGGCGTCCTCAAAGGCGGCGACGGTAGCGGCGGGCTTCACGGAGTCGGGGGAGGTCGCAGCATAGACAGGGGGATTGCAGCGCGCGGGCTGGCGCACGAGGGCGGCGCTCACTCGGGCGCGTACTTGGCGAGCAGCGAGCGACCGGACTTGACGTCGCGCACGTCGAACGCGAGCGGGTCCTGCGCGGCGTCCTCCTCCACCTGGAACGGCACCGAACCGTACTTGAGGCGCCACTTGACAAGCGGACTCAGCAGCCCCCGCTTCAGCACGGCGCCGAAGAGCGGATGCACCCGGATGGCGATCGGCCGCCTGGCATAGCGCTCGGCGACGTTGCTGCGGTAATGCTCGATCCAGCGGCGGAGCTGCTCGGTGAGCGCCTCCGGCGTGACCGCGCGCGACGACGCGGCCGCGCCCGATGCAGGGGCGCCGGGCGCCCCCTCGGCACGGGCCCCGGCCGACACGGCCGCCTCCGCCGGGGCGTCGTCGGCCGCGCGGCGCCCCCGGCGTTCGGGCTGCGGGATCTCGGCCGCGCCCGCGAGGCGCGCGGCTTCGGCGGGATCGGCAGGGGCGTCGTCTCTGGCCGTCGTGATCGACGGGCGCAGGCGCTGCCGCGTGATCTCGACGAGCCCGAAGTCCGACATCGGAAGCAGCTTCGTCACGGCGCGGTCCCGTGCGAAGCACTCCTTGAGCGTGTTGTAAAGCTTGCGGCGATCGGACTCGGACTTCATGTCGATGAAGTCTACTACGATGATGCCGCCGAGATCGCGCAGCCGGAGCTGCTTGGCGACCTCGCGCGCCGCCTCGAGGTTGACGTCGAGCAGGTTCTCGGCCTGGCTCTTGCCCCGCCCCGCGCGGCCCGAGTTGACGTCGATGACGTGCATCGCCTCGGTCGTCTCGATGTAGAGGTAGCCGCCGCTCTTCATGTTGACCCGCTTCGAGAACGCCTCCTCGACGGCCCGCTCGATGCCTACCGAGCGGAAGAGCGGCGTCGCCTGGTTGTGCAGCTTGACGCGGTCGGCCATGTGCGGCGCGACGGCCTGCACGTAGGCTCGCACGTTCTTGTACACCTTCGCGTCGTCTACGAGAATGCGGTCGTAGTCCTCGGTGAACAGGTCCCGGACGATAGAGGAGACCATGTTCACGTCTTCGTAGAGCAGCACCGGTGGCGCGGGCCGCTCGGCGAGCTTCTTCTCGATCTTGCGCCACTTCTCGATGAGCAGGCGCAGGTCCGTGTCGAGGCTTTTGGCGTCGCGGTTCTCGGCGACCGTGCGCACGATCACGCCGAAGCCCTCCGGGCGAAGGCTGTCGGCGAGCGTGCGCAAGCGGCGGCGCTCGCGCGCCGACTCGATCTTCTTGGAGACGGCCACGTAGTCGGCCGCCGGTACGAGCACGAGAAAGCGTCCAGCGAGCGAGATATCGGTCGAGACGCGGCTGCCCTTGTTCGAGATGGGCTCCTTGGTCACCTTGACCAGGACGCGGCTGCCGTGGCGGAGCAGCTCGTAGGCCGAGGGTGTGCGCCCGCCGCTGCGCCGGGCTTCACGGCCCCTGGCGTCGGCAGGCTTCGCCTCGGCGCTGCGCGGGGCGCCGAGACTGCTCTCGCCGCTGCTGCTCTCGCCGCTGCTGCTCTCGCCGCTGCTGCTCTCGCCGCTGCTGCTCTCGGCAGGTGCTGCGGCTTCGGCAGGTGCTGCGGCTTCGGCAGGTGCTGCGGCTTCGGCAGGTGCCGCCCCCCTGGAACTGCGCGAGCGGCGGCTGCCCCGGGCGGTGCCGGCCGGCTTTTCCGACGCATCGGCCTCGGACTCGGCGGCAGGCTCGCGCGCCGGCTCGTCCCCGGACGGCGACCCGTCGGTGCCGGACTCTGCGGAG
>JBKBRC010000002.1:75441-87615 GCA_046292345.1 Rubricoccaceae bacterium
TCCGGCGCGGCGTCCTGTTCCGGCGCGGCGTCCTGTTCCGGCGCGGCCTTTTTGCCCCCGCGTGTGCGGCGCGCGCGCGCCGGCCTGGCCGGTGCTGCCCCGGCGACAGCCTCAGCGGCCACCTCCTGCGAAGCACCCTCCTCAGCTTTGGGAGTCTCCTGCGCGTCAGGCTCCGCCTGCGCGTCAGGCTTCGCCTGCGCGGCACGCGCGCGATGAAGGCGTGCGGCCTTCGCCTCCTCAGACGACGGTGCGTCGGCAGGGGCAGCGTCCGGCGGGGCCGGATCTGCAGCAGCAGGATCGGCCGACGGGCGGGAAGCCTTCGGCGGCGCGGACGGCTCGATCCGCCCCGTCTTGCGCGTCAGATCAATCGTGTACTTGTTGCGCAGGCGGCGCGTCTCGCCGTCCTCCTCCTGCTCTTCCTCTTCCTCCGTGCGGCGGCGGCGGCCGCGGCCGCGTCCGCGGCCTGTCCGGCGCGACGAGCGCCGGCCTCGGGTCTGCGCCGGCGCTTCGGCCTTCTCGGTCTCGTCGGGCGCGTTTTCGACCTCGAGCGTGTCCTCGACGTCGGGCTCGGAGGCGTCGTCGGCGATACGCTTGCGCGGCGCGCGCGCGAGCGCGGGGGCATCTTCGAGGCCGGGCACGTCTTCGCCGGCGAGGCGGAAGAGCTGGGGCGCGTTATCGGTCAGGTCCGAGAAGTGCAGGAAGGCATCCTGCTTCATGCCGATGTCTACGAACGCAGCCTGGATGGCCGGCATGACCTTCTGCACGCGGCCGAGGTAGATGTTGCCGATCGTGCGGATGTTCTCCGGGTTCTCGACGTAGAGCTCGACCAGTTCGCCGTCCTCCACGATGGCAATGCGCGAGCGGTCCTTGCTCGCGTTGATGATGATTTCCTTCTTCATTGAGGGGGGTCCGAAAGCGCGCAGCCCGGGGCGTGGGGGCGGCGGCCGAGGCAGGAGGCCAGCCGGCATCGGGACGCGCCGCGCCGCGCCGCAGGGCGGCTCGAGGCGCGGCGGCAGGGCCGGCAGAAGCGACGGGCCGCTCAGCGGCACGGGCGGCGGCCACCGGCCAACCGGCCCGTGGCGCAGCCCAGCGGGCGAGCGCGCGGAAAAGAAAGCGGAGAAGCAGATGCATCGACGCGGGAGCGTCGGGGGGCGCCGGGGCGGCGCGAAGAGCAGGCGAGCACAGGGCGGGCACCCGGCGGGCGGCTGCGGGCCGCTGCGAGGCCGGGTGCGGGCGGTCCGGCGACGGGCACCACGTGCGGTCTGGCAAAGGCTGCGCCATGGCCCGAAGCGGTCCAAGCTACGGCGACCCCGGACGATGCGGCAACGCGCCCTGCGACCGCGGCGCATGGGCGGCATGAACACGCCGGGAAGCTTGCGCGCAGGGGATGCCCCTACACCCGGAGGATGAGAACCCCGCACGAACCGCGCTGTATCTTCGCAGGCGGCATGTCCTGCCTTTCCCGCGCGCTGCAACGCCGCGGCCGGTCCGGTTCTCCGACATCTCTCATACGCTCTCTGATGGCTGATACTCCCGCCCCCGCCTCCCCCGCCGCCGGCAGCGCTTCCGGCACCCCCGCCAACGGGGCCACCTCGCCGCAGGCCCGCGGCCTCGAAGGCGTGATCGCGCTCGAATCGGCGATCTCGTTCATCGACGGTGCGGCGGGCGAACTGCTCTACCGCGGCTACGACATCGACGACCTGGCGCGCAACGCGACGTTCGAGGAGGTCGCGTACCTGCTCTGGAAAGGCGACCTCCCGACCCGCGCCGAGCTTGAGGCGCTCGAGGCCGAACTGCGCGCCGAGCGGCCCGTCCACTCGGACCTGCTCGACCACCTCCGCCACCACACGCCCGCCAACGTAGACCCGATGGCGGCCCTACGCACGGCCGTCTCCATGCTCGGGCACTACGACGACGAGGCCGAGGACATGAGCCCCGAGGCCAACTACCGCAAGTCGGTCCGCCTCACAGCCAAGCTGCCCACGCTCGTGGCCGCCTTCGACCGGATCCGCAAGGGCAAGGAGCCGGTCGCGCCCAAGCAGGAGGGCTCGACCGCGTTCGACTTCCTCTACATGCTCAACGGCGAGGAGCCCGGGCCGGCCGCCGAGAAGATCATGGACGCGGCGCTCGTGCTCCACGCCGAGCATGGCCTCAACGCCTCCACGTTCGCCGCGCGCGTCATCGGCGCGACGCTCTCCGACATCTACTCGGCCGTCACGGGCGCCATGGGCGCGCTCAAAGGCCCGCTCCATGGGGGCGCCAACATCCGGGTGATGGAGATGCTGCTCGAGATCGACGCCGAGGGCACGCCCGTCGACGAGTACGTGCAGCGCAAGCTCGACGCCAAGGAGAAGATCATGGGCCTCGGGCATCGCGTCTACAAGACGCTCGACCCGCGCGCGACCATCCTGCGCGAACTGCTCCGCGGGCTCTCTGAGGAGAAAGGCGAGACCAAGTGGATGGACATGTCCGACGCCATCCGCGAGAAGGTCAAGCGCGAAAAGGGTCTCGAGGCTAACGTGGACTTCTACTCGGCCAGCGTCTACTACTTGCTCGGCATCGAGAAGGACCTCTACACGCCGATCTTCGCCATCAGCCGCATGACGGGCTGGACGGCCCACCTGCTCGAGCAGTGGGCCGACAACCGTCTCATCCGCCCGCGCGCCGGCTACAGCGGCCCGCGCGGCCTCGCCGTGACGCCCATCGACGAGCGCGGCTGAGCCCAGCGCCGCTGGTGAGCACGCCTCCGGGGCGTGCCGGTCATGAGGCCGGCACGCCCCTTTTTGCGCCGCCCGCAGGTCGCGCGTGTGCACCGGCCGGTGGCGACCACCGCACGGCGCGGTTACTTTCACGGCGACGCGCCAGTTCGCGCTACTTTCAGAAAAAACTGAAACCATTTCACGCGCGCTCCGGTAGCTTCAATCCACGCCCCCTTTCGCCGCAGACCCATGGCCACTGAGACCCTCGCCCCGTCTGCCCGCCGCGCCCCGGCCGTGCAGGCGTACACCCCCAAGCCGGTCCAGCGCTACCGCATGCGCACAGGCATGTTCGCCTGGATGCTGCATCGCCTGACGGGCCTCGCGCTCGTGGGCTACCTCGTCGTGCACATCTGGGGCCTGAAGGCAATGACGGACCCCGACGCCTACAACGCGCTCATCACGAGCTACCACGCGCCCATCTTCAAGGTGGGCGAGTTCTTGCTGCTCGGCGCCGTCGTCTACCACGCGCTCAACGGGCTCCGCATCGTACTGATCGACTTCATGGGCTGGAGCCCCAACCACAAGAAGCTCTTCTGGACGCTCGGGGCCGTCGCCGCCGTGCTCCTCATCGTAGGCGGCTACCCCTCCATCGCCGCCCTCGTGGACCACTACACCGCCGGCTGACGCGCCGCCCTACCCGCCATGGCTACCAAGTACGGCCGTACGGCCCGCTCGAGCGCGTTCCAGTGGTTCGCGCACCGCATCACGGGCACGTTTCTGATCTTCCTGCTCATTACGCACTTCTGGGTGCAGCACTACGACCGCGTCACGGCGAGCGTGGCGCACACGGTCGTGACGCCGGCCGAAGCGGCCGAAGGCGCCCTCCCCCAGTACCGTCCGGAGGCCGTCGAGGCGGTGCGCGCGCGACGGACGGCCACGACGCCGGCGCCTCGTCCGGAGGGCCAGGTCGTGCCGGCGCAGGGCACCCCTGCACAGGCCACCCCGGCGGACAACGTGACGCCCTACGATGTGCTGATGCTGCGCCTTGCCGACCCCGTCTACGCTGTGCTCTGGAAGGCGTTCAACCTGCTCTTCCTCCTCTTCGCACTGCACCACGGCTTCTACGGCCTCAATAACGTCATTACCGATTACGTGCGCAACGACATGCTCCGCGTCGGCGCGATCGCGTTGTCCTGGACGGTCGCCCTCGCGCTGTTCGTCATCGGCGCTTACTCCGTCGTCGTGGCCGGTCTCTGAGCGGCACCGGTCTCCGGGCGCAGCCCCGCAGGGGAACTGAGAAGGGAGCTCCCGCTCCGCTCTCCCCGCCTTCCCACTGTCTTCCACCCCCTCCCATGACTTTCTCTCACGACATCGTCATCGTCGGCGCCGGCGGCGCCGGGCTCATGGCCGCGCTCTACGCCCGCGAGGGCGGCGCCGACGTGGCCGTCGTCTCCAAACTGCACCCGCTGCGCTCGCACACGGGCGCGGCGCAGGGCGGCATCGGTGCAGCCCTCGGCAACGAGGAGGAAGACCACTGGCTCTGGCACGCCTTCGACACCGTCAAAGGCTCGGACTACCTGGGCGACCAGGACGCGATCGAGGTGATGTGCCAGGATGCGCCGCGGACCATCATTGAGCTCGAGCACTACGGCGTGCCCTTCTCGCGCACGCGCGAGGGCAAGATCGCGCAGCGCCGCTTCGGCGGGCACACGCGCAACCTTGGCGAGGCGCCCGTGCGCCGCGCGTGCTACGCCGCCGACCGCACCGGCCACATGATCCTGCACACGCTCTACGAGCAGTGCACGAAGCAAAAGGTCAACTTCTACGACGAGTTCCAGGTCCTCGACCTGCTCATGACCGAGGACGGCGCCTGCTGCGGCGTCGTAGCCTACGAGATGCTCACCGGCGAGGTCCATACCTTCCACGCCAAGATCGTCTGCTTCGCCACGGGCGGCTACGGGCGCGCCTTCAAGACGACCTCGAACGCGCACGCCGGCACCGGCGACGGCTTCTCGATCGCCCTGCGCGCCGGGCTGCCGCTCGAGGACATGGAGTTTGTGCAGTTCCACCCGACGGGGCTCTACCGGCTCGGCATCCTCATCACCGAGGGCGCGCGCGGCGAGGGCGGCATCCTGCGCAACGCCGAGGGCGAGCGCTTCATGGAGCGCTACGCGCCGACCGTGAAAGACCTTGCCCCGCGCGACATGGTCTCGCAGTGCATCTACAAAGAGATTCGCGAGGGCCGTGGCATCCAGGGCAAGGACTACGTCCACCTGGACATGACGCACGTCGGCGCCGACGTGCTCGAGCACAAGCTGCCCGAGATCTCGACGTTCAGCCGCGTCTACCTCGGCATCGACCCTGTCAAGCGGCCCATCCCGATCGCGCCCACATGCCACTACGCCATGGGCGGCATCCCGACCAACGTCGACGGGCAGGTCTGCCGCTCGTCGGACCGCTCGGACCTCGTGCCGGGGCTCTACGCCGCCGGTGAGGCGGCCTGCGTGAGCGTCCACGGCGCCAACCGCCTCGGCACCAACTCCCTGCTCGACCTGGTCGTCTTTGGCCGCCGCACCGGCATGGCCATGGCCCGGGCTATCGCCGAGGACAACCGCAAGGAGCCGCTGCCGGCCAACCCCGAGGCGCGCACGCGCACCCTGCTCGACAGTATCCTCTCGCGCACCGAGGGCGAAAAGGCCGTCACGATCCGCAACGATCTCCAGGAGAGCATGATGAAGAACGTCTCCGTCTTCCGCAACGAGGAGACGCTCTCCGAGGCCATGGCCGACCTGCAGGCCCTCCGCGCGCGCGCGGCCCGCGTCACGTGCGAGGACAAGGGCAAGGCGTTCAACACCGACCTGCTCGACGCCGTCGAGATCGGCTTCATGGTGGACTACGCCGAGGCCATCGCTGCGAGCGCGCGCAACCGCACCGAGAGCCGCGGCGCGCACCTTCGCGAGGACTACACGGCACGCAACGACGCCGAGTGGCTCAAGCACACCCTGTTCTGGAGCGACCAGAAGGGCGGCTTCAACATCGGCTACAAGGACGTCACGATCACGCAGTTCCAGCCCAAGGAGCGCAAGTATTGAGGCCGCGCCGCTTGCCCGGCGCCCCATCGCCCACGCTATGAACGTCACCGTCAAGATCAAGCGCTACGACCCCGAGCGCGACGCAGAGCCCCACTGGGAGAGCTACCAGGTGGATGCGGACCCCATGGACCGCGCGCTGGACCTGCTCATGCACGTCAAGTGGTTCCAGGACGGCACGCTCACCTTCCGCAAGTCGTGCGCGCACGGCATCTGCGGCTCGGACGCGATGAAGATCAACGGCGAGAACCTGCTCGCCTGCTCCGTCCTCGTGCAGGACATCACCAAGGAGGGCGGAACGGTCACGTTCGAGCCGCTTCCGGCAGCGCCGGTCATCAAAGACCTCGTCATCGACCAGACGGGCTTTTTTGACAAGTTCCGCGCCGTCATGCCGTGGCTCATCAACGACGGCCCCACGCCTGAAAAGGAGCGCCTCCAGAGCCCCGAGCAGCACGCCATCATCGAGGACGCTACCAAATGCATCCTCTGCGGCGCCTGCACGCACTCGTGCCCGAGCACCTGGGCCGACCCGGACTACCTCGGCCCGGCGGCCATGCTCAAGGCCTTCCGCTACGTCTTCGACAGCCGCGACACCGAGGCCGAAGAGCGCCTCAAGATCGTCGACTCCAAGGACGGCCTCTGGAAGTGCTACACCATCTTCAACTGCGTGCAGGCGTGCCCCAAGGGCATCGACATTACGCGGTGGCTCTCGGCGCTCAAGCGCAAAGCTGTCACGACGCGCTACTGAGCGGCAGCTCGCCGCCGTGCGCGGCGCTGCGGAACCCCGTCGCCCGCCCCGGGTGACACAGGCAGCACCCCGCCTCGGCGGAGTGACTCTTTGCAGGGCCTCCCTGCTTGCCGGCCCGCCCGGTGGGAAACCACCGGGCGGGTTGTTTTCGGATTGTCTCCAACATGCCAGCGGCCAGCTTCACCGGCGCAGGCCCGTCTCCGCCGAGCAAGCGGCCCGGTCCTGGCCCGGGCCGCTCAGGACGTTCGGCCCCCTTCGAAGACCGTCACCGCGCCGATGAACCGAGGCACGTAAAGCTGCGTCTCGCGCGGGAGCGCCGCGTGGATGTCCCAGTAGGTCGGGTAGCGGCCCAGACGCCGCTCGTGCGCCGCTACGATCTGCTGCACGCGCCCCGGGCCGGCGTTGTACGCTGCGAGCGCGAGCTGCCAGTCGCCGCGAAACTGCCGGTGCAGGCGCCCCAGAAAACGCGCCGCCGCCTCGGTCGCGCGCGCCGGGTCGCGAATGCCGAGCGAGTCCAGCCCGAAGTCGCGGCCCGTGTCGGGCATGAGTTGCCACAGGCCGCCCGCGCCGGCCGAACTGACGGCGTGTGGGTTGAGGCCGCTCTCGATCAGCGCGACGTACTTGAGCTCAGCCGGAAGGCGGTGACGCGCGAAGACGCGCTCGATCATCGGATAGTATTGCCGGCCGCGCACGCCGCGGAACGCTCGGCGCACGAGCGCGGTCTGCTGCGCTACGAGCATCGCCATTTCGGGAGGATAGTGGAGGTACGCCGCGACGGCCGTGCGCGCCGCCGCCACAGGCACAGCCGCCTCCACCGGCGCGACCGCAGGGATGGCCGGCAGCATCCCTTTGGCTCCGAGCGCGCCCAGCATGTCGCCGCGCAACGCCGCGAACTCGGCCGGGCTGAGCGGCCCGCTCGCGACGGGGCCGTGGTAGCGCTCGTAGCGGGCCTGCGCCTCCAGGCCGAGCGCGCGCACGGCCGCATCGTCGGGATAAGCCGCCGCGAGTTGCTGTGCCAGCGAGAACGCCGCGTCGGCGCTGTCGGCCGAGACCTCGCCGGCGCGCACGAGCCGCCGCAGGTGTGCCATCGCACGCGCCCACGTCGCCGCATCCCCCCTCGCCACCGCGCTGTCCCGTGCGGCCGCCTCCGGCGCGTGCCCGGCACTCGCCGCCGGCGGGGGCGCAGCATAGCTTCCACCCGGTCCGCCCTGTGCCCACGCGCCCTGCGCCCACGAGAACACGGCCAGCAGCACAAGTGCTCTCCGTCGTGGCGCTGCCTTTCGGCGACCGGTTCGGGAAACGGAACGGGATACCGGAGGGCCAAAACCAGGCATGCGGGAGCGGATGAACCGGCGGAGCGTAGCACGGCGCGGAGCGGGCCGCAAGAAAACCTCGGAGACCAGGGTTTCGGTACAGTGCGTGCTACGATTCTCCGAGACCGGCCAGCTTCTTTCTCGACTCTGCACGTTTGCCGGCTTCCCCGCGTTTGCTGACGCTGCACGCTTGCTGACGCTGTACACGCCGTGCCGCCCCCGCAGCCCCCCCCCTGCCGCGCAAGTCTTCCCCGATGCCTCCGGCTTTCAAAATTCTGTTCGTAGACGACGAGCCCGATCTCGCCCCTCTCATCCGGCAACGCTTCCGCCGGCAGACCCGCACCGGCGAGCTCGAGCTCCTCTTCGCCACCGATGGCCTCGAAGCGCTCGACGTACTCGGCGAGCATCCTGACGTCGAGATCGTCGTGACGGACATCAACATGCCGCGCATGGACGGGCTGACGCTGCTTGGCCGCCTCGCCGCCGAGCGACGCCGCTACAAGCCCATCGTCGTCACGGCCTACGGGGACATGGAGAACATCCGCACCGCCATGAACCGCGGCGCGTTCGACTTCCTCACCAAGCCCATCGACCTGGCGGACCTCGAGATCACGCTCGAGCAGGCGCGCGAGGCCGTCGCGCGCGAGCGCGAGGCCGAGCGCGTGCGCGCCGCCTTCGGGCGCTACCTCTCCGACGGCATCGCGCGCGCGCTGCTCGAGGCGCCCGACGCGCTCACGCTCGGCGGCGAGAAGCGCGTCGTGACGGTGCTCATGAGCGACCTGACCGGCTTCTCCGCGCACGCCGAGTCGCTCGACCCCGAGCGCGTGCTCGAGCTGCTCAACGTCTACCTCGGCGCCATGACCGACGTCGTCGAAGCACACGGCGGCACGATCGACGAGTTCATCGGCGACGCCGTGCTGGCCATCTTCGGAGCGCCCTTCCGCGCCGACGACCATGCCGCACGCGCCGTCGCCTGCGCCGTAGACATGCAGCGCGCCATGGAGCGCGTCAACGCGGAGATGGCCCGGCGGCGCCTGCCGCGCCTCGACATGGTCGCGGCCGTCAACACGGGCGAGGTGATCGTGGGCAACATCGGCTCTGAGAAGCGCACCAAGTATGGCGTCGTAGGCAGCCCGGTCAACCTGACCGCGCGCATCCAGTCCGTCGCCAACCCGGGCGAAGTGCTCATCTCCGACGTCACCGCCGAGGCCGTCCGAGCCAGCGGCGTACCGCTGCGCCTGCGCACGTCGCGCGAGGTTGAGGTGAAAGGTTTCGCGCAGCCCGTGCGCGTCCATCCCGTGGCGAGCGTCGGCCGTCACGCCGTGCCCGTGCCCAACGAGCCGCTGCGAGCCCTCGCCGAGCCCCTTCCGGTTGCCTTCTGCACCGTCCTCTGCGACCAGCGCTCGGACGACGAGGCACGCGGTGAGGTCGTCGAGCTATCCTCCACCAGCGCGCTCGTCCGCAGCAGCGCCTGCGCCGACCCCGGCACCGAGATCTGCCTCTGGTTCGACCTGCCGGCGCTCTCGGGCGTGCACGTCTACGCGCACGTGCTCAACGGTAAGGCCCACCCGCACCCCGAGGGGCACCCGCACTCCGAGGGGCACATGCACCCCGAGGGGCACATGTACCTGCGCTTCGCCGCTCTCCCCGCCGAGGCCCACGAGGCGCTGGAGCCGCTGCTCCGGCCCTGAGACCGCCGTGCCCATGAACGCATCGGATGCGGGCCGCGCGAGGCCCCCGCGGCTTCGCTGGCCGGCGCGCGTGTCGGCGGGTAGCGCGCTCGCGCTGCCTGCCGCGCTTGCGGCCGTCCTCGTGGCCACGGGGCAGCCGCTCGAGGCGCCTCCGGCCGCCGCGCCCGACGCGCCGCCCGCGAACGCGTCACTCGCCGACGCTCCGGAGACCGCACTCGCCTTCACCCATCTCACGACCGAGGGCGGGCTCGCCGGCGACCTTGTCACGGCCGTCGCGCAGGATGCCCTCGGGTTCGTGTGGATCGGGACGACCGAGGGGCTCACCCGCTACGACGGCTACGCGGCGCGCACCTTCGGCAGCAGCGCTACCGACACGACGCGCCTGCCCGACAGCGCCGTGCAGGCGCTTCTGCCTGCCGAGGGCGGCGCGCTCTGGGTCGGCACGGCCGACGGCCTGGCCCGCTACGACCCTGCCACCGAGCGCTTTGCCCGCGTGCCCCCGCGCACGCTGCCCTCCGCCGACGTGCTCGCCCTCGCTCCAGACCCGGCCGGTGCGCTCTGGGTCGGCACGGCGCGCGGGCTGGCCTGCCTCGAGCCCTCCGGCGAGATCCGCACCGAGGCCGCCTGGCCCACGGCTGCCGTGCAGGCGCTCGCGCGTAGCCCCGACGGCGCCCTCTGGATCGGCACCGACGACGGGCTGTTCCGCCGCGACCCGGCCTCCGGCCAGCTGTCCCGATACCGTCCGGAGGCGCCGGAGGCGTCCAGCATCGCTGCGCTCTGGGCCGGCGAGCGCGGCGAGCTCTGGGTGGGCACGCTCGGCGGCGGGCTGCTCCGCTTCGACCCACGCGCGGGCACGTTCGCGCCCGTCCCGCTCGGCGGCGGCGTGAGCGCGAGCGTCGTCTCGGCGGTCTACGAGGACCGCGAGGGCGTGCTCTGGGTAGGCACGTTCGGCGCGGGCCTCTACCGCCTCGTGCCCGGCGCCGAGGCGCCGCAGCGCTTCCGCCACGAGCCCGGCGCGCCGACCTCGCTCGGAGACGACATGGTCTCGACGCTGTTCGAGGACCGCCAGGGCGTGTTCTGGGTGGGCACCTACCGCGGCCTCGGCCGCTTCGACCGCGCGCGCAGCACCTACGTCCACTTCCGGCACGACCCCGACGACGCGCGCGCGCTCTCAAGCACCGATGCGTGGGCGCTGCTCGCGCTTCCCGGGGGCGGCTTGCTCGTCGGCACCGACCGCTCGCTCGACATGCTCGCGCCCGGCGCGCGCGCGTTCACGCACACGCCCCTTCCCGGCGGCGCGCGCGCCCTGCTGCCCGACGGCGAGGGCGGCGTGTGGGTCGGCACGCCCGGCGGCCTGTGGCACCTCGACGCGCCCGGCGGTCGGCTCCGCCAGTCCGAACTGCGCACCGCAGACGGCACGCCGCCCTCGGTCTCGGCGCTCGCCGCCAGCGAAGACGGCACGCTCTGGATCGGCACCGACGCCGACGGCGTGCTCCGCCGCGCCTCCGACGGGCGGGCCGTGCAGACGGTCGGGCACGAGGGCGCCGGGCTGGCCCACAACACCGTGCACGCGCTCACGCGCGCGCCCGACGGCACGCTCTGGATCGGCACGGCCGGCGGCCTGTGCCGGCTTGCCCCCACGCCCGCCGCTGCGCGGCCGCCCCGCGCGACGTGTCTGGACGGCGAGGCCGAAGGCGCTACGCTCGCCCTGCACGTCCGCTCCGACGGGACGCTCTTTGCCGGCACCGACGCCGGATTGCTGCGCGTGACGCCGGGCGGCGCCGTGCGCCGCTACAGCCCCGGCACGCCCGATCTCCCCGAAGGCCCCATCGCCGCCCTCGCCGAAGACCGGGCCGGCTTCCTCTGGCTCAGCACCACGCGCGGGCTGGTCCGCTTCGACCCCGTCACCGAGACGTTCCAGCGCCGCCTCGCCGAGGGGCCGGCCACGTGGCGGGCGTTCACACGTGCGGGCGCGCAGACCGAGGGCGGGCGGCTGTTCTTCGCCGGGCCGGGCGGCGTGCTCGCGTTCTACCCCGAGCAGCTTGCCGCCGTCAACCCGCACCCGCCACAGGTCGTCCTGACCGAGGTCACGCTTGCCGAGGAGCCCGTCGTGCCCGGCCCGCACGCGCCACTACGCGCGGCCGCACCCGTCGCGGAGGCGATTCGCCTGCGGCACGACCAGAACTACGTCACGTTCTTCTTCGCCGCGCTCCACTTCGCCGATCCGGCCCAGAACCGCTACCGCTTCCGCATGGACGGCTCGGACGATGACTGGCGCGACGCGGGCCGCGAGCGCAAGGCGACCTACACCAACCTGCCCCCCGGCCGTTACACGTTCCGCGTCCAGGGTGCCAGCGCCGACGGCGTCTGGAGCCCCGAGGGCGCCGCGCTCAGCGTCGTCGTGCGTCCGCCGTGGTGGCGCCGCTGGTGGGCCTACGCGCTCTACCTCGGGCTGCTCGGCCTCGTGGCCACTCGCCTGGACCGCTGGCAGCGCCAGCGCCTGCTGCGCGTCGAGCGCGAGCGCGCCGAGCGCCGCGAAGCCGAACTGCGCGCCGAGAAGGCCGAGGCCGAGCTGGCGCGCGCGCGCGCGGTCGAGGAGGCCAACGCGCGCCTGGCCGAGGCCAACGCGCGCCT
>JBKBRC010000002.1:87715-101103 GCA_046292345.1 Rubricoccaceae bacterium
GAGGCCAACGCGCGCCTGGCCGAGGCCAACGCGCGCCTCGAGGCGTCCCTGCGCGACCTGCGCGCCACGCAGTCGCAACTCGTCGAGCAGGAGAAGCTGGCCTCGCTCGGACAGCTCACGGCCGGCATCGCGCACGAGATCAAGAACCCGCTCAACTTCGTCAACAACTTCGCCGACCTCTCCATCGACCTCGCCGCTGAGCTGCGCGCTACGCTCGCCGAGGCCGCCGCGCGGCCCGTCGGCGACGTGCTGCCCGACGTCGAGGACCTGCTGGCCGACCTGGCCGAGAACGCCCGGCGCATCCGCTCGCACGGCCAGCGCGCCGACCGCATCGTACGCGCGATGCTTCTGCACAGCCGCGGCGGCGCCGGCGTGCGCACGCCCGTAGACGTGAACGCGTTCGCCGAGGAGTACGCCAACCTTGCCTACCATGGCGCCCGGGCTGCCAGCGTAGACTTCCAGGCGGCGCTCGCGCAAGACCTCGATCCGGAGGCCGGCCGCATCAGCGTCGTGCCAGACGAGATGGGGCGCGTGCTCATCAACCTCTTCTCGAACGCCTTCTACGCCGTCTCGCAGCACCCCCCGTCCGGCGGCGCCCCGCCCACGGTCACGCTCACCACGCGCCGCCTGCCGGGCGGCGTCGAGATTCGCGTAGCCGACAACGGGCCCGGCATTCCTGAGCAGATCCGCGCGCGCATCTTCGAACCCTTCTTCACGACCAAGCCTGCCGGCCAGGGCACCGGCCTCGGCCTCTCGCTCGCGTTCGACATCGTCACACAGCTTCACGGCGGCACGCTCCGCGTCGAGACCGCCCCCGGGCGCGGCAGCACGTTCATCCTCTTCCTCCCGGACGAGGCGCCCGCACAGCCCGGCGCCGCGCAGCGGACCGGCGCCCCCCGGAGCGCAGACGTGCGCGGCAAGACGGACCCTCCTGCTCGCGAGACGGGCCCTCCTGCTCGCGAGACGGACCCTCCTGCTCGCACACCGCGTTAAGCCTTCCTTTCACGCCCCGCACGCATGCTCAGCCTCTGGAAACGCCTCACCGGGCAGCACTCGGGCGCTGAGGAGGAGCTCCTCGGTACGATCCCGCTCTTCGAGGATCTCACCCCGCGCGAGATCGACGCGGTGCAGCGCCTCCTGCACCGCCGCGAGTACGTGGCCGGCGAGGCCATCTTCACGCAGGGCGAGCCCGGCCTCGGCATGTACATCATCATACGAGGCGTCGTATCGATCCAGCGCGAGCCTACCGGACGCGAGCTGACCACGCTCACCGACGGCGACTTCTTCGGCGAGATCGCCCTGCTCAACGAGGTCATCCGCACCGCCACGGCCCGCGCCAAGACCGACTGCCTGCTGCTGAGCCTGTTCCAGCCGGACCTGCTCAGCCTCCTCGACCGCAGCCCGCGTCTCGGCGTCAAGGTGCTGCTCGCGCTCGCCCGCCTCGCCGGCATGCGCCTGGCCGAGGTCACGCTCGAGATCGACGCGCTGAGCCGGCAGCGCGACGAGCTCCTCGCCGAGCGCGAGGCGGCACGGGCCGGTGCGGGGCGCGCCCGCCCGCCCGGCCTGCACGAAGCACCGCCCGGGGCTTCCGCCCTCTCTCCCACCCCTGCGCTGCCTCCTGCCCCGCGCGACGAGCAGCAGCCTCCTGGCGATGCGTAGCCTGCACGGAGCGTTGCTGCTGGCGGCCGCGGCCGGCACGGTGTTCCTCATCTGGGTGGCCGGCGACCTCGTCGGGCTGGCCATTGTGGGCGCCGTGCTCGCGTACTTGCTCCAGCCTCTCGTGGACCGCATGGAGCGCGCCGGCATGGTCCGCCCGCTCGCCTCCGCGGTCGTCCTCGTGGCGCTCCTGGCGCTGATCGGCCTCGGCGTCGCCCTTGCCGCCCCGACGGTCGTAGCCCAGGTGACGGCGCTGCAAGCGCGCTGGGCGAGCGGCGAGCTGCTCGGCCTGCTCGCCTCGGCCGAGCAGGCCATCGGGCGCTACGTGCCCTACGTGGATCCCGGCGACCTCGGCCTTGTCGAGGCGGCCGAGGCGCTCATGGCGCAGGAGTCGGCGCCGCTGCTGCACTACGTCCCGGGCGCAATCGAACTGCTCGTCAACTTCTTCCTGGTGCCGTTCGTGCTCTTCGCGCTGCTCAACGACGGCCCGTACCTGCGCCGGCGGCTCGTGCAGTTCGTCCCGAACCGCTACTTCGAGTTCGCCACCGGCCTGCTCTTCAAGATCGACGACCACCTGGGCGGATACCTCCGCGGGCAGGCCCTCGTGGCGCTCGTCGTGGCCGTGCTCACGTCGGCCGGGCTGGCCGCGCTCGGCGTGGACTACTACCTGCTGCTCGGCATTCTGACGGGCCTGCTCAACTTCGTGCCCTACGTCGGGTTCTTTATCTCGGCCGGTCTTGCGCTTGCCGTGGCCGTCCTCTCGTCGGGCCGGCTGGACGTGGCCGCAGGCGTGCTCGGGCTCTACCTCGGGCTGCAACTGGCCGAGAACGTTGCCCTCCAGCCCTGGATCACCGGCAAGAACGTCTCGCTGCACCCGGCGCTCGTGCTCTTCGCCATCCTGGTCGGCGAGCGGATGGGCGGTATCCTCGGTATGGCCCTTGCCGTTCCGACAGCGGCCATCCTGAAAGTCGTCCTTCTGGAAGTGGCGCTCAACCTGCGCCGCTACCATCTCTGACCCTCCATGACCGAGCCGTCCACCCGATCTGCCGTGCCGGACCGCCCCCTCCCCGAGGGCTCCGGAGCAGGCCCGGAGACGCCCTCTGAGCCTTCTGCCGTTGCGATACGCTTCTGGGGCGTGCGCGGCTCGATCCCCGTCCCGGAGGCCCGCTACCTCGGCGTGGGCGGCAACACGGCCTGCGTGCACCTGCGCGGGCCGCGCGGCACCCATTGCATCCTGGACGCCGGCACGGGCGCGCGGGCGCTCGGCGCCGCGCTCGCCGCGGAGGCCGGCCGTGCGCCGCTCGACCTGCATGTGCTCTTCTCGCACTTCCACTGGGACCACATCCAGGGCCTGCCGTTCTTCGCGCCGCTTTACACGGCCGGCAACCGGGTCACGTTCTACTCCGGCCATGACCCGAACCGCCTGCGCGGGCTGCTGAGCGGGCAGATGAGCGGCCCCTACTTCCCGGTCCCCTTCGAGGCGCTCTCGGCCTCGATGGAGGCCGTCACGCTGCGCATGGACGCCCCGACGGCCATCGGCGAGTTCGCCGTCACGGCCTTCGGGCTCAACCACCCGCAGGGAGCGTGCGGCTACCGCATCACGTGCGAGGACCGGCTGATCGTGTACGCCTCGGACCACGAGCACGGCCACCCGGAGGCCGATGCCACGCTCCGCCGCGCTGCCGAGGGCGCCGACGTGCTCATCTGCGACGCGCAGTTCACGCCCGAGGAGTACACGCGCCGGCAGGGCTGGGGCCACACCACGTGGCAGCACGCGGCCGAGCTCGCCACGCACGCGGCTGTCGACCGGCTCTTCCTCTTCCACCACGACCCGGCGCACGACGACGCCGCGCTCGCCCGCATCCTCGAGTGCGCGCGCGCCGTCTTCCCGCAGACCGACCTCGCGACCGAGCAGACGCGTCTCTGGCTCTGAGCACAGCCCGGCACACTCCGCCGGAGCACCGCGGCTCCGGAACGCCACGCGCCGCCCTCCTGTGCAGAAGGGCGGCGCGCAAGCGGAAGGGCGGGCGCAAGCGGAACCCCGGCGGACCCGGCCGGCCGAGGCCCTAGCCGACCGTGCGCCCCGTCTCGATACGCAGCTGCTGGCCGGCGCGGATGCTCGAGCCGGAGAGGTTGTTCCAGCGCTGGATGTCGCCGACCGTGACGCCGTAGCGGCGCGCGATCTGCGTCAGGTTCTCCCCCCGCGCGACCGTGTGCGTCTGCACACGCGGCGTGGGCGCAGCGGCCCGGACGGGTGCGCGGCGGCCCGTGTCGCGCAGCGCGAGGCGCTGCCCGGCGCGGATCTGGCTCGCGTTGTCCAGACCGTTCCACTGGGCAAGCTGCTGGACCGAGAGGCCGTAGCGCGCGGCGATCTGCGTCAGGTTCTCCCCGCGCTGCACGACGTGCGTCGTCGGCTGAGCGGGGGCAGCGGCGCGGCGCGTGGGCGTGGCCGGGCGCGTGTCGGCCACCTGGCGCACAGGCAGTGCGGCCTCGGCGGCGGGCGCCTCGGGCTCGGCGGCAGCGAGCGTTACGGGCGGCGCTTCAGCCACGCTCGGGCGCGCCAGTTCGCGCGGCGGCTCGGGCGTACGGGCGGGCGCGTTCTGCCGCGGCGCTGGCCGGGCGGCCGGGCGCGCCGGCGGACGGCCAGACGCGGCCAGCAGCGCCTCTGAGGGCGTCAGCGGCGTCAGCGGGCGGTTGGCGCGCGGGCCGTAGTTGACTGTCTCGGCGGCCAGGCGGAGGCCGCCCGCCGTGGGCGGCGCGAACGCGTCGAGCGCCTCGGCGAACTGCCCGTAGGTACCGGCCGGCACGCGGAGCATCCACGGCGTGCGCACGTCCGGCACGCGGCCGGCGCGCAGCGACGGGTTGAGCGCGCGCAGCGCCTCCTCGGTCACGCCGATCGCGCGCGCGACCTGCGCCAGGCTTGTCCCTCCCGCCACGGGCACGCGGTCGAAGACGTAGCGCGGGCCGGGCGCGGGTGCCGGGAGGCCGTACGCATCCGGGTTCGAGAGCACCAGGGCCGTCGCGATGAACATGGGCACGTAGCCCTGCGTCTCCTGCGGGATGCGGCTGTAGATATCCCAGTACGTGGCGCGGCGGCCCGTGCGGTCCTCGAACTCGCGCACGTAGCGCGCGACGCGGTTCGGGTTCATGTTGTAGCCCGCCATGGCGAGGTGCCAGTCGCCGAAGCGGTCGTAGAGGTCGCGCAGGTGGCGCGCGGCGGCGCGCGTGGCCTTCTCCGGATCGAGGCGGTCGTCAAGGACGTTGTTGACCTGCAGGCCGTAGGCGCCGCCGGTGGCGGGGATGAACTGCCACAGACCGGCCGCGCCGGCGTGGCTCCGCGCGATCGGGTTGAGCGCGCTCTCGACCATCGCGAGGTACTTCATCTCGTCGGGCACGCCCTCCTCGGCCAGGATGCGCTCGATCATCGGGAAGTACGTGTCGGCGCGGGCGCGCAGCGTGGCCACGTGGCCGCCGCGCGAGAGCAGGAAGCGGATGCTGCGCTCGATGCGCTCGTTGACCTCGAGCGGGACGGCCGTGCCCAGGCGCGCCATGTCGCGGTGGAAGTCCGGCAGCGGCACATTCTCGAGCAGCGGCGTCGTCTCGTCGAAGAGCGCGCGCAGGGCGGCGGCGCGGAAGGCGTAGACCTCACCGCGGTCCATCGCGGCGCGGTCGTAGTACTGCTCGTACTCGGTCAGCACGGACGAGTAGACCTCGCGGAAGCGCGCGCGCGACATGGCGCCGGGCTGCTGCGCGAGCAGCTGGAGGTCGGCGACGAGGCTCTCGAGCAGGTGCTCGTAGCGCTCCGTCTGGCCGGCGGCTTCGGCCTGGAGCAACTCGGCCTGGCGGCTGTAGAGGTGGGCGATGCGAAGCGCGAGCTGCTCGTCGGAGAGCGAGTCCTGGGGCGCGGCCGGCGCTGCGAACGCGCTTTGCGTGGCCGCGAACGGCTGCGCAGGGCGCGGGGCAACGGTGGTGGACTGGGCCAGCGCGGGGGCTACGACGAGCAGCGACGACGCCGCCGCGAGCGGGATACGAGGCATCGAGGCGGAGGGCTGGTGGAACAACGGGGCCGGCAACGCCCCTCTGTCTGCGCGAGGCGTCTCGCTGCGCGAGGCGTCCGGGCGCGGCCGGCGGCCCCAAAAGTAACCCGTTTCGCTGACAGCGCACGCCGCAACGCCCGGTCGTGCAGAAAAAGGACAACTTGTCGGACCGTCGCCCACGTCCCGCTGTGCCTGACTCGGGCGCGGGACTCTGCGCAGGCCCCGTGCGCGCTTTCAGAGCGGGAGGTTGCCGTGCTTTTTGCGCGGGAGCGTCTGCACCTTGTTCCGGAGCATCCGGAGCGTGCGGATGAGGACGCGGCGGGTCTCGCGCGGGTGGATCACGTCGTCCACGTAGCCCCGCTCGGCGGCGATGTAGGGGTTCGCGAAGTGGGCCCGGTACTCCTCGGTGAAGGCGGCCTCGGCGGCGGCGGGGTCCTCGGCCTGCGCGATCTCGCGCTTGCGGATAATCTCGACGGCCCCCTTCGGACCCATGACCGCGATCTCGGCCGTTGGCCAGGCGCGCTACCGGACCTGCGCCCACGCCGAGCCCTGGCGTCGGAACTCGTAGACGGCCCCGCGAAAGCCCGCCACGCCGATGGCCCCGACGAGCAGCCGGTCGCCGTCGAGGGCGACGTCCTCGCCAAAGGCCGTGCCCGAGCCCCGGCCTTCGGGGAAAAGCTCCGCCTCTAGCTCCCACGCCCCTGTCGGCCGGCGAACCCAGACGAAGGCGGACCCGCGCGTGCGCGCGCGGCCGGCCGCGCTGACCACGACGCGGTCGCCGTCGGCGTCGAGGGCGAAGCCGTAGGAGTCTAGGAAGCCGAGGTCCGGGGGACGAAGCTCGGCCTCGAAGACCCACGCGGCGCCGGTGTGGCGGTAGACGAAGACGGCCCCCGCGCCGAGTTCGCCCGCGACCTCGCGCGTCCGGGAGGCGACCGCCAACAGCGGGCCGTCCAGTGCTAGCCCGCCCCCGAAGCGAAGGTTTTCGGTGATCTGCGGCGGCTCGATCTCGGCGGCTAGCTGCCATATAGCGCCACTGCGTTCGTACACCCTGACCCTGCCGACCGTACGGAGCCCTCCTGCCGCCTCGCCTCCAGATCCAATAGCCATGCGATTGCCGTCGAGAGCCAGGCCCCCCCCGAACCCGTTGGACGTGCCGCCGCTCGCCGGGTCATGCGCCGGGTCGTCGATCCGAGCCTCTTCGGTCCATCCGTCCGAGCCGCGCGTGTAGAGCAACACGGCATTCGGGCTGACGACCTGCCCGAACTCTCCCGTTGCCCCCCCGACTGTAGCTGCAACCCGGTCCCCTGACGCAGACACGCGCACGCCGAACGTACGGTTGGTCATCGGCTCCGGCGGGAATAGCTCCGCCTCAAGAACCGGAGCCTCTCCAGAAACTCGGTACACGTAGACGCGGCCCGGCACGGTCGCTATCTCTGGAAGACTCATGATCGGCGCGCCCACCGCCAAAGTGCTGCCGGACAGGGACAGGCCCCATCCAAAGAGGTCCACATCGGGCGTTTTCCCAAGCCGCCGGAGAGCACTGGTTCGCACCCACGCGCCGGTTGTCCGGCGTAGCACGAACGCCTCCCCCGAATCGACGGCCCCCACCACCGCGAGGTCCCCGTCGAGCCCGATGGCGTTGCCGAAGTGGCGGCCCCCGGCGTAGATGCGCCCGTCGCTGCCGGTGATGCCGGTGTCACATCCCAGGAGGGCGCCCGCGCACAAACAGACGGCCCCAGCGGCAACGAGGAGACGCCTGGGTGAGGGGTAAAGCATGGCGAAGAGGCAGGTTTGTCTTTAAAGATAGGGAGATGATTTTTGGAACGGAGGAGGGCGCATACTTATGCCCTATGCTTGTATTGGGCGGAGGGCTTGAGCCTTGTAACATGGGTGCTCTCCACTAGCCGCTCTTGAACTATGGGTGCTTTGATTCGCCAACGCAGGGCTACGCTCTGTCACCTCGTCTTGTGTCTGGCCCTCATGAGCGTCGCGGCGTGCGATAGCGGGACTGAGGCACACCCAGGGCCCGGGGGCAACGCCCAAGCTAGCCCATCCGCAGCGTCGGAAACCGCCGGGGACCCAACGGAGTGGAGCGCGATGACGGCGCAGGCCCTCTGGGAACACGTCGCCGCGCTCGACAGCACCGTGCTCGTGGGCTTGAAAGAAGCCGGGCGGGCCCGTGGAGTGGACACCCGCGGCCGTTCTCTCGTACCGAAAAGCCTCTGGGAACCGCTGAGCCAGCGGGTCGCCGCTCTAGGCGTGGAGGTGCTCTACGTCGAAGAGACGCTGCACCCGCTCGTCCAGCTCCGCCTGACGGGGCCTGCCCAGATCGAGGCCCTGCGCCGTGCCCCGTTCGTGGAGTACGTCGAGCCTGCCAGCTTCGACGCGACGGGATTCCTTTTGGAACCGGGCTGCGGAAGCTCGGCGCCAGTACAGTTCGGGAACGCTCAGGCGCCAGGGGACATCGTCCCTTACACGCTTTTCCGCCACCGTGTCCCGCAAGCGTGGTCCATTGCTCCGACCGCCGGTGCCGGAGTCACCGTGGGGGTGGTTGACACGGGCACAAGCGTGTACCAGCCTCAGCTGCAAAGCCAGTTCGCTACGGGGATGAGCGCAGGGCGCACGATCGTGTACGACTACACGGACCCGAGCGGTCAGAACGGGCCGCCCCTGTGGCACGACAGCTGCGGCCACGGGACGAAAGCGCTCGGGCTGATCGCCGCGCCGCGCGACGGCAGAAGCATCGTTGGGGTCGCCTACCGAGCAAACGCGTACGCCGTCCGCGCCCTGGATGACGTGTACGCCCACGTTGGGCAGTGGCTCGAGGTCAGGGAAGGGATCAGACGGGCGGCCGAGGCATCTCGCATCGTCAGCATGGCCTTCGGGGCTTCGACCGGAAACTCCGGCGTGTCCAACACCATCAGGTTTTATTACCATGACATCGAATACAAACGCCTGTTTATAGGGGCGGCAGGCTCATCAACCCAGTTCTTTACGGGGATGACCTACCCCTCGACTCTGGAGGAGGTCATGGCCGTAACGGGAACGACCGACGGCTTCAGCCCGTGCAGCGGGTGCAACTATGGCGAGAAGGTGTTCCTCGTGGCTTATACGGGAGGCGAGAGCACAGGGCTGAACGAAGGCGAGATCAACGGCTTCGGCAAGAGCTCCGGCGCAACGTCGGTCATCAGCGGCATCGCCGCTCTCGTGATGAGCCACTATCCGAACCTCAGCCGCGACCAGGTCGTCGAGCGTCTGCGCCAAGCCGGCAGCCGCTCCGGCAGCCGAGACCCCCGCATCGGCCACGGCGTCGTCAACGCCGAGGCGGCCGTCGGCGGCATCAAGGACGTCCGGATCACCGGGCCGGGGGTGGTGTCGTCCTCCGGGACCTACACGTTCACGGCGGCCGTCGAGGGGGGCAGCGGGCCATTCGCGTACGCGTGGTCCTCGGGTGGCACAGGCTCCGGCGGGTCCGGAGCGTCGCAGACGCGTTCCTACCACATTGCCACGGGTCAGGAGTCGTACACGTTCCCGGTCGAGGTGTCCGTGACGGACCAGAGTACGGGCTCCACCCGCACGGCGTCGTGGACGGTTCTCGTGCAAGGCGAGGGATGCGGCACGATGATCAACTGTTGACCACCGGGATGGCGTGTCACTGGGATGCCGGCTCGGTCCAAATGCGTAGCGCTGCAACTTACCTTCTCACTCTCCCGCTGACGATGAGTCATATGGTCCGAGTCCATCTTTTCGCGGTCTGCGTCCTGGCGCTCGCGTCATCTGCCGCTGCGCAGCCGCAGTTCGGGTTCCACGTGGGGGCGGCGGTCCCCGCGGGCGGCCTCGCACAGTACCGGTCTGCCGGGCTTTCCGCTACGGCCACGGCCGGGCTGGGCACCGAGCGCCGGGGCGTCGGGGGCCGGGCCGAGGTTTCGGCGCTGCACCTCTTCGGGCGGACGCCGCCGTCAGCGCGGGAGGCCCCCCTCTACGGGGCCTACAGTGCCTTAGGCTTCCGCGGCAGCCTCGTGTACACGTTGTCGGACAGTCCGCGCGCCCTCTACGCCCTCGCCGGGGCGGGGGGGTACGCGGTTGCGGTGACCGACCAGTCCAACCCGTACGGCCTCGTGAGCGGGGTGCACGCCGGGGTGGGCCTGAAGGTGCCTGCCGGCGCGACGCGGCTTCTGGTCGAGTTGCAGGCGGTGGGGCTGCTGACGGACTTCGGCGCGGGCGAGTTCGAGTTCCCGACGGTCCACGTCCCGCTCACCGTGGGGGTCCGGTTCTGAGTCGGAGCCAGCCCAAAGGCCTCCAGCCCTGTGCGGGGGGCTAGAGCGGGAGGTTGCCGTGCTTTTTGCGCGGGAGCGTCTGCACCTTGTTCCGGAGCATCCGGAGCGTGCGGATGAGGACGCGGCGGGTCTCGCGCGGGTGGATCACGTCGTCCACGTAGCCCCGCTCGGCGGCGATGTAGGGGTTCGCGAAGTGGGCCCGGTACTCCTCGGTGAAGGCGGCCTCGGCGGCGGCGGGGTCCTCGGCCTGCGCGATCTCGCGCTTGCGGATAATCTCGACGGCCCCCTTCGGACCCATGACGGCGATCTCGGCCGTCGGCCAGGCCACGTTGAGGTCGGCGCGGATGTGCTTGGAGTTCATCACGTCGTAGGCGCCGCCGTAGGCCTTCCGCGTGATGACGGTCAGCTTGGGCACGGTCGCCTCGCAGAACGCGTAGAGCAGCTTGGCCCCATGGCGGATGATCCCGCGCCACTCCTGGTCCGTCCCCGGCAGGAAGCCCGGCACGTCCTCGAACACGACGAGCGGGATGCCGAACGCGTCGCAGAAGCGGACGAACCGGGCGCCCTTCACGCTCGCGTCGATGTCGAGCACGCCCGCGAGCACGGCCGGCTGGTTGGCCACGACGCCGACGGACTGCCCGCCCAGGTGCGCGAACCCGACGACGAGGTTGGGTGCAAAGTCCGGGTGGATCTCGAAAAACCGCCCCTCGTCCACCACGCGGCGGATCACGTCGTGCATGTCGTAGGGCGTGGCCGGGTTCTCGGGCACGAGCGTGTCGAGGGCGGCGTCGGCGCGGTCTTCGGGGTCCTGGGTCGGGCGGAGGGGCGGGGCATCCTCGCAGTTGGAAGGGAGGAAGCCGAGGAGTTCGCGGATGCCGAGGAGGAGGGCGCCCTCGTTCGGGAACGCCCGGTGTGCCACGCCGGACTTCGAGGCGTGGGTGTCGGCCCCGCCCAAGGCCTCCTGCGTGACCTCCTCGTTCGTGACGGTCTTGACCACGTTCGGGCCGGTCACGAACATGTAGCTCGTGCCGCGCGCCATGAACACGAAGTCCGTGATGGCGGGCGAGTAGACGGCGCCGCCGGCGCACGGCCCGAGGATGGCGGAGATCTGCGGCACGACGCCCGAGGCGAGCGTGTTCTGCAGGAAAATGTCCGCGTAGCCGCCGAGCGCGGCCACGCCCTCCTGAATGCGCGCCCCGCCCGAGTCGTTGAGCCCGATCACGGGTGCGCCGTTCTCGAGCGCGAGCGTCATCACCTTGACAATCTTCTGGGCGTGCGCGAGCCCGAGCGAGCCGCCAAAGACCGTGAAGTCTTGCGAGAAGACGTACACCGGCCGCCCGTCGATGGTGCCGTAGCCCGTCACGACGCCGTCGCCGTAGGGCCGGTCGTGCTCGAGGCCGAAGCCGCTGGCCTGGTGGCGCACGAACGCGCCGAACTCCTGGAACGAGCCCTCGTCGAGCAGAAGGTCGAGCCGCTCGCGCGCGGTGAGCTTGCCGCGCGCGTGCTGGCGCGCGATGCGCTCGGCGCCGCCGCCAGCGCGCGCCTCGGCCCGGCGGCGGTCGAGGTCTTCGGCGAGGGGGCTGCGGGCGGGGGCGTCGTCGGACATGGGCGCGGCAGGTGGCGAACGGGACGGAGGGTGGGCAGGGCCGCAAAATACCTGCGCGCCTGGCGGCAGCCCGCCGCATGTGCTCGCCGCACGTCAGCCCTTGACGGCGCCGAGCGTCAGCCCCGAGATGAGGTAGCGGCTGAGCACGAGGAAGAGCACCACGACGGGCAGCGAGACGATCAGGCTCCCGGCCGCGTACAGCCCCCACTGCGTGTTCATCGACGCCTGGAACAGCTTCAGGCCCACCGGCATCGTGAACAGCTCCTGGTCCTGCAGCACCACAGCCGCGATCACGTACTCGTTCCACGCCGTCATGAACGAAAACAGCGCCGTGATCACGAGCGCGGGCGCCGCCAGCGGCAGGATGACCTTGTAGAACGTCTGCCAGGGCCCCGCCCCGTCGATGCGCGCGGCCTCCTCGAGGCTCGCCGGGATCGTGTCGTAGTAGCCCTTCATCTGCCAGACGCAGAACGGCAGCGCCGTCGCGGTGTAGATGATCACGATGCCGATGTAGGAGTTGAGCAGCCCCAGATTGATCAGCACGATGTAGAGCGGCAGGAGCAGCATTGTAGCCGGGAACATCTGCGTGACGAGGATGCCCGAGAGCGCCGCCTTACGGCCGCGGAAGCGGTAGCGGCTGAGTGCGTAGCCGGCCGTCGAGGCCAGTGCGACGCCGGTGACGGTGACGACGCCGGCCACGAGCAGCGAGTTGGCGAGCCAGCGCAGGAACGGCGTCTCGGTCAGCAGCACGCGGTAGTTGTTGAGCGAGGCGCCCTCCGGAATGACGGCCAGCGAGCGCGAGAGCAGCTGGTCGGCCGGGCGCAGCGAGATCGTCGCGATGCGCGTGATCGGGAAGACGGCGATGAAGGCGAAGAGCGCCAGGGCGGCATAGGAGCCGACAGGGCCGAGCAGCGAGCGGATACGCATCGGAAGCAGGATCGAAAGGCTTGAGGCAGGCGCGCTAGCGGCTGATGCGCCCCGAGACGACGTCGTAAACGTTGGGCGAGCGCGGGTCTACGCGCCCGCCGCCCACGTCCTCGGTCGCCTCGCGGGCGACGCGGCGGAACTCGCCCACGCCGCCGCCGGCGGTGCGCGCGCCGACGAGCATCGTCACGCGCGCACCGCGGGGCAGGCGCGGCAGCACGAACGTAGGCACGGAGAGCGTGAGCGAGCCCGTGCGGTAGTCGAACACCGACTGGCCGGCAGGCAACTCGCCCAGGACGCGCCCGCGGGCGTCCTCGATCAGCACGCCGTCGCCGATAAAGAGGACGTACTGATAGCCCTCGCCGCGCGGGAACTCGTAGTCCGCGCCGCGCCCGACGCGCCGCGCGCCGCCCGGCTCGGTGTCGATCACAATGGCGACCATGGTGGGCGGGAAGCCGAGCGAGTCGCGCGGGACGAGATGAGTGAACTCGGCGCGGAAGTAGGTCGTCGAGTCGTCGCGGGCGACCTCGAGGTAGGTCGCGTCGAGCACGCCCGGCGGGAAGCCGAGCGGGTAGACGAACGTGCTCGTCGCGCCCCAGTCGTCGCCGTCGGGGTCGGTCTCGGTGAGCACGATCTCGGCGATGGGGTTGTCCTGCATGAGCTGCTCAGGCGTGAGCTGCCGCTGCTCGCGGAGGATCTCCATGACGGGGTAGCTCGTGCGGAGCGCGGGCTCGGCGAAGGCGAAGCCGTCCCACCACACCGCGTCGCCGGTGGGCGCGGGCGTGGTCTCGGTGTCGGCGCCGTCGAGCGTAGCGCCGGCGGGCGTCAGGCGGAGCTGACGGCCCTCGGCAGGGCCCTCGGCAGGGCCCTCGGCAGGGCCCTCGGCAG
>JBKBRC010000002.1:101203-125195 GCA_046292345.1 Rubricoccaceae bacterium
GGCCCTCGGCAGGGCCCTCGGCAGGGCCCTCGGCAGGGCCCTCGGCAGCGGCCGTGGCGGGCAGCGGCACGGCTACCTCGCGCCCGAAGGCGCGCACGCGTACGGCCGCGCCCTCGGGCAGCACGCCCTGCGGCGCGAGCGTCGCCTCGAACGCGTCTGCCGTCTGGCGCAGCGTGAGGGCGACGCGCCCGTCGCCGAGGCGGATCTGCGTGCGCGTCTCGCCCCACGCCGCGGGCAGCGCGGGCGCGAGCGTGGCCGTGGCCGCGTCGGCGTAGCCGAGGCCGAGCGCGCCCTCGTAGACGGCCGCGATAAACGCCGCGAGGCTGTAGGGCTGGAGCGGCGCGCCGGCCGCCTGCGGCGCGGCACGCGGCGCGCGCGGGTGCCCGTCGAGCATCTCCGGAATCCCGCCGACGACGCCGCGGTCCAGCACGAGCTCGGCCTGCGCGCGCAGCAGGCGCCCGGCGGGCTCGGCGCCGCCCGTCTGCGCCATGAGCGTCGCGGCCGGGCCGGCGAGCCACGTCCAGACGGTACCGTTGAAGCGCGCCGCCTCGGGCGGGTAGTAGCCCGTGGCGCGCACGAACGGGTGGAAGCGGTCGTCGGACTGCGCGAGCGTGGCGACGCCGTAGGGGAAGACGAGCGTCTCGGCCATGCGGCGCGTGTACGCGGCCGCCTCGCGCGGCGCGACGGCGCCGGTGCGCAGCAGGTCCGCGAGCGCGAGCAGGCCGCCGGGCCGGAGCTCGGGCAGGGCCTGCCCGTCCATCCCCAAGCGGTCCACGAGCAGCGAGTCACGCCGCGCGAAGCGCTGAAGCGTGGCCGCCTCGAGCGCGCGCGCGCTGTCGGCATACCAGCGCGCCGACTCGCGGCCGGAGACGCCCATGATCTCGGCAAACGAGAACGTGGCGCGGAGCGCGCGCGCGAGCGCCCCCTGCGCCTCGGCGGGCGCCCCGACACGCCGCTCGGCAGGGGCGTCGGCCCAGGTGCCGTAGTCCTGCCGCGCGAGCAGGAAGCCCTGAGGCGAGACCGGGTTGCCGCGCCGGCTGTCGGGCTCGTAGAGGCCACGGAGGGCGAAGACGGCCTTGAACCAGAAGTTTTCGCGGCCCGTGACGAGCGTCCGGTCGCCGGTGGCGCGCACGTAGTCGCCGGCAGCGGCGAGGTAGCGCGCGGTCGCGTCGGTGGTGGCAAAGACGGGCGGCCCGGCCGGCGGGACGAGGTCGGGGGCGCGCCCGAGCACGTCGATGCGGCGGTCGAAGCGCTGCGCGTCGCCGAAGGCGGCGAGCAGGCCGCGCGCGGTCTCGAAGCGGCCCATCCCGAGCCAGGCTCCGAAGCCGTGCAGGGCCGGGAGCGCCGTATGCGGCTCGGTGCCGGGCACGCCCGGCCAGAGGCGCGCCCGCGCCGAGTCCTCGGCGGCGAGCCCGTCGAGCGCGAGCACGGCCCAGCCGAAGGCCATGTCGATGGTGTCGTCGCCGGTGTCGAGAGGGCTGGCGCGCAGGAGGGCCGCCATGCGGGCGCTGCGCGCCGCACGGGCCTGCTCGGCGTCGCGGAGCGCGAGGCGCGCGAGCGAGTCGGCGGCCGCAGGCGTGTCGGCGGTGGCGACGACGACGGCGCCGGGCGTGGCGAAGGCGACCTCGCCGGGTGCGAGGGCGCGGTCGCGCTGCCCCTCGGGCGTCTCGTCCGTGCCCGTCGCCCGGGCAACCGCGTCGCCGGAGCCGCGCACGGCGACCCACACGGGCCGCGCCTCGCCGTCCGGACGCGCGGTGTAGTCGGCACGGGCGAAGAGCAGCGTGCCGCCGCGCGCCTCGACGGCGTAGTCGCGCGCGGCAGCGCGGTCCGAGACGACAGGCCGGAAGGCAACTCTGCCGAGCGAGTCGGGCACGTCTATGAGAAGCGCGCCGCGCCCGTCGAGGAGCGTGACACGCTCGGCGAGCGCGGGGCGGCGGCCTTGCGCGAGCAGGCCCATCAGGCGCGTGAGCATCGTGGCGGCCGTGTCGCGCTGCGCGTAGTAGCGCAGCGCGAAATCCGGGCGGGCGACGCCCCGGAGGCGGTCCTGTGGCCCCAGGGCCACCGAGTCGCGCTCGAGCCACCAGCGCCAGCCGTCGAGCATGCGGTAGCCGCCGGCGACGAAGCCCATCGCCGGGTCGTCCTGCGGCGCCGCGAGTGCGTCGTAGTAGAAGGCACCCGCGCGGTCCGAGAGCACGACGGCGCGCGCGGCGCTCGTGTCGCCGTCGGCCGGGCGACGGACCTCGACGGCGAGCGCAGCCAGTTCGAGCGGGCCCTCGGCCGCCAGGCCCGTGCTCGGGCGCTGCTCGCCGCACGCGGCGAGCAGGGTAGCCAGAAGGACCAGGAGCAGAGCAGGCGACGAGCGGCGGGCCATGGAATAGAGCGCGGACCGAGAGCGCAAGTTCGCGCGCGCGCGGCAGCAGCGCCTCGGCAGGCAGCGCCTCAGCAGGCGGCGCAGCGCGTCAGTAGGCCGCCTCGGTCGCTTTCGTCCGGCTCAGGAAGATCTGCGTGAACACGAACAGGATCGCGAAGATGATCATCGAGAGCGCCGCGGCCCATCCGAAGCGGTACATCGAGAAGGCAGCCTTGTAGACGTAGCTGACCAGGATGTGCGTCTGGTCGTTGGGCTCGCCGCCGTTGGAGACGAGCCAGACGACGTTGATGTTGTTGAACGTCCAGACGATGCCGAGCGTGATGGCCGGGACCATGACCGGCTTGAGCAGCGGCGCCGTGATCGTCCAGAACTTGCGCCACGCGCCGGCGCCGTCCACGTCGGCGGCCTCGTAGAGCTCCTGCGGGATGGACTGCAGCCCGCCGAGGGCGATCACCATCATGAACGGGAAGCCGAGCCACACGTTGGTGATGATGGCTGCCGCGAAGGCATTGGTGGGGTTCGTGAGCCACTCGACGGGCGAGAGCTGGAGCACCTGCGTCAGGAGCAGGTTCACCTCTCCGTACTCGAAGTTGAACATGCCGCGCCAGGTGAGCGCCGTGATGTACTGCGGGAGCGCCCACGGCAGGATGAGCAGCACGCGCCAGGCCGGCTTCCCTTTGATAAAGTGCTGGTGCAGCACGACGGCGAGGAACACTCCGATGGCGACGTGGAAGGCAACGTTGACGACGGTCCAGAGGACGGTCTTGCCGAGCACCTCCCAGAAGCGCGGCTCGGCGAACACGCTCGCGTACTGGTCTAGCCCTATGAAGGACCAGTCGCGCAGCGTGTAGATGTTCATGTTCGAGAACGAGATCGCCACGTTGTAGAAGAACGGGAAGGCGACCACAGCCAGGACGATCAGCGCCGTCGGGCCAAGCAGGGCGAACAGAAACAGGCGCATCCGCGTCTCCTCGGAGAACCGGGGCGGACGCGGCGCGCGGCGCGCGTCGGGGGTGTCGCGGCGCGCGGCGGTGCGGCTGCGCTCGCGCACGTCGAGGGCGAGTCCTTCGGTGGGTGCGTCAAGCATGGCGAGCGTCAGGCATGGCGGGCGGCAAGCGTAGCGCAGGCGGGCGTGGGCGGCGGCAGCCGTCAGCGGCCGAACGCCTCGGCGATCTGACGCTCGGCCTGAGCCTGCATCAGGCGGGCGCCCTCGCGCGCGGAGATCGAGCCGTTCATGACGAGCTGGTAGGGCCCGCGCATGGCGTCCCAGATCTGACGCATCTGCGGCGCCGTCGGCATCGGCTGCGTGCGCTCGGCCTGCGCGAGGCTCTGCTGGAGGACGGGGTTGCGCGTCATCACGTCGCTCTGGCGGACGGCCCGGCGCACGGGGATCGTGGCGAGCTGCTCGGCCATGGCCGCCTGCATCGCGTCGTCGGTGAGAAACTCGAGCACGCCGAGCACGGCGGGCAGCTTCCAGGCGGGCACGGCGGGGTTGACCGAGTAGGCTTTGGCGGCGGCCATGGGCTCGGCGTAGCGCCCCGTGGCAGTGTTGAGGGGCAACGGCGCGAGCGCGTAGTCCACGCCGGCCTCGCCGTAGCCGGCCCATGACCACGGCCCGTCGATGACGGCGGCGGCGGCGCCGTCGCGGAAGAGCACCTTGACGGACTCGTAGTCGGACTCGCGCGGGATGAGGCCGTAGCGGTCGCGCAGGTCGAGCACGAACTGGATCGCGTTGACGGTCGCCTCGGTGTTGAGCGTGGGGTTGCCCTGCTCGTCCATCACCCATCCGCCGTAGGCGGTCAGGAAGGGAATGAAGAAGAACGGCTCGGTGTAGTTCCACGCCAGCAGGTACGGCCCGCGCCCGCCGTCGCGGAGCCGCTGCCCGAGCGCGACGAGCTCGTCGAACGTCGTCGGCGGCGTCTGGATGAGGGCGCGGTTGTAGACGAACGTGAGGTGGTTGCCGACCTGGTCGGCCACGGCCACGAGGCGGCCGTCCCAGTAGAGCAGGCCTTCCTCGTCGAAGCCCTCGAGGAACGCCACGGGCAGGAGCCCGTCGAGCGGGCGGATGGTCTCCGTCAGGCCGAGCGTGCCCACATTGTCGGCCGGGCCGTAGACCAGGTCCGGCCCGCGCCCGCCGATGGCGGCGAAGACGTAGTGGTTGCGCAGCTCTTCGGTCTCCTTGTAGAGCGTCTCGACGCGCACCGAGTCCTGCGCGGCGTTGTAGCGCGCGACGGCCGCCTCGAGGAAGGCGCGCTCGGCGGAGTCTTTCTGGTGCCAGAGGCGCACCACGATGGGGCCGCGCTCGGGGCGGCGCTCGGCCGTGTCGCACGCGCTGACGAGCGGCGCGAGCACGGCCACGAGGAGGAGGGACGCGAGGCGGCGCATGGCGGCGGTCCGGATCATTCGTCGAGGCTGCGCGGGCGGACGTCGGTCGCCGCGGCGGGGCGGAAGACGACAGCGGTGCGGGGCGGCAGGCGGTAGCCGGCCGCGGGCGCACCGGCATCGGAGAGCACGAGCACGAGCGAGGGCACGTCCTCGAGGCGCCCCGAGGAGGCGAACACGGGCGCGAGCGGCCCGAAGGGGCCGGCGCCCTCGGGCGCGCCCCCGGGCAGGCGCACGAACTGCGCGGCGTCGGAGCGGTTGACGAGCACGACGGCGAGGTCGGCGCCGTGGGCGCGGGCGAGCGCGAGCGTCTGCGCGTCATCGTCGGCGCCGAGGATGCGCAGGTCGCCGCGGCGGAGCGCGACGCTGCCGCGGCGGAGCGCGATGAGCTCCTGATGGAACGCGAAGAGCGCCTCGTCGAAGGCGACGGGGTCGGGCGTGCGGGGCCGCCCGAGCGGATCGGCCGCCTCGTCGTCGTAGACGAGGTCGGGCCAGACCATGGGCTTGCGGTCGTCCGGGTCGTCGGCGCCCCACATGCCGGCCTCGGCGCCGTAGTAGAGCATGGGCGCCCCGGGGAGCGCGAACTGGAGCGTCGTGACGAGGCGTTGCAGCTCGCGCTCCTCGGGGCCGGGCGCACGGACGCTGTAGCGCGCGTCGTGACGGGGCGAGTTGCCGCGGTCGTAGCCGTGCCCGAGCGCGCGGTTGACGAGCATGGACGGCAGGCGGTCCGTGTCGTGCGAGTCCATGAGGGTCAGGCGCGCGCGGGCCGAGGCAGGCGGGTAGGCGGCGGCGCGCGCGGCGAGCGCCTCGGCGTAGGCCGTCATAGGCATGCGGCCCGTGACGAGCGCCTCGTGCGTGGGGATGGCGAAGCCGTGGTAGTTGGTGGCGGCATGAAAGCCGGCCTCGCCCACGAAGGCGGTCGCGTCGGGCCAGACCTCGGCGACGGTGTAGGCATCCGGGTTGATCTGGCGCACGAGCGCGTTCCAGTCGCGCCAGAAGCCGTGCGGGAGCTCGTCGGCGGCGTCGAGGCGCCAGCCGTCCACGCCGTCGGAGGGATCGCCGTCGCCGTCGGGGTCCATCCAGCGGCGGGTGGCGGCGAAGACGTAGGCCTTGGCATCCGGATGTAGGTCCTGGCCGTCGGCGGAGCGTGCGAAGACGGGCAGGGGCTTGAAGCCGAACCAGCCCTCCCAGTCGAAGGCGGTGCCGTCGGCGGGGTCGTCCCAGGCCGTGACGCGGTACCAGCCAGCGAAGCGCGAGGCCCGCTGCCGCGCGCGGACGTCCTCGAAGGCGAAGAAGCGCGTCCCGGTGTGGTTGAACACGCCGTCTATGATGACGCGGAGGCCGCGCGCACGCGCGTCCTGAAGCAGCTCGAGAAAGAGGCGGTCGGCGGCCGTCCAGGTCCACGTCGCCGGGTCGTCGGGCGTCTCGGCAGCGATGCGCGCGAGATCGCCCGCGGGGTCGGGGCCGAAGTAGGGATCGACGTGGTGGAAGGACGTGGCGTCGTACTTGTGCTGGCTGGCGGCGTGGAAAACGGGGTTGAGGTAGAGCGCCGTCACGCCGAGGCGCTGGAGGTACGGGAGGCGGTCGCGGAGGCCCTGGAGGTCTCCCCCGTAGCGGCGGAAGAAGGCGCCGTCCTGGTAGAAGTCGGGCCCGAGCGCGCGCTCCCAGTCGTCGCGGACGTACCAGTCGCCGGTCCAGGGCGAGAGGCGCCACGTCGCCGGGTCGAGGCGGTCCGGGAAGTCGAGCGACGAGAACGGCGGGTCGTTGGCCGGGTCGCCGTTGGCGAAGCGCTCGGGAAAGACCTGGTAGAAAACAGCGTCCTGCACCCACGCGGGCGGCGGGACCGGCTGGGCCATGGCGGAGGGCGGCCAGTGGAGGGCAGCCAGCAGGGTAAGGACGATCGTCCGGTGGCGCTTCATGGCTGCCAGACGCGCGGGCCTCCGCGCCGCAGGACGACCCGCCCCTCCCCCCCGGTACGTTTCGCGGACATCGTCATCGGGCGACGGTGATGCGGGTGGCGGAGACGCCGCCGGCCCCGCTGAGCCGGAGCACGTAGACGCCCGCCGGCAGGCCCGACGCGTCGAAGCCGGCTTCGTGCGCACCGGCTGCGCGCGGGCCCTCGGCGAGCGTGGCCACGCGGCGGCCGAGCGCGTCGAAGGCCTCAAGGCGGACCTCGCCGGGCGCTTCGGTTGTGAAGCGGACCGTCGCGCGGCCGGCGACGGGGTTCGGGAAGACCGTCTCGAAGCGCAGCGCCGGCGGGCGCGCGGGCCCTCCCTCGGCGGAGACCGACGGGTACGGCGAGGCCGGCGCGGGTGCGATCTCGCGGCTGGTGAACAGGCGGAACGTGCCCGGCGCGAGCGTGAGCGAGAGCCCACCGGAGGGCACGGTGACCGTCTCGCGCGAGAAGAAGTCGTACCACGTGCCGGCATCGAGCGGGAACGTAGCCGTGCGCTCGGCCAGGCCGAAGTTGCCCGCCACGACGACGCTCAGGTCCGGGTTCGAGAGCTTGATCCAGCGGTCGGCCACGCCGGCGCCGGTCTGCATCTGCACCGTCTGCGCGCGGCGGAAGACGGGCTCGGCGCTGCGGAGATAGAGCAGCTGCCGGTACGTGTCGTAGAGGCGGCGCCGGGCAGGATCGCTGAAGTACTCCCAGCGGATGGGCTTGCGGCCGGTTCGCGCGGGGTCGCTGGCCAGGCAGTCGCCGTTACCCGAGCCTGGCTTGAGGCACTCGCCAGGCCCGCCTCCGTAGCCCAGTTCGCCGAACTGCCAGATCATCTTCGGGCCGGGCACGGTCAGGAAGAACGCTGCCGCGAGGCCCTGGCGCTCGAGCGCCGTGTTCAGGTCGCGCGTGTTGTAGGCGCCAGGGTCGGTGTTGCACGTATTGCCGCCTGCCGGCGCGTTCGAGCAGGCGCCGTAGCGGCGGTTGCGGAACATCATCCACTGCTCGTCATGGCTCTCCATGTACGTCAGCTGGCCGTGCAGCGGGTAGCCGTTATTAGGCGGGTAGGCGCGCGCAAACGACGACTGCGTGTTCAGGTAGCCCATCGTGGCCTCGTTGTAGGCCCCGTTCATGTTGCTCCAGAGCGTCATGCCGGGGCGGCCCTGCGCGCGGCCGTGGTTGGCCAGCACGCGCTCCTCGGACGCGTCGGCGAAGTGTTCAAGGATGACATACGCGTTCGGGTCGACCTCCCAGATGCGGTCGGCCATGCGCGTCAGGATGTCGATGCGGGCCTGGTTGTAGGCCGAGAAGTTGGCGTCGGTACAGACACCGCCGCCGCAGGTCTGCGTGAAGCCCTTCGAGAGGTCGAAGCGGTAGCCATCGACGCGGTACTCCTGGAGCCACCAGGCGTTGGCGCGGTCGAGCCAGTACTGCGTGAGTGGGCTCTCGTGGTTGTTGTCGTTGAAGACGTTGAAGGGGTGGCGCGCAGCCGGGTTGACCCACGGGTTGTCCGGCGTCGGCGGCCCGAAGTCGCCTGTGTTGTAGAGCCGCACGAAGGGCGCCTGCCCGGTCTGGTGGTTGTAGACCACGTCCAGGATGACGGCCAGGCCGCGCGCGTGCGCCTCGTCCACGAGCGCCTTGAACGTCTCGGCCGGGCCGTAGTACTTGTCGACGGCGAAGTAGTGGTTGGGGTTGTAGCCCCAGCTATCGTTGCCGTCGAACTCTGCGATCGGCATCAGGCCGATGGCGTTCACGCCGAGCGTGACGAGGTAGTCGAGCGTATCGCGGAGCGTGCGGAAGTCGCTCTGCGCAACGAAGTCGCGCAGGAGGAGCTCGTAGACGACGAGGTCCTCGACGGGCGGGCGCGTCCATCCCGTCGTCTGCCACGCGTAGGGCGTGGCGCCGGGGCGGATGACCGAGACGAGCTGCGTCGTCTGCCCGACCGGGTAGGCGATCAGGCCAGGGTAGCGTGCCGGGCCGATGAAGGGGTCGTTAGGCTGGTCAAGCACCTTGGGCGCGTACGGATCGGAGACGCGGATCTGCCCGTCCACGAGGTACTGGAAGCGCACTTCCTGGCCGGCCGGCAGGCCCGTCAGCTCGATCCACCAGCGCGTGCCGAGCGGGTCGGCAGCGTCGCGCTTGAGCAGGAACTCGTCTCGCACCTCCCAGGCGTTGAAGTCGCCGATGGCGTGGACGAACTGCTTGCCGGGCGCGCGCAGCACGAGCGTGACGCGTCCGGGGTCCCCGTCGTGGAAGTTGATGCCGTCCACGAGGCCGGCCGGGACGGGCGCCTCCTGTACGGCCGGCGGCACGACGCCCACCTGCGCCTGCGCCACACGCCCGAGAGCATCGGTCGCCTCGATGCGGAACTGCGCGCCGGGCGCCACCGGCGCCGGGAGCGCGTAGCGGAACAGGCGCGTCTGGTCGTCGAAGAACTGGAGCCCGTCGGTCCGGCGCACGCCGTTGACTTCGAAGGCGATGGCCGTCACGGGCTGCGTGCCGAAGATGCTCGCCGAGACGGCGACGACCTGGGCCGCGCCGCGCTGCTCGCGCGCGAGTTGGAACACCATCGGGTCGCGCACCTCGACGAGCGAGTTGGCGTCCGGACCGACGGTGACCGGGTTGAGCGGGTCCGGGAACCACGAAAAGCCCGACGCGCCCGACGTGTTCGTGTGCGCCTGCACCTTGTACTGCTGGCTGCTGCCGATGGGCAGCGTGGCCGTATAGCGGTACTCGTTCAGGGCCGCCTCGAACGTCATGCGCGAGGGGTGGCCGTTGGCGATGCGCGCGCCCGGCACGCCCGGCACGTAGGGCTGGCCCCAGTCGTTGAACTGACCGGGCAGGAACGCCTGCACGATGGGCGGCGAGGGAGCTGTCGTCAGGTCTGGCAGGAAGCGGAACGTGACGTCGAGCGTGCCCTGGGCGGCGGCGGGGAGGGCCGCCGCGAGGGCGAGCAGAAGCGCGAGGCGACGCATGGCAAACGAGGAGCGAGAAAAACGCCGGCCGCCTCTTACAGCGGCCGGCGCGAGCGGCCGGGGCAGGCCTGTCAGGACCGCGCCCCGGCCGGTTCGTCTTAGCGGACGACCGTCATGCGGCGCGTGGCCACCGCGCCGCCGGCCTCGACGCGCAGCACGTAGACGCCCGCGGCCAGGCCGGCCGTGTTCATCTCGAGCGTCGTGGTGCCGGCCGGGCGCAGGCCCTCGGCGAGCGTGGCGACCGTGCGGCCCATCAGGTCTACAACCGTCACGCGTACGTCCGTCGCCTCGGCCAGTTCGAGGTCCAGGCGAGCCAGGCCTACGGCCGGGTTCGGGTAGGGGCGCCCGAGCGTGACGCCCTCGGCCATCTGCGGCAGGCCCTCGACGGAGACGTAGAAGCCGCCGCGGCGCACGACCGAGGCCGTGGCGGGCGTGACCGTGTTATCTACGACGATGTAGGGCGCGTAGATCGGGTCCGGGTTGCCGTCACCGTTGGCATCCGGGCCGCGGCGCGTGTCGAACGTGCCGTTGCTCTGGCGGATGGCGCCGAAGGGGAACGCGATCGTGTTGGCGCCCGGGTTGATGCGGAACGTGTGATTGTTGCCGAAGCCGCCCTCGTTGTCGGCGCCGTTGACGCCGAGCTTGCCCGTGAGCGCGCGCAGGGCGCCGGCCGGATACTCGAGCGTGAGCGTCCAGAGGCTGTCGTTGCCGGCCGTGAAGGCGAAGCGGGTATCCGAGCCGAGGCCGCCCGGGCCCCAGCCCTGCCAATCGGTGATGCCGCCGGAGGGTCCGCCGCCGGGCACGGACTCCCACATGGCCGGGCCGTTGATGAACAGGCCGGTGATGTCGCTGACCGGGCCACCGGCGCCAGGCAGCGGGCCGACGTCGGCGCGGTAGTAGTAGGCCGGGCGCAGGTCCACGATGTAGGTCACCGTGGCCGGCTCCTCAAGCACCTGCGAGAAGTCGATCAGGCCCCAGAAGCGCTCCTCGGCAAACGCCTCGAGGCGGCCGTCGCCGTCCGAGTCCGGCTCGTTGCCGGTGAGCTGGAGCGTGTAGTTGCCCCCGCCCGGCGCGTCGTTCTCCCAGGCGACGATCGCACCATCCGACTGGCTGGTCACGATGTACTTGTACTGGAGCGTCCCGGGCGAGAGGAAATCGTCGATGTTGACGAGACCCGTGTAGACGCCGGTGATGAACGGGTCCGGATCGAGGCGGACCGGGTTGGTGCCCCAGTCGGTGAAGTTGCCGGCCACCTTCACGTCCTGCGTGTTGGGATCGAAGGCACCGCGGCTGGCCTGCACGCGCATGTCCACCGTGAAGACAACCTCATAGTTGCGCTGCTGCGCGCTACAGACGTTCTCTACGGCCGGGCCGTTGAAGGGCACCACGGGCAGGGTCTGCGCGCCGGCCACAACGGTGTAGGTGCGGTTGGGGTCATTCTCCCACGTGATCGGGCCGCCCCCACCGACGTAGTACTTGAATTCGATCTCGCCCTCGGGGAGGGAGAACGTGCCCGTGTAGATGCCGTCCTCGTTGCCGTCGGCAAGCTGGAAGGCGCCAGTTTCCCAGCCGTTCATCGAGCCCGGCACGCGGACCGTGTTGGTGGCCGGGTTGAACTGGCACGAGGTGATGTAGGCGTTCATGTCCACCTGGAACGTCACGTCGTTCTGGGCGACGGCGGGACCAGCCCAGAGCACGAACGCGGCCGCCGCCAGGAGGAGGCGTGTAGCGATACGCATGGCTATGAAGGGGTGTGTGAAGTGAGCAGAAGCCCGGAAGCCCGGGCGGGCGTGCCGGCAAAAAAGCCGGCGACCGGGCCGCGGGCACCCGGCGACGCGGCCTCAGAAGGTCACGCCGAAGGTGAACATCTGGGGCGTCCCGAAGGGCTCGTACTCCTGGAACACATAGTCCACACGGAGGCCGAGACGCGCGTCGAGGTCGTAGCGGAGGCCGAAGCCGGCCGCCCAGCCGCCGTCGGAGGCGACGGACGAGAACGCCTGCCGGTAGCCGGCGCGGACGTAGAGCAGGTCCCGGAAGCCGTACTCGGCGCCGAAGCTGGCACTCTGGCTGTTGTCGGAGGGGGCGAGGCCCTCGGCCGAGACGATCAGGCGCTGGTCGCCCAGGCGGAACGCCTCGGCGGCAACGCCGACGCGGAACTCGAGTGGCATCGGCCAGGCGTTGACCTCGAGGTTGGCCGGCAGGTCGGGGTTGTTGCCCGACTGGTCCGGCGCGATGTCGATGCGGCGGCGCAGGTCGCGCCCGGCCAGGCGCATGTCCGTGCCGAAGTTGGCCATCGTCATGCCGATCGTCAGGCCGCGGAAGTCGGTCCGGTAGCGCACGCCGAGGTCGAGCGCGCCGCCCGTGGCGGACTCGTTCCAGATCTGCTGCCGCACCAGCTTGGCCGTCCCGCCGACCGTGAAGCGCTCGGTGAGCGCGCGCGCGTACGTCACGCCGACGGCCAGGTCCTGTGCGCCGTAGAGCTCGCCCGTACCGTCGGGATTCTCGATCGTCGTGACGGGCTCCTCGCCGTAGTCGAGCTGCGTCACGCTCAGCCCAAACGTGCCCAGGCCGCCCGCGTTGAACGTCGCCCCGGCGTAGTTGTGGCGCGAGCCGACGAGCCAGTTCGAGGACGAGAAGAGGGCGCTGCCCGTGCCCGGGCGTGCCGTGGCCGAGGCGATGCCGGCCGGGTTCCAGTGGAGCGCGGCCGGGCCCTCGGCGAAGGCGACCTGCGCTCCGCCGAGCGCGTTGCCGCGCGCGTCGACGCCGAGCAGCAGGAACGGCGCCGCCGTGGAGCCGGGCTTGTCCTGCGCGGCGGCCGGCCCGGCCGGCAGAGCGGCGAGCCCGAGCAGACCGGCCAGAAGGATGGACTTGTTCATCATCGGGGAGGATGGGCCGGGGCGTGCCCGGCCGGCGTCGGGGAGGCTTACTTGATCAGGGCGAGGCGGCCGGTCCTGGTCGGCATGCCGGGCGCCTCGACGTGGTAGAAGTAGACCCCGTAGGCCGCTTCCAGATTTTCGCGTGTGCGCAGGTCCCAGGAGACCGTCCCGTCGTCGATACCGCCGTCGTGGCGCAGCTCGCGGATGAGCGCGCCGCGCACGTTGTAGATGCGCACGACGGCCTCGGCCGGCAGGTGGATGAAGTCGATGCGGCGCTCGCCGCGGCCGGACGTGACCGTCGGCGGGAGCGGGCGCTCCCACGAGGCAGCGGCCACGTACGGGTTGGGCACGACGCGGATACGGTCCATCTGCGCGCGCGCCGCGTCCTCGTCCACCTGCGCCTGCGCCGTCGAGAACGTGTAGACGTCGCGCCGGGAGAACGGCTTGCGCGTGGCGATCAGGTAGGCGTCGCCCGGCCCCGGGATGCGGCCTGAGATGGTACCGTTGGGGTTGTTCTCGATGCGGTAGAGATAGCTCGGCACGAGTTCGTTCGGGGCGCAGTCGTCTGCGGCGCGGAGGCACTCGTAGATGATCACCGCGTCCGAGCGCGCGGGCGCGTTGCCGACGGCGGGCGAGGCCGAGAAGCGGCCGTCGTTGCCGTCGTTGGCCAGGAAGACGAAGCGCGTGGGCCGGTTGAGCGTGCGGTTGAAGACCGTCACGTTGGTCTGGCGCGAGACGGCCTGCGGGCCGGTCGAGCCGAGACGGAAGCCGCCGAGCGAGGGCGAGTCGAGCGCTTCGCCGAAGCGGATCTCGTAGTCGAAGGGCAGCACGCGGCCGGAGAGCTGCCAGACGGGCACGTTGGCCACCTGCACCGAGGCCGGCGCCAGGCCCGAGCCCGTCAGGTAGCGCGAAGCGTCGCGGTCGATACGGGCGACGTCGTTGTTGAAGGCGAGCCGTAGCCCGTCTACGATCACCGACGAGGCCTGCGAGAGCGCCGCCGCGCCCACCTGCTGGTCTCCGCGGAAGAGGAAGAAGCTGTCGGCCGCGACGAGGTCGTCGTCGAAGCGGACGGTGTAGACGGTGCCCTGCTGGAACAGGCGCGGGTCGAGGGCCTCGGTGAAGACCTGGCCCGTGGCGCCGCCGGCGGTCTGCTGCAGGCTCTCGATGCGCCCGGCGCGGAAGCCGGCCACCGGCGCGTTCGGGATCACCTCGACGACGTTGGAGCCCGTCACGACGGTTCCGTCCTCGCGCACCGAGACCGGGATGTCGTTCTCGGCCGGGTAGAAGTCCGGGCTGCCGCGGTCGTAGGCCGTGACGGCGTAGTAGTAGCGCTGGCCGTTGCGCACGTCCGTATCGACGAACGAGTAGCGCAGGCCGGTGTCGTCGCCGAGGTTGAACGGCACGCCGCGCGTGCGCGGGTCAGCCGAGACATAGACGCCACGGACGCCGTTGATGCGGTCGAACTGCGCGATCGGGACGCGGAAGGCGGGGTTGCCGTTCACGTCGGTCACGAACTGCGCGTCGCGGAAGAACGGATCGGTGGACTTGTAGATGCGGTAGCCCTCGAAGTCGTCGCCCAGGATGGGGTCGCGCGAGAGCTCGGCGCGCGCGTCCCAGTAGAGCGTCACCCGGCCGTCTCCGGGCACGGCGCGGAGCGTGGGCCGGTCGGGCGGACGCGCGAACTGGTAGTTGCGGTCGTAGATCTCCTGGATCGTGCGCGTGTTGTTGGTGATGTCCTGCAGGTCCTGCCCGAACACGAGCGCGAGCGTGAAGCGGAGCGTCTCGCCGGGCGCGAGGCGGAAGTAGCCCGAGCCGAAGACGAAGTCGCCGTCGATGCCGCCGGCGGACTGCTGCGCGTCGAGCTCCTCGTTGGTCGTGAAGAAGCCCGGCGTCATGCCCTCCCAGACGCGGCTGGGGTTGTTGAGCGGGAAGGCGTTCGAGGGGGCGAAGTAGAAGAACGACGTCAGGCCGACCTGGTCGGTCTCGTTCACGTCGAGCAGGCCGAAGTTGGGCTCGCCCTGGTCCGGGCGGCCGTTGCCCTCGCCGGGGGCGCCGGTGCCGGGCACGCCGTCGGTGCCCACGTCGTCGCGCGTCGGGTCCCAGTCGCCGTCGTTGTCGATCCCGTCGAACGGCGACTCGTCGATCATCAGGTTGAGCAGGCCGTGGCGGGCCGAGTCGGCGCGCGTGGGCGTGCGGCCGCGCACGTCGCGCGCGAAGCCGACGTAGTTGCGGTAGCGCAGCGCCGGCAGCGTGATGACCTCGCCCGTGAAGGCCTGCGCGCGGCGCTCGAAGTGGAGCGTGATGTCCTCGTCGATGAGGCCGTTGAGGTTCTCGTCGATGCCGTTCTTCTCGGTCACGATGACCGGCGGCAGGTTCGGGTTCTGGCCCTGGATGGGGATCTGCGTCTCCTGGAGCACGTCGCCGGCGCGCACGGTGTAGGTGCGGCCCTGGCTCTGCACCGTGATCGGCGAGCCGTCGGCGGGCACGTAGGCGTACGAGCGCTGGAACGTGACCGGGTCGATGAGCACGAGCGGGTCGCCGGCGGCGAGCACGCGCGGGGCGAAGTCGGCCGCGGTGAAGATGTTGCCCTCACCGGCGAGCGCGAGCGGCACGAACGGGCGGCCGTCGATGTCGCGGCCGGCGGGCTGGAGCGGGTCGCCGTCGCCGTCGTCGTCGATGCCGTTGAAGGGGTTCCCGGGCGACTCGAGGAAGCCGTAGCCGACGTAGCCGACCGGCTGACCGCGGTTGCCGCGGTTGTCGAAGTCCCAGGAGTAGACGATGCGGTTGGCCTGGTCGAAGAACGCGAGGTCGTCCTCGGAGTCGCCGTCGCCGCCCGAGAGCGTGCCCACGGTCAGGCCGACGGCGACGCGGTCGTAGGTGGTCGTGGAGGAGTTGGTGACCTCGTAGAGCCAGAAGATGGCGTCCTGGGCGAGGAACTGGCTCCACTGGAGGGCGCGCACCTTGAGCTCGAGGCCCATGCCACCGCGGTCGGGGCGCGTCGAGTCCGGGCGGAAACCGTAGAGCTCCTGGAGGCGGCGGTCGTTGTTGTCGTCGGCCCAGAAGTACGTCTCGAGGTCGGCGTTGAACTGGTTGCGCCCGAAGAAGCCGTTCCACTGCGCGCGGCCGGTCGTGGGGTCGATCCAGGTCGGCTGGTCGGGCCAGAAGTCGGGCCAGGACTGCGGGTCGGTCGAGAGGGCGACGCGGTCGTTGGGCTGGTTGGTGTCGGTGCGGTTGCGCGTCGAGGCGAAGCCGGGCTTGGCCTCGAACGTCCAGGCCTCGGAAGGCCGGCCGGGCGCGCTCGGGATGCCGCGGTTACCGGGCCCGCGCGTGGTGAGCACGTGGCGCACGAGCTGGCGCTCGCCGTTGACGCGCACGGGCACCTCGGCAGCGATGATGGGCAGCACGTCGCCGACGTAGAAGTCCTGCGAGCCCTTGGGCCAGTTGCCACGCACCTCGCCGACGCCGCCGAGGAGGCCGTAGTTGAAGAACGTAATGGCGACCTCGTTGCCGTCCATGAGCGCTTTCTTCTCGAAGGCGCGGCTGGAGTAGTAGGCCGGGTTGAAGAGAAAGTCCGGGAGGTCGTCGCGAGACTGCGCGGCGGCGCCGGGGGCGAGCGCGGCGGCAAGCACAAGGGCCGCGACGAGGCCCGAGGCGGTGCGCAGCGGGGCGAGGCGCAGCAGAGCAGGACGGAGCGGGCGGATCATCAGAGCGAGAGCGGGCGGCGGAGCCGCATCAGAAGCACAGAATCGGAAGGCGGGGCCGGAGCGCAAGGGCCGGCTCATCAGAAGCCGACGCGCATGCCCACGACGACGCGGCGCGGCTGCGCGAAGAAGTCCGGGCGGGTATAGCGACGGTCGAGGATGCGCGGGTCGCCGGAGAACGTGGCCGCGTCAATGCCGCGCTGGAGCGAGTACGTGGCACGGCCGGTGTCGCCGAAGATGCCGAACTCGTTGCGGGCGTCGAAGAGGTTGTCCACGCGCGAGAACACCTGGAGGCGGCTGGCGCCGGCGATGCGGAAGTCCTTGAAGACGTTCGCGTTGACCGTGAAGTTGGGCGGGAGCGTCTCGCTGTTGAGCGGGATCACGCTCGGGGGGATCGTGCCGCCGGTCACGCGCGAGGTGCGCGCGGGCGTGTAGCGCAGCCCCGAGCCGAACGAACCGAGCAGGCCAAACCCGAAGCCCCGCCGCTGGTCGTTGTAGGAGATACTGCCGTTGGCCGTGTGGCGCTGGTCCCAGTTGGTGGGCACGATCTGGCGCTCGAGCTGCGTGCGGGCCGCGGCGGCGTTGTAGACCTGGCTCGGATCGCTCGCGTTGGCGCGCGCCACCTGGAACGTGTAGTCGACGCCGGCGAAGAGGTTGCGGCCCACGCGCTGGTCGAAGCGCAGAATCATGCCGCGCACGAAGCCGAAGTCCGAGTTGACGAGCTGGCCGTAGCGCGCGCTCGTGCCCCGGATCAGGATCGGGTCGGTGGCGGAGCCGGCCAGGTTGCGGATGTCGCGGTAGTAGGCCGTCACCTCGACGGCCGACGAGGCCGAGAGCGCCTGCTTGAGGCCGATCTCGCCGTTGATCGTCTGCTCGGGCTTGAGGTTGGCGTTGCCGATGAGCCCGACGAGACCGGAGCCGGCCGAGGACAGCTGGAACCAGGGGTTCTGGTAGAGCAGCTCGAAGTTGGGGACCTGGAAGAACTGCCCGTACGAGAAGTGGACGACGCCGCCGGCCGTGATCGGGAACGCGACGCCAAGGCGCGGGCTGAACTGGAACGTCGGGCGGGAGGGCTCGAAGAGCTCCTCGGGCGTGACCTGGTTCTCGCGCAGGATCGGCTGCCCGTCGGGGCCGGCGACGCACTGGAGGTTGCGCACCTCGGCGCAGCGGCGCAGGTTCGGGAAGACCGTCGCCGGGTCGGTCGGGTCGCGGAAGACGATGCCGTTGGCGTCGAAGTAGTCGAACCGGATGCCGGCGTTCACGATCAGGCCGCCTGCCTCGATCTTGTCCTGGATGTAGGCCGCAAACTCGAACGGGCGGTAGCGGTACTGCGCCGTCGTGAAGAGCTGCGGCGCGAGGCCGGAGTCCTCGTCGATGAACGTGAACTGATCGAGGAAGTCGAGCGTGTGCTGGCGCACCTCGAGGCCGGTCTTAACGAGATGACGCGGGTGGACCTGGCTCGAGACGTCGGCCTTGGCCAGCCACGTGTTGGTCTGGCGCGAGAAGCGCCCGTTGTCGGTGCCCCCGACGGCGAAGCCGGACGTGAGCGGGGCCTCGCGGAAGCCGATGAAGCGCGTGTCGCGGTAGCGCGCGTCGAAGGGGTCCTCGAAGAGGAAGTTGCGGAAGCGCGTCAGGTTGTTGGTCACGCCGACCTCGTAGAACGTGGTCGCCGAGAGCAGGTGCGTCCACTTGAGGATGCTCGTGCGGGCGCGGCGCTGGTTCTGGCGCGAGGCGTCGGGGAACAGGAAGTAGTCGAAGTTGAGGTCGCGGTAGTCCTCCTGGCTCAGGATGAGGTTGCCGGCCAGGCGCATGCCCCCGCCGAAGTTGGCCGTCAGCTTGGCCTGCCCCGAGAGGCGCTCATAGGGGTTGAGCGAGACGAGCGACGAGTCGCCGGAGCCGGCGGGGTTGAGCAGCGCCAGGCGACCCGTGGGAGTCACGCCCACGTCGTCGTAGGTGAAGGCGCGGTAGCCCTGCACCCAGCCGTCGTTGGCGAAGTAGCGCCCGGACGTGAAGAAGAACAGTCGGTTGCGGAGCACCGGGCCCGAGAGCGAGCCCTCGCCCTCGCGCACCGTGCCCGGGCGGAACTCGGAGACGGTCGCGCCGGGAAAGAGCACCTGCCCGGTCCCGCCGCTCGTCGAGAAGCCGGTCGTGCCGCGCGCGGCGTAGTCGCCGACGAAGCCCGAGAAGTCGCCCTCGAACGTGTTGCTGCCGTCGCGCGTGACGACGTTGACGATGCCCGAGAGCGCCTGCCCGTACTCGGCGTTGAAGGCGCCCGTGACGACTTGCAGCTCCTGCACGGACGAGTTCTCGATGCCGAGCGCGAGGGCGCCGTTGTAGACGTCCGTCACCGGCACGCCGTCCACCCAGAAGCCGACCTCGCCGCGCCGGCCGCCGCGGAAGTGCAGGTCGCCGCCCGAGGAGACGACGCCGGCCTGCAGCTGCACGACGTCGTTGAAGTTGTCTACCGGGAGCGCGCGGATCTCGTCGCCCGAGACCGAGGCCGTCGTGGCCGTCACGTCGCGCTGGAAGAGCGGGCGCTGCGCCTCTACGACGACCTCGCCGCCGAGGTCGAGCGCGTCCGAGCGCAGGCGCACGTCCACCGTCGTCGTCAGGTCGATGCGCACGCGCACGTTCTCGATGCGCTGCGCCTGGTAGCCGACGTACGTCACGACGAGCGTGTACTCGCCCGGCCGCACGCCGATGATGTCGTACTGCCCGTTGAGATCGGTCGCGCGGCCCTGCCCGGTCTCCTCGAGGCGGACGTTCACGCCGGGCAGGCGCTCGCCCGTCTGGGCGTCGGTGACGGTGCCGGAGACCTTGCCGGACTGCGCGGCGGCCGGCGCGGCGGCCCCGGCGGCGAGCAGCGTCAGCAGGCCGGCCAGCCGGAGCAGGCCGGCCGCGCGGAGCGAGAAGCGGGTGGACACAGGGAGAAGCAAGGCGTTCATCCGGAAAGAGCAGCGCCGGGGGCGCGAGGGGGAGCGTTCAGAGTCGGCCGGAGAGCCGCCGGCAGGCGGGACGGCCATCAGGTGGGCAGGACGGGGGCGGGACCGCCGGTCGTCTCGCGCACGACCAGGCGGGGCGCGAACACGGTGTGCGAGGGCGGCGTCTCGGGTGCGATGATGCGGCGGAGGAGCTTCTCGATGGCCAGCTTGCCCATCTCGTACATCGGCTGGCGGAGCGTCGTCAGGCCCACATAGGCGCTCGAGGCCACGTCGTCGAAGCCGACGAGCTCGGGCGCGGCAGCGCCCTCGAGGCCGGCCTCGCGGATGGCCCGCAGCGCGCCGAGCGCCATCACGTCGGCGGCCGCGAAGACGGCCGTCGGGGGCGTCTCGAGCGCGAGCAGGCGCTGCATGGCGCGGTAGCCGGCGTAGCGCGTGTAGCCGTGCTGCTCGCGGTCCCACTCGGCCGCGACGACGCAGGCCTCGTCGCAGGCGAGGCCGAGGCCCCGAAGCGCTTCCGTGTAGCCCGCCTTGCGCTCGGCTGCCGGCACGGATTCCTCGCTCGGCAGGATCAGCCCGATGCGCGTGTGGCCGCGCTCGGCCAGGTGGCGCACGGCCTCGGCGGCGCCGCGCCGGTTGTCCACGCTGACCGAGTCGAAGTCGTCGTGGTGCGAGTCGACGAGCACGACGGGGCGGCGGCTGGTGGCCAGGCGGCGCGCGCGCGCGGGCGTGAGCGGCGTCGAGACGAGCAGCAGCCCGTCGGCCCGGCCGCGCTGCACGGCGCGCGCGAGCGGCCCGTCCACCTTGCCAATCGTGCGGCTGGCATAAACGAGCAGGTCGTAGTCCGACTCGTCGAGCCGGTCCTGCATGCCGCGGATGACCTCCATGAAGAAAAACGAGGTCATCATCGGCACGACGGCCGAGATCAGCTTCGTGTTCTGCCGCGCCAGGCTCTGCGCGCTCGCGTGCGGCTCGTAGCCCAGGCGCTCCGCGACCGAGAACACGCGCCGGCGCGTGCCCTCGGACACGCGCGGGTGCTCGTTGAAGACGCGCGAGACGGTCGCGATGGAGACGCGCGCGTGCTCGGCGATGTCGTAGATCGTGACGGACACGGGGCCGGGGGCCGCTGTCTGTGAAAGCGCTTACAGCGGGCTGTCGGCAATAATAGGATAACCTCCTGGGCCGGTCAAGCCAGGGCGAGGCCCCTTTTTCGTGCCCTGCCAGTCCCGCCCCGAGGCTCCTAGCGGAAGGGCTTTCATGCGCTTACGCCCCCACGCCCGGGCGCGGCCCCGCTCGTTGCGGCAAGAATATTCGGCGCGGCGGAGCGCTCGGTCAGGCGTCCCTGGCCGGCTCCTCCCAGTCCTCGATCAGCCTGATCACCGCCTCGGCGATCTGGTCCTGCTCCACCGTCCCGACGATCTCGCCGCGCTTGAACAGGTGCGCCCGCCCGCGCCCGAGGCTGACGCCGAGGTCGGCGCCGGCGGCCTCGCCGGGCCCGTTGACGGCGCAGCCCATCAGAGCCACGTTGAGGTCTTTCTCGAACTTGCGCCGGGCCACGGCCGCCTCGACCTCCTCGACGACCGAGAACAGGTCGCCGGCGAGGCGCCCGCACGTCGGGCACGCGATCACGTTGACGCCCGGCCGGCCCAGGCGCAGCGCCTTGAGGATCTTGTGCCCCACCTCGACCTCGTGCACCGAGTCGGTTGCGAGCGAGACGCGGATCGTGTCGCCGATGCCGTCGGCGAGCAGCGCGCCGATGCCAATCGCAGACTTGATCGTGCCCGACTGGAGGCTGCCGCTCTCGGTCACGCCAAGGTGCAGCGGGAACGGCGTGCGCTCGGCGAGCAGGCGGTAGGCCTGGATCATGAAGAACACGTCCGAGTGCTTGACCGAGATCACGAGGTCCTCGAAGCCCTCGCGCGTGCAGATCTCGACGTGGCGCATGGCCGACTCGTAGAGCGCCTCCGGCTGCGGGTAGCCGTACTTGTCCAGGATGTCTTTCTCGAGCGAGCCCGAGTTGACGCCGATGCGGATCGGGATGCCCTTGTCTCTGGCCGCCGCGAGCACCTCGCGCTCCCACTCCTCCTTGCCGATGTTGCCCGGGTTGAGGCGCACCTTGGCCACACCGGCCTCGATGGCCTTGAGCGCGTACTGGTAGTTGAAATGGATGTCGGCCACGATGGGCACGGGGCTCCCGGCGACGACCTCGGCGAGCGCGTCGGCATCTTCGGGGCGCGGCACCGCCACGCGCACGACGTCTGCGCCGGCCTCGGCCAGGCGGGTCACCTCGGCCACGCAACCTTCCACGTCGTGCGTCTTGCCGGTCGTCATGGACTGCACCGAGATCGGCGCGCCGCCGCCGATCTGGACGGCCCCGACGTGTACGGGGCGGGACTCGCGCCGGGGGCGCAGGGCGGAGGCAGTGGGCTGCATGGGCACGGGGATGGATCCGGCGAAGTTGCGGCAGGGTCAGAGCGCAGGCGGGCCCGCGTTCTGCGCGAGGTGGAACATGTAGGCGGCATAGCCCGCAAGCAGCACGCCGCCCTCGAGGCGGCTCAGGCGTCCGCCGCTGGCGAGCAGCGGCAGGATGGCCACCGCCACGGCCACCATCACGAGCAGGTCCGCCCCGCCGATGCCCGGCGCCGTGAGCGGGCGCGCGAGCGCGGCCACGGAAAGGATGCCGAGCACGTTGAAAAGGTTCGAGCCGACGACGTTTCCGGCTGCGATGCCGCTCTCGCCGCGCACGGCCGCCACGAGCGTCGTGGCCAGCTCGGGCAGGCTCGTGCCGACGGCCACCACCGTCAGGCCGATCACGGCGTTACTCACGCCGAGCGCCTGCGCCAGCGCCACCGCCGACTCCACGAACAGGTGCGCCCCGCCGATCAGCGCCGCCAGTCCGCCCACGAGCAGCACCCCGTCTACGAGCGGATGCCCGGAGGGCGGCGGCAGGTCCTCCGCCAGGGCCAGCGCGGCCGTCTCGCGTCGCCCTGCCCGCACGCTGTAGCCGATGTAGGCGAACAGCGCCGCGAGCAGCAGCGCGCCCTCGGCGCGTCCGAGCGCTTTGTCGGCCAGCATCAGCGCCAGCACGACCGAGGCGCCGATCATGAGCGGCACGTCGCGGCGGAGCAGCGACCGGCTCGTCGGGACGGGCCGCACGAGGGCGGCCACGCCCAGGATGAGCGCCAGGTTAGCCACGTTCGAGCCGACCACGTTGCCGACGGCGATGCCGCCGGCGCCGCGCAGCGCCGCCTGCACGCTCACGAGTAGCTCGGGCGCGCTCGTCCCGAACGCCACCACCGTCAGGCCGATCACGAGCGGCGTCAGCCCGACGCGCAGCGCCAGCGACGCCGCCCCTCGTACGAGCATGGTCGCACCGGCCGTCAGCACGGCGAGCCCGGCCGCGATCAGAAACAGTTGGATGATCATGGATGGATGATCATGGACGCAGGGTCAGAGGGCAGCGTGCGGCGCCCACGGGCAGGCGCGCCCGGTCAACGCCTGGTGAGGGGCAGGGCTTCACCGGGAGGCCGGCGCACGACAAGTTCACCGTGCCGGGAAGCTCGCCATGCAGGCAAGTCTGCCACGCGAAGGGCCAAGTTTGCCACGCGAAGGGCCAAGTCTGCCACGCAAAGGGCGCGCCGCGCCGTACGAGCCAGAAAGAGGGAGGCCACGCTACGCGCGCGCGCGCGCCGCCGGGCGGGCGCTTTGCTGAGCGCGGCGCTGCTGGTCGAAGGCGCGCTGCTGCTCCGTGCCCGCAGGCACGCTGTAGGGATCGGCGGGGAGATCGACCACGCGCAGCACAGGGCCCTCGGGCGTGTGCACGAAGCGGCGCGGGGGCCCGTCGGGCTCCTCGCCGGCGCCGAGCACGAGCACCGTTGTGCCCTGCCGCAGCACGCGGCCGCTGCGACTCGCGTAGCCGTCGGCGGCCGAGCCGGCGGTCGTCTGCCAGCCGTCGGCCCAGTGGTAGATCCAGCGCGCGTCGGCGAGCATCATGCGCACGCAGCCGTGGGAGCCGGGGGCGCCGCTGGGCAGGTGGTACTGGTGGATATGGATGCCGCGGCGGTCGTGGAAGTTGAACACGTAGCGCATGAACCAGCGCTCGCCCGGCGGCGAGAGCGTCGAGACGCGCGCCTCCTCCTTCCAGTTGAAGTTGAAGCGTCCGGCCGGCGTGCGGCTCTCCGGCCCGCCCGTGTTGACGAGGCCCCAGCGCACGAGCCGTCCGTCTTCGTAGGCCGCCCACGCCTGCACGCCCATGTGGATGACGAACAGCTTGCCGAGGGGCCGCGCGCCGGCGTACTCGCGCGGGAAGGGCGCGTAGGCGCGCGCGTCGAGGTCGAAGTGGCTCGGCAGCACGAGCGTGTCGCCGATGGCGAGGTCGTCCAGATAGATGCGGTTCAGAAACGCGACCATGCCGAGCTTCTCGCGCCCGGCGCGCGCGTCCCCGTCGCCGACGGCGCGGTAGAGGTCGTTGCGCGCGAAGATGGAGTTATTCGTCTCGTGCTCGAGCACGTAGTAGCGGTACGTGACGTGCGGGAGCGCGTCGAGGCTGTCGCGGTGGGCGTACATGAGCGCCTCGAGCGCGGCCTGGTTGTAGAGCCGGTCCTGCGCCTCGGCAGGCAGGGCCAGGGCGAGAGCGAGAGCGAGGCAGGCAAGCGAGCGCATGGAGCGGGGCGTCCGGCAGAACGGCAAACGGGCGCAAGAACGAACGTCCCGGCAGGCTATTTCCACCGCTGAATCCGAATTTTCCACTGCCGAATCCGAATTCTTCTGCAGCGAGGCCCGAATTCTTCTGCAGCGAGGCCCGAATTC
>JBKBRC010000002.1:125295-149119 GCA_046292345.1 Rubricoccaceae bacterium
AACGGGCGCAAGAACGAACGTCCCGGCAGGCTATTTCCACCGCTGAATCCGAATTTTCCACTGCCGAATCCGAATTCTTCTGCAGCGAGGCCCGAATTCTTCTGCAGCGAGGCCCGAATTCACGCGCCGCCGCGGGCGGCGTCCCGGCCGGCGCCGTCAGACCGGCACGATCCACCACAGGTAGAGGGCATAGCAGACGAGCAGCACGAAGCCCTCCCAGCGCCGCGTGCGCGCACCGGTGGCGAGGAAGAAGTACGTCAGCGCCGCGATGCCCACCATGATGCCGAGCACGTCCCAGCCAATGTCGGGCGAGCGGAACGGGGCGACGAGGGCCACCGGCCCGATCACGCCGAACACGTTGAAGATGTTGGAGCCGATGGCGTTGCCGAGCGCCATCTCGCCCTGCCGCCGCGCCGCCGCCACGAGCGTCGTGGCCAGCTCGGGCAGGCTCGTGCCGACGGCGATGAGCGTGAGCCCGATCACGGCCTCGCTCACCCCTACGTCGCGCGCCAGGTCCACGGCGCCGCGCACGAGCAGGTCGGCACCGTAGACGAGCAGCGCCACCCCGCCGATGGCGAAGAGCGCGTGCCGGAAGACGCGCCGCCGCGGCTCGGCCAGCGCCGCCTCGACCTCGGGCGGGAGCTCCACCTCGCGCGCGGCGCGGACGGCCCGGCGCGAGGCGCGGATGCTGTGGAACGTGTAGGCCACGATGCCCGCCGTGAGCAGCCCTCCCTCCAGACGCGAGAGCCCGCCATCGGCCATGAACGCGAGCAGCAGCAGCAGCGACACGATCATGACCGGCATGTCGAAGCGGAGCAGCGTGCGGCTGATGGCCATCGGCGCCAGCGCCGTCGCCGCGCCCACGATCAGGCCCAGGTTGGCGATGTTCGAGCCGACGACGTTGCCGGCGGCCACGCCGCCCTGCCCGCGCAGCGAGGCGCCCAGGCTGACCATGAGCTCGGGGCTGCTCGTGCCGAAGGCTACGACCGTCAGCCCGACCACGAGCGGCGAGACCCCGAAGCGCAGCGCGAGCGTCGAGGCCCCGCGCACGAGCGCCTCGGCGCCGGCGAGCAGCAGCACGAGGCCGATGCCGATGAGCCCGAGGCTTTCGAGGGTGGTCACGCGGAGAGAAAGGGGCGCGTACGACGAAAAAACGAGCAATCAGAAGACACGGCGGGGGCCCGCGCGGCACGGCCGGGCGCGAGCGCACACCCGTCTGCACACCATCCAGAATCGCCCTCAGCGGGCCGCTGCAAGCGGTTTTGCCGGCGCAACGTACGCGTGAGCGGAGCGGCGGGTCCATGGCGAGGTAGAAACCGGCCGTCCAAGGCCGCGTCTGTAGACTGGCCATCTTGCGCGGCAGCCGTTAGTCTGCATAGCCTGCGTTTCGCCACGGCCGCCTCTCCACCACCGGCCCATTCTCCTGCTCCCATGCCCGAAGCCTCTGCCGTGCTCGGCGGCGCCGCTACGTTCGCGTTCGCCGCGCTCAGCGCCGCGCTCGTGCTCTCGCTCGTCCGGCTCGTCCGCGGCCCGAGCCTGCCCGACCGAGTCGTCGCGCTGGACCTGATCGGCTACCTCGTCGTGGGCTTCGTCGTGCTCTATGCCATCGTGACTGACGAGCCGGCGTTTCTGGACGCGGCGGTCATCCTGGCGCTGATCGCATTCGTGGGCACGGTCGCGTTTGCGCGCTACGTCGAGTTCACGAACGACCTTTCGCAGCTGCCTCCGCGGCTGCTGTGGCTCCACCGCAAGCAGCACGGCGACACGCCCGACCCGAGCCTCCCCAAACCGCCCTCGGAGCCCGTCTGATGATCGACCTCCTGACCGCCCTCTGCCTTGTCGCCGGGGCGGGCTTTGCGTTCGTGGCCGCACTCGGCGTCGTCCGCATGCCGGACGTGTTCATGCGCATGCATGCGGCCACCAAGGCCGGCACGCTCGGCGCGAGCCTGATCCTGCTCGGCGCCGCCCTGCACGTCGATGGCATTGGCGTGACGTCGCGCGTCGTCGCGACGATTCTGTTTCTGCTGCTCACCGCGCCCGTGGCCGGCCACGTGATCGGACGCGCCGCCTACTTCCGCGGTACACCCCTGTGGAAGCACACGCGCGCCGACGCGCTCACGGCCGGCTTCAGAGCCAACGGCGCAGCGCACGAAGCGGCCTCCGGGCAGGGCGCCTCCGGACAGGGCGCCTCCGGACAGGGCGCCTCCGGGCAGGGCGCCTCCGGGCACGGCGCCTCCGGGCAGGGCGCCTCCGGGCACGGCGCCTCCGGGCACGGCGCGGCCGCATCGTCCGGCGCGCCCCTCGGCTCTTCTCGTCCTTCCACCTCTTCGCCCTCCGCCTGATGCTGATCGCCGTCCTGCTCGGCTTTGCCGGCGCGCTCGCCGCGCCCGCGCTCCACCGGGCGCTCGGAGACGCCACCGGGCGCGTGCTGGCCCTTCTGCCGGCCGGCCTGTTCGTCTACTTCGCGCAGTTCCTGCCGGCCGTGACGGGCGGCGAGCCGGTCGTGCAGAGCGTCCCGTGGGTGCCCGCCTTCGACACGGACCTCACGTTCGTGCTCGACGGGCTCTCGCTCACGTTCGCGCTGCTCATCCTGGGCCTGGGCGCGCTGATCGTCCTCTACGCCGGCGATTACCTGCACGGCGACCCGCAGCGCGGGCGCTTCTTCGCGTACCTGACGGGCTTCATGGCGGCCATGCTCGGCCTCGTGCTGGCCGACAACCTGATCGCGCTGTTCGTCTTCTGGGAGCTGACGAGCTTCACGTCGTACCTGCTCATCGGGTATCAGCACGAAAAGGAGGAGTCGCGCGCGAGCGCGCTGCAGGCGCTGCTCGTGACCGGTGGCGGCGGGCTGGCCTTCCTGGCGGGCGTGTTCGTGCTCGGAGCCGCGGCCGGCTCGTTCTCCCTCGCCGAGATCACGGCCGGCGGAGACGTCGTGCGCGGCTCCGCGCTCTACGTGCCCGTGGTGCTGCTCGTCTGCGCGGGGGCGTTCACCAAGAGCGCGCAGGTGCCGTTCCACTTCTGGCTGCCCAACGCCATGGCCGCGCCGACGCCTGTGAGCGCGTTCCTGCACTCGGCGACGATGGTCAAGGCGGGCGTGTACCTGCTCGCGCGGCTCGAGCCCGCGCTCGGCGGGACTGCGCTCTGGACCGGCCTGCTGGCCACGGCGGGCACGCTGACGATGCTCACCGGCGCCATTCTCGCGCTGCGGCAGACGGACCTCAAGAAGGTGCTCGCCTACTCAACTGTAACTGCCCTTGGCACGCTCGTGGCCCTGATCGGGCTCTCGTTCGGCTATGCGATCAAGGCAGCCGTCGTCTTCCTCGTCGTGCACTCGCTCTACAAGGGCACGCTCTTCCTCGTCGCCGGCGCGATCGACCACGAGACGGGTACGCGCGAGATCCCGCTCCTGCGAGGCCTCCGCAAGGCGATGCCGGTCACGGCCGCCGCGGCGCTTCTGGCGGGCCTCTCCATGGCCGGCATCCCGCCGCTCTTCGGCTTCATCGGCAAGGAACTGGTCTACGAGGCACTCTTGGAGTTCGGCACGGCCGGCGTGGTGATGGTCGTGGCGGCCGTCGTGGCCAACGCGGCCACGTTCGTCGCGGCGGGGATCGTGGCTGTGCGCCCGTTCTTCGGCGCGCCCTCCGAGACGCCCAGGCACGCGCACGAGGCGCCGTGGGCGATGTGGCTCGGGCCGGTCGTGCTGGCCTCGGCAGGTCTGCTGCTCGGCCTCGCGCCGGGCGTGCTGGCCGAGCCGCTCATGGGCGCGGCCGTCGGCGCTATTCTCGCCGAGCCGTTCGAGGTCTCGCTCTACCTCTGGCACGGCGTCAACCTGCCGCTTTTGCTGAGCGTCGCCACGGTCGCGCTCGGCGTCGTCGGGTACCTCGGGTGGGCCCGCATCCAGGCCGGCCTCACCCGCGCCGACGGGGTGCTCGCGCGCGGCCCCGAGGCCGGCTACGGGGCGCTGCTGACCGGCCTGGTGGCGCTGGCGCGCTGGCAGACGCGCCTGATCCAGCACGGCCGCCTGAGCGGGTACCTCGTCGCCATCTTCGGCAGCATCGCGCTGCTCGTTGGAGCGGCTTTTGCGCGCGGCGGCTGGCCCGAGGGCGCGCTCGCGCTGCCGGCGGCACGCTTCTACGAGTGGACGCTCGCGCTCGTGATCGTGGCCAGCATCATCGGGGTCGTCCTGACGCGCTCGCGCCTGGCCGGCGTGACGATGCTCGGCGCGGCCGGGTTCGCGGTCGCGCTCATCTTCCTCTTCTTCGGCGCGCCGGACCTCGCGATGACGCAGCTGCTCGTCGAGACGCTCACCGTGATCGTGATCGTGCTCGTGATGCGACAGGTGCCGGACTTGCAAAGCGCGCCCCGGGAGCCGCGTCCGCGTCGCCTGTTCCATGCCGGCATCGCCGTGGCCGTGGGGGCGGCCATCTCAAGCCTGCTGCTGGCCGTGCTCTACTACCCGCTCGACCGCTCGGTCTCAGACCGGCTCGCGGCGCTGAGCGTCCCCGAGGGCTTCGGGCGCAACATCGTCAACGTCATCCTGGTCGACTTCCGCGCGCTCGACACGCTCGGCGAGGTCGTCGTGCTGGGTGTGGCCGCGCTCGGTGCGTACACGCTGCTGCGCCTGCCCCGCCGCAAGGCAGACTCGGACACGGCGCCGACGAGCACCAACGGCTACGAGGGCGCCATGCCGGAAGGCGCCGCGTCGGAGCGCATGCCCGACCTGCACGAGGCCCGCTAGCCCGCCCCGTCCGGACCTATGCGCCGCGTCCCTGCTCTTCCATGAACTCGCTCATCCTCCGCACGGCCTCGCGCCTGACGCTGGCCCTGCTCCTGCTGCTCTCCATTTTCCTGCTCTTGCGCGGCCACAACGAGCCGGGCGGCGGGTTCATCGGCGGGCTCGTGGGCGCGGGGGCGTTTGCGCTTTACGGCCTCGCCTATGGGCCGGCGGCCATCCGCACGCTGCTGCGCGTCGAGACGTCGGTGCTCATCGGGGCGGGGCTGGCCTCGGCCGCCCTGGCCGGCCTGCTCGCCCTGACCGAGGGCGCCCCGTTCCTGACCGCTGTCTGGGTGACGATTCCCATCGGCGACGGCGTCAAGGTGGGCTCCCCGCTGCTGTTCGACATCGGCGTGTACCTGGTCGTGGTCGGCTTCGTGCTCACGTTCGTGCTCTCGCTCGAGGAAAACACGCTCACGGCCGGCCCGGACGCCGTCCCGCTGCCGAACATGCTCGTCCCCCCGCCGGGCTACGTCCGCCAGGCCCCTGTGCCGCCTGCCGCCGCGCCCGAGGCCCTTGCCAGCCCTGAGGCCCCTGCCCCCACCCGCTGATGGAAACGCTGCTTGCGCTCATCGTCGGGGCGCTCTTCGCCGCCGGCACGTATCTCGTCTTGCGGCGCAACCTGCTGCAGTTCGTGTTCGGGCTCGTGATGCTCGGCAACGCTGCCAACCTGCTCATCTTCACTGCCGGCCGCCTAACGCGCGGCGCGCCGCCCCTCATCCACGAGGGGATGCTCATGCGCGAGGGCCCCTTTGCCAACCCGCTGCCGCAGGCGCTCGTCCTCACGGCTATCGTGATCTCGTTCGGCCTGACGGCCTTCACGCTCGTGCTCGTGCTGCGCGGTTACACGGCGCTCGGCAGCACCGACACCGAGGCGCTCGAGGTGCCAGCCGTGCCCGCCTACAAGTCCGAGGCGGTCGCCACCGAGGAGACGGCCGCGCCCGAGCCCGGCCCGGGCGGCCGCGCGCCCGACACGACGGCGCGACCGGGCCCCTCCAACCCCGGCCTGCCGGACCCGCCGCCCACCGCGCCGCCCGATCCCCCCTCGCGGCTCACCTGAGGCGCGCTCCGGCGCGGCCCCTCCGACCTCCGCCCGCCCCGTCCACCGGCTTCCGGCGCGTGTGCGCCCTCTATGACCTGGCTCCTGGTCTCCCCCATTCTCATCCCCCTCGTCGGCGCGGCGCTGGCGCTGCTGTTCCGGCACGCGCTGCGCGTGCAGCGCGCCATCACGGTCGTGTGGACGAGCGGGGCGCTCGCCGCGTCGGTGGCGCTGCTCGCCTCGGTCTGGCAGGGCGGCATCGCGGCAACGCAGCTGAGCTCGTGGCCGGCGCCGCTCGGCATTACGTTCGTGGCTGACCTGCTCAGCGCTACGATGGTCGTCATTACGGGCGTGATCGGCTTCACCGTGGGGCTCTACGCGCTCGGCACGGTCGAGGAGCGGCACGAGCGCGCAGGCTTCCACCCGCTCTACGCCATCCTGCTGATGGGCGTCAACGGCGCCTTCCTGACGGGCGACCTGTTCAATCTGTTCGTCTGGTTCGAAATCCTGCTCATCGCCTCGTTCGTGCTCCTCGTCGTCGAGAACGGTCGGGCGCAGGTACGGGGGGCGCTCGTCTACGTGACGATCAACCTGATCGCCTCCACGTGCTTCGTGATCGCGATCGGGCTGCTCTACGGCGCCACCGGCACGCTCAACATGGCCGACATCGCGGTACGCCTCGCCGAGGTGCCCTCGCCGGCGCTCGTGACGGTGATCGCGATGCTCTTCCTGGTCTCGTTCGGCATCAAGGCGGGCGTGTTTCCGCTCTTCGCGTGGCTACCGGCCTCGTACCACACGCCGCCCGTGGCCATCTCGGCCGTCTTTGCCGGACTGCTGACGAAAGTGGGCGTCTACGCGCTCATCCGCACGTTCACGCTCTTCTTCACGCAAGACACCGGCTTCACGCACGGCACGCTGCTGCTCTGGATTGCCGGGCTGACAATGGTGACGGGCGTGCTCGGGGCGGCGGCGCAGCAGGAGATCCGCCGCATCCTCTCGTTCCACATCATCTCGCAGATCGGCTACATGGTGCTCGGCCTGGCCCTGCTGACGCCGCTCGCGCTCGTCGGGGCGGTGTTCTACGTCGTGCACCACATCATCGTCAAGACGAACCTGTTCCTCGTGGGTGGAATCGCGGCGCGCCTGGGCGGCTCGTCGGAGCTTGCCCACCTCGGCGGGCTCTACAAGCGCTATCCGTACCTGGCCATGCTCTTTGTCGTGCCGGCGTTCTCGCTGGCCGGCTTCCCACCGCTCTCAGGCTTCTGGGCCAAGGCGATCCTGATCAAGGCCGGCCTGGAGGTGGGCGAGGTGCTCATCGTCGTCGTGGCGCTCGTCGTGGGCGCGCTCACGATCTACTCGATGACCAAAATCTGGGCGCAGGCGTTCTGGGCGCCGCGCCCGGCCGGCGCCGCCGCGCCCGTGCCCGAGACGCGCCCGCTGTGGCTGCTCGTCGTGCCGGCGGTGCTGCTGGCAACCATCACGATCGCCATCGGCCTCGGGACGGAGGTCTTCTTCCAACTCGCCCAGCAGACGGCAGCACAGCTGCTCGACCCGCGCGACTACGTGGCCGCCGTGCTCGGGCCGGCGGTGACGCCGCCGCCGCCGCTGCTGACCCCGGCCGAGGTGCTACCCGTCAGCGCCCCCCTGCCCTAGGCGCCGCCCCCGACGATGCCCCGCCCCTCTGAGGCTATGATTCCGTTTCTGATCAACTTGCTGCTGGCGATCGCGTGGGGCGCCGTTACGGGCTCGTTCGCGCTCGAGTCGCTCCTTACAGGCTTCGTGCTGGGCTATGCGGCCCTGCTCGTCGCGCGCCCGGCCCTCGGGCCGTCGCCGTACTACCTGGGCGTCTGGCGGGCGATCGGGCTGGGCGCGTTCTTCGTGTGGGAGCTCGTCATCTCGAGCCTGCGCGTGGCCAAGGACACGCTCTCGCCGCGCATGAACGTGCAGCCGGGCATCGTCGCCGTCCCCATCGAGGTGCGGACGGATGCCGAGATCACGGTCCTGGCCAACCTGATCTCGCTCACGCCCGGCACGCTCAGCCTGGACGTCTCGGCCGACCGCCGCACGCTCTACATCCATGCCATGTACGACGCCGACCGGCCCGAGGACGTCCGGCGAGACGTGCAGACGAAGCTCGAGCGGCGCGTACTGCGCCTGTTCCGGGGCTCGGCCGCCGCGCCGCTGCCCGCGCCGCCATCCGGCCTGCCGAGCGTGACGGGCTGAACGCGCGCCGCGAACGCCCGCGTGCCGCGAACGCCCGCGCGCCGTGGCATCTCTAATCTCTATATCTATCTCTTCCGTATCTCTCACCCCGGCGGCGCGTCCGGCGGCGGATCGCGCCAGCGCAGACGCACGGCGACCGGACGGTGATCGGAAAAACGCACCGGGCGCACGCGCGCCGAAACAACCTCGAAGGCCGGATCGACCAGGACGAAGTCGATGCGCACGAACGGCTGGAGGGCGTGGTAGGTGCGTCCCCAGCGCCAGCCGCCGGCCATCCGGAACGCATCCTGCAAGTCGCCCCGCAGGCGCCGGTAGGTGTGGTTGTCGGCAGTCGAGTTGAAGTCGCCCACGAGCAGGACGGGCGCGGTCTCGGCCTGCATGGCGGCGCGCAGCTGCCCGACCTCTTCCCCGCGCAGGTGGTAGACACGGCGATAGCGGCGCAGGTAGGGCAGCCAGGTCTCGGGCCGCGTGAAGCGCAGCGAGTCGTCCCACCACGGCTTCTCGGCCCCAAACGAGCGCAGGTGCACGTTGTAGAGCACGGCCTCCCGTCCCTGCCACTCGAAGCGCGTTCGCAGCGCCATCGAGTTCTGCCCGTCGTCTCGCGTGCCCAGGCGCAGCGCTTCCTGCTCGAGCACGCGCACGCTGTCCGGCCGGACGAGCAGCGGCACGCCGGTCGTGCGATCCTTCCAGCCGGGCCGGCGCAGGAGGCGCCCGGGAAGCGCGAGCGTGTACGGCAGCGCCTCGGTGGGCGCGCGCACCTGTACGGCAGGCGCGGGGACCTCACCGGCGCGGACGTAGACGTCCTGCAGCGCGAGCAGGTGCGGCGCCTCCTCGCGCAGCAGCGCCACAACCGAGTCGCCGAGCGCGTTGCCCTCGAGCAGGTCCTCGGGAACGTTGAACGTGAGCAGGCGCAGGTCGTCCGGCGCGGGGGGCGGCGGCGGCGCCAGGCGAGCGCGCGGCTCGACGCGCCCCACGACGAGCCCGATGGCAAGCACGTGCAGCGCGAACAGCCCCCAGCGCCCGGCCAGCAGCGGGAACGCTGCCGCGAGCGCGAGCACCCACGTCAGGTGGGGAAGCCAGACAGCCACGAGCTGTGCCCACCAGAACGGCCCCGAGGGCAGGTACGCCGCCATCAGCCCGACCGCCACAGCCACCCCGAGCGGCACGTTGACGAGCAGCAGCGGAAGCCACAGCAGCCCGGCGCCGCGGCGGGTCGGGCGGCGCCTAGTCACGACTGGCTTCGCTGAGCACCCGCTTCTCCTCGGCCGTGAGGCTGTCGTAGCCGCTCACGAGGATCTTGTCCAGGATGCGGTCCACCTCGCTCGCGGCCGGGGCTGACGTTGGCGCCGCGGGCCGCCCCGTCTCGACGCGGCGCAGCGTGGTCGTGCGCGAGGCGCCGCTCTCGCGCGCGCCCTCGCGGCGGCCGAGGCCTGTCCAGGCCGCTCCGCCCGCCTTGCGCGCCGGCTTCGGTTCACGCCGGCGGCGCTCGAAAAGCGGACGCGCCCACGCGCCGAGATCGGTGCCCCGCTTCTGGAGCGTCCCGTAGAGAAAGCCCGAGAGCGCCGCCCCGAGGTGCGTCGGGTCGCGCACGAACGCCAGATCCAGGATCACGAACGCGACTGCGATCCACTTGAGCGGAATCACGCCGAGCAGGAAGAGCGCGATCTCGCGGTTGGGGTGCAGCGTTGCCACGCCCACGAGCACAGCCGAGACGGCCGCCCACGCGCCGAAGTAGCCCAGGACGGGCCGGGGCGCGTTCACGCCCATGTTGCTGAGCGCCCCCAGCCCCATGGCCAGGGCGGCACCACCGAGCGTGCCCAGCACGACCAGGCTTAGCATCTGGTGGCTGCCGTACTGCTCCTCGTAGTCGCGTCCCATCCAGTTGAGCCACAGCATCGCGAACGCGAACGAGAGCAGCCCGAAAAAGCCCGGGTACAGGTTGGCGAACGAGTAGGTGAGCGGCGAGAGCGGCTGCCACGCCAGCTGCTCCGGCCGCAGCGGCAGCGCCAGCCACGCCAGCAGCGCGCCCAGGTTGACGATGCTCAGCAGCACGTAAAGCACGTACGTGCCAATGTTGATCGTCAGCAGCCAGCGCAGCGCCGGTGGCAGGCCCGCCTGCCACAGCTTGAACCGGAACAGCGGAGAGTTGGCGTCGGACATGGCGGCAGCGCCTCGGAAGGCAGAGAAACCGCGCTAGCGCGCGCGGTGGCGCGGCAGCAGGCGGCCACGCCAGTGCTGAATCAGGAGCACCCCCACGAGCATCCCGCCCAGGTGCGCAAAGTGCGCGATGCCCGACGCCGTACCCACCACGCCGTTGTACAGGTCCAGCGCGGCGAGCCCGAGCGCGAGCCACTTGGCCGGGATGGGGAAGAGAAAATAGAGGTAGATCGGCTCGTCCGGATACAGGAGGGCGAACGCGGCCAGCACGCCCAGCACCCCGCCCGAGGCGCCCAGCGTCGGCACGATGCGCGGCTCACCTATGCCGAACAGAAACGGCGCCGACGTGACGAGCAGCTGGAGCACGCTCGCCCCCAGCACGCACGCAAAGTAGAACGTAAGGAAGCGCCGCGAGCCCAGCGTCTGCTCGATCCGCATCCCGAAGATCCACAGCCCGAACATGTTGAACAGGATGTGCCCGAATCCGCCGTGCAGGAAGGCGCTCGTGACGAGTTGCCACGGGTAAAACTGCGGCACGGCCGTGGGCTCGCCTCCCGGCCCCGCCGCAACACGCGGCGTGCCGGCCGGCCATAGCGGCAGCCACTGCTGCATGAAGCCGCTGAGCGCCGGGAGTTGGAAGGCCAGAAATGCGAGCGCGTTGATGATCAAGAGGTTCTTGATCACCGGCGGGATTAGATCGAAGGCGCCCGGCGGGCGGTAGGCGTTGGTCGTCACCTAGACAGGGCGAGAGCGCGCGGCGGCGCGCGCAGGTGCGGAAGAAAGCAGAGGCGGGCAAGAACGGGGCCGCCTCTTTCGAAGTTGCACCGTCCGAGCACACGCGGCGCACGCCATCGGCCGAAACGCGGCGAAGAAATGACAAGGGCGAGACGGGCGAGACGCATAGCCCGTTAACATGCACGCTCACCCACCCCGCCCCCCGAGTCTCCGCCTCCGTGACGCTCTTCGTCTCCGACCTCCATCTCGGCCGCGGCTCGAGCGCGCAGACGCGCGCTGCCGAGCGCGACTTCGCAGCGCTGCTCGAGGCGCACGAGGATGCGCTCCTGGGCGAGGGGCAGCTCGTGCTCCTGGGCGACGTCTTCAACCACTACATCGAGTACCGCCACCTCGTGCCTCGCGTGGCGGTGCGCCTGGCAGGCCTGCTCGCGCAGTGGGCTGCCCGCGGCGCACGCATCACGTACGTGACAGGCAACCGCGACCTGTGGCACCTCGACTTCTTCGAGCGCGAGATCGGCGTGCGCCTCGTGCGCCACGGCGCGCCGGCCGTACTGGAAGGGCACCGCACGTATATTGCCCACGGCGACGGCTTCGTACCGTCGGAACGGGTCTACAACCGCCTCCAGCCGCTTTTTCGCAGCTCTGCCATGGCCCAGCTTTTCCGGATGGGGCTGCCCGGCGATAGCGCCTACGGCTTCGCGCAGTGGGTGGCACGCCGCTTCGGCACCGACGGCGTACCGCAGGCGCGCGCCGCAGCGGAAGTCCGCGCCGCCGCCGCCCGCCTGCTCGCCCGGCCGGACGTGGACCTGGCCATCCTCGGCCACAGCCACACGGCCGTGTGCGAGGCTCTCCCCGGTGGGACGTACCTCAACACGGGGTACTGGTTCGGCGCGCGCCACTTCGCGTGCCTGACGCCTGAGGGTCCGGCCCTCTTCCGCTGGACCGGCACCGGGGCCGAGCCCCTTCCCGGCTCCCTCGCGCCGGCGCCCCTCACCGCGGCGTCCTGACCTCCGCCTGCTCAGCCCTCGGGACGCTCCCGAGCCCGCATGGACGACAAGACTTATTCCGACGAAGAGCTTTCCCGCTTTTTCCGCTCGCCCGGTGAGCGTCGTGCGGCCCGTCCGTCTGCGCCCCCTTCCAGCGGCCCCTCGCCCGATGCGCCTCCCCCCCGCAGCGACGACGAACTCGCGGCGTTCTTCGGGGTCTCCTCCGAGGCGCGGGGCCGTGGCACCGCGCCCGGAGCGGACACGCGCGCTCTCTCCCCGGCCGACGAGGAGCTCGCGCGCTTCTTCGGCTCGCCGGATGTTTCCGGCGACGGCGCGTCCTCACCCGCGCCGCCGCCGCCTGTGGCGCGCCCGTCGCATCGCGTGGCGCTCCAGCGCGCGGCGCCGCCGCGCCCACCCGCGGAGCCTCCTGCACCGCCAGCAGACCCGGTCAAGCGTCTCACCTACCGCGTGCTCGCCGGCACGCTCGGCCTGATCGGCATCGGGGCCACGCTCGCCGTGGCTGTCCTGGCGTGGTTCTCGCGTGACCTGCCCTCGCTCGACCAGATCGAGAATCCGCGCAACCTGCTCGCCACGGTCGTCTATACCGCCGACAACCAGGAGCTCGCGCGTTACTACGCCGGCGAGAACCGCACGTGGGTGCCGCTCTCTGACATCTCGCCGCACGTCATCAACGCCCTGCTCGCCACCGAGGACCGCCAGTTCTACGACCACTGGGGCGTGCACCTGCGCCGTACGCTGCAGGCGCCCATCTCGGTCTTGCAGGGCCGGCCTCAGGGCGGCTCGACCGTCACGCAGCAGCTCGCACGCAACCTCTACCGCGAGCAGGTCCGCTTCTCCCAGGGGGACCGCTCGGTCGTGCGCAAGATCAAGGAGATCCTGACGGCCGTGCGCATCGAGCGCATCTATACCAAGGACGAGATCCTCGAGGCGTACCTCAACACGGTCCCGTTCCTCTACAACGCCTACGGCATCGAGTCGGCGTCGCAGACGTACTTCAACAAGCCGGCCAAGGAACTCGCGCCCGAGGAGGCCGCCGTGCTCGTGGGCATGCTGGCGGCCAACACGTTCTTCGACCCGGTGCGCAACCCTGAGAACTCGCGGCAGCGGCGCAACGTCGTGCTCGCGAACATGGAGAACCAGGGCTATCTGACGCGCGCCGAGTTCGAGCGGCTGCGCGAGCAGCCCATCGCGCTCGAGTTCCGCGCGTACTCGCACGAAGACAACCTCGCGCCGCACTTTGCCGAGGTGCTCCGCCTGTGGTTCCGCGACTGGTGCGCCGCCAACGGCTACGACCCGTACTCGGATGGGCTCGTCATCCGCACCACCATCGACAGCCGCATGCAGCAGCTTGCGACCGAGGCCGTCGTGGAGCAGATGGAGGGCCTGCAGGCCGTCGTGGACTACGAGTGGAGCGGGCGCGGCTCGGTCGGCTCGCCCGAGGCGGCCCTGCGCATCATGCGCACCGGCAACGTGCAGCCCTTCAGCATGTGGTGGAGCCGCAACCGCGCCATCGTGGACGAATACATCCGCAGCACGCCGCGCTACCAGGCGCTCGTCAGCGCCGGCGCCACGCGCGAGGCGGCCACGGCGCAGCTGCGCCAGGACGCGGCCTTCATGGACTCGCTCCGCGCCGACAAGACGCGCCTCGAGGCCGGCCTCGTCGCCATCGAGCCCGCCACGGGCGCCGTCAAGGCGTGGGTGGGCGGGCGCGACTACGTGCTCGACAAGTTCGACCACGTAGGGCAGGCCCGCCGGCAGGCCGGCTCCACGTTCAAGCTGTTCGCCTATGCCGCCGCGTTCGACAACGGCTTCTCGCCGCAGTCGACGGCGCTCGACGCGCCGTTCTCGTGGGGAGACTGGTCGCCGCGCAACGCGGGCAGTTACAGCGGCAACATCACGCTCGCCAACGCGCTCAAGTTCTCCAAGAACACCGTCGCGGCGCGCGTGACGAAGCACTTTGGCGCGCGCGAGGTGAAGAAGTACGCCGAGGAGATGGGCATCCGCAGCCCCGTCGAGGAGGTCCGCTCGATCGCGCTCGGCGTCTCCGACGTGACACTGCTCGAGATGACGAACGCCTACGCCGTCGTGGCCAACTACGGCGTCTACAACGGCCCGAGCCGCGAGGCCGGCACGCCGCGCACCAACGACTACCCGCCGCACATCATTCAGGCCGTCTCACGCATCGAGGACCGCTACGGCAACGTGATCGCGGACTTCACGCCGACCGGCCGCGAGGTCATCAGCCCGTCCTCAGCCTACGTCCTCTTCGACGTCATGCGCGGCGTCGTCTCGGGCGGCGGCACCGCTGGCTGGCTCAACAGCCGCTTCCCGGCCACGCGCGGGCTCGACCTCTCGGGCAAGACCGGCACGACGCAGGAGAGCGGCGACGGCTGGTTTATCGTGATGCACCCCGACCTTGTTGTGGGCTCCTGGACGGGATTCAACGACCGCCGTATCACCTTCCGCTCGATGTACTGGGGACAGGGCGGCCACACGGCCCTGCTCAACGTAGGCGCGTTCCTGCAGAAGCTGCAGACGGAGGGCGGCGAGAGCGTCCGCCTCGATCCCGCCCGGCGCCTCGCGCCACCGGAGAACTACGCCCCGCCGGCGCGCATCGGCCGCATCGGCGGTGGGTCGGACGGCGGCTCGTTCGCCCCGGGCACGACGCGACGCCGGGCGCCGGGCGAGGCCGGCGGGGGATCGGACGAAGAACGCCCGGCGCGCGACCTCATCCGCCGCTTCCAAGAGCTCGACCGCGCGCGCTCGGGCGGCGGCGAGGCCCCGGCCGAGCAGCGCCCGAGCAGCGGCGGGCGCATCGCGTGGTGACACGACGCGCATAGCCGCGGAACCGGCGAGACCTGCCTCCATCATCACGGAGCCAGTCATCGGGGCACCGTGCCTGCACGAGGGCATCGCTGCAGGCACGGTGGCCGGCTCTTAGCACCTCCGCCCGCCCGCTCAACGGTGCACCGAGCTCGGAACAAGGCCCAGGGCTACAGGTCCGAAGCAGCGGTTTTTACGCCCCCTCTTTCCATGCCCGCCCGCCTCGGCCATCTCCGCCTCGACGTCGCCGATCTCGCCCGTGCGGTCGCGTTCTACACCGAGGCGCTCGGCCTGCGCGTGCACGAACGCGCGACGGACGACGAGAGCCACTACGCTTTTCTGGAAGACGGCGGCGGCGCGCACCATTGCCTCGTCCTGCGGCAGGCACGCGACGCCTCGGGCACGCCGCTTCCGGAGCCGACCAGGCTGGACCACTTCGCCTTCGAGGTAGCAGACGAGGCCGACCTGCTCGCCTTCGTCAAGCGCCTCGAGCAGATGGGCGTCGAGACCGACCTGCAGGAGGCCGGCATCGCGTGGCAGTGCTACTTCCGCGACCCGGAGGGCAACCGCCTCGAACTTTACTGCGACCGGCGCCAGGCCGAGGGCGGCCGGCCGCTCTGGCACGGCATCCAGGAGAATCTGACACGCGCCGCGCTCGAGCGCGGCGTGGCCTGAGGCGCGGCGTGGCCTGAGGCGCGGCGTGGCCTGAGGCGCGGCGTGGCCTGAGGCGCGGCGTGCGCTCTCGCGGCCAGCGTCCGGCGTCGTACGCTCTTACAGCCAGCCCTCAGCGCGGTACCACGCCACCGTCTCGCGCATCCCCTCACGCAGGCTCACCGCAGGCGCGTAGCCCAGCAAGCGTGCCGCCTTCGCAGAGGACGCCAGCCATGCCTCGGCCGCCTCAGCCGCCTTCTCGCGGTTGAGCGGCGGGTAGCGTCCGGCCAGGCGCCCTACGCCCTCGACGAGCGCGCCGATGGGGCGCACGAGTACCGGCGCGACCGGCACGCGCAGCACCCTGTGCCCGAGCGCCTCTGCCACGGCCGCGTGGATCTCGTCCCAGGCATAGCCATGCGCGCCGCCCAGGAAGAATGTCTCCCCCGCCGCCGCCTCAGCCTCGGCCGCCGCGAGCAGGCCCGCGACGAGGTCGCGCACGTAGACCAGATCGAGGCGTGGCGTGCGGCCGTCGCCCACGACGGGAAAGACGCGCTGCCGGTCGGCCGTGCGGATCATCGTGAAGATGTCCGTCTCACGAGGGCCGTAGACGGCCGGCGGGCGCACGACGGTTGTGTACGGCGCGAGCGCGTGCGCGGCCACGGCCGCCTCCATGCGCGCCTTGGAGCGGCCGTAGGCCGAGATGGGCCGGAGGGGCGCGGCCTCGGTCAGCGGCGTGGCCCCGCTCGGTCCGACGGCCGCGAGCGACGACGTGACGACGACGCGGCGGAGCGGGCTGCCGGCGCCAAGCGCCTCGGCGGCCGCATCGAGCAGGCGCACCGTCCCCTCCACGTTGGCCCGCTCGAGCGCCGCCGCGTCCGGCGCGCGCGTCAGTCCTGCGATGTGGAAGACGACGTCGGCGCCGCGGAGGCCCTCCCGGAGCGCCTCGACGTCGAACAGGTCTCCGCGCACAGTCTGGACAGGCTGACCGCGCAGCCACCTGGCATCGGTTCGGACGAGCGCGCGTACGGCCGCGCCACGGGCCAGCAGCGCCTCGGCGAGGTGGCTGCCGACGAAGCCGGTGCCTCCGGTCAGGAAGACGGTCATTGTGAAGGAGGCGCGCGCGAAGGAGGAGCGCCAAGCTACTCCGGGCGAGACGGCATCTGGAAGGGATCCGCGCCACGCTGCGGACGCTCTAAAAGGCCCCCTCGCTCATCACGCCCTCTCTCGCTCGCCCTTCTTCTCTCCATGGCTGCTGCTGCGTTTTTCTCGTTTCTCTTCGCCGCCGGCATCGGCGGCTTCATGGCCTACCTGCACTTCCGCGGGCAACCCTCGGGCACGGCCATGGGCATCATCCACGGCGTGTTCGTCGCCATCGGGTTTGCGTTTCTGCTCGCGGGCCTGTGGTTCGTGGACGACGCGGGCCGGGGCTGGTGGCTCGTGGCTGCGTTCCTGGCCACCGCGGCCGGCGGCAGCTATCTCTGGATGCGCCAACGTAAGGGCGAACCTTGGCCCGGCCTCGTCCTGATCGCACACGGCGCCGCGGCCCTCCTCTCAATCGTGCTGCTCGGGCTGTGGCTCTTCCCCGCTAACCCGAGCCCGCCGGCCAGCGAGGCCCCGCTCGGCCCTACGCAGGCGCCGACCGACATGCGCGAGGCTACCCCCTGACCCGCCTCCCGACGGCGTCCGGTGTCCTCCGACGGGCAGGCTTACTCAAAGCCCCAGGGCGGCGGCGGCGGCGCGACGGGCCGCGAAAAATCGAACTGGACACGGAAGCGACGGTCCGTGCCCTCGCGGCGCAGGGCGTAGCTGTAGTAGCGGCCCGGCTCGATCTCCACCGTCCACACGTTGGTAGCCGCGGCTGGAATCAGGGTCGCCGTGTAAGCATCGGCCGGGAATTCCTGCCGCGTGGCCGTGCCGGTCGTAGCCGTGTCGCCCCCGTACTGCGTAATCGCGTCTTCCGAGCCGTCCTCGTGTCGGTGGTCGTGCTTGAGACGCAGCCCCGCCTCAGTGCGCGTGAATACCCACGTCCGCGACCGGTCGTCGCCGACGTGGAACGGCACGCGGATCTCGCGCTCGGAGCACTCGCGGACGTGCATGACGAGGCGGCGCCCGGCAAACGTGGTGTCGGTAGGCGTCAGCGGCGTCGTGATCTCGCCCTCGAAGGCCTGTCCGCAGAGCGCGTACAGGTTGCGCCAGAACACGGCCTGCGGTCCCGCGATGGCGCCGATGGCACCGATGGCGCCGCCCGCCGCTGCCGGGGACTCGCCGGGAGCCGTCGGTGACGACGCGCCGGCGCAGCCGGTCAGCCAGAGCGCGCCGCCACACGCGGCCACGAGGGAGAAAGAGCGAAAGAGGGACGAGAGACGCATGAGTCCAGAGGCTTGAGGGTGCGGCACGCGGACGGCCGGGGGTCCCAACTGCCTGGCGGCGGCCGGCCCGGAGGCAAGAACGTCGCCGGGCATGCAGGAAGCATACGAACGCCCGCCCGCAGCGACCGCCCGAACCGCCAGACGTCGCCGTCGTTTCAGCGCCTCCCCTCTCACTTTTTACCCCATCAGGCAATGCGCTATTTCTTGCTTCTCGCTCTGACGGCCTCGCTCGTGGCCTGTCGGAACGACCGCACCAACGTGACGACCACCGACGGCACCAGCACGGCGGGCAACTATGTCGAGCCGGCGCCCGGAACAACTACGACGCCCGGCATGACCACGACGCCCGGCACGAACACGATGCCTGGCGGCGCAGGCATGATGCCTGACGGCATGAGCGTCAGCGACGCGGCCGACCGCGTCGAGCGCGCGCTCGAAGACGACGTGGACCTGCGCCCGTTCGACCTCGACGCGGACGATGAGGGCAACGTGATCGTGCTCACGGGCAGCGTCTCGACCGACGCCCTCCGCCAGCGCGCAGAGCAGATCGCCCGCGACACGGCTCCCGGCTTCACCATCGAGAACCGCGTCCGTCTCCGCTGATTCGGCGCCGCAATCCCGCGCGCGCCGAGGCCGGTCGTCAGGCGGTCTCGGCGCGCAGCGCGACAACGCTCTCCACGTGGTGCGTGTGCGGAAAGAGGTCTACCGGCTGCACGGCCGTGATGCGGTAGGCATCCGACGAGGCCTCGCGCAGCAACGCCAGGTCGCGCGCCTGCGTCTGCGGGTTGCAGCTCACGTAGACGAGCCGCCCGGGACGGAGCGCCGCCAGCTGCGCGACCACCTTCGGGTGCATGCCGGCGCGGGGCGGATCGACGACGAGCACGTCCGGATGGCCATGCGCCGCCACAAAGTCCGGCGTGAACAGACGGAGCATGTCGCCGGCGGCGAACGTGGCGTTGTGGATGCCGTTGGCGCGCGCGTTGGCGCGCGCGTTGGCCACGGCCTCCTCCACGAGCTCGACGCCCACCACGTGCCGCGCGTGCCGTGCGAGGTAGAGTGAGATCGTTCCGGCGCCGCAGTAGAGGTCGTAGACGAGGTCGTCCGGACGCAGCGCTGCGAACTCGGCTGCGATGCGGTAGAGCGTCTCCGCCTGCCGCGTGTTGGTCTGGAAGAACGCGTTCGGAGCGATCTCGAAGCGGAGCCCACCGATCTCGTCGTGCACGACGCCAGGGCCGAACACGACGTGCATCGCCTCCCCGAAGGCCGTCTGCGCCAGCCCGGAGTTGACCGTGTTGACGAGCGTGGTGGCCTCCGGAAACTCGGCGCGCAGCCAGTCCGCCAGGCGCGCCATGCGGTCCGCGTCGTACCGGCTCGTGACGAGGTTGACCATGCGCTCGGGCGTGCGCGCGGGCGTGCGCAGCACGAGGTGCCGGAGGAAGCCGCGCTGCTCGCGGGCGTGGTAGGCCGACCAGCCCTCGGCCCTGGCCAGCGCGCGCAATCCGTTGACGAGCCGCGTGCTCCATGCCGATTGCAGGTAGCACGCCTGCAGGTCCAGCACCTTGTCGAAGCGCCCCGGCACGTGCAGGCCGAGCGCGAAGTCGGTCTCGAACGCCTCGCCTGAGGCGATCTCGTCGTCGGTGAGCCAGCGCTGCGCCGCGAACGAGAACTCCATCTTGTTGCGGTAGAAGTAAGGCTGCCCGGCCTGCGCCGGCCCGAGCAAGGCGCGCTCCTCCGGCCCGGGCGGCTCGGCGTCCATGCCGAGCGTGGGGCGCACGGGCACGCTGCGCGCCGCCAGGTCGAACCCGCCCGTGTGGACGAGCGCGTCTTCCACCTGCTGCCGCTTCATCTCGAGCTGCGCCGCGTAGGCCACCTGCTGCCACTTGCAGCCGCCGCATGCGCCGAAGTATTCGCAGCGCGGCGTCACGCGGAGCGGGCTCGGCAGGAGCACCTCGAGGAGGCGCGCCTCGGCGAAGCGCCGCTTGCGCTTGAGCACGCGCGCGCGGACCTGGTCCCCGGGCACGGCGCCGGCCACGAAGACGACGTAGCCGCCGGCGCCCTCTCCTGGCAGGCGGGCGAGGCTTTTGCCGCGATCGGCAAATTTCTCCAGCACGAGTTCGATTTCGTCCCCCGGGCGGAGGCGGGAGAGGGCCGGGGCAGAAGGCGCGTCGGGGGAACGCATGGCAGCGGGGCGGGCGCAGAGGCACCATAACGGGAGCCTGTCAAGATAGCGGCCTTCGCCGCGCGCCTCCGGCGCGGCATTTGCGCCCTCGGGGCCGTTTCCGGCCCGCCCCGCGGCTTCCACCTCACCGACGCATGGCCTCGCTCCCTCCGACCGCCTCCGGAGGCGGTTCCCCGTCCGCCGGCGACGCCGAGGCGCTGCGCCTCTACCGCGCCCTGCTACTCGTGGGCGGCCTCGTCCTGATCGGCTTTGGCGCGCTCTACCGCGCTGCTGACCCCCACATCATTGACCCGACGGCCGGTCGGCTGGCGCTCGGGCTGGCCTCGGTCGCCTTCGTGGGACTCACGTTCACGAGCGACTGGGTGCGGCGCCATGCCATCGGCCTCATCTTCGGCTTTTTCTACGTCGTCTCGGCGTGGCAGATCTACCTCGCTTACCTGAACGATCTCTCCGTCAACGCCGCCCTGGGCGTCGTGCTGGTCTTCTTCGGCTGCTCGGCGGGCTTCCGCACGCCGCGGCAGCTCGCGCTCTACTCGGTGCTGTTCGTCTCGGCGACGGGCGTGGCGGCCTTCCTCGTTGCCGAGCCCATGGTGCCGCGCACGACGTACCTGGCCACGCTGGCGGCGCTGGCGGCGCTGGGCACGTACGTGCTGCGCTCGCGCATGGCCGTCGTGGAGCACCTCCAGGAGGCCACGCGCGCGGCGCAGGTGGCCGCGCAGGCCAAGAGCGACTTTCTGGCCACGATGAGCCACGAGATCCGCACGCCCATGAACGGCGTGATCGGCATGACGAGCCTGCTCGCGCAGACGCGCCTGACGCCCGAGCAGCGCGACTACGTCGAGACGATCCAGCACTCCGGCGACGCGCTGCTGGCGCTCATCAACGACGTGCTGGACTTCTCCAAGATCGAGGCGGGGCGGCTCGAGCTCGAGACGGCGCCCATCCGCCTGCATTCGCTGATCGAGGACGCGCTCGACGTCGTCGCGCCGACCGCGGCCGGCAAAGGCGTCGAACTCGTGGTGCGCGTGGCGCCGGAGGTGCCGCGCGTGGCGCTTGGCGACGAGACGCGCCTGCGACAGGTGCTGCTCAACCTGCTCTCGAACGCGGTCAAGTTCACCCCCGCCGGCAGCGTCGTCGTCTCGGCCGAGGCCGAGCGCGCACCCGGCGGCACGCGGCTCCACGTGCGCGTGCGCGACACGGGCGTGGGCATCGCCCCGGAGCGCATGGAGGCGCTCTTCGAGTCGTTCACGCAAGGCGACTCGTCCACGACGCGGCAGTACGGCGGGACGGGCCTCGGGCTGGCCATCTCACGTCGCCTGGCCGAGCTGATGGGCGGGCGCCTGTGGGCCGAGAGCACGCCGGGGGAGGGCTCCACGTTTCACCTCACAGCCGTGCTCGGCGTGGCGCCCGAGGCCGACCCGGCAGCGCCCGAGGCAGCGGCCCCGCCGGTACGGCCGCGGGTGCTGCTCGTCGAGGACCACGCCGACGCGCGCGCGGCGACGGCCGCGCTGCTGGCCAACCTCGGCTACGCCGCGCACGCCGAGCCCTCGGCCGAAGACGCCCTCGCCTGGCTCGACGGCGGCGGGCGCTTCGATGTGGCCCTGATCGACCACACCCTCCCCACCACCGACGGCGCCGCGCTCGCGCGGCGGCTGCGCGAACATCCCGCCGCGGCCGAGCGCCCGCTCGTGCTGCTGCACCCCGTCGGCGCGCGCATCCGGGGCGGGGCCTACTTCAACGTGCTCTTGCCCAAGCCGGTCAAACGCGAGCGGCTCGCCGAGGCGCTCGGCCGGCTCGCCCGCGCGAGCCTCTCCCCGGCCGGCGACTCGCCCGCGCCGCGCCGCGCGCCTGCCCTGCGCGTGCTGCTCGCCGAGGACCACCTCGTCAACCAGCGCGTTGCGCTCGGGCTGCTCGCCCGCCTCGGCGTCGCCGCCGACCTGGCCGAGAACGGCCGCGAGGCCCTGGACGCGCTTGCGCGCAACGTCTACGACGTCGTGCTGATGGACGTGCAGATGCCGGTCATGGATGGCCTCCAGGCCGTGCGCACGCTCCGCGCGCGGGGCGGCGCGCAGCCCTACGTGATCGCGCTCACGGCCAACGCCCTCGCCGGCGACGCCGAGCGCTTCCGCGAGGCCGGCATGGACGACTACGTGCCCAAGCCGGTCCGCCTGGACGACCTCGCGGCGGCGCTCGAGCGCGCGGCCGCCGCACGCGCTGCGGCCGGAGCACCCGCCGCAGACGCCCCGTCTCCCACGCACGCGCCGGACGACGCGCTCCTGACGCACCTGCGACAGCTCACCGGAATCGACGACGCGGGGTTCGCGGAGGAGATCCTCGACGCCTACCTCCGCACCGACACCGATCTCACGGCCGCGCTCCGCCGGGCAGCGCACGAGGACGACCAGGAGGCGATGCGCCGGGCGGCGCACAAGCTCAAGACGAGCAGCGGCACGCTCGGCGCCGAGGCGCTCGCGGCCGAGTGCCGCGCGCTCGAGGCCGCCGCCGCCGCCGGCACCGCCACCCCCGCGCAGGCCCGCGCCCTCGCCGACGCGCTCGAGGCGTTCCGCCCCACCGTCGATGCAGCCCTCGCGCGCATCCGGCCGCGCCGGCCCGCCCTCCCCGTGGACTGACGCTGCAGGCCGGCACCGGTCGCCCTCCTCCGCAGTGCGTGTGCGGGCGCTCGTGCCGTTCTGGGACGTCCCGGCCAGGCGCCGAGGCGTTTTTGCGGCCCAACCTGAGACACCGGTCCGTTCAGACGAACGGCAGACGCGCACGAAGGCGACAAACGAGAATCCGTCACGCGCGCCTCGCCCCCCGGAGCGGCCGTTGCCAAAGAACGGGCAGCACACGCCGATATCACACGCCCGCCATGCCGTCCGCCGCCGCCCGTCCCGCTCTGATGGCCTCCCGCCTTCCCTTCCAGCACCGCGGCTTCACGCTGCACGTAACGCGCGCTCCGGGCCGCTTCGGGGAAGACACGTACGGCTACCGGATCGAGCACCGCGCGCTCACGCTGCACGCCTCGACCGAGGACTTCCGCTCCGCCACCGCCGCTGAGCGCGCCGCACGCCAGTTCGTGGACGACGCCCTGCTCGGCTTCGAGCGGGCCAACGACAGCCGCCGCGCTCGCGCCTGAGCACGGCGGCCGACGCGCGGCGGCGGGGGTTCAACGATCCGCCGCGCGTCACCGGTCGGCCCGCGAGGGCACAGCGGTTCGGGGGAGCCGCCGAGACCGGCCCGCCCTTCGGGGCTCTCGTGCCGCGCCGGCCCCGGCCCAGCGCGTGCCGACAGGGGAAAACGCCGAAGCCTCCGCGCCGCGCATCGGCCGGAGGCTTCGGTGTGTTCGGGCGCGACGGGCGTCAGACCAGACGCGACCTGCCTCTGAAGCGTCTCTTCACTCGTCCTCGAAGTAGAAGTCTTCGTTGGCGGTCGGGTAGTCGGGCCAGACCTCCTCGATGCTCTCGTACGGCTCGCCGTCGTCCTCCATGTCCTGGAGGTTCTGAATTACCTCCGACGGGGCGCCCGTACGGTCGGCGTAGTCGATGAGCTCGTCTTTGGTAGCCGGCCAGGGCGCGTCTTCCAGATACGCGGCAAGCTCCAGCGTCCAGTACATGGTCGGTCCGGGAAAAGGGGGGGACAGGGCCGGCACCTCGGCCGGCAGCAAACAGGGGATGCGGGGCACTACGTGCGAGCGGACGGCTCAGGTTCCCGCGCGGGCGGCACGATAGGGAGGACGCGCGTCAGATGCAACCGTTTCCGCATGTCGCAACCGTTTCCGCACGTCGCAACTGTTTCCGCACGTCACCCGGCAACGCGCGGCTCAGTCGAACGAGACTGTCTGGAGCCGCGAGGCCTGGAGCAGTTCCT
>JBKBRC010000003.1:0-9895 GCA_046292345.1 Rubricoccaceae bacterium
GGGGCTCCGCGCCGCGCGCGCGGCCGGCTTCCCGGTCATGATCAAGGCCTCGGCCGGCGGGGGCGGGCGCGGCATGCGCATGGCGCGCGACGAGGACGAGTTCCGGCAGCTCTACGCCCAGGCCGGCACCGAGGCCCTGGCCGCCTTCGGCGACGGGCGGCTCTACATCGAGAAGTTCGTCGAGGAGCCGCGCCACATCGAGATCCAGCTGCTCGGCGACGGCCAGGGCACGGTCGTTCACTTCGGCGAGCGCGAGTGCTCCATCCAGCGCCGCCACCAGAAGCTGCTCGAGGAGGCGCCCAGCCCGATCCTCGACGAGGGCCTGCGCCAGCGCATGGGCGAGGCCGCCGTGCAGGGCGCGCTCGCCGTGGACTACCGCGGCGCCGGCACGGTCGAGTTCCTGGTCGACAAGCACCGCAACTTCTACTTCATGGAGATGAACACCCGCATCCAGGTGGAGCATCCCGTGACGGAAGAGGTGACCGATACCGACCTGATCGAGTGGCAGCTGCGCGTGGCGATGGGCGAGAAGATTCCCTTCGGCAACCGCCCGCTGCACGGCCACTCGATCGAGTGCCGCATCAACGCCGAGGACCCGTACCGCGGGTTCGCGCCCTCGCCGGGGCTCATCACGGCCTTCCACAGCCCCAAGGGCCGCGGCGTGCGCTGCGACACGCACGTCTATGCCGGCTACCGCGTGCCGCCGACCTACGACTCGATGATCGCCAAGCTCATCGTGCGCGAGCGCGACCGGCCGCGCGCCATCGCCAAGATGCGCCGCGCGCTCGACGAGTTCGTCATCGAGGGCCTGCGCACGACCGTCCCGTTCCACAAGCAGCTCCTCGCCGACGAGCGCTTCGTGGCGGGCGACTTCGACACCAAGTTCCTCGAGCGCTTCGAGCTCGCGCCCGAGTCCTGACCCTTCTGTCCGCTCCCCGCTATGACCTTCCCCGACGATCTCCGCTACACCAAGGAACACGAGTGGATCCGCCTCGAGGCGGACGGCACCGCTACGATCGGCATCACGGCCTACGCGCAGCAGGAACTGGGCGACATCGTGTTCGTCGAGCTCGAGGCGCCCGGCACGGAGGTCGAGGCCGACGGCACGTTCGGCACAGTCGAGGCGGTCAAGACGGTCTCGGAGCTGTTCGCCCCGGTGACCGGCACGGTCGAGGCCGTCAACGACGCGCTTGACGGCGCGCCCGAGACCGTCAACCAGGACCCCTACGGCGCGGGCTGGATGATCCGCCTCCGCCCTGCCAACCCGGCCGACATCGACGCGCTGCTCTCGGCCGACGAGTACCGCCACCTTATCGGCGCCGACGCCTGAGCGGCGCGCCACGGACGAGCCCCGAGCGGGCGAGGGGGAGCCGGCCGCCGGCGCGTGCCCCTCGCCCTCGCTCTTTTCTACCCGCCCCATGACGCACGAGACGGTCGTCATCCTCGACTTCGGCAGCCAGACGACGCAGCTCATCGCGCGCCGCGTGCGCGAGGCCGGCGTCTACTGCGAGATCCACCCCTGCACGACGCCGCCCGAGGCCGTGGCCGCGCTCCGGCCCGTCGGGCTCATCCTCTCCGGCGGGCCGTGCTCGGTCTACGACGAGGGCGCGCCACAGGTGGACCCGGCGCTGCTCGCGCTGCGCCATCCCGAGAGCGGCGCCCCGGTGCCCGTTCTGGGCATCTGCTACGGCCTGCAGGCGCTCGCGCACGCGCTCGGGGGGCGCGTCGAGGCCGGCGCGCAGCGCGAGTTCGGGCGTGCGCGCCTCGGCCCGCACGAGCACACGGCGCTCTTCGAGGGCATCCCGGAGGGCTCGGTCGTCTGGATGAGTCACGGCGACCACATCACGCGCCTGCCCGAGGGCTTCCGCGCGATCGCCTCCACCGAGGGCGCCGGCGTGGCGGCCTTCGCCAACACGCCCGGGGGGGACACGCCGCCCATCTTCGGGACGCAGTTCCACCCGGAGGTCGTGCACACCGAGCACGGCGCGCGCCTGCTCGCCAACTTCGTGCGCCGCGTCTGCGGCGCCCGCGGCGACTGGACGACCGGCTCGTTCATCGAGGACAAGATCGCCGAGATCCGCGCGCGCGTCGGCGACGAGCACGTCGTGCTCGGGCTCTCGGGCGGCGTGGACTCGTCCGTCGCCGCCGCGCTGCTCCACCGCGCCCTCGGCCCGCAGCTGACGTGCATCTTCGTAGACAACGGGCTGCTGCGCGCGGGCGAGTTCGAGCAGGTGCAGGAGACCTTCCGCGAGGGCTTCGGGCTTGACCTGCGCGCTGTAAACGCATCGGAACTCTTCCTCGGCCGCCTCGAGGGCGTGGCCGATCCCGAGGCCAAGCGCAAGATCATCGGGCACGCCTTCATCGAGGTCTTCGAGGCCGAGACCGAGAAGATTGCCGCCGAGCGCGGCCGCCGCCCGCGCTTCCTGGCGCAGGGCACCCTCTACCCAGACGTTATCGAGAGCGTCTCGTTCAAGGGCCCGAGCGCGACCATCAAGAGCCACCACAACGTGGGCGGGCTGCCCGAGAAGCTCGGCTTCGAACTCCTCGAGCCGTTCCGGGAGCTGTTCAAGGACGAGGTGCGCGCCGTCGGGCGGGCGCTCGGCGTGCCCGAGGCGATCATCGGGCGGCACCCGTTCCCGGGCCCCGGCCTGGCCGTGCGCGTGCTCGGGCCGGTCACGCGCGAGGCCGTGGCCCTGCTCCAGCAGGCCGACCGCATCTTCATCGACGAGCTGCGCGCCTCGGAGCAGTACGACGCCGTGTGGCAGGCGTTCGTGGTGCTGCTGCCCGTGCAGTCGGTCGGCGTGATGGGCGACTACCGGACGTACGAGCAGGCGGCCTGCCTGCGCGCCGTCACCTCGACCGACGGCATGACGGCGGACTGGGCGCATCTGCCCTACGACCTGCTCGCGCGCGTCTCCAACCGCATCATCAACGAGGTACGCGGCATCAACCGCGTCGCCTACGACGTCTCCTCGAAGCCGCCGGCGACGATCGAGTGGGAGTGACACGGGGAGAGTGACGCGCCGGCGGGCACGCGGGCGGGGGGCAGGTAGGCCCTCTGCCAGCAGAAGGCCCCCTGCCCGCTTCTGGGCCCGCTTCCGGACCTGGCGCGCGCCGGGTCAGGCCGTGCGCCGGGCCGTCAGCAGGCGCTCGCGGATGACCTGTGCCGGCTCCCAGCCCTCGGCGGCCGAGAGGATCTGCGCCACGCGGCTGATCATGAGCCCGTAGACGACCTTGCTCGTCACGTCGGCGACGGTGTAGATGATCTGCCGCGCCACGACCGCGTCGCCCGTCGTCGCGACGACCGGCACGAGGTAGCCGCCCGGGTAGAGCGACCACGTGACGACGAACCAGATCCGGATCCACTTCATCCACTGCGCCGCCTCCGGCGTGAGCGAGGGCAGCGCCTTGCCGATCTCGGTCCAGACGACGTAGAGCAGCCACACGTAGAACGCCGTGCTGATCGTGCCCCAGAGCAGCAGCTGCGCCGTGCTCGTGCGCTCGAAGAACTGCCCGATGTAGCCGGTCACGATCATGCCCAGCGCGGCGCCCACAAGCGTGCGGTAGACGCGCCAGAAGCGCTCGCCCTGCAGCCCGATCACGATCACGATCTGCACGAGCAGCAGCGGGATCGTGATGAGCCAGTTGATGTAGCGGAAGCCGTTGGTGAAGATCGTCCCGTCGAGGGCGTAGACCATCGCGGCGGGGTCGAGCGTGAAAGCGCTCTGCCAGTTGATGGCCAGGCGGGCGAGCATCATACCGGCCGTGAGCATGATCACCGTCGAGGCGACGGTCGCCATGCGGTAGCGCGGCGCGACGCGGTTGCGCGAGAGCAGGAAGTAGATCAGCCCGGCCGCGTGCGCGCCGACGCCGAACATCAGGAAGTGCGAGACGATCTCGAACTGGATCGGCTCGAAAGAGAGGCTGTTCTCAAAGTTCCACATGGGCAGAGAGGCCGGGGGGCAATGGAGACGGGATCGGCGCTACGGCGCCCTCGTCCTTGCAGTTCCTCGCTCCTTCAAGAACGCGGCAGAGGTCTCTCCGCCTCCCGATGGGCTGCCCCGCCCACAGGCAGCGTCGCGTGCTCGTTTCGAGCAATGCCCGCATACGTTCCCGTATACGGGAACGTATGCGGGAGGTAGCGCAGACATCCCTCGGCGATGCCGGGCCGGGCTGCTGAAGGGACGTTGAAGGGCCTTTCGGGGAAGGCTGCCGCCACGGCGCGTGCGTCGGTCGCGCCTCAGAAGCCGCCGAGCGCCTGGCGCAGCGCGTCCAGGCCCGTGCCGGCGGCGCCGGTGCGCGCGCGCAGCGAGCACCACAGGTCGAGCGCGAACATCTGGAAGGCGTGGATCGGGACGGCGATCCAGAACGAACGACAACGCCAGACGAGTGCGCCCAGGGCGAGCCCGCCTAGGACCGAGAGATAGGCCTCGGCGGCGGGCTTGAGTGCGTGCAGGATGGCAAAGGGTACCGTCTGGATCACGATCGCCAGGGGCGCGCCCACGGCCGGAGCCGTGCCAAAGAGCACGAAGCCGCGCCAGAGGTACTCCCACCCGATCCAGTAGAACAGGAACAGCGCCTGGTAGGCCGCGAACAGCCCCCAGTCGAACTGCGCAGGCAGGTAGTGCGGGTACTGGAGCTGAAAGTCCTGTCCGGCCGAGAGCACCCATGTGCCAACCACTACGAGCGGGGCATAGGCGAGCGCGAGCGCCAGGGCGAGCTTCCAGTCGCCCGGGCCGAGGCCCATCTGAGCGAGCCGCTGCCGAAAACCGAACCGTAGCAGCAGCACCGGCACGACGAAGCCTGTCACGCCCTGCATGCTGAACCACCACGCCCAGCCGCCAAAGGCAGGGTCGCGGAAGCCGAACGGGTTGCCCAGCCGGTGCTCGTAGACGCTGCGCGCGCCGAGCTGCATCTGCACGAGCACGAGCACGGCCGCGGCCGTCAGCACGGCGGCGGCCATCCACTCGCGGCGGGTCATGCGCCGGGCGGCGTCCCGGACGCGCGCGGTCTCGCGGCGGAGAAATCCGGTCATGCGTCCAGGCCGACCGCGTCGGCGAGGGTGGCGAGGCCGTCGGCGTCGAGGCGGGCGGCGAGGCCGCGCGCGATGCGCCCGGGGAGACCAGGGCCTTCGTAGACGAGGCCGGCGTAGAGCTGCACGAGCGAGGCCCCGGCGCGGATGCGCGCGTAGGCAGCCTCGGCGCTGTCGATGCCACCCACGCCGATGAGGGGCAGCGCGCCGCCAGCGGTGCGGTACAGGTGCCGCGTGAGCGCAAGGGCTCGCGCGGCAAGCGGGCGCCCGCTCAGGCCGCCGCGGCCGATCGCGGCCAGCCGCGCCGGAGGCGTTGCGAGGCCGGCGCGGTCGGTGGCGGTGTTGGTGGCGACGAGGCCGTCCACGCCGCGTGCGCGGCAGACGTCCACGAGCTCGTCCACGAGCGGCGCGTCGAGTCCCGAGGGGCCGGGCGGCGAGAGCTTGACCAGGACCGGCACGCGTCGTGCAGCGTGGGCGTCGCGGAGCGGGAGCGTTGCGGCGAGCAGCGCCTCGAGCGCGGCCGGCTCCTCGAACGTCTTGCCCTCGGCTGTGTTGGGGCACGAGACGTTGAGCGCAAGGTAGTCCGCGTGGGGCAGCACAAGGCGGACGCTCGCGCGGAAGTCCTCCAGCGCGGCCTCGCCGACGAGCGCCGGGTCGTGCGTCTTGGCGACGTTGACGCCGACGACGAAGCCGGGCGGACGTCGGAGGCGGGCCAGGCGCGCCGCGATGGCCGCTGCGCCGTCGTTGCCGAGCCCCATGCGGTTGACGAGCGCGCCGTCCTCGGGCAGGCGGAACGCTCGCGGGCGCGGGTTGCCGCTGCCGCCGCGCGCCGTGACCGAGCCGACCTCGGCGAAGCCGAACCCGAGGGCCGCCCACACCGGCACGCGCACTGCGTTCTTGTCGAAGCCGGCCGCGAGCCCCACCGGCGAGGCGAAGCGCAGCCCGAAGACGGTCTGCGCCAGGCGCGAGTCGGGCGGCGGGGCGAAGAGGCGGCGCACGAGCGAGGGCGCGCAGGCGCCGAGACCGGCCGCGGCCATGCCGAGCCCGTGTGCGGTCTCAGCATCCAGGTGGAACAGGAGCGGGCGCAGGCGCGCGTACACCGGCATGGTACGAGAGCGGAGGCAATGCAGGAAGCTAGCCGCGCCGCCTCCGCTTTGGCGGCGCGGCTGCGCGCGCCGCGTACGGGCGCCCTGTCACCAGCCCGGTGTGAGGTTGAGCCCGAAGACCGCCTGCCGGTCGGTGCGCGAGAACGGGAACGCGTAGTACGGCTCGAGGATGAGTGCCCCGAGCACGTTGATCCGCGCCGAAACGCCGGCCGAGTAGATCGGCCGCTGCTCCTGGAATGACCGGCCGATGGGGATCGAACCCTGCGAGCCATCCGGCAGCCCGAAGCGCACGTTCTGGATTGTGCCCCAGGCCATGCCGGCGTCGGCGAAGAGCGTCAGCTCGGTGGGCAGGAACGGGAACGAGAGCAGGCCGAGCTGCGGCACACCGAGCAGAGGCAGGCGGAGCTCGGCGTTGCCGAGCAGCATGCGGCTGCCGAAGAGCCGGTCCTCGAAGGCGGTGTAGGCCGCGTCGCTGGCGAACGAGCCGTAGGTGTAGCCGCGCACGAGCGAGCCAAAGCCGAGATAGAGCGGCTGGAGGCGCCCGCTCTCGGCGTCGGGGCCGTAGCGGCCATAGTGAAGCGCGCGGAAGGCGAGCGTGACCGGGAGGCGGTCCGGGAAGCCGGGCGGGCGCGTGAAGAAGTAGCGCCGGTAGTCGGCGGTAGCGGCGGCGAAGTTGAGCGTGCCCACGGTTCCGTCCACGCCGAAGCGGTAGCGCCCGCCGCGAATGGGCGAGGTGAAGCCAAAGAACGAGTAGTCGCCGACGAACGCCGCGCCGGCCTCGCCGAGGTTGAGCGCCTGCGTGTTGAAGAAGCCGTCCGGAGCCGAGACGAAGCGCGTGTAGCCGTCGAGGCGGCCGTCACCGGTGAGGTCTTCGGCGAGCAGAAACTCGAGGTCGTAGCCGTAGCGGCGGTAGCCGATCTGGCCCTCGAGGCGCTGCGTCTGGTTGAACGGGTAGGCGGCCAGGCCGCCCACCTGCGTCACGAAGACGCGGTAATTGTAGATGGTTGGGTAGGAGCGGCCCTGCTCGTCGGGCGGGGCGAAGCCGCTGAAGCGCTGCAGGTACGGCACGTGCCCGACCTGGCCGCCGTAGTTGAGGCGCCGCCCGCGGTTGATGTAGAGCGCCTGTCCGCCGATGTCCTTGAGCGTCCCGTTGGCGGCCACGGCCACGCCGAGCACGTTGTCCGAGAGCTGGTCGGAGAAGAAGAGCGAGATGCCGCCGGCGATGCCGAGGCCGGAGCCGTAGTACGGGTCGTAGATGGCGCCGACCGAGGGCTGGCTGACGTAGTCGAGCGAGAGGCGGGAGCGGTGGGGGCGCACGGGGAACGCGCGCGTGGCCGGCAGGCCCCCCTCGGCATCGGCGAGGAGGCGCTCGACGCGGGAGCGTCCGAGCGCGTCCACGGGCGGGAGCACGTTTGAGCGCGCGAGCGAGGGCAGGATGGGGGTTCCCTGAGCCTCCTCAGCCGAGGCGCGGTAGACCGAGTAGCGCTGCGCCTCGAAGACGGCGTAGGCGAGCTCGCCCGTGTTGCGCGCGACCGAGAACGCGGGCGAGAGCGCGGCGATGCCCGAGACGCCCGTGGCCAGACGCGTCACCTGGAAGAGCTGCCCCGTGGCGCGCTCGAGGCGGTAAATGTCCGAGAAGCCGCTGCGGTCGGCGATGAAGTAGAGGCTCTCGCCGTCCGGGCTGAAGACGGGGTTGATGTGCTTGGCGTTGGCGAAGAGCGAGAGCACCTCGATCTCGTTTGTCTCGAGGTCGTAGAGCGCGATGCGGGGCTCGGCGAACGTGAGCCGCTCGAAGTCCGTGCCTGGCCCGCGGTCGGTGGCGAAGGCGATGAAGCGGCCGTCGGGGCTGAACGAGGGCTGGAAGTCTGCGTAGCGGTCGTTGGTGAGCTGGCGCACGGAGCCCCCGACCACGTCGACGAGGTAGAGGTCTGAGATGCCGCCGCGCATGCCCGAGAAGACGATCTGCCGGCCGTCGGGGCTGAACGCCGGGTCCTTGATGGCGCCTACGTCGCGCACGGCAATGCGGCGCTGCACGCGGCGCGTGTTGACGTCCAGGAGGGCGATCTCGTTGCTGCCGCCCGAGAACACGACGTAGGCGAACAGCCGCCCGTCGGGGCTCCAGGCGCCGGCCGACTCGAGGAAGCTGAGCGCGTCGAAGTGCGCGTTGGTGCCGGCGGACTCGAGGCGGCGCAGGACCGTGCCCGTGTTGGCGTCGGCGAGGAAGAGGTCAATGCCGAAGAGGTCGCGCTCGGAGAAGAAGGCGACGAACTCGCCGTCGGGCGAGAGCTGCGGCGCGATGTTGATGGAGCCCGTGCGACGCTCGCGCGCGAGCAGGCGCTCGCCCGAGAGGCTCGCGAGCGTGTCCGGGAACGCCGTCCCGCGACGCGGGCGCGCGGGCGCCTCGGCGAGCTCGGGCCGCGGCACCTGGCGGCCCTCGGCGGGCGGCACGAGCGTGGCGCGCAGCGAGGCCGCCCAGCGCGCCGAGAGCGAGTCTGGCGAGAGGCCGGTCACCGAGACGAGCGCCGAGTCGAGCGGCATCTCGAGCGCGTTGCGGAAGAAGCGCACGCTGGCCTCGTCGCCGTAGGTGCCCGCGAGGTAGGCCCAGAACGGCTGCCCGTAGCGGTACTCGTTGAAGCGCGGATTGCGCTGGAGCTCGGAGAACGTCGGGAAGTCGTCGCGCAGGACGGCGTCGCGCATCCACATGGCCGTGAGCGCGTCGGTGCGCCCGAGCGAGAAGTACTCGGCCATCCCCTCGACGACGAACAGCGGCAGGCGGACGAAGTTGGCGAACCGCCCGGCCCGCTGCGCCATGTCGAACTGGAACTGGTGCACGAGCTCGTGCCCGAGCACGTGGTCCGTGTCGGCGTAGGTAGGCCGCATGGCGAGCGCGACGCGCTGGCGCAGGCCCTCGGTCACGCCCTGCGTGCCCTCGCCGATCGGGACCAGGTTGGTCTGGCGGAAGTCCGCGTCGTCGGCGTAGAGGATGATCGTCTTGCGCTCGGTGAACTCGTGTTCGAAGATGGTCGAGAGGCGCTGGTACCAGCGCTCGGCCATGCGCGCCACGTCGCGAGCGGCCTGCTCCTTCTCGGGGTAGAAATACAGGTCGAAGTGCTCGGTCTGCATCACCTGGAACTGGAAGTTGGTGTAGCGGACCTGGTTGCGCCCGAAGTACTGCGCGTCGGCCACTGGAGCGGCGAGCAGGCTCAGGGTGAGCGCGGCCAGCAAGGCCACGGCGGCGCGTGGGGCGGAGCGGAGAGCCATCGGAGGGAGCGGGCAGGGCACGTCAGAGCAGGGCCAAGGGGGGCCGGCTGGCAGGACGTGCCAGGCCATGCGCGGCGGGTGGGAGAGAGGCCCTGCGTGAACACATTACGAACGCCGCGGTTCGCGCTGGCAGGCCGGACCGTGCGCTCGTCAGGTCAGGTCGCAAGACGCCCCGAAGGAGGTATCGCACAGCGGACGACAAAGCCCGATATTTCATTCGCGCCGGGCACCTTCCGGCGCCCCCCGAGTCTCCCGACGTACGCGTCGTCGCCGCTCGTTCGTATCTGCCGGGCGCGTCCGGGCACCGCTTTTCACCCTCGCCGGCCGCGCCGGGCGGGCGGGGGGGCTGCCGCACGCGTGCCCGCGCTTATCGGGCCTCGTAGCGCCTCTCGAAGCAACGTCTCTCGAAGCAACGTCTCTCGAAGCAACGTCTCTCGAAGCAACGTCTCTCGAAGCAACGTCTCTCGAAGCAACGTCTCTCGAAGCAACGTCTCTC
>JBKBRC010000003.1:9995-53055 GCA_046292345.1 Rubricoccaceae bacterium
CCTCGTAGCGCCTCTCGAAGCAACGTCTCTCGAAGCAACGTCTCTCGAAGCAACGTCTCTCGAAGCAACGTCTCTCGAAGCAACGTCTCTCGAAGCAACGTCTCTCGAAGCAACGTCTCTCCGACCTCCACGCTCTTCCGGCAGCCGGACCCATGATGCGCGCTCCGTTCGCCCGCGCCTCGCAAGACGAGGCGCAACTCCGCTTCACCATCTTCACGGTCGTCGTGCTGGGCGTGCTGGGCTTCCTCGGGCTGCGGCTCGTACAGATGCAGCTCGTCGATCGCCAGGCGTATCTCTCCGAGGCCGAGGGCAACGCCATCGTCACGCGCATCGTGCGCCCGGCCCGCGGCTACATCTACGACCGCCACGGCACGCTGCTCGTGGACAACGAGACGACGCTCTCGGTCACCGTCACGCCGCGCTACTTCGACGAGCGCAACCTGCCGCTCGTGGCCGAGCTGGCCGGCCGGCCGCTCGAGGCCGTGCAGCGCCGCTACGACGAGATCCGCGCCCGCTCGACCTACCAGGCCGACGTGCTCCTGCGTGACATCCCGTTCGAGGCGTTCGCGCGCCTCAAGGAGAACCAGTACCGCCTGCGCGGTATCGGCTTCGACGAGAGCCAGGAGCGGCGCTACCACGGCCCGGCCCGCCTGACGCACGCGCTCGGCTACGTCAAGGAGATCAACGCCGAGCAGCTGGCGCAGATGCGCACCCAGGGCTACCGCATGGGCGACATGGTGGGCCAGAGCGGCATCGAGGAACAGTACGAGCCGGTCCTGCGCGGGCGCGTCGGGCGCTCGTTCGTGCTTGTCAACGTGCACGGCATGGAGGTGCAGCCCTATGAGGGCGGCGCGCAGGACATCGCCCCGCAGTCCGGCCTCGGCCTCAAGCTGGCCGTGGACGCGCGCGTGCAGGCGCTCGCCGAGAGCCTGTTCGTCAACAAGCGCGGCGGCGCCGTCATGATGGACGTGCACACGGGCGGCATCATCGCCTTCGTATCCGCCCCGGACTACCCGCCCTCGCTCATGGCCGGCCGCCTGACGCAGGCCGACGTGGACTACCTCTACCGCAACGAGAACCGCCCCGTCTTCAACCGCGCCACGCAGGCCGACCTGCCGCCGGGCTCGACGTGGAAGCCGTTCATGGCGGCCTGGGCGCTCCAGGAGGGCATGATCACCGAGGACACGAAGCTCTTCTGCGGCGGCGGCTACATGCTCGGGCGGCTTTACCGCTGCCATGGCGGCGCGCACGGGCACATCGACGTCCGCAACGCCATCCGCGTCTCGTGCAACACGTTCTTCTTCCGCCTGATGAACGACCCGCTCCTAGGCGGCAAGCGGATGGATCTCGACCTGTTCTCGACCTGGGCGCACCGCTTCGGCTTCGGCACGCTCGCGCCGATCGACCTGCCGACGGCGACGCAGGCCACGGGCACCATTCCGGACTCGTCCTACTTCAACCGCATGTTCCCGCAGGGCTGGGGGCCGGGCTACACGGTCAACCTGGGCATCGGGCAGGGCAACATGGGCGCCAGCCCGCTCCAACTCGCCCGCGGCACGGCGGCACTCGTCAACGGCGGCCTGCTCGTTACGCCTCACCTCGTGATGGCGCAGATAGACCCGGAGACGGGCGTCGAGCGCGCGCCGGCGCGCAAGCGCCCTACGCGTATCCCGATCGAGCAGCGCTACCTCGACATCGTGATGGAAGGCATGGAGGCCGTCGTGACGGCGGGCACGGCGCGGCGCTCGGCGATCCCGGCCTCGGGGCGCCACCCGGCCATCCCGCTGGCCGGCAAGACCGGCACCTCGCAGAACCCGCGCGGCAAGGACCACGCCGTCTTCATCGCCTACGCCCCGGCGGACGACCCGCAGGTGGCCGTCGGCGTGATCGTCGAGAACGCGGGCTATGGCGGGCAGACGGCCGCGCCGATTGCGAGCCTGATGATCGAGCAGTACTTCCGCGGCGAGGTCGTGCGCGAGCGCTGGGGGCTGATCCAGTCGGTGCGCGCGTTCGTCTCCACCGGCCGCGTCTGATGCGCGCCCCTCTCTAACCGCTTCTCGGAATGCGTCCCTGGTATAAAAACCTCGCCTGGCCCGTCGTGCTTGCGTGGGTCGCGCTCGTCGCCATCGGCCTGACGGCGATCTACAGCGCCACGCACGGCCCGGCGCGCGAGTTTCTGCTGCTCTCGGTGCAGCAAAACTTCAACCGGCAGGTGCAGTGGTTCGTGATCTCGGCCGCCGTGATGGGAGCCGTGCTGCTGACGCCGGCGCGGCTGATCATGCGTCTCGCGCCGCTGGCCTATGCCGGCGGCATCGGGCTGCTGCTGGCCACGCTGGCCCTCGGCGAGGAGATCAACGGTGCCAGGGCGTGGCTGCGCATCGGCCCGGCGACGCTGCAGGGCGGCGAGCTCGCGCGCATCGGGACGCTGCTGCTGGCCACGTCGCTGCTCTCCAGGAAAGAGGCCCGGCAGGGCAAGCTCTCGTACCTGCTCGCCGCCGGCGGGGCGATCGTGCTGCCGGTCGTGCTGCTCGTCGCGGCCAACGACACCGGGACGGGGCTGCCGTACCTGGCCATGATCCCGGCGCTGCTGTTCTGGAGCGGGACCGTCCCGCTGCCGTGGCTCGCGCTGCTGCTCGCGCCGGCCGTGGCGGGCTACCTCGTGATCGTCAACCCGGCCTATGCGGCGCTCTTCGCACTCGTGTTCACGGCCGGCATGCTCGTCTACGCGCGCTCCAAGGTGATGGCCGCGCTGGGCTTTCTGGCCACGGCCGGCGTGTCGGTGCTCGCGTACATCGGGCTGTTCCGGGTCCTGCAGCCCCACCAGATCGCACGCATCGTAGCGTTCGACAACCCGGAGGCGTTCCGCGAGACGGCCGGCTTCCACGTGATTCAGGCGAAGGCGGCCATCGGCTCGGGCGGGCTCTTCGGCAAGGGCTTCACCAACGGCACGCAGACGCAGCTGGCATACATCCCCGAGCAGTCCACGGACTTCATCTTCTGCGTCATCGGTGAGGAGTTCGGGTTCGTCGGGGCGATGATCCTGCTCGGGCTGTTCGGCTTCCTGCTGATCCGCCTGACGGCGCTGGGCATGCAGGCCAGCTTCGCGCTGCCGCGCCTGTTCATCGCTGGCCTGACAGGCATGTGGCTGACGCACATCCTGATCAACATCGGCATGACGATCGGGCTGATGCCGGTTATCGGCATCCCGCTGCCGTTCGTGTCCTACGGCGGCTCGGCGCTGCTGGCCAACACGACCATGCTTGCGATCGCGCTGAACCTGCACGCGCGGCGCGACGAGTTCGCCGTCTACCGCGCCGAGTAGCGGGCCCCCGAGCGCGCAGCCAGGCGCGCGGCCCCGTCACCGGCCCGGCGCGACGCCCGGCCGCAGCACGCCCTCGAGGTCGTCGTAGGCCAGCGCCGCCCGGAAGCTGCCCGAGGCGTACGGCCCGAGCGTGTAGGGCGCGTAGTAGAGCGCGAGGCTGTCGCGCCCGAGCGTGAACGCCGTGAACTGCCGGAACGCATCGGGCGAGAGGTCGGGGAAGAGCGTCCCGGCCGCCCGCTGGTCGCGGCGCAGGACGCGCTCGGCGTAGGGCGCGAGCAGGGCGCGCGCGTCGGCGCCGGGCGCGACGAGGTCCTCGGGCGTAATCAGGCGCGCCGCGCGCAGGTCGGCGTTGACAGGGAGGAGCACGGTTACGCCGTGGGCGCCGCCGGTGTAGGCGTAGACCTCCACGAGGCCGCTGTACCGAGTCTGGTCGGAGTAAGCCGTCTCGAAGGCACCTGTGAGTTCGGTGCGGTCGACGAACGGATCGGTCGTGCGAGGCGGGCTCGTGGGCCGGTAGCGGTCGGCGAGGGCGACGACGGCCTCACGGATGGCCGCGTTGATGGCCGACGGCGCGCCGTCGAGCTGCGGGTAGCCGATGCGGACGGTGTAGCGGAGCGCGGGCTCGTCGCGCACGAGCGAGTCGGCGCGCACGAGCACCCGGTCGGGAGCGGTCGGAGCGCTGTCCTGCGCCGGCGGGCGCGTGGGCAGGCGGCCGTCAGTGCGGCAGGCGGCGCCGAGCGTGAGCAGGGCGAGCACAAGCAGCGAGACGCGCATGGAGGGCGAAGCGGGGGGGTGAAGAAGCGCCGAAGCAGAGCCGCAGGAGGAGACCGGTCGCCTGCGCGCAGGTTCCGGGGCCTCGTGCGGGGGGTAGCTTTCCCGCCGAGTCTACGTCGCCCCGAGCCCGCCCGCCCCGCCCGTCCATGGATGCCTACCTCGCCGACCGCTTCCGCGCCGCCCTCGCGGCCCTCGACGGGCTGCCCGAGGGCTTCGACCCGGCGGCGGTCACGCCCGAGTTCGAGGCCCCGCGCGACGCTTCGCACGGCGACCGCGCCACCAACCTCGCGCTCCAACTCGCCCGCCCGCTCGGCCGCCCGCCGCGCGCGATCGCTGAGGCGCTCGTGGCCGCGCTCGAGCTCGACCCGGCGCGCGTGGCGTCGGTAGAGGTGGCCGGGCCGGGCTTCATCAATGTGCGCTACGCCGCGGCCTACCTGGCCGCCGGCCTCGCCGAGGCGCTCGCCGCCGGCGACACGTTCGGACGCACACACGCCGGCGCGGGCAAGACGGCCATCGTCGAATACGTCTCGGCCAACCCCACCGGCCCGCTCACGGTCGGGCACGGTCGCAACGCCGTCCTCGGCGACACGTTCGCCAACCTGCTCGCCTGGACCGGCTACGACGTCACGCGCGAATACTACTTCAACGACGCCGGCCGGCAGATGCGCGTGCTCGGCGAGAGCGTCCGCGCCCGCTACACGGCGATCGCGCGGCCCGAGACGCCCACGCGCATGCTCGGCGAGGGCGACGAGGCCGTCGAGGTGCCGGAGGGCTTCCCCGACGACGGCTACCTGGGCGGCTACATCCAGGACATCGCGCAGAACCTCTACGACCTCCACGGCGAGGCGCTCCTGGAGGCCGACGTGGCCCCGTTCCAGCAGGCGGCGCAGACGGCCATCTTCGCCGACATCGAGGCGACCATGGCCCGCCTTGGCATCCGCATGGACAGCCACTTCAACGAGCGCACGCTCTACGACTCGGGCGCCGTGTGGGACGTCGTGGAGCGCCTCAAGGCGGCCGGCCTCGCCTACGAGCGCGAGGGCGCCGTCTGGTTCCGCACGAGCGCGCTCGGCAAAACCGTCACCGACCGCGAGGGCGAGACGCAGGGCAAAGACGTCGTGCTCGTCAAATCGTCCGGTGAGCCGACCTACCGCCTGCCCGACATCGCCTACCACATGGACAAGCTCACGCGCCCGCTCGACAACGGCCGCGAGGGCTTCGACCGCGTCGTGGACGTGTTCGGCGCCGACCACATCGCCACGTACCCGGACGTGCTGCGCGGCGTCGAGGCCCTCGGGGGCGACGTGGCGCGCATCGAGGTCGTGATCTACCAGTTCGTCACGCTCGTGCGGGGCGGTGAGCCTGTCAAGATGTCGACGCGCAAGGCGAACTACGTCACGCTCGACGAGCTGATGGACGAGGTGGGCGCCGACGTGACGCGCTTCTTCTTCCTCATGCTCAGCCCCAACACGCACCTCAACTTCGACCTGGACCTGGCCAGGGAGGCGAGCGAGAAAAACCCGGTCTTCTACCTCCAGTACGCGCACGCGCGCATCGCGTCCATCCTCCGAAAGGCGGCCGAGACCGGCCTCGTGCCCGGCGACGCGCCCGATCTCGCACTGCTCGCCCACCCGGCCGAGCAGGCGCTCGCCAAGACGCTCCTCGCCTTTCCGGCCGAGGTGGCCGCCGCCGCCGACGGCATGGCCCCCCACCGCCTCGCGGCCTACCTGCGCGACGCTGCGACAGCCTTCAGCGCGTTCTACCGCGACTGCCGCATCATCGGTGAGGCGCCGGCGCTGGCCGAGGCGCGCCTGGCGCTCGCGCGCCTGACGCAGACCGTGCTCGCCAACGGCCTGGCCGTGCTCGGCATCTCGGCGCCGGACCGGATGTGAGCCCGACCGAGGCGAACGGCGCCGGCACGCGTCCGCCGGGTCCCGGCCCGGTGGCGTTTCAGGGCGAGGCGGGGGCCTACAGCGAGGCCGCCGCGCGCCTGCTCTGCGGCGCGGCCGTGCAGACGGTCGGCTGCGTCACGTTCGCCGAGGCCGTCGGGGCCGTCGTGGCAGGGCGGGCGGCGGCGGCCGTCATCCCGGTCGAGAACGTGCGTGTGGGGCGGGTGGAGGGCGCCGAGGAGGCGCTCGCAGCCGGCGAGGCGGCCGGACTGCGGCGCCTCGGGGGGGGCGCGTTCCGCATCGCGCATGCACTGCTCGGGCTGCCGGGCGCGCCTCTGGCTGGCGTGCGCCGCGTGCAGAGCCATCCGCAGGCGCTCGCGCAGTGCCGTGCGACGCTCGCGCGCCTCGTGCCCGCGGCCGCGCCCGTGCCGTTCTACGACACCGCCGGAGCCGCGCGCGACGTGGCGCTCCGCGCCGACCCGGCGCTGGCGGCCATCGCGCACGCCTCGGCCGCGGCGCGCTACGGGCTGGCCGTCCTCGCCGACGGGCTCGAGGACGATCCGGAAAACACGACGCGCTTCGTGCTGATCGGCTAGCGCGCGCGGCGTGCGTGTCGCCGTCAGGGCTGCCCGTCGAGCACGGCGAGCAGATGCAGCACCATGCGGACCTGCTCGGCGCGGTGCCCGTGCTCGGCCTCGACGTTCACGTACGGCACGCCGGCTTGCGCCGCCCACACCGAGAGCGAGCCGTCATCGGTCACGGCGTCGTTGTTCTGCAGCACCACGTTGAAACCGCCCGCAGCGAGCGCGTCAAAGAGCGCGCGCGTGGTGACGAAGAAGAAGTCGTCCTCGTCGGCGCCAGGCGCGAGGTGGAGGGCGTCGGCGTCGGCGGCGTAGGGCTGGCCGGGCCGGTAGCTGAGGGCCGAGTAGCGCCCGTCGGTGTTGTTGTGCAGCGCGACGATGGGCTCCGGCGCGCCCTCGGGAGCGTAGACGGCCAGGAGGGCGTCGGCGAAGCGCTCGAGCGCGCGCCGCGCCTCGGGGCGGTCGGCAGAGAGCGCGCGGAGCGTGGCCCGGCGCCCGGCATCGGTAAAGATGCGGTTGGGGTCGGCCACGAAGCGGCGCCCGCCAGCCGAGAACGTCACGTTGCGCGAGCCGTCGTGGAGGAGCTCGACGAGCCGCCCGCCGCGGAGGCGCAGCACGTCCAGCCCGGCCCCGACGGCTGTGTCCTCGTCGTCGTGTACGACGAGCGCGTGGAGCGCGGCGCACCCCTCGGGCGCGGGCGCCACGTGCACGCCGGCGTAGACGGTCGTCTCGCCGAGCGCGAGCGCGAGCGTGTCTGACACGACCGGCCGCAGCTCGCCGGACGGGAGGCATTCCGCTACGCCGTGCGCGGGCATCTCGGCGGACGCCCCGCCCGCCGCCGGCTGCAGCGCAGGCTCATCCCGGACGACGATGCTGTCGGCGCGGCGCTGGCCGGGGTCGCCCGTGGCGGAAGGCTTGGCGGCTTCCTGCGCGCACGCCGCAGCGGGCAGCAGAGACACGAGGGCGAACGCCACGAAGGCGAGGGCAGTGCGGGAGAGCGGCATGAGCGCGGAGCGGAGGGCAGGCGGAAGGTTTCGGGCGGCGGCGAGGGGGCCGGGTCAGTCGTCCTCCCCGACGGCCTCGGCGGCGTCGGGCACGGCCTGCGCGGCAGCGGCGAGGACGGCCTCCAGGAACGCTTCCGCCCCGAGCCCGTCGTGCCACCGGACCTGCCGCGAGGGGTCCGGGTGGAGGCGCATCCAGTGCGCGAGGATGCGGATCTCGTCGACGTCTGCGCGGAGGTGCGTCTCGGGAGGCGGCATGGTTGGGTCGAAGTGCTCGGCGAGCTGGGCCGCGAGCGCATCGCGGTCGGCGGCGTCGGGGGCGGCCGGGAGGTCGTGGCGCGCGACGAGGCGGCCGTGCCGGATCAGGAAGAGCTGCGCGCCGGCGCCTCCGGCGAGGGGCTCGACGAGCACGGCGTGGTGCTCATGCACGGGCGCGGCGATCTGGCGCTGCCGGCCGAGCGTCCGCCGCAGGCGCCGGAGCTGGTCGCGGTACCAGCCGGCAGCCTCGAACTCGAGCGCCGCGGCGGCCTCGTGCATGGCCGCCTCGACGGCCTCGAGCGCCTCGGTGTCGTGGCCGGTCAGGAACGCGCGCACGCGCTCGACCTCGGCCGCATAGGCGGCCGCGCCGGCACCGCCTGCACAGGGCGCGCCGCAGCGGCCCATCGTGTGGTAGAGGCACGGGCGACCGAGCGCGAAGACCGGGTCGTCGCACTCGCGCAGGCGAAACAGGCGCGCGATGAGCTCGGTCAGTTCCTCGGCCTGCCCGCGCCGCCCGAGCGGGCCGTAGTACTCGGCGCCGTCATGCGCGATGCGGGGCGTCCAGGAGAGCGTCGGGAAGGGGTGCGTCGTGTCGAGGCGGAGGAAGGGGTAGTCGCGGTAGCGGCGCTGGGCGCGGTTGTAGACGGGCAGGAGCGTCTTGATCAGCCGGCTCTCCTCGAGCAGTGCCGAGAGCTCGGTGCCGGTCTCGCGCCACGTCACGTCGCGCACGTCGCGCACGAGCTTCTTGGTCCGGGGCGGATGGTTATCGACCGACGTGAAGTAGCTCCGGACGCGGCCACGCAGGCTCTTGGCCTTTCCGACGTAGATGACGCGGTTCTGACGGTCGCGCATGAAGTAGACCCCTGGGCGGTCGGGCAGGCCGGGCAGCACGCCCTCGCGGATGCGCACGAGGTGGGCCGGCTCGCGGCGCGTGTCCTGGTAGCGCTTGCGCTGGAACGCGAGCACGTCCGCGACGGTCTCGGCGCCGAACTCCGTGCGCAGCCGCCCGAGCAGAATCCAGAGCAGGTGGGCCGTCGCCTCGGCGTCGCCGAGCGCCCGGTGGCGACCGTGGACGGAGATCTCGAAGTGCCGCGTGAGGCTCGAGAGGCCCTTCGAAGCGAGCGCGGGCAGCAGGCGCCGCGCAAGGCGGAGCGTGCAGAGCGCCGGGTTCTGGAGCGGCGGCAGGCCGGCCTCGTCGAGCGCGAGGTCGAGGAAGCGCTGGTCGAAGGGCAGGTTGTGCGCTACGAGCACGTCGTCGGCGAGGAAGGCGCGCAGGCGCGGCATCGTCTCGGCGAGGCCAGGCTGCCCGTAGACCATCGCCGTCGAGATGCCCGTCAGCTGCGTGATGCGGTGCGGGACGTGCCGGCCGGGGTCGATGAGCTGCTGGAAGCGGTCGACGACCTTGCCGCCGACGAGGCGCACGGCGCCGATCTCGATCAGGCGGTCCTCGCCTGCCCGCGCGCCCGTCGTCTCCGTGTCGACGACGACGAACGGGGCCTGCGCAAGGGGGGCGAGCGGATCGAAAGGCATGGCGCGGGAGGGCGGAGCCGGGCAACCTAACCGCGATCGGGTGACGCTTCGCGTGTCAGCCGGGGTGCTTGCACGTCTGAGGCTGGACGGGAGTGCCGGATTCGGCGATCCTTGGCCGGCGCGCGGGTGCGCCCGTCCTACCTTGGCGCGTTGGCCCGGTCCTGCCTCGCCCGTCGTTCCCCCTTGCCCGTCGTCCCCCATGTCTCGCCACGGTCGCGTACTCGTCGCCATGAGCGGCGGCGTCGATTCCTCGGTCACGGCCGCGCTGCTCCACGAGCAGGGCTACGACGTGGTCGGGCTGACGATGAAGACGTGGGACTACGCCACGAGCGGGGGCGCGGCCGAGGCGCGCACGCGCGGCAAGGAGACCGGCTGCTGCACGCTCGAGTCCATGAACGACGCGCGTGCCGTGGCCGTCCGCCTCGGCTTCCCGCACTTCATTGTGGACATCCGCGAGGAGTTCGGCGACCATGTCGTGCGCCGCTTCACAGATGAGTACCTCGCCGGGCGCACGCCCAACCCGTGCGTGCTGTGCAATACGCACATCAAGTGGGCGGCCCTGCTGCGGCGCGCCGACGCGCTCGGCTGCGACTACATCGCCACGGGCCACTACGCGCGCGTCCGCCGAGACGGAGGGACGGGGCGCTACGTCGTCAGCCGCGGCCTCGACCGCGACAAGGACCAGTCGTACGCGCTCTGGGGCGTCGAGCAGGAGCACCTCGCGCGCTCGCGCTTCCCGCTCGGCGCGTTCACCAAGCCGGCCATCCGCCAGATGGCGCGCGAGATGGGGCTGCGCCACGTCGCCGCGAAGCCGGACTCCTACGAGATCTGCTTCATCCCGGACAACGACTACCGCGGCTTCCTCGCGCGCCGCGTGCCCGGGCTGGCTGCGCGCGTGGCCGGCGGGCCGCTCGTCTGGGAGCCGACCGGCGAGACCGTCGGCGTGCACCGCGGCTACCCGTTCTACACCGTCGGGCAGCGGCGGGGCCTGCCCGTCGCCTTCGGCGTGCCGGCCTACGTCACGCGCATCGACGCGGCCACCAACACCGTCTTCGTCGGGCCCAGGGAGGCGCTGCTCGGGCGCACCCTCACAGCGCGGCAGCTCACGTTCGGGCGCGCAGCCGACCTGCGCGGCGAGCACGCCGTCACGGCGCAGGTCCGCTACAAGGACGCCGGCGCGCCCGCGCTTGCGCGGCAGACGGCCGACGACGCGCTCGAGGTTACGTTCGCGGTGCCGCGCCCGGCGCTCACGCCCGGCCAGGCTGTCGTGCTCTACGACGGCGACGACGTGCTCGCCGGTGGCTGGATCCACGCGACCGGACGCACGCACGAGGCTGCAGAGGCGGACGAGTCGTTCGTGGCCCTCCCGCTGCTCTGACGCCCCCGCCATGCCGTTTCCCGTCCCGGCACCCGAGACCCGCGAGTGCCCCGCCTGCGCGCTCGACGCGCCCGCCGCCGCGCCCGTCTGCCCGTTCTGCGGCTACGAGTTCCCGCGTCCACAGGCCGGCACGCGCCCGGCGGCATGGCTCATGATCGTGCTGATGGTGCTCTTCGCGGTGCCGCTGCTCGCGTGGCTGATGGGCTGGCTCGGCTGAGCGTGGCCGCGCTTTGGCACGCCGGATGAAGCGCAGGCCGCCGTCTCCCCTTCGCCTGTGCTCTCATGGGACAGCAGCAACTTCTCCTCCTCGCGCTCGCGGCGTTCCTCGTCGCCATGGCGACGGTCTCCGCCGCGAGCGCCGTGCGTCACCAGCTCGCCCGCGCCAGCGCCGAGGCGCTCGCGCACGACGGACGGCAGATCGCGCTTGCCGTGCAGACGTGGCGCAGCCGCCCCGTGGCGCTCGGCGGCGGCGCCGAGGCGACGTCGTTTGACCGGCTCACGTTCGAGCATCTCGGGCTGGAGGCGGATGCGCACGACAAAACCGCGCGCACGACCGCCAGTGGCCGCTTCCGCCTCGTGCCGGCGACGCCGGCGGCGGCGCTCGTGGCGGCCTCCGCGGGCAAGTTCCTGGCGGCCGGCGCGCCGGCGGTCGTCGTCATCGGCGAGAACGCTGCGCGGGGCCAGCGCGTGGCGGTGCTTGTGACGGGCACGCGGGCCGGGGACATGATCCCGATCGACCAGGAGGGTGTGCTCGCCGGGCTCCTCCCTCCCGAGGCCGGCCCGCCGCCCGGCGCCGAGCGCTGAGCATGCCTGCGGGCCGGGTTCAGCCGTACGAAACGACACGTGCTCGTTACGCTTTCGCAGCGCCTGCGTGCTTCCGCTGCGCGCGGCGTCGTCCGCTCGGGCGGCGTCCGCTCGGGCGGCGTCCGCTCGGGCGGGGTCAGTCGAGGCCGGCGAGCAGGGCGCGTGCAGCGCCGATTTCGTCGTCGTTGATACTGTGGCCGAATCCGGGATAGACGCGCGCGTCCACGCTGGCGTCCAGGCGCTCCAGCACACGCGCCGTTTGCCGGACACGCGCGAGCGGGATGTGCGGGTCCACGTCCGAGCAGCCTAGAAAGGCCGGCATCCCCTCGAAGCTTCCCGCGTACTCGAACGCCTTGTCGTCGGGCACGTCTGCACCGGGCAGGTCATCGGAGCCGATCAGCCCGCCTGAGAAAGCGAGCAGCCCGCCCCATCGCCCGGCATGGCGCGCGGCGTACTCCGAGGCCAGGCAGGCGCCCTGGGAGAAGCCCGCCAGCACGATGCGCTCGCGCGCGAGCCCGGCCGCCTCGGCCACGGCCACGGCCCGGCCGACGGCCTCGAGAGCTGCGCTGAGGTGCGCTTCGTTGAAGCGGAGCGGGGCAAGGAACGTCGTCGGGTACCAGGCGCCCATGGCGGCCTGCGGCGCGAGCACGGCGAGGCCGTCCCGGCCCAGGGCGTCGCCGAGAGGGAGGATGCTCTCGGCAGTTGCGCCGCGGCCGTGCAGGAGCACGAGCGCGGCGGCGGCGGTCTCGAGCGGCGCGCCGCCACGGCGGAGGGGCTGCTGCAGATGCGGATGGGCCATGGCGTGGGTAGGCCAAGGAGGGAACTGGCGGCAGAGCGCCTCAGGCCGCCGCAGGACGGCGGAGCACAGGCAGGCGGGCCTCGATCGCAGTGCGGCGCGGTTCGTACTGCGGCGGCAGCATCAGGCGCTCGCCAAGCGCATCGGCGGGCTCGTCGATGGCCATGCCGGGCGGGTCGGTTGCGACCTCGAACAGAACGCCACCCGGCTCGCGGAAGTAGACCGAACGGAAGTACTGCCGGTCGATGACAGGCGTGGGCGCGAAACCGCGGCGCTGGAGTGCGTCGCGGAGCGCCTCGTGGGCCTCGTCGGTCGGGACGCGAAAGGCGACGTGGTGCACGACGCCGGCGCCCATCCGGCCGTCTGGCGCGCCGGGCGCCGTGAGCACCTCGAGGTAGCGGGCACGCTCGGCGGCCTCGTTGACGAGGCGCAGCCGGCCGCCCTCTTCGCCCGCCTCGGCGTAGCCGAACAGGTCGGTGAGCAGGCGCACTGTCGCCTCGGGGCGCAGCGACGAGAGCGTGACGCGGTGGAAGCTCGTGAGTGCGAGCGCTTGTGGGATCGGCCCCTCGTGCCACCCCCCCTCGGCACGGACATCCTCGACGAGCTCGAGCACGAGCCCGTCCGGGTCGCCGAGCGCGAGCACGCGCTCGCCGAAGCGCTCGGCCGGCGCGTCGAAGGCGTCGAAGCCTCCGGCGGCGAGGCGGTCGAGCCATCCCGCGATGGCGCCCGGCGGCACGGCGTAGGCGGTTGCGACGGCCTGCCCGCCTCCGGCGCGGCCGGGGTGGGCGCGCTCCCAGGGGAAGGCGGTCATGAGCGAGCCCGGGCGCGCCGCGCCGTCCCCGTAGTAGAGATGGTACACCTGCGGGTCGTCGAAGTTGACGGTCCGCTTGACAAGGCGAAGGCCGAGGCGGCCGGCGTAGAAATCCAGGTGGCGCTGCGCGGGGCCGGCGATGGCGGTGACGTGGTGCAGGCCGGTGACGGGCGAGGCAGGCATGGGGCGCGTCCTGTGCATGCTTGCATACATGCTTGTTCAAACAAGCAAGCGGCCCCGGGTTCCGCCGGAGGGGCCGTGTCGGGCGGAATCGCCCGGCGGCGGCGTACAGGAAGCCCGCTCCCGGGCACTCGGGAGCGGGCTCGGCGCGGTGCGCGCGGGCGCGTCAGGCGCGGGCGTCCTGCGGGCGGTACTGCTCGAGCGGGATCAGCTCGAGCATGATGCCGTTGTCACCCGGGTAGGAGGTCGTGTGCGGGACCTCGTTGAGCCAGATCTCGTCCGGGATGCCAGACGGGAAGGCGCTGCAAACGGTCGCCGGCGTGTCGCGCTCGAGGTGCGCGCAGGCGGTACACTGCGAGTGGGCGGGAATGGCCTGCATAGCGGGAGTAGGTTTGAGAGAACGACGCGCTTCGGACGGCCGAAGCCGGCCCGGGATCCTTGGGAGAGCAACATTGGACCGAGTCCACGCCTGGGGATGGGCCCGTGGCTGGCTGGCCGCCGGCCGCGCACGGGCAGCCGTAGGTTTGCGAGCGCAACTGCCCAGTCCCTCATGCTGCCCGATCCCTCCGCCGTCCTTGCCGGGCACCGCCGGGCGGTCGCGCGCGCGCTCACGGCGGTCGAGAACGGCGCCGGCGAGGCGCTCGTGGACGCGCTCTACCCGCACACAGGGCGTGCGTGGCGCATCGGGATGACCGGGCCGCCGGGCGCGGGCAAGTCCACGCTCACCGATCGTCTCGTGTCGCGCTTCCGCGCGGCCGGGCAGACCGTGGCCATCGTGGCCGTGGATCCGTCGAGCCCGTTCACAGGTGGGGCGCTGCTCGGCGACCGCGTCCGCCTCGCCGACCGTGTCGGCGACGACGGGGTGTTCATGCGCTCGCTCGCCGCGCGCGGGGCGCCGGGCGGCCTGAGCGAGGCCGCCGAGGCTGCCTGCGACGTGTTCGACGCTGCCGGCTTCGACGTCGTCCTGCTCGAGACCGTCGGGGTGGGGCAGGGCGAGCTCGACGTGGCTGAGGCCGCCGACACCGTGCTCGTCGTGCTCGTGCCCGAGGCCGGCGATGCCGTGCAGGCCATGAAGGCAGGCCTGATGGAGATCGCGCACGTGTTCGCAGTCAACAAGGCCGATCACCCGGAGGCCGGGCGCATGGCGCGCGCGCTGCGGCAGGCGCTACATCTGCGCGCCGCCTCGCCGGACGGCTGGGCCGTGCCAGTCGCGCAGACGAGCGCGCTCGAGGGGAACGGGCTGGACGCGCTCGGGGACGCGCTTGCGGCGCACCGTGCGCATCTGGCGCCCTCGTGGGAGGTGCTGCGCGAAGCGCGGCTGCGCCGCCGCGTGCGCCGTCTCGTGGAGTCGGCGTGGTCGCGGCGCTTCTGGACGGTGGCACGTCGCGACGCGCTCGCGCGCGAGATCGCCGCGCTCGACCCGTCCGCGCGCACGCCGCACCGCCTCGCGGAGCGCGTCTTGTCCGAGGCCGGCCTCGCGTGAGCGAGGCTACCCAGGCAGCCGGATGAATCCGCCTGAGAGCGCGCCGGAAAGGACCCAAAAGGCGTGCGTGAGGGCGTCGCGCAGGCGAAAAAAAGCATCGGGCAGAGGGGTACGAAGGGCCGTGCGCCGCGCCTACTTTCGCGCGCCGCCAACGAGGGCGGCCTCTCCCTCCACCACCTGCCATGAGCAAAGACCCCCACGCCGAGGCCGCGACGGCCCTGGCGGCCGACAGCCTCGCCGGCGCGCCGCCCGCGGCGGCCTCGGCCTACGACCGGCGCTTCTTCGGCCATCCGGCCGGACTGGCAAACTTGTTCTTTACCGAGCTCTTCGAGCGCTTCTCGTACTACGGGATGCGCGCGCTGCTGGTCCTGTTCATGACGGCCGCCGTCACCGAGGGCGGCCTCGGCTACACGACGGCCACGGCCGCGCTCATCTACGGTCTCTACACGTCGCTCGTGTACCTGGTCAACCTACCCGGCGGCTGGATCGCCGACCGCCTGCTCGGGCAGCGCCGCTCGGTGCTCATCGGCGGCACCGTGATCGCGGCCGGGCACTTTACGATGGCGATTCCCGGCACGGCGTTCTTCTTCGCCGGTCTCGGCCTGATCGTCGTCGGGACGGGCCTGCTTAAGCCCAACATTTCCGTCATGGTGGGGCAGCTCTACGCGCCTACCGACGCCCGGCGCGACGCGGGCTTCACGATTTTCTACATGGGCATCAACATCGGCGCGTTCATCGCGCCGCTCGTGTGCGGCTACTTGGGCGAGCAGGTGGACTGGCACCTCGGCTTCGCCGCGGCGGGGGTCGGGATGGCGCTCGGGCTCGTCGTGTACGTGCTCACCGGGCGCACGCTCGGCGAGGCGGGCCGGCTCGCGCCCGAGGCCGAGGCCGAGCGCCCGTCAGCGCTGCGTGCGTTCGGGACAGGCATGGCCGGCTTCGGCGCGGTCGTGGCGCTGCTGGCCGTGCTCGTGGCATCGGGCGCGCTCGTGCTCACCGAGGGCCTTGTGCAGACGGGCTACACGGTGCTCCTGCTCGCGATCGTGCTGGGCCTGTTCGGCTGGCTCTTCACGCGCCGCTACTGGACCGACGCCGAGCGTCGGCAACTCTACGTGATCGGTGTGCTCTTCATTGGCGCGGCGCTCTTCTGGGCGGCGTTCGAGCAGGCGGGCTCGTCGCTCAACCTGTTCGCCGAGGGCTCCACGGCGCGCGCGCTGGGGGCGTTTACCGTACCGGCCTCGTTCTTCCAGAGCCTGAACCCGCTGTTCATCATGGCCTTCGCGCCGGTCGTGGCGGCTGTGTGGGTGGCGCTGGCGCGGCGCGGGATGGACCCCTCGAGCCCGGCCAAGTTTGCGCTCGGGCTGCTGCTGCTGGGGCTGGGCTTCGTGGTGATGATCGGCGCGGCCGCGCTGGCAGCGCGGGGGCAGCAGGTCTCCCCGATGTGGCTCGTGGCGACGTATCTGCTGCACACGCTCGGCGAGCTGACGCTGAGCCCGGTGGGGCTCTCGGCCATGACGCGTCTGGCGCCGGCGCGCGTGACGAGCCTCATGATGGGTGTGTGGTTCCTCGCGGCGAGCGTGGGCAACTTCGTCGCCGGCTTCATCGCCACGTTCTACGACACCGTCCCGCTGCCGACGTTCTTCGGTATCGTGGCTGCGATCGCCATCGGTGGAGCGGTCGTGCTGGCGCTCTTCGTGCGGCCGATGCGCGAGATGATGGCCCGCCCGGCGCGCTGAGCGCGTCGCGTCTGCTGGCAGACCCGCTGGGCGGGGCGCGGGGCGGTTATCTTGCCGCTCGCGTCCCGCCCCTGTCAGCTTCTGAAGCCCGTGCTCGCCGTTCCCGTCCGCGTCCTCCCGCACGGCGAGGGGCTCGCGCTGCCCGCCCACGCCACGGCCGATAGCGCCGGGCTGGACCTGCGCGCGGCCCTGCCGGAAGACGCGCCGCTCACGCTCGCGCCCGGCGCCCGCGCGCTCGTCCCGACGGGCCTCGTGCTCGAACTGCCGCAGGGGACCGAGGGGCAGGTGCGCCCGCGCTCCGGTCTGGCCTTCAAGCACGGCGTGACGGTGCTCAACAGCCCCGGCACGATCGACGCGGACTACCGGGGAGAGGTGCAGGTGCTGCTCGTCAACCTCGGCCCGGAGCCGTTCGTGGTGGCGCGTGGCGAGCGCGTGGCACAACTCGTCGTGGCGCGCTACGAGCGTGCAGCGCTCGCGCCGGCGGAGGCGCTGGCCGAGACCGCGCGCGGCGCCGGCGGCTTCGGCTCGACCGGCGCCGGCTGAGCCGGCCCGGCGCCCGCGCGCAGGAGCTCTAGGCCTGGCGTCCGAAGAGCGCGTCCATCTGCACGATTTCGCCGCGGCGGTCCCGGAGCACGTCCACCGGACGGAGGAAGCGAAAGCGGTGCGGGCGGAGCGCGTCGAGCAGGGCCTCGAACGTGGGCTCGCCGGCGTAGCTGGGGCGGAGCGCGACCTCGAGCAGCACGTGCCCGACACGCCCGAGCGTCGCCGGGGCCCCGCGGAGCGCCTCGAGCTCGAAGCCCTGAAGGTCGAGCTTGAGCAGCGTGTCGGGCGGGATGTCCTCGCCGGCGAGCGCGGCGTCGAGCGTCGTCACGGGCACCGAAACCGTCTCGGCGTGCGGCGCGACGAGACGGTCGCCGGCAAGCACCGGCAGCGCCGACGAGGCGAGCGAGTAGGCGTTGCGCCCGAAGGCGAGCGTGCCCTCCTCGGCGCCGAGCGCGGCCTCGACGAGGCGCACGCGCGGCAGGCCGCCGAGCGCGGCGCGGAAGCGCGCGGCCACGTCGGGCAGCGGCTCGAACGAGACGACGCGCGCCTCGGGGAACGTCTCGGCGACGGCGCGCGCGAACTGCCCCACGTTGGCCCCGCCGTCGACGATCAGGCGCGGGCGGAGGCCCTGCGCGCGGAGCGCGCGCGCCATTTCGAAGGCCGTCGTGGAAAAAGGGCGCCAGCGAGCGAGCGCGGCCAGCGCGTCCGGGTGGCGGGCGACGAGGCGGGCGAGCGCAGTGGCCTGCGCGAGGCGGCTCATGCGCGGCGGACGAGGTTGAGCAGCACGTACTGGTGCCACGCGTCGAGCACGTGGCGCCGTGCGATCGCCTGCTCGGCGCGGTCGGCCAGGCGGAGCAGGTCGTTCTGCGGGCGCGCGGGTAGGGCAAGCGACGTCGCGACGGCCGCCGGCGCTGCGAGCAGCCCGCAGTAGGCGCTCTCGACGCGCCAGGCGCCCGAGCGCGCAATCGCGCGCAGATCCGCCGCCGAGAGCGGGCGCTCGTCGTCGGTGCGCGCCCTGGGCGTCAGGCTCCGGAACAGCTTCAGCAGCGGGTTGTCGAGCAGCGGCTCGAGAAACAACGCCCGCCCGCCAGGCCGGAGCACGCGGTGCACCTCGCCGAGAGCCGTCGGCAGGTCGAGGTGGTGCAGGATGCCCTCGCCGAGCACGAGGTCGAACGCGGCATCGGGATAGGGCAGCACGTGCGCATCGCCGACGACGAAGCGGAAGCGGTCGGCGTCGTACCCGGCCGCGCGCGCGGCCGTCTCGGCCTCGGCGATGTAGACGGGCGAGATGTCGATGCCGTCCACCTCGCGGCCGTGAGCGAGCACAGAGAGGCTGCGCTCGCCGCGTCCGCAGCCGTAGTCGAGCACGCGTGCGACGCCGGGCGTGGCCGGGGCGGCCTCGAGCGCCGCGCGGAGGCGGCGCACGCCGGGGTAGCTCCAGATGTGGGCGAAACGATTCTTGAGCTGGACGCTCTCCGCGAGCACGTCGTGCTCGGTGTGCGCCGCGCGTTCGCGCTCCACGCGCGCCTGGATGTCGGGGGAAGCCTGCAACGTTGGGGGGCGCGGAGGCCGGCTTAAAATTCTACGGCGTGGAAGTCGTTGGGCGATCGGGCGGCCACGCGGAGCGCGCCGAGCACGAGCGCGGCCTCGGGGCTGAGGCCCCGTGCCGCACGCGGCGTGCCGCGGCGGATGGCTTCCAGGAGGCCCGTGGCGAACAGGCTGGCCGGCCATTCGCCGATGATCTCGCGGCTGGCCCGGCCCATCGCGTCGCGATCGTCCTGGTGCGCCACGCGGAGGAGGAGATCGGCCAGGCGGGGCTCGTCTTCGGGCGCGAACGTATAGCCGTTGCGGCCGTCCTGCACGAGGTCCTCGGCGGCGCCGGTGCCGGTCGAGACGATCACGGGCAGGCCCGCCGCCATGGCCTCATTGACGACGAGGCCCCACTGGTCCACGTGCGCCGTGTGGACGAACGCGCCCGCGAGGCCGTAGTAGGCCGGCAGCGCGTCGAGCTCGAGCCAGCCAGGCAGGGTGACGGCGCCGGGGGCCTCGGCCTCGGCAAGCGCCTCCAGCGCCGGCCGGAGCTCGCCGTCGCCGAGGAGCACGAGGCGCCAGGGCGAGTGCCCCGCCGCCTCCGCGCGCCGCCGGTAGGCGCCGAAGGCGCGCAGCAGGACGGGCAGGTTTTTGCGCGTCATGAAGCGCGCCGAGGCAAAGAAAAACGGCGCCGGGTCGGCGAGCCCGGGCAGGTGCGCCGGGCGCACGCGCGCTTGCCGGACGGCCTCGGCGCCCTGGGCGAAGTAGTCGTTGTCGACGATGCTGTAGCCGCGGGTGACGCAGCCCGGCGGCATGCCGAGCGAGACGATGTAGCGCGTGGAGGCCGAGCCCGAGGCAAGGGCCGCGTCGAACTGCGCGACAAGCGCGCGTTTGATGGCCTCGCGGTAGGGGCTGCGCGGGGTGTCCTCGGCGCGGCTCTCGGCCATGCAGACGGCGACGCGCCGGTGCTCGCGCGCCCATCGCAGCGTCGCCTGCGCATCTGGCGTGCTGTAGCTATGAATGAGCAGCGCATCCGGCTGGATCCGCTCCAGGGCGGCGTAGACCGCCGCGTGGATGCGCGCCGACGGCAGGCGGTGGTACGACTGGCCGGGGAAGACCGTCTCGCGGCGGAAGGGCAGCGGCCGGTCGTCCACGCGCCAGCGGTAGGTGTCGCTCTCCGAGGCCGTCTCCAGCGCCACCAGCCCGACCCCCTGTTCGGAGAACACCTCGTGCGCGGCGTGCAGCCGGGCAAAATGAGGCGGCCCGAGGCGGGGCCACTGGATGCAGACGAGGGGCATGGGGAGGTAGAGAGGGAGCGGGACCAGTGTGCGGCCGCCGAACGGCCGGGAGCAAGTTAGCTTCCCCGCGCCCGTCCGAGGCGCTGGACGCGCACCGTCTGGTGGCTACGCCTCTGTCTCGCGGGCACAGCCGACGCATCTTTTTCACCGCTGGCACGCTCTGCACGTCCATGTTGCGAGGAGGGCTCCTGCTCTCGGGGGCAAACCTCGCCGTCAAGCCGCTCTGGATCCTGTTCCTGGTGGGCGCCTGCCCGCGCCTGCTCGGCGTGGAGGCGTTCGGGACGATGCAGACGGCGCTTGCGCTGGCGGCGCTGGGCGTCGCCCTCACGGATCTCGGCCTGTCTACGTACGCGCTCCGGGAGACCTCGGCGGACCCCCGGCAGGGGCGGGCGCTCTTCGGGCGCGTGCTACGCTACCGGGGCGTGCTCTTCGGGCTGGCGTGCGGCGCGGTGCTCGGGGCGGCGCTCGTACTCGGGTACCGGGGAGGGCTGCTTGCGAGCACGGGTGCGGCGATGGCGTTCCTAGGTGCGCAGGCGGCCACGGTGACGCTGCACGCGTTCCTGCGCGCCTATGGCCGGCTCGGGAGTGAGGCCGCCTTCACCGTGCTCGAGCGTGCCGGCACAATCGGCGTCGGCCTCGCGGCGCTCTACCTGACGCGCTCGCCCGTGGCCGTGCTGGCGGGCATGGCGGCCGGGATGGGCCTGGTGGCGGCCGGGCAGGCTGCGTGGGTGCGCGCGCGCGTGCTGCCCGAAGATGCCGTCGCTGCAGCCGGCACCTGGCTGATGCTGGGCGCGGTGCTCCCCATCGGCGTGGCCGAGCTGCTCCAAGTCGTCTACCTGCGCATCGACCAGGTGATGATCGAGGCGATGCTCGGGCGTGCGGCAGCGGGGCAGTACGCGCAGGCGTACCGGCTGCTCGAAGCGATGAGCCTGGTGCCGGCCATCCTGGTGCAGGGCATGATCTTCCCGCGCCTCTCGGGCCTCGTGGCGCGCGGCGAGGCCCGCGCCGGCCGACGGCTCTACCGGCGCGGGCTTGCCGGCCTGCTGCTGCTTGCAGCCGCGGCTGCAGCCGTCGTCTACGCCGCGGCGCCGTGGCTCGTGCGCCTGCTCACGGCCGACCCTGCGTTCGACCCCGCAGCCGGCGCGCTGCGCGTGCTCGTGCTCACGTTTCCATTTACGTGCGCCAAGGACCTCGCGTTCGTGGCGTGCCTGGCGCAGCGGCAGCACCGTCTGCCCATCGCGGCCTTTGGCGCGGCGGCCGTGCTGAACGTGGGGCTCAACGCAGGGCTCATCCCGGTGCTCGGCATCACCGGCGCAGCGCTGACGACGGTCGCCGTGGAGGCCGTCGTCGCGGCGGTGCTGGTAACTTGGGCGTGGCGCCGCCTCCACGAACCGTCTTGACATGCGCATCCTCACCGTCGTGCACGACCTCGGTCCGGGGGGCACGCAGCGCGCCGCGCAGAACTATACGCTCGGCTACCAGGCGGCCGGACTGGAGGTGGCTGTGCTCGCCTATGAGGCCGGTGGGCCGCGGGAGGCGGAACTGCAGACGGCGGGCGTGCCCGTCTTTTCTCCCGCCACGGAAGGCTCGCCCGAGGCGGCCGTGTGTGCGGCCGGGGCCTGGGGCGCCGATCTCGTGCACGTGCACCGGAACGGAGGCGCAGACGCCCGCAGCGGCGCCGTGCTGCGCGCGCTGCGCCGCGCCGGCGGACGCCCGCGCGTGATGGAGACGAACGTGTTCGGGCGCGTGGACCGCTCGCCCGACCGCCACCTCTTTGACGTGCACCTCCACCTCTCGCGCTGGTGCCTGTGGCGCTGGAGCCGGTGGCGCCGCAGGATGGAGGGCGCGCCGGGCGTCGTCGTGCCTTATTCCATCGATACGGCGCGTTTCTACCCGGCCACGCCGGAGGAGCAGCGCGCGGCGCGCGCGGCGTGGGACGTACCGCAGGACGCGCTCGTCTTCGGGCGCGTCGGCCAGCCGAGCCGCTGGAAGTGGCACCCGGCGCTCTTCGGCGCGTTCGCGCGCGTCGCGGCCGAGCACACGCAGGCCTGGCTGTTCCTCGTGGGGCTGCCCGAGGAGCTCCGCCCACCGCTTGAGCGCCTCCCGGCCGCCGCCCGGCGCCGGGTGCGCGAGCTCCCGTTCCTGCACGGCGACGCCGCGCTCCGGGCCGGCTATGCGTGCATGGACGTGTTCGTGCACGCGGCTGAGATCGGCGAGAGCTTCGGCATGGTGCTGGCCGAGGCGATGCGCTGCGGGCGGCCCGTGATCACGCTCAGCCGGCCGGCGCGCGACAACAGCCAACTCGAGGTGGTCGGGCATGGCGAGGGCGGGCTCGTGGCCGCGCACGAGCGGGGGCTCGCCGAGGCGATGGCGCTCCTGGCCAGCCAGCCGCATCAGCGCGAGCGGCTCGGCCGGCAGGCCGCCGCCCGGACGGCGGAGCGGTTCGGGCAGGAGCCCGTCATGCGCCTGCTGCTCGCCGTCGCCCGGGCGACGCACGAGGCCCGCGACGCCGCCGACGTGCGCCGCCGCCTCGGCGGCATCCCTGGTCTCGTGACCGGAGTCGCCGATGACGACGCGTGGAACCTGCTCGACCGGAAGCTCGGTCGCACGCCGCTCGCCGAACTGGCCCAGATGCGGCTCGCGCACGAGCCCGCGCTGCACGCAGCCGTCGCCCGCCTCAAGCAGTGGCGCTACCGGACATGGCGGCACCCGGAGCCGGCGGCAGTGCCGGGCGGAGCGGCTGCCCCGCCGCCAGGCCCAGCATCAGCGCGAACATGATTACGGTGTCAGCCGTCGTGAAGGGCGCCGAGACGTAGAACGAGGGGATGAGCGAGAGCAGCACCGCGGCTGCGAGCAGCGCCGCCGCACGCCGCCAGGGGTTGGGCTGCGCCCGCACGCGGAGCGCGCGCGCGATGGCGCTGCCCCAGAAAAGGAGCAGCGCGCCCAGGCCCACGACGCCGAACTTGTACCACATCGTCAGGTAGCCGTTGTGGGCGTAGCTCTTGACCCAGGTCGTGCGCGTCGTCACGTCGAAGAAGGCGAAGTCCGTCCCGAGGCCGTAGCCGACGATGGGGTTGGCGAGCACGAGCGGCCAGAGGCTGCGCGACTCGAGCAGGCGGTTGAGGAACGAGATGTCCACCTTGCCGGCCGTGCCGATGCTGAGCAGACGGTCGAGCAGGCCGTAGGCCAGCAGCAGCAGCATGTCGCCGGCGATCAGGTAGGCGGCCCCGGTGCTGGCCACCACGGCCAGCAGGGCGCCCGCGCCGAGCCGCCGCCGCTCCCGGCCTCGGGCAAGCGCGAAGACGACCGCGGCGCCCAGCGCAAGCGAGACGTAGTACGCGCGCCACTGCGTCAGCACGACACCGACGGCAAACGCGGCGAAGCCTGCCACGCCGAGCAAGAAGGCGGCCGGGCGCCGGCTGACCGCGGCAAGCGCCAGGCTCGCCAGGGCGGCGCTCATCAGGATGAGCTCGTTCGACGTCGCGCGCGCGCGCGCCACCTCCCAGGCGTACGTCGCGGCCACGATCGTCTCCTGGAAGTGGAGCACGTTGCGGAAGAGCGACACCGAGCCCAGGTAGACGATGAGCAGGAGCACCAGGCGCGTCCCGTTCTCGTAGCGCTCGCACGCCTCGCGGACGGGGAAGTAAAACCCCAGCATCGAGAGCGCGATCCACTCGCGCAGGCCCTGACCCGGGTTGCCGCCGTGCAGCAGCGTCAGGAAGAGCGCCGCCGTCATGTACAGCATGAAGAAGGCGAGCGCGCCCTCGCCGACGCCCCGCACGAGGCGCTCGCGGTAGACGAGCATCCGGAGCGTGTACCACGCGGCGAAGTAGCCCAGGTAGTACAGCCCGAACACGACCTCCATCGGCTGGATGCCCGCGGTGCGGTTGAGCGCCAGGCCGGCAAGGACCAGGGCGAGCGCGAGCGGCGCCAGCGGATGCGCGCGCACGAGCCCGAGCGCGAGCAGGCCGCCGAGCGTCAGCGGCAGCGCGAGCGCGAGCCATGGCAGGCTGCTCGCGGCGGCCAGGGCGAGCGCGAGCGCGCACAGCCCGGCCATGCCGAGCAGCACGAGGGCCGTCGGGAGGGCGGAGCGGGCGTCGGCGGCGGCAGGCACGGGGGCTAGCGCTGCCGCGCGCGCTGGAACGCGAGGGCCCAGGTCTGGCGTCGGCGGCGCACGAACTCGGCGCCGAGGGCGACGAGCACGCAGAGCAGGAGGGCCGAGAGCGTCGCCGAGAGCACGATCACGGCGCGCTTGGGACGCGCCTTGCGCTCCGGGACGGCCGGCGCGTCGAGCACCTGCACGGCCACGCGGTCGCGCTCCTCGTCGAAACGGGCCTGCTCGAGCAGCGGGCGGGCCTGCTCCATCAGAGCCTGCTGGATCAGCAGCTCCTGGTAGAGCGCGGCGTACTCGGACGCGACAGCCGGCAGGCGCCGCAGCGGGACGGGCATCACGGCCTCGCGCCCCCCGAGCAGGTTGCTCTGGGCGCGCCGCGCGGCGGCGAGCGCCTGCGCGCTGGCCTGCACCTCCGGGTTCTCGTCCCCGTAGAGCGCGCGCAGCGCCTCGTACTGCGTCTCGGCCCGTGCCACCTCCACGCGCGCCGACGCGACGGACTCGATCAGGCCCTGCGCCATCGTGGGCAACTCGATCACGCCGTGGCGCTCCTGGAAGGCGCGCATGGCCTCGCGCGCCTCGGCCATGTTGTTCTCAATCTCGCGGTAGCGGCTCTCGACGTACTCGCGGAAGCGTCCGGCGCCCTGAAGGGCAAGCTCTTCGTTGCGGCGGTTGAGTTCGTCCACGTAGAAGCTCGCGATCTGGGCCGCCCGGCGCGGGTCGCGGTCGTAAGCCGTGATCTCGAGGTACTCGTACTCCATGTCGACGGCGATCGCGACGTTCTTACGCAGCGCGCGCTGCGCCGCCTCGCGGGGGTAGCGTTTGTCCTCGAGCTCGTAGGCGCGGATGAGGTCGAAGCGGTCGATGACCGCGTTCTGCATCGTCTCGCTGTTGAGGATGGCGAGGTAGCGCGTGTAGTCGCCGCCGCCGCCGCTGCCGAGCAGCGACGACGCGATGGGCGACAGGTTACCGATGAGCGCGCTCAGGCCGCCGCTCCCGGCGGCCGACTCGGGCGGCAGCACGCGCGCCGTGGCGGCGTACCACTTGGGCAGCAGCAGGCTGACCACGACCGCGGCGATGGCCGTGAGCAGCGTCACGCCCGCGATCGCGAAGCGCCACCGGTGCAGCGCCGCCGCGGCCGTCCAGAAGGCGCTCTCCGCGCGCTCCCTGCGGGCTGCGTCCGACAGGGCGCCGTCCGACGGGGCGCCGTCCGTCAGGGCGCCGTCCGTCAGGGCGCCGTCAGAGGGGGCGTCTCCCGGCTCGGACACCGGGTAGCCCGGGCCGGAGGGAGGGCCGTCGCCGCCGGCTGAAACCAAGGCAGGGGGGAGCTCGGAAGACCGCATAGCTGGACGGTGGGCGATCGGCGGGAGGGGGCGCAGCGGTGCGGCGCGAAGGCGGGGGGCCGAAGCGAGAACGCTACGGTGGCGGGGCGCTGCCGCGGCGGGGCGCTACTGCCTCAGGGCGATGAAGGCGACGACGAGCGAGGCCGTCGTACCAAGGACGCTCACGATGGTCTGGATGGTCTGAAAGCGCGCTTGCCGCATCTCCATGCGGTCCTGGCGCTCTTCGCTGCGCTCCGCGCGCTGCTCGGCGCGTTCCTGGAGCGCGAGCTGCGCGAGCTCGAGGTTCTCGGCCATCGGCGCGCGGTCGACGAAGACAGCGTCGCCGGGCTGGAGGGGCGGCGCGTCGGCGGCAGGGATGAGGCGGCCCGTGCCGGCCTCGAGCACGAAGACGCGCTGGGCGCCCGGCCCGGGGCCGCCGGCATCGGCGACGTAGTCCTCGGCCCGGCGGCCAGGGACGAAGGGCACGTAGCCGGCCTGCTGGACCTGCCCGAACACGCGCACGCCGCCCACGTCGCGCGGCACGACGAGGCGGTCGCCGTCGAGCAGGGTGACGGGCTGGGCGCCGGAGGCGGCGCGCGGCAGGTCTATCGCCACGCGCGGCGTGCGGTAGATCTCGCTCATCAGGAAGCCGCGCCCGAACAGGTCGAGGTCTACGAGGCGCGGCGCTTCGCCCTGCACGTCCACGGGCAGGTCCCGCATGCGGCGCTCGAGGTAGGCCCCGCGGGCGAGCGCGTCGGGCTCGAGGCCGCCGGCCATAGCCACGAGCTCCTGGAGCGTCGTCTGGCCGGAGCGGATGGGATAGAGGCCCGGATAGGCGACGGCGCCGGCGATCTCGGCGAGGCCGGCCTCGGGCTCGGCCTCGACGGCGAACACCTGGTCGCGTGGGCCGACCGGGAGCGAGGCCGCCTGCGCGAGCGCGTACGTCTGCGCCGCACCGCTGCCGGCGCGGATGAGGCGCACCCCGCCGAGGCGCGCCGCGGCGTCCTCGCCGGCCGCGATCACGAGCAGGTCCATTGCCGTGTCGCCGGGGCGGAAGTCGTAGAGGCCGGGGCGTGGCACGGCGCCCGAGACAACGATGCCCTCGGCAATGGGATCGAACGTGGGCACCGTGAGCACGTCGCCGTCGCGCAGGACGGGGTTGTGCGCGACGTCGCCGGTGGCGAAGTAGCGCATCAGGTCCACGCGCGAGGAGCGGCCATCGGCGTGGCGCACGGTGATGTTGCGGAGCGCCGGGCGCGCCTCGGTGCTCATCTGCGAGCGGACCGCCTCGGGGCGGCCATAGTCGGCCAGGCGGCGCGCGCTGGGCTGTCCCGAGGCCAGCGCGAGCGCGTCCTCGACGCGGGCCGTCGCGCGCACGGCGTGCCGGCCTGGCAGCGGCACTGCGCCCGAGACGTGCACGAAGAACTGCCGCGGCTGCGCCAGCGCGATATCCGTCACGACGTTGGCGTAGCGGCGCTGCAGCGCCGCCCCGACGGTGCTCTTGACAGCCGCGAGCGAGCGCCCGGCGACGCTGAAGCTGCCCGCCTCGGGCACGACGAGCGTGCCGTCGGCGGAGACGGTGACAGGGATCTGGCGGCCGAGTGCGCCGCCGATGGAGACCGTGAACAGGTCGCCCGGTCCCACAAGGTAGGCCGCTGCGTCGAGCGGGCCTTCGAGGACGAGCGCGTCGGTGGGCAGCCCGCGCGTGGGGGCCGGCAGGCGGACGCCGGCGCCCGGCGTAGCCGTTCCCGGAAGCCCCACGCCATCTGCGGGGAGCGTGGCGGGAGGTGTGGTCTGCGCGCGCGCTGCGCCGGGTGCAAGCGTCAGGACGAGCGCGAACGCCGGGACGAGCGCGAACGCCGGGACGAGCGCGGCGATGCGGCGCGCAGGGAGCGGCGTGCGCCGCGCAAGAAACGTCATCTGCTGCCTAGACCGGAAAAAAGGCGGGCGTAGCAATCGGTCCGATCGGAGAGACGGCAGGTGGCGGACACGCGTAAACTCGCCGCTCAAGGTACGGCGCCGCGCGCCGAGCCGTCAACAGACCTTCCGATGCCTGCTCCCGCTCTGCTGCGCCGTGCTGCGCCTGCCAAGCTCAACCTCGGCCTGCATGTGCTCCGCCGCCGCGCAGACGGCTACCACGACCTCGAGACCGTCTTCCTGCCCATCGCCTGGGCCGACGTGCTCGAGGCCGAGCCGGCGCCCGCGCTCGCGCTCTCGACGTCGGACCCGGCGCTGCCCGCCGACGCGCGCAACCTGGTCTGGCGGGCTGCCGAGGCGCTGGCCAGCCACGCCGGGATCGTGCCGGCGGCGCGGCTGCACCTCGAGAAGCACGTGCCCTACGGCGCCGGGCTCGGCGGCGGCTCCTCGGACGCGGCGGCGGCGCTGCGTCTGCTCGCGCAGCTCTGGAAGCTGGACGTGACGCCGCGCGCGCTGCACGAGATCGCAACGGCGCTCGGCGCCGACGTGCCGTTCTTCCTCGGCCGCGCGCCGGCACTCGGCGAGGGCATCGGGGAGCGCCTGACCCCGCTCCGCCGCGCCGACGGCGCGCTCTACCGCTGCCCGTTCGCGCTCTGCGTGGCCGTGCCGGAGGTCCACGTATCCACCGCCGAGGCGTACCGGCTCGTCGCGCCGCACGACCGCGGCCGGCCGGACGTGGCCGCGGCGGTGCTCTCCGACGACCTCGAGCGCTGGCGCCGCGAGCTCACGAACGACTTCCAGGTGCCCGTTGAGGCGGCGCACCCGGCGATTGCGGCGGCGCGACGTGCGCTCGCCGAGGCTGGCGCCGCCTATGCGGCCATGTCGGGCTCGGGCGCGGCTGTGTTCGGCGTGTTCGAGAGCGACGCGGCGGCGGCGGCGGCGGCCGAGGCGCTCGGCCGCGCGGGGCTGCGCACCTGGAGCGGGCGGCAGGCCGGGGCCTGAAGCGCACCGCCCGGACGCTCAGCCCGCCGGCGGTGAGCCGTCGAGCTCGGCCTCGAGGGCGAGGGCGGCGGCGACGAGGTCGTCGCGGAGCGGCGCGAGCGCGTCGTGCTGCGCCACGTATCGCTCCATCGCCTCACGCAGGGCCATGTCGCGCCGGACTGAGGTGCGGCGCTGCCGCTCGGCGGCGTCCACGCTGCGCTCGATGGCGGCTACGGTGTCGGCCGGCGCGAGGGCATCGCGAATGGCCGCGGCGTCTACCAGCGGGGCCTGCGCCTCGTCCACGCGGTAGCGCACGCGCACGACGGCGTCGGCGATCGCGTGCTGCCCGATGGCGGCCGCGATGGCGGCCGTCGGGTCGGGCGCCCCGCGCGCGTCCACCTCGATCGGCACGAAGCGGCGGGCAGGCGTGGGCACGAACGTGTAGCGCGCGCGCGCGCCGGCCGGGCGCGCCGGGTCGAGGTCTACGAGGACGAAGCCCTTCTCGGCGTCGTGCTCCTTGAACGAGATCCGGTCGATGGAGGACGCGTAGACGACCGGCGGGCCGTCGCCGCGCTCGTAGGCGTCGCGGTTGCGATCCTGGAAGCGGTGGATGTGCCCGAGCGCGACGTAGTCGATGCCGGGCTGCGCGAGCGCCCCGACCGAGAACGTGGGCTCGTGCGCGATCACGCTGGCGCGCTCGGAGCCGCTGAGCTCGGCATTCTGCACCGTCAGATGGCCCACGAGCACGGCCGGCAGCGACGGGTCGAGCTCGGCGGCGGCCTGCTGCACGAAGGCGGTGTACTTGGCCTCGATCAGGTCGCGGATCTCATGGGGCGTCTTGCGGCGGTGCTCCTCGCGCGAGAGGATGCGCGAGCGGATGGGCCACGGCAGCGCGATCAGCTGCAGCGGCCCGCTGCGCGTGTCGATGCGCGCCGTGGCCGGCGTGGCGAAGACATGCACACCCTGGCGCAGCAGGCCGAAGATGTCTACCGACGACGCCTTGCCGAAGGCGACCGGGTGGTCGTGGTTGCCGACGACCATCACGATGGGGATGCCGGCATCGGCGACGGGCCGGAGCGCCTCGGCGAAGAGCTTCTGCTGCGTGGGCGTCGGGTCGGCGGTGCGGTAGGCGTCGCCGGCGAAGAGGAACGCGTCGACGCGCTCGTCGAGGGCGCGGGCGACGACGGCGTCGAAGCAGCGGCGGAAGTCGAGCAGGCGCGTGTTGAGGCCGGTCTCGGGATCGAGCCGGCCGTGCGTCTCGTAGCCGATGTGGATGTCGGCGCAGTGGAGCAGCTTCATGCGGGGCGACGGGCGCAGAGGGGGGACGCGCAAGATCGGCAGGGCGGGCGGGCCGGTCAGGCGCGCCGTGCGACGCGCGCGGACCAGGCGGCGCGGAAGGCCGGGAAGCGGCCCTCGAGGATCGCCGCGCGCATCTCCCGCATGAGCCAGAGATAGAACGCGAGGTTCTGCACCGACGCGATCTCCATGAACAGCGGCTCGTTGGCGATCGTGAGGTGGCGCAGGTACGCCTTCGAGAACGTGCGCGCGGCGTAGTGGTCCAGCCCCGGATCGATGGGTGCGAAGTCGGTCTTCCAGCGCGCGTTCTTGATGTTGACGATGCCCTCGGTAGTGAAGAGGGTGCCGTTGCGCGCGTTGCGGGTCGGCATGACGCAGTCGAACATGTCCACGCCGCGGGCGACGTTCTCGACGAGGTTCTGCGGCGTGCCGACGCCCATGAGGTAGCGCGGCCGGTCGGCCGGCAGCTCCTCCGCCACGACCTCGACGGTGTCGTACATGGCCTGCGCGGCCTCGCCGACCGAGAGGCCGCCGATAGCGTAGCCCTCGGCGTCGAGCTCGAGGAGCGCGCGGGCGCTCTCGCGGCGCACGGCAGCGTGCGTGGCGCCCTGCACGATGGGGAAGAGGGCCTGGTGGTGGCCGTAGCGCGGGGCGGTGGCGCGGTAGCGCGCGAAGCAGCGGTGCGCCCAGCGTACGGTGAGCGCGTTCGAGCGGCGCGCCGTAGGCTCGTCCACGGTCCCCGGCGGGCACTCGTCGAGGACCATCATGATGTCCGAGCCGATGTCGCGCTGCGTGTCCACGACCGACTCGGGCGTGAACGTGTGGCGGGTGCCGTCGAGGTGGCTCTGAAACGTGACGCCGTCCTCGGAGAGCGCGCGCAGGCCGGTGAGGGAGAACACCTGGAACCCGCCCGAGTCGGTCAGGATGGGGCGGTCCCAGGCCATGAACGGATGCAGGCCGCCGGCGGCACGCAGCACCTCGCGGCCGGGCCGCAGGTAGAGGTGGTACGTGTTGCCGAGGATGATCTGCGCGCGCACGTCCTCGCGGAGCGCGCGCGGCGCGACGCCCTTGACGGAGCCGGCCGTGCCGACGGGCATGAAGATGGGCGTCTCGACGACGCCGCGGTCGGTATGGAGCAGGCCCGCGCGCGCGCCCGTCTCGGAGCACGTCGCCTGGAGCTCGAAGCGGAGCGGCATCGGCGTCAGCGGCGCGGGCCGGCCGCGGGCGGGACGTAGCCCGGGCGCAGCGGGATGCGCACCGGCGGCGGCGCGTTCCCACGCGCGGATGCCGCTCCGCGGGCGGACGCGCTCTCGGCTGGCGCCGGCGACGGCGCCGTCGCCGGCGCCGCGGCGGGCGTCGGGGGGGGGCGCTGAAGCACCGTCTGCCGAAGCGCCTCCACCTCGGCCCGGGCGCGCTCGATCTCACGCTGCTGCTCGAAGAGCCGCCGCTCCCACTCCTGGAGCTCCTGGATCGACTCGGCGAGCGCCCGTTCGCGCACCTCGAACGGTGCCATCTCGAGGTAGCCGCGCTGCTCGAAGTAGGGCTTGAAGAGGAAGTTGTGCTTGAGCGCCTCCATGTTCTCCGAGAAGCGGAACGCGCCGAGCGAGGCCCAGCCGGCAGCGTTCTGGAAGCGGTCCGTGATGCCGCGCAGGTCGTCCGAAATGGTCGAGAACTGGTCCGAGGCCTGGAGGAGAGCCACGTAGACCGAGTCCTCGTTGAGGATGCGCGAGAGCGTGCCCGGCCCGGTGTTGACCTTGGCGATGATCGAGTTGACGCCCGTGGAGGCGTCGGCGGCGATGCCGACGAGCGCGTCGGCGCGCGCGGTGAGCGCGTTGAGGGCCAGGCGCGCGTCCTGCGTCGTGGCGACGGACTCGTTGTAGAGCGCGTCGTCGTAGAGGAAGCGTCCGAGCGTGCCCTGCCCGGTGCGGATGTCGGACATGATCTGGGTCATCGTCATCGTGACCGAGTCGAAGCGGGCTACCGACTCGAGGGCGCGGCTCGAGAACTGGCTCAGGTCGAGCGGGTCGACGCCGATGACGCGCCCGCGGTCGGGCACGACGGGCAGGCCGGGCGAGCCGTCGGTGAGCGCCACGACGACGTTGCCCACCAGCCCGTCGGTCTGGATCACGGCGCGGCTGTCCTGGCGGATCAGGTGCCGCGCGTCGTCGCGGATGGCCATCGCGACCGTGATCGGCTCGCCGGGCGCGGCCGGCAACTGCACGCGCTCGACGCGCCCGACGGCGATGCCGTTGTAGTAGACGGTCGCTCCGGGCAGAAGGCCCGAGACGCGGTTGAACGTGGCCTCGATGGTGTAGGTGTTCGTCAGCAGGAACGAGCGCTGCGCCAGCAAGAACAGCGCGCCGATGAAGACGACGATCCCGACGAGGACGAGGAGGCCGAGGCGAGCTTGGCGGGTCATGGGGGTGATCGGGCGGTGCCGCAGGCTTCAGGCGGTGCCGTAGGCTTCGGTGCCGGCGAAAAACTCGGCGATGGCAGGGTGGTCGGCGCGGCGCACCTCGGCGAGCGTGCCGCTGGCGACGAAGCGGCCCTCGTGGAGGAAGTGCGCCGTGTCGGTGATGATCTCGGCGGCGAGCAGGTCGTGCGTGATCGAGATGGACGAGATGCCGCGCTCGTCGCGCAGCTTGACGATCAGCTCACTCACGACGCGCACCGAGACCGGGTCGAGGCCGGTCGTGGGCTCGTCGTAGAGGATGATTTCGGGGCGCAGGATGAGCGCGCGCGCGAGCCCGATGCGCTTTTTCTGGCCGCCCGAGAGCTCGGCCGGGTACTGGTCGCGCGTGCGCGGCAGGTTGACGTCTTCGAGCGCTTCCGTGATGAGGTCGTCTTTCTCGTCCCTGGAGAGCGTCGTGTGGCGGTCCAGGAAGAAGCGCATGTTCTCGTAGACCGTCATCGAGTCGAAGAGCGCGCCGCCCTGGAAGAGGTAGCCCGTCGAAAGGCGGCGGCGGTCGAGCGCGTCGCCCTCGAGCAGGTCTATGCGTTCGCCGTTGACCCAGACCTCGCCGCGGTCGGGCCGCAGGAGGGCCACGACGTGCTTGGTGAGCACGCTCTTGCCCGTGCCCGAGCCGCCAAGCACGACGGCGCTCGTGCCTCTGGGCACCTGCAGGTCGATGCCGCGCAAGATGTGCTTCGGGCCGAACGACTTGTGCACGTCGCGCAACTCGACGACGATGTCGTCGGGCGGGGGCGGGCTGCCGCCGGTGACGGGCGCGGTTTCAGGAGTGGGCATGGCGAGGGGTCAGCCGCCGGGCGAGCCGAAGAAGAAGAGCGACATACGCACGATCACGACGTCGGCGACGAGGATCAGCAGCGACGAGATCACGACGGCCTGCATGGCTGCCTGCCCGACCTCGCGCGTGCCGCCGCGCACGTTGTAGCCGAGGTAGCAGCTCACGATGCCGACGATGAAGCCGAAGACGGACGTCTTCATCGTGTCCACGATCACGTCGGCGAAGCGCATCGACGAGAAGGCCGTCGAGACGTAGACGCGGTAGTCCATGCCGGCCGAGGCGTACGACTCGAGGTAGCCGCCCAGGAGCGCGAGCGCGTCCACGGTGATCGTCATGACAGGGAACATGATGACGCAGGCGAGCACGCGCGTGACGACGAGGTAGTCGAACGGCTTGAGCGCGGCCACCTCGAGCGCGTCGATCTGCTCGGTGACGCGCATCGAGCCGAGTTCGGCGCCCATGCCGGCGCCGAGCCGACCGGCGAGCACGAGGCTCGTCAGCACCGGCCCGATCTCCTTGACGACGCTGAGCGCGAGCATCGACGGCAGGAAGCTCTCGGCGCCGAAGCGCGCGAGCGTGCCGCGGCTCTGCATGGCGAGCACGATGCCGATCGAGAAGCCGACGACGCTCGTGAGCAGCAGGCTCCGCGTGCCGGCCTCGTCCATCTGCCGCGTCAGTTCTTTGAGCTCGAAGGGCGGGCGCCAGACACGCGCGAAGAACCGGCCGACGAAGCCGAAGAGCCCGCCGGCCTGCTCCAGGAAGGCCACGTAGCCGGGCACGCGCTCGGGCTCGGTCGCCAGCGCGCGCTGCTGCTCGGCCTCTTTCTCCTGGAGGATTTTCTCCTCCAGCCGCGCGCGGCGTGCCTCGCGCAGGCGCTGCGCGAGCGAGTCGGCGGGGGAGGAGGCTGGGGGATGTGTGGTAGCCATGAGGGGGCGTGAGACCTGCGGCGCGTCCGGAGGATCCGGGATCACCGGGCGGGCGGCTCTGCGTGCCGCTGTCTCCGGCGGGGGGTCACCACGAGAACTGGTAGTTGAGGCCGGCGCCAGTGCCACGCTGGTTGCTCTGCTCGGCCTGCAGCGCGAGCCAGCGCAGCAGCTGGTACTCGAGCGAAACCTCGGTGCGGCTGCCCTCGCCCACGCCGCGTCGGTTGGACGACGTCTCGTTGGGCACGTAGCCGAACGAGAGGAACGCGCGGTCGGTAAGGTACTTACCGATCCGGATGACGAGCTCGCTGCCCTCGACGCTGATCTCGACCAGGTCTAGCCCGAACGTCTCGCCGGCGAAGCCCTCCACGAGCCCGGTCACCTGGCCGAGCGCGACGTTACCGAGCGTGCCGCCGAGGTTGCCGCCCGCGCCGGCGAACAGGTTGTCCGAAAGCTGCCCCGTCGCGATCACCGAGACGATGTCGGCCGGGTCGAGCGGCGGATCGGAGGAGAGGCGCACCTCGGGATTGTCGTTGAGCTGGCCCTGCAGGCCGAGGTTGATCTGGATCTGCGACTGTCCGCCGCGCTGCAGGCGCACGTTGAGCACGGCCGCCAGGTCGAGCTGCGCCTCAGTGGCGGGGCCGTTGAACACGATCGCGCTCGGCTGCACGACGAAGCGGCGCCCGAGCGTCTGCACCGAGCCGCGCACGAGGTCGATCTGGCCGAAGAGGCTCGTGCCCTCGGCGAAGGGCGCCTTGACGGCCTGCACGTTGCCCTCGAACTCGATGTCGAACGGGAGCGCGCCGCGGGAGCGGATCCAGACGTTGCGGCGGAACTGGACCGTGAGGTCGTAGTCGAGCAGGTCCGTGAAGCGGACCTCGGCCGTGTCGCGCGCGGCGAGGCGCTGCCCGAAACGGGCCTCGACAGCGCGGATGTCGGCCTCGGAGAGCGTGACCGGTTCGAGGTCGGGCGGCACGAGCTCGTCGGTGAGGAAGATGTCGCCCGAGGCCACGACGACGGCGCCGCGCAGTACGGGCGCGTCGAGCGTGCCGGTGAGGCGGAGCGGCTCGCTGCCGCGGTCGAGCGCGAGGCGGCGGAACGTGGGCGTGTTCATGGCCACGAAGCCGACCGGCGTGATCGTCAGGTCGAGCTCGCCGACCGAGAGCTCGCTCAGCGTCACGGCGCCCTCGACGCGCAGGCGCGGCGCGTCTGCGGCGGCGCGCCCGCGCGGCGCGCCGCCGATGCGCACGTCCTCCATCTCGATCCGGTTGCCCGTGAAGCGCAGCGCCGCCTGTACGGGTTCGTAGACCAGGCCGGTGGCGGTCAGGCCGAGCCGGCCGTCGGTGAGCGTGGCGCGGCCTTCGAGGCGCGGGTCGCCCTGGGTGCCGGTCACGGTCAGATCGGCGAAGAGGATGCCGCCGAGATCGGTGTAGGCGCGCGCGTCGAGGAACGGGCGGGCCCACGCGACCGGGAAGGCGTCGGCGCGGACGGTGAACTGGACCTCGTCCTGCAGCGCCGCCTCGGCCAGGCGCGCGTCGCCGCCGGCGAGCGAGAAGCGCCGCGGCAGGTAGCCCTCGACGGTGAGCGTCTCGCCCGAGGCGTGCGTGAGCACGGCGTCGAGGGTGAGGCGGCCGCCGGCGTAGGCGACGGCCGCGTCGAGCGAGCCGAACGTCTCGCCCTGCGACGAGAGGTCCTCGAAGCGCAGCGTGCCGTCGAGCAGCGGCTCCTCGGCCGGGCCGGTGAGCACGAGCGTGCCCGTCAGGCGCCCGCCGAGGCCTTCGAGGCGCACCAGGTCCGTCAGGCCGTCCACGGCCACGTCGTCGATGGTGACGATGAAGTTCTGCTCGCCGTTGAAGTCGAGCTCGCCGTCGACGGCGAGCTGCTGCGTGCCGTCGCGGTTGGCGAGCAGGAGGCCGCGCACCTCGATCGTCTCGCCGGTCGTGATGCGGGTCGGCTGCGCGAGCTGCCACGTGTCGCTGCCGAGGCGGAACGCGCCGCGCTCGACCAGGACGCCCGGCTCGGGGGTGTCCGGGTCGAGGTCGGTGCGCACGAAGAAGGCCAGGTCGCGGTCGCGGTCGAGCACGACCGTGCCGTCGAGCGTGAGCGTGCCGGCGTCGAGAACGACCTCGGCCGAGCCGGTCTCGACGAGCAGGGCGGGCGTGGAGAGGGCGTCGAAGGAGCCGCTGAGGCGGGCCGTGGTGGCGTTCAGGAGCGTGTCGGCGCGCAGGTCCACGGTGGCGGCGAGCTGCGCGTCGAGCCCGGTGATGGCGTTGGGGCCGTAGACGAACTGCCGCGCGGCGAGCTGCGCGTCGAGCACGAGCGGGCGGCCCGGCCGGCCGATCGCGACGAGCGAGAGCGTGCCGCTCTCGAGCCCGAGCGGCTCGTCGGTGTAGACAGCCAGCGGGGCGATGTCGTTGACGGCTGCGGTGAGGCGGAAGTCTGAGGCGGCGTCTTCGTTGAAGAGCGCGAGGCGCCCGCCGCCGTCGGCGTCGGCGATGTCGGAGCGGAGGCGCAGCTCGTCGACGGCGAGCACGCCGCCGGCGAGGGCGAAGCGCGCGGCGAGCGTGTCGATCCGGGCGGGGCCGATGCGCGAGGAGCCGCCGAAGAAGGCGCCCGCGAGGTCGGCCGTGGCCGGGTCGAAGCCGCGCCCGGCCACGTCGAAGGAGGCTGTGAGGCGGAAGGTCTGCGGGTCGGGCGCTTCGGCGGCGCCGAAGCGCGTCAGCGCGGCCAGGTCCAGGTCGCGCGTGGTGCCGCGCAGGGCGTACGTGGGCTCCTCGTCGAACGGGCGGCCCTGGAACGCGAGCGTGGCCTCGCCTGCGGCGGGCGCGCCGGCCTCGCCGAACACGAGCTGCGCCGTGCCGCCGAGGGCGCCCGCGGCGAGCGCGAAGCGGGCCGCGCCCCGCTGCACGGGCGCGTCGTTGATGGTGGAGGGGCGCAGGGTGAGCACCCCCTCGCCGGTGGCGCGCTCGAGGTCTGAGAAGCCCGCGAGCTGGCCCTCGAAGCACCCTGAGAGGCGCGTCTCGAGCTCGGGGTTGCCCGTGAGCTGGCCCACGTCGATGCCCGAGAAGCACGTGGCCGGCCCGACGGCGAGCGTGGGGAAGTCGTCGAAGGGGCGGCCGGAGACGTCGAGCGCGAACTGGCCCTCCGGCGTTTCAAACGCGCCCGCGAGGGCCAGCTGGCCACCGGCGAGGCGCAGCGTGACGTCGGAGCCGGTGATGCGCTGCGCGCCGTAGGACGAGGCCGTCAGGCGCAGGCGCGCCGTCGTGGCGAGCGTGGCCGGGTCGGTGCCGCGGCCCTCGAGGGTGAACGTGCCCGAGAGGTCGCTCTCCTGCTCGGGGTTGCCGGTGAGCGCGGCCAGGTTGACGCTGCGGAGCTGCCCGCTGGCCTGATAGGCGATCGGCTCGGCGAACGGGCGCGCCGAGCCGCGGGCGGCCAGGCCGCCCGCGCGGCCGAGGTCGGCGTCGGCGTCGAAAGTGAGCTGGCCGGCGGCGAGGCGCGCCTGGGCCGAGACGGCGACGAGGTCGAAGTCGCCGTAGCGCGAGCTGGCCAGGCGGGCGGTGGCGTTCAGCACGGCCGTCTGCGGGTCGGTGCCGCGGCCCTCGAGGGTGAACGTGCCCGAGAGGTCGCTCTCCTGCTCGGGGTTGCCGGTGAGCGCGGCCAGGTTGACGTTCTGGAGGCGGCCGCTCGTGACGCGGTAGGCGAGCGGCTCGGCGCGCGTGTCGGCCTCGCCCGAGGCGAGGAGCCGCCCCCCACCGCCGGCGAAGCGCGCGTCGGCGTCGAAGGCGATGCGGCCGCCCTGGAAGTCGGCGTCGAGGTCGGCGCCGGCGAGGCGGAGGTCGCCGAAGACGGCGCGGTCCAGGGAGACAGCGGCGGTGCCGAAGAGCGTCTCAGCCGAGTGGCCGCGGCCCTCGACGGCGAAGTCGCCCGAGAGCGCGGCCGGCGCGTCCACGTTCGGGAGCAGGCGGGCCAGGTCGAGCTCGTCGGCGCGGCCGGAGGCCTCGAAGGTTGGCACGCGCTCGAAGGGCCGGGCCGAGCCGCGCGCCCGCACGCGTGCGCCGGGGACTTCGGCCACGAGCGTGGCGGCGACGCGGCCGGCTTCGAAGGCGCCGTCGAGCTGGGCGCGCGTAACGGCCTGCTCTCCGAGCCGGCTCTCGCGGAGCGTGAGTGCGAACGGCCCCGAGAGCGAGCGTAGGTTGCGCCCGGCGAGGTCGGCCCGGAGGTCAGCGTTGAGCTGGGCGGCGAGGGCGGGGTTGCCGGTTAGGCGGGCGGGGTTGAGGCGGCGGAGCGAGCCCTCGGCGCGGTAGCGGACGGGCCCGCCGGCGTCGGGATCGGCCGTGAGCTCGCCGTCGAGCACGACGGCGGCGTCGTCGAGGGCGCCGCGCAGGCCGAACGTGAGCGTGTTGCCGGTCGAGTTGGCGACGAGGCGCGCGCGCGCGTCGCCGAAGAGCGCGACGCCGGCGAAGGCGCGCGCGTCGGCGAGCGCGAGCGGCGCCGCCTCCACGTCGGCGTCGAAGACGGGCAGGGCGCCGTCGCGGAAGACGAGGCGCCCGCGGCCGCGCACGCGCGTGCCCTGCGACGACGACGCGACGAACCGGTCGAGCTGGAAGCGCTCGCTCGAGAACGCGCCCCGGCCGGCCAGGTCGAGACGGCTGGCGCTGAGCGGCGCAATGGCCGAGAGGCGGAGCGTGTCGAGGCGCCCGACGAGGCTGTCCGGGCTGAAGTGGAACGCCGTCGCGCGCGCCGAGAGCTGCCGCACGACGTGCACCGAGTCGCGCGCGGGGTTGTGCCACCGCACCTCGACGCGCCCGCGCGTGAGATGCATCTTGTCGATCTCGACGGTGAAGCCGCGCCGGCCCTCGCGCGGCGCCTCGCGCGGGCGGATGAGGCCGGCCGTGTTGAAGGTGCTGTCGGGGCGCTGGCGGACGTACACGCGCGGCGCGGCCACGTAGAGCGTGCCGGCCGAGAACGTGCGCCGGATGAGCGTGCGCAGGCGGTAGTCTACCGAGACCGTGTCTACCTGCACGACGACCTCGCCGTCGCGGCGGATGACGAGCCCGAGCAGGCGCGCGCCCGTCAGGAAGTTGCCTTCCACGCGGGCCACCTCGACGGTGGCGTCCTCGGCGAGCAGGTTCTCGATCTGCCGCACCGCGACCGACTGCACGCGCCCGCGTCCGTATTCGGTCTGGAGGACGGCCACGAGTGCGCCCACGGCCACGACGGCGAGCGCTACGAGGGCCGCCGCGCCGAGGGCCGCCTGCTGCGCCCGCCGGCGGCGGCGCTCGTAGCGGGCGAGCACACGCGCCTGGTGCGCCTCCGCTTCGGTGAGCGGGGCGCCGGGGTGCGGGGCGCCTTCGGGGGAGGGGCCGTCCGGGAGAGCAGGATCGTCAGGGCGGTCGGACAAGCGGCGGGGGCGGCGCGAGGCAACGGCGAAAGGAACGGACAGAGAGAGTATATGTGTGTGCGCGGGCGGTGCAGCCGGGCGCCGGCGCTAGAAGTTCTGGCCGATGGAAAAGTGCAGCTGGAAGCGGCGCAGGAAGAGCGGCCGGTAGCTCTCGAGGTCGATCGGCTCGAAGATGACCGAGCGCCGATAGATGTCGAGCAGGTCTTCGTCGCGGCGCACGTCCAGGAACGAGGGGTTGAGCTTGTAGCCGAGAGCGACGTTGACGAACCCGACCGGCGTCAGGTACTGAATGCCGGCGCCGGTCCCGAAGCGGTAGCCGCCCTCGCGCTCGAGCACGTCGCGGAACGTCTCGAAGCCAGGGCCGTCGGTAAGGATGTTCGTGTAGGCCTGCGAGGGGGCGAAGACGCGCCCGCCGTCCAGGAACACGTTGGCGCCGAAGCGCTCCGAGAACGGCAGCGGCAGGTTGGCCTGGAGCGAGAACGAGAGCTTGCCCTCGCCTCCGATGCCGAAGAAGCCGCGCGGGACGGGTTCGCCGAAGCCGTCGGGCGCGTCGGGGTCGCGCGGGAAGAACACGTCGAAGAGCTTGGGGCCGAGCTGCGTCTCGGCCCAGCCGCGCACGTCGCCCGTGCCGCCGGCGAAGAAGAGCTGGTCGCGGAGGAGGAGGTAGTCGCGGAGGCTGTCGGGCTGCGTGGGCGCGAACGGCCGCAGCCAGCCGCCGGTGACGCGTGCGACGAGGCTGCCGGTCTGGCCGAAGGGCAGGAAGCCGGTCGCCGTGCCGCGCAGGCGGGCGTAGGGGAAGTCGGAGAGGAGGCCGGTCGAGAGGCGCGCGCCCGGGCGCAGGATGAAGCCCTGGCGGGGCTGGAGCGGGTTGTCGACCGCGCCGAAGGTGACGGCGGCGTCGAGCGCGCCCGTGGTGGCGCCGAGCGAGGTGAGGCCGAGCGTCTCGGGGTCGAGCAGGGAGAACGAGCGGCCCTCGTCGAGGCGGAGCACGCGGTAGTTGGCCAGCGCCGTCAGGGCGGCCGTCTGGAGCGGCGCGCGCTCGAGCAGGAGCGTGGTCGAGAACTCGGCCTGGTTGCTGCGCTCGATCTCGTCGTTGCGCTGCCGCCCGAGCACGGTGGCGCCGGCCGAGAGCTGGCGGTGGAAGACGTAGGGCTGGCGCAGCGTGAGCGAGCCGCTGTAGTCGGTCAGCGGCAGGCCGCCCACGCGGACGGTCCCGAGCAGGCCGGTGCGGGCTTCGGCGGCAGCGATGAACGTGCGCGCGTCGCCGAGGAAGTTGCGGTGCGTGAACTGCAGGCGCCCGGTCAGGCCGCCGCGGTCGAAGTAGCCCGTGTAGGCGTTGACGACGCGGCGCGGCCCCTCGCGCACGCGCACGCGGATGTCGACGCTGGAGTCGGGCGCCTGGCCCGGCGCCACGTCCACGAGCGCGAGCTGGAACAGGTTGAGGCCGAAGATCTCTCGGCGGCCCTCGTTGAGCTCGGAGGCACGGAACGGGTCGCCGGTGCGAAAGGGCAGCTCGCGCTCGACGACGCGGTCGCGCACGGACTCGGCCCCCTCGACCCGGATGGCGCCGTAGCGCGCGCGGGGGCCGGGATCGACCTTGAGCTGCACGCTCGCGCGCAGGCCTGTCTCGTCGATGAAGCGCTCCGCGCCGACGTTGACGAACGGGTAGCCGCGCTCGCGAAACCACGCCCCGACCTGCGACTGGAGCGCGGTCAGGCTGAACTCGTCGAGGCGCTCGCCCGCACGCAGGTCCACGCTGCGCCGGAAGCGGATCCAGTCCTCGCGCAGGTCATCTGCGATCGTCTCCGCGACGGGCCGGCCGTCCTGAAGGATCCGCACCTCCGAGATGAGCAGCTCCGGCCCTTCCTCGATCACAAAGAGCACATTGACGCGGTTGTCGGACGTGTCAAGGCGGACGAGGTAGTCTACCCGAGCTTCGGGGAAGCCGTTGCGCTCGTAGAACCGGCGCAGCCGCACGACGTCGCGCTGCAGCTCTACCGGCACGAACGGGTACGCGCCGGGCTCGCCGAAGACGGGCAGGGTCCGGCGGATGCGCCCGGCGACGCCGCGGTCGAGGAAGCCCGGGGCCGTGGTGGCGATCTGCTCGCGCAGGCGCGGCGGGTCGAACGTGCGCGTATCCACGTAGCGGAAAAACACGTTCCGTACCTGCGTCTGCTCGTCGACGAGGAACAGCGGCGCCTGCGCGCGCGGGGCGCCGGCGGCAAGAAGCACGAGCAGCACGGCGGCGGCTCGGGACGTGGAGCGGCGTTGCAGTTGCAGCAGGGAGGCGGGACGGACGGGCACGCGCGGGCGAACCGTGGGGAAGACGGAGAAAGGGCGGCCGCTAGGGGCGCTGCGGCGCGCCTGCAACGCGCCCCGCTCCGGGCGGGTCCGACGTCGCCGGTCCGGGAGAGCGGTTGGGAGAGCCCGGGGCGGGTGCGGGACGCGACCGGTCCGGGACTGCCGGCGGGGCGCTGCCGGCAGCAGAGACGTCCGAGGAGCTGTGTTGCGTATGTGCGGGCCTGCCTGATTCTTCGGGCGCGCGCCCTTCTTCGTCTGGCGAGCGGCCATCGGGCGACGCCGGAGAGTCGTGCGCGTTCGGACGCTCGCGGGCGGCATCGTCTTCATCGTCTTGCCCGGCGGGCTCGCCCGGGGAGGCCTCCGCGTCCCGGTCGTCGGGGCCGGGCGCGCCTCGGGCGTCCGAACCGGACATGTCGTGGACATCGGTATCGGCGTGGCGCCGGCGGCTGAAGCGCCCCCAGAGGCGGCGGATGAGCGAGCGCCGGGGAGCGACGCGCCGCTCGTGCAGGCTCGTCACGATGGCGCCCACGATCAGGATCAGGCCGGAGACGTACACCCAGAACACGAACGCGAGGATGAGCCCGAAGGCCCCGCCGAGCCCGCCGAGGCCCTCGGACGTCTCGGCGTAGCGGTTGAAATTGCCGATGTACGTCGCATAGATCGTGAAGCCGTTCTTGGCCAGCTCGAACAGGACCGCCGAGACGGCCGCGCCGATCATGGCGCTGCGCAGCGGCGGGTGGGGCCGCGGCACGAAGTAGTAGAGCTGCGCCAGCATGGCCCACGTGATCGCGTACGGAATGACGAGCGCCAGCAGGCGCAGCACGCCCCGCCCGAACTGCTCGAAGACGTCCGGGTCGAGCCCGAACGCGTTGGCCAGGAGCGTGCCCTGCGTCGTGAGCAGGTTGACGGCAAGCGTCAGGAAGAACGTGAGCAGAAAGAGCGAGCCTACCTGCACGACCATCCGGATGTCGAACAGGTAGCCGGCCACGAGCGAGCGCTCGCGGTGCCGCCCGTCGCCCATGGCCTCGCCGATGACGTAGCGGAGCGTCGAGAAGAGGGTGATCACGGTCACGAGGAGCGCGCCGGCGCCGACGAGGGTGAGCGTGCCCGATGCACGCTGCAACTGTTCGATGAACTCGATCATCGCGCCGCTCTGCTGCGGCGGCAGAAACGTCTGCAGGAACGCCGCGACGGTCTCGAACGGGTTGGGCTGCTGCAGCACGAGGCCGAAGATGCCGGTCGCGAGCAGGATGAGCGGCAGCAGCGTCACGAGCACCTTGAACGCGATCGCCTGCGCCCACAGAAACACGGGCGCACTACCTAGTCGCCGCACCAGTCCGACTGCGTAGTAGCGGCTACCGCTGAGTCCGGAACGGGCACGCGTGGCGAGAGCGGACATGAGACCGGTGCGTCGTCGTGGAGGGCAGGGTGGGGGAAAGATCGCCGTGCGCGAGCAAACGTGCCCTGCAGTGCCGGGCGCAAGGTGCTACGGCGAGGCTGTGCCGGAGGTCCAGCCCGCGCCCCTGGTGGCGAACGCAGACGGCGAACGCAGACGGCGAACGCAGACGGCGAACGCAGACGGCGAACGCAGACGGCGAACGCAGACGGCGAACGCAGACGGCGAACGCAGACGGCGAACGCAGACGGCG
>JBKBRC010000003.1:53155-61634 GCA_046292345.1 Rubricoccaceae bacterium
AGACGGCGAACGCAGACGGCGAACGCAGACGGCGAACGCAGACGGCGAACGCAGACGGCGAACGCAGACGGCGAACGCAGACGGCGAACGCAGACGGCGAACGCAGACGGCGAACGCAGACGGCGAACGCAGACCGGCTCCGGCACCCGAGGGAGCCGGAGCCGGTCGGTAAGGGGGCCATATGGGCGCGTCTCGTCAGACGGTGCCCATGGCCGCGCGGAGGCGGTTGCGCGCGCGCTCGAGCTCGGCCTGCACCTCGGCGCGCTCCTCGGGCGAGGTCAGCCCGGCCAGGCGCTCTCGGGCGCGCTCCTCGGCCTCGCGCGCCCGCGCGACGTCGATGCTCGAGGCCGGCTCGGCGCTCTCGGCGAGCATGATCACGTGGTTGTCGAGCACCTCGACGAAGCCGCCCGAGGTGGCAAACGTCACGCGCTCGCCCCGTGGCGTCGTTACGATGACCTGCCCGACGCCCGTCGCGGCGACGAGCGGCGCGTGGCCGGTGAGGATCTCGAAGGAGCCTTCCACGCCGGGCGCGCGGAAGCGCTGCGCCTCGCCGCGGTAGGCGGTGCCGTCTGGAGAGACGATTTCGACAAGCAGGGCCATGGGCAGGTGCGGCGCGGAGGCGTTGGGGGGGAGTGGCGGGGCGTCAGGCGGCGGCGAGCATCTTCTCGCCGGCCTCGATCACTTCCTCGATGGTGCCCTTGTAGAGGAACGCGCCCTCGGGCAGGTGGTCGAGCTCGCCGTCGAGGATCATCTTGAAGCCGCGGATGGTGTCCTCCACCTTGACGTATTTGCCAGGCGTGCCGGTGAACTGCTCGGCGACGAAGAACGGCTGGCTCATGAAGCGCTGCGCGCGTCGGGCGCGGCTGACGACCTGCTTGTCTTCGTCTGAGAGCTCGTCCATGCCGAGGATGGCAATGATGTCCTGGAGCTCCTTGTTGCGCTGGAGCAGCTCTTTGACGCGCTGTGCCGTCCGGTAGTGCTCCTCGCCGACGATGTCGGCCGCGAGGATGCGGCTCGTCGAGTCGAGCGGGTCGATGGCCGGGTAGATGCCGAGCGCGGCGATCTGGCGCGAGAGCACCGTCGTCGCGTCGAGGTGCGCGAACGTGGTCGCCGGCGCCGGGTCGGTGAGGTCGTCGGCGGGCACGTAGACGGCCTGCACGGACGTGATGGCGCCGTTCTTGGTGGACGTGATGCGCTCCTGCATCTGGCCCATCTCGGTCGCGAGCGTCGGCTGGTAGCCCACCGCGCTTGGCATGCGCCCGAGCAGCGCCGAGACCTCGGAGCCGGCCTGCGTGAAGCGGAACACGTTGTCGACGAAGAAGAGCACGTCGCGCCCGCCGAGGTCGCGGAAGTACTCGGCGATGGCCAGCCCCGAGAGCGCCACGCGCGCGCGTGCGCCCGGCGGCTCGTTCATCTGCCCGAACACGAGCGAGAGGCTCGACTCGCGCACCTTCTCGAGGTCCACCTTGTCGAGCGCCCACTCACCCTGCTCCATCGCGTGCTTGAACGCGTCGCCGTACTGGACGACGTTCGACTCGATCATCTCGCGCAGCAGGTCGTTGCCCTCGCGCGTGCGCTCGCCCACGCCGGCGAACACCGAGAGCCCGTCGTGCGCCTTGGCGATGTTGTTGATCAGCTCCTGGATGAGCACGGTCTTGCCCACGCCGGCGCCGCCAAACAGGCCGATCTTGCCGCCGCGCGCGTAGGGCTGGATCAGGTCGATGACCTTGATGCCGGTCTCGAGCACCTCGATGGACGCGGCGAGCTCGTCGAAGCCCGGCGGGTCCTGGTGGATCGGGCGGTAGCTCTCGGCCCTGGGCTGCGGCAGCCCGTCGATGGCCTGCCCGACGACGTTGAAGAGGCGCCCGCGGATCTCGGGCCCGATCGGCATCGCGATCGGGCGGCCCGTGCCGATGACCGTCTCGCCGCGCACGAGGCCGTCGGTCGAGTCCATGGCAATCGTGCGGACGCGGTTCTCGCCGAGGTGCTGCTGTACCTCGAGCACGAGCAGGCCCGCGTCGCCGCGGTCGATGTGCAGAGCGTCGAGGATCTCGGGGACCTGGCCGGCGGGGAACTCGGCGTCCACGACGGGGCCGATCACCTGGAGCACTTCGCCGGTGGCCTGGGCGCGGGCGGTTTCCATTTCGGGGCGGTTAGGAGCGAAAAAAGAAGGAGGCCTAGCGAGGAAAAAATACCGCCTCCGCCTCGTGCCGACGTGAATGAACCGGGGAATCTCCCGCCTCAGGATGGCGCGAAGCCGCGCAGGCGCGCCGGGATCTGATCCACGAGGACGACCGGGAGCCATCCGCGCCGTGCCAGGCCGGCCTCGCGCAGCAGGTCCACGAGCCACGTGTTGCAGGTGTACCAGGCGGCGTAGGGCCTCCGGCCGGCGTAGAAGCGCCCCGCATAGGCTGCCACGGGTGCATGCGGCGCCGCGCGGCCTCCCGCCTCGTCCCGGCGCATCTCGCGCTCGGCAGCGGCCACGAGCGACTGCCACGCGGCCGCGCTCACGCGGCGTGTCGCGTGCACGCGGTAGCGCTCCGGCGGGGGCGGTGCCGGCCACGCGCGCACGTACACCACCGATTCGGTCGGCCAGAGCAGCGTGAGCGGGAGGCGGTGCCAGGCGTCGTGCATGTAGTGGTGCCGGTCACCCCACGCAAACTCGACGATGGGGGCGCTCTCGGCGCCAGGCGGCCCGAGCCGGGCACCGGGCGGCTGCTCGAGCAGCAGCCCGGCGTGGTAGCCGCTCCCGATCACCCACACGCGGAGGCTGTCGGGTCCGGCCTCCGGAAGGGTGCCGACAGGCCCGGGCGGGACGGTGCGCATGGCCGTGGCCAGCCCGAGGCCGGCTGCGAGCACGGCCAGCGCGAGCCCCGCCCGGGCGAGCGCCGCGGCGCGCCGCGTCCGGAGCACGCCGCGCACGGCTAGAAGTGGCGGAAGCCGCGCGCGCGGAGCACCTGCGTGTCGCCTTCGGGGCTGCGCAGCAGCACGCCCGCCTCCGGCTCGACGATCTGCCCTACGACGGCAAACGTGGCCGGGTCGAGACGCGCGGCGTCGGTCTCGGGGAGCGTGAAGAGCAGTTCGTAGTCCTCACCGCCGTAGAGGGCGTACGCCTCGGGCGCGGCGCCGAAGCGCTCGGCGGCGCGCATCGTCTGCACGTGCAGCGGCAGCAGCCCTGCCTCGACAACGGCGCCGACGGCCGAGGCCGTGCAGAGGTGGTGGACCTCACTGGCCAGGCCGTCCGACACGTCGATAAGCGCCGTCGGGCGGACGCCGGCCTCGCGCCAGGCGCGCACGCGGTCCAGGCGCGCCTGCGGGTAGAGCTGCCGCTCGACGACGTAGGCGTAGTCCGAGAGGTCGATGGGCGCTGCCGCGCCGTGCCCGGCCGCGCCGGGCCCGGCCCGGCCGTCGGCACCGTCGCCGGGGGGGGGCTCGCGGCGCGCGCCGTCCCGCTCCGTTCCCAGCGCTGCTGTCTTACCGGACAGGAGCACCTGGAGCCCGGCCGCCGCTGCGCCGAGGTCGCCCGTGACGCAGAGCAGCTCGCCGGGCTGTGCCCCGCGCCGGTAGACGACCTCGTCCTCGGCCGCCTCGCCGATCACGGTCACGCTCAGCACGAGCCGCGGGCTGGCCGTCGTGTCGCCGCCCACAAGCGCGAGGCCATAGCGGGCGCACGCGTCGGCCATGCCAGCGTAGAGCGCCTCCGTCTGCTCGGCCGAGACGTTCGAGGGCAGGCCGAGCGCGACCGTCGCGTAGCGCGGCGCCGCGTTCATGGCCGCCACGTCGCTCACGTTCACGGCGATGGCCTTCCAGCCGAGGTAGCGCAGCGGCGTGAACGTGCGGTCGAAATGGACGCCCTCGACGAGGGCGTCGGTCGTGACGACGTGTACACGCGGCCGCCCGTCCGGCCCGTCGCCGACGCGGTATACGGCCGCGTCGTCGCCGATGCCTTCCACGAGCGTCTCGGGGGGCGGGCCGCTGCGCGCGTCGAGCACGTCGGCGAGCCGGTCGATCAGGCCGAACTCGCCGACGTCGGCGATGGGGGTGAAGGGTTCAGGGGCGGACGGTCCGTCGCCCGGCGACGAGGCAGGCATGGCATCAGGGGAGGTAGAGCGCGCCCTGGAAGGCCGGCCGGGCGGCGCCGGTGACGGCCGGCAGGCCGGTGCGCACGCCGTCGGCCCAGGCGTGGGCGAGCACGGCGAAGAGCACGGCCTCCTTGGCGTCCGGGTCGAGCCCGTAGGCGGCGGTCGTCTCGATGGGGACGGGCGCGAGGAGCGCGCCGAGGCGGCGCATGAGGGCCGCGTTGTGGACGCCCCCGCCGGAGGCGATGATCCGCGCCGGCGTCGGCCGCGCGAAGCGGCGCACAGCGTCGGCTACGGTGCGCGCCGTCAGCTCGAGCGCCGTTGCGAGCAGGTCGTGCGGCCGGTTCGGCAGGGCCTCGGCGAGCGCCTCGACGAACGACGCGCCGAAGGCCTCGCGGCCCGTCGAGCGCGGCGGGGGGGTGCCGAAGAAGGGCGCGGCGAGCAGGCGCTCGAGCAAGGCCTCGTCCGGTGTGCCCCTGGCGGCGCGTGCGCCACCGGCGTCGTAGGGCACACCGAAAAAGCGCCGCGCGAGCGCGTCCGAGACCATGTTGGCCGGGCCGGTGTCGAAGGCATAGGCCGCCTCGGGGCCGGCGCCGGCCGGAAGGACGGTCAGGTTGGCGATGCCGCCGAGGTTGAGCAGGCCGCGCGTCTCGCGCGCATCGGCGAAGAGGGCGTCGTCGAGGTAGGGCGCGAGCGGGGCGCCGTGTCCGCCGAGGGCGAGGTCGGCCGTGCGGAAGTCAGCCACGACGGGTACGCCGAGCCGCGCGGCGAGCGTGGCCGGGCAGCCGATCTGGAGCGTCGCGCGCGTGGGCGCGCCCGCGAAGAGCTCGGCCGTCGGGAGGTGCTGCACGGTCTGCCCGTGGCTGCCCACCAGGTCGAGCGCCCCGGGCTCGAGGCCGGCCGCCGCGCAGGCAGCCTCGACGGCGTCGGCGAGGGCGTGCGCGAGGCGCGTGTGCGCGCGCGCGAGCAGGCGGACGTCGGACGTGGCCGGTTCGGTGCATGCGGCGAGGGCCTCCCGCAGAGGCGCCTCGAAGGGCTGGCTGACGAACGCGAGCGTCTCGAGGCGCAGGGCGCGGCCGGTGCCCTCGGCCCGGACGACGGCCGCGTCCACGCCGTCCAGCGATGTCCCGCTCATCAGGCCGGCCACGAGGCGCGGGCGGGGGCCAAGCAGGCGTGCGGCAGGGTGCGAAGCGGCCCCAGGCATGGACGGTCAGCCGAGGCGGCGCATCTCGACAGCCTTGGCGCGCAGCTCGTCGGCCTGCGCGGGCCGCTGCGCGGCGAGCTTCTCGTAGATGTACGCCGCGCGGGCGTACTGCCGCTGCGCGGCGTAGATGCGCGCGAGCGTCTCCGAGAGCACCTCGTCGGCCTCCCCTTCGGCGAACGAGACGGCCGGCCCCTCGAAGGCCGGGTCGGGGCGGATGCGCGGCGCGTTGCTGAGCGACTCGATGAGCGACTCGAGCTCGTCGGCGACGGCGTAAGTACCCGGAGACGACTCGGGTGCGTCCTCGGGTGAGCGGCTCCCCGGCCCGTCGTCCGTCGGGACGTCGTCCGCCGAGACGGCTGCGGACTCCGTGCCTGTGCTCGGCCCTTCGGCAGCGGCGGCCGGCTCAGGCGGCGGCGCATCTGGCGTGGTCTGGCCGGGAACGAGCGAGCGCCGGTTCGCCCTCTCGTCCGCGCCGGCTTCCTCGGCCCGCTCCGGGGCGGTGGAACCGGCGGTTGCATGACCGGCCTCGGCCGCGCTGGCCTGCGCCGGCGACGGGGCGTTCTCCTCTGCGTGCGGTCCTCGGGGGTCTGGGAGGACGTCCACCTCCCGGGATCTCCCCGGAGGGGCGCCTGCAGCGGCCTCGGGCTCCGGATTCAGGGTCTGGGCGAGGCGTGCATGTTCCCGCGCGACGAGCGGGCTGGCCGGGACGAGGAAGGCGGCGCGCTGCCAGGAGGCGAGGGCCGCCGCAGCATCACCCGCTGACTCGTGGGCCCGTGCAAGCAGCGCGTGGGCAGCCGCGTAGGCCGGCGCCTCATCTACGAGCGCGGCGAGGATCCGGCGCGCCTCGTCCGGCTGTCCGGCTGCGAGGTGGCGTGCGGCCAGGTGCAGTGCCGGCAGGGCGAGAGGACGTTCGGGAGAGTCGGGCATGGCGAGGTGTCCGTGCGCCGCGGCGCGAGGGACCGGCTAAGCTAGCACGGAAGGCGGCTTGGCCGCACATGTGCCCCCTCGGGCAGCGACGGGGGGTGGCCCTGCAGGGCGGGGCGAGGGCGGCCAGGCCGCGTAGCCGAGCGATGCGGCAAAGAACGCCTGCACGAGCGCGGGGCCGATGGCTCCGAGCGAGAGTAGCAGCGCGCCGCCCAGAAGCGCGTAGCCGCACAGCATGGCCTCGCCCGGCAGCCAGCCCGTCTCTGCGACGGCCCGCTTGGGCGTGCGGACGAAGGGCGTCCGCTGTCCGCGTAGTGCCTCGAGTGCCGCGCGCGTGCCCGCGAGCGCAAGTCCGGGGGGGAGCAGCAGAGCCGGCGCGAGCGTGTGCAGGGCGCGCAGCCACGAACGCCCGAGCCGCCGCTGCGCCGCCAGGTGGGTGCCCACGGCTGCTGCGCCGGCCACGTAGCCGAGTGCGCCGAGGGGCTCGGCCGGTCCGAGCGGGATGCCGTGGGCCCGGCCCGCGGCGAGCACCGGGTGGAGTACGATGAGCGCAAGCAGCGCCGGCCAGGCCAGCGGCGCGGCGAGGTGCAGCGTGGTGAGCAGCCGCACTCGCAGCGGCAGGCCGGGGGTGGTCCAGAGACGCCGGCCCAGGCGCCGGCCGACCTCGAGCGCGCCCTTGGCCCAGCGGAACTGCTGCCGGCGCCACGCGCGAACCGTCTCGGGCAACTCGGCCGGCACGCTCACGTGGTTCAGGTACCGGCCGCGGAGCCCCCGCAGGCGCGCGCGCAGGCTCAGGTCGAGGTCTTCGGCGAGCGTGTCCCCGCTCCAGCCGCCGGCCTCAGCAATGGCGTGGGTGCGCCAGACGCCGGCAGTGCCGTTGAAGCCCACAAAGAGGCCCGCTGCCTCGCGCGCGTGCTGCTCGACGGCGAAGTGGACGTCGAGCAGGGCGGCCTGCGCGCGGGTGCACAGGCCGCGCGCGGCGTTGCGGTGCGTCCAGCGCGCCTGCGCGAACGCGAGAGACGGATCGCCCAGGAGCGGGGGGAGCAGGCGCTCCAGAAAGTCCGGCGCGGGGACGAAGTCGGCGTCGAAGAGGGCGACGAAGGGGGCCGGGCCCTCGGGGTGGGCTGCGTCGGCGGCGAGGCCGGCGGCGAGGGCGCCGGCCTTGAAGCCCTCGCGCGTGCCGCGTACCAGGTGGTGCGCGTCTGCGCCACGGTTGCGCAGCGCGGTCACGAGCGCGCCGTTGCGCGCAGCCGCTGCGGGCGCCGAATCGTCGAGCAGCTGAATGCGCACGGTGCGCGCGCGCAGGCTGGCGGCGGCCTCAAGCACCCGCTCGACGAGCGCGAGGGGCTCGTCGTAGACCGGGATCTGGACGAGCACGGGGGGGAGCGCGTCGGCGCGGGGGGGCAGCGCATGGCAGGCAGCGTCCTCAGAGCGGCGGCTGTGCGCGATCAGGCCGAGCGCGATCAGGTGCGCGCCGAGGAGGGCGAGCAGAGCGGCCGCGAGGCCGTAGGCGGCAGCGAGCAGCGCCACGCGCTACCAGTCTGAGGTGGCCGCCGTAAACGCATCGGCGGCGATCTGCTCGATGGCGCGCTGCACGGCGGCGGCCTCTCCGGCAAGGCCCTCCGCGGGCGGGTAGTCTGCCGTGGCTGAGAACGTGCGGCGGAGCCGCTCGGTCCCCTCCAGCTGGTCCTCGAAGACCACGGTCACGGTAAGCGCGACGCGGTTGAGCGAGGCCAGGTCGTCACCCGCAACGGCGACGGGCGAGACGCCGTAGCGGTCCAGGCTGGCCCGGACGATGGCGTCGGCTGCGGCTTCGTCGGCGACGAGGCGGAGGCGCGTGCGGTCGGCGAAGCGGCTCACGAGCGCGTCGGTGAGCTGGCGGTCCAGGTCGGGCGGGCCGCCTGTCGTGCGGTCCTCGGCCAGGGGCACAGCGACCGTGTTCAGGCCCGCCGGCAGCGTGGCGCCGGTGAAACTGTAGACGCCGCAGCCGGCGAGCAGCGCCAGGCCGAGCGCGAGCGCAGCGGCGCGCGTGCCGGCGCCGAACTTATTCCACATGCAGGTCGCGAAGTTTTCGGTAGAGCGTGCGCTCGGAGATGCCGAGCGCCTCGGCCGTCAGGCGCCGGTTGCCGTCGAAGCGGCGCAGCGCCTCGCGGATCAACTCCTCCTCGGCGTCGGCGATGGTAGGGAGGGGGAGGCCTTCGGCGAGCACGGCGCGCAGGTCGTCGGCCGGGACGGAACTGCCGTCGGACCCGGACGCGCCGGAGGGCGTGTG
>JBKBRC010000003.1:61734-63088 GCA_046292345.1 Rubricoccaceae bacterium
CCGGAGGGCGTGTGTCCGGAGGGCTTGCCGCTGGGCTCGATGAAGAACGGCGTGTCGGCGGCTTCCGGAACGGGGTACAGGTCGTCCGGTGGTTCGTAGGCGACTTCGTGATCCGACCCGACGTCGCGGTAGAGCGGGCCATCTCCTGTGGGTTCGGCTTCGGGACGGACGGTGGGGGGCGAGGGAGGAGGCTGGATCGGAGCCCGGGGACGGCTCCCCGTGCCTCCCAGCGCGCCGGTAGCGCGTTGCAGCAGCGCGCGCATCTCGGCGAGCTCCATGCGCATCTCCCAGAGCGCTCGGTAGAGGCCGTCCTCGCCGGGGCGTCCGAGTTCGGACGGTTTGCGAGCCAGGGCGAGGCCGGCGCTGGCCGAGACGCCGCGCAGCAGCGGGCGGATGTGCTCGGCGGTGATTTGGCTCTCGCGCAGCAGCACGACCGTCTGCTCGGCCACGTTGCGGAGCTCGCGCACGTTGCCGGGCCAGGTGTAGCGCTGGAGCAGCCCGAGCGCGTCCGGCGTCAGGCGCGCCGCAGTGGCCCGGTATTGCTGCGTGAAGCGTGTCCGAAAGGCGTCGAAAAGCGGCACGATGTCGGCCACGCGTTCGCGCAGCGGCGGCACGCGCACGACGACCGAGCTGAGGCGGTAGTAGAGGTCTTCGCGGAACGAGCCGCTGCGGACCTCCTCGCCGAGGTCTTTGTTGGTCGCGGCCACGACGCGCACGTCGGCGTGCTGGGTCTGGCTGGAGCCGACGCGGCTGTACTGCCCGGTCTCGAGCACGCGCAGCAGGCGCACCTGCGCCTGCAGCGGCATCTCGCCGATCTCGTCGAGGAAGAGCGTGCCGCCGTGGGCTTCCTCGAAGTACCCCGTCCGGCGCTCGACAGCGCCCGTGTAGGCGCCCTTCTCGGCGCCGAAGAGTTCGCTCTCGATGAGTCCCTCCGGGATGGCGCCGCAGTTGACGACCACGAGGCGGTGGCGCCGCCGCTCAGAGAGCCCGTGAATGGCTGTCGCGATGAGCTCCTTGCCTACGCCCGACTCGCCCTCAAGCAGCACGGTGATGTCGGCCGGGGCAACGTTGCGCACACGGTCGAGCATACGGAGCAGGGCCGGACTGCTGCCCAGAATGCCAAAGCGTTCCTGTATGACCTGGCGTTCCATGGCACAGCGTTGGAGCCGGAGCGTCCCGGCGGAGAGCCGGAGGAGCCCGGCGCCAAAGTTAACCCGCTCATGGGCCGGTACGTTTCCCGGGGCGTGGGCGAGAGGCCGCGAGAGGGTTAGCCCGTCGCGCTACGCTAGCCCGTCGCGCTACGCTAGCCCGTCGCGCTACGCTAGCCCGTCGCGCTACGCTAGCCCGTCGCGCT
>JBKBRC010000003.1:63188-66486 GCA_046292345.1 Rubricoccaceae bacterium
TAGCCCGTCGCGCTACGCTAGCCCGTCGCGCTACGCTAGCCCGTCGCGCTACGCTAGCCCGTCGCGCTACGCTAGCCCGTCGCGCTGCGCAGCGTCGCCGCGCGTCAGCGCAGACGCGCGACCCCGCGGCGCGCGTCGAAAGCGCAGCGGGCCGTGCTGTCGCCGCCGCTGCCGGTGACGAGCAGCATCACCGTGTAGAGACTGCCCGCGTGTTCGACGCGCTCAACCGAGCGCACGCGCAGGCCGCTGTCCTCGGCGTGCGACACGCAGGCGCGGCGCGCGCGGTCGGGCGCGGCATCGCTCATGCTGCCGGCGAGCTCCGAGAGGAGCGTGCACCCGGCGAGGGGCGCGAGGAGCAGGAACGTCAGGAAAAAGCGCGACATGGGAATCCCCGGTGGCCGGCCCAAGCTACCACGCGGTGCCTGCCGGCCGGAGGATTACCACGTGGCGCGGCGCGCCATCACACGGCGCGTGGCGGAGAAGGCCCTGCCGAAGCGCCGGCGTCCGTCCTCGCGCAGCCGCGGGGCATGATCGCGGAGGTATGCCTCGAGCGCGTCTCGGTCGCGGAGGCCATAGCGAACGCAGAACACGACGTCCGTCTCGCCCCCGGCGGCCTCGCCCTCGGCGGCCTCGCCCTCGGCGGCCTCCACGACGTGCCACGTCGCGCCGGTGAAGCCGTCGAGGGAGAGAATCTCCTCGATGTGCGGCCCGAGCCAGGCCGCGTAGGCCTCGGCGGCGGCCGGCGCGACGCGCGCCGTGACCTCGTAGACGAGCGGCGCGCTGTCGGTGCCGGTAGGCGAGGGGGTGGTCACGGCCTCCGCTTCGGACGCAGTCTCGGTACAGGCACGGCCTTAGCGCGAGGCGCGAATGCGCGTCGTGTTGAGCTGCCCGGTAGGCGTGCCCGTCACGCCCTGCGTGATGCGTGTGTCGAGGTCAAGGGCGATGGCGCGCGGCGTCATGCTGCCCGTCACCGTGATCGTGCCCCGCAGCCCGTCGGGGCGGGCGAGCTGTCCGCTGCCGGTGACGTTGCCGTTGCGGTCCACGACGAACTCGATCTGGATGCCGTCGGCGGAGCCGCCGAGGCGGATCTCGCGGTCGTTGTAGACGCCCTCGGTTACCTCGGGGGTGCCGCTGCCCGACGTGAGCGTCAGACGGACACTGGCGCGGGCAGGGTCTTGCGTGATCGTGATCGTTACGTTTTCTGTGGTCGGGGGGCGGCTTCCCTCGGTCACGACTCGGGTGCCGCTGTAGGTGCCCAGGAGCGGGGTCACGAACGACTGCGGCGGCCCACCGGGGTTGCCCGAGTCGCAGCCTGCAGCGAGGAGCGCGAGCAGGAGCGCGGCGGGAAGGAGACGGAGCTTGACGTTCATGGGAGAGAAAAGGCGCAGGGCGTGCGAGTACGCTGGTGCACGTGCGAGTACGCTGGTGCAGATGTGCAGGTGCCCACGGTGTTCCGAAAGACGCAGCGGGGGCAACAGGACGGCGTATTGTCGCCTTTCCGTTGCTTCTGGCGCTGGTGAAGGGGGCGCCAGGTGGCGAGGGCGGGGTCAGGCGGCGAGGGCGGGGTCAGGCGGCGAGAGCGGCGCTGCGACCCGCCTCGGCGAGGGTCGTCTTGCCGGCGACGGTGCCGAAGAGCGTGGCCGACGTGCAGTCGTGGATGTCCACGAACGCGTAGTCGCCGGGCGCGAGGCGGTCGTCGCGGTCGAAGACGACCATGTGATTGGTGTCGGTACGGCCGCAGAGCTGCGCGTCCGAGCGCTTGCTCGGGCCCTCGACGAGCACGGTCTCGCGCCGCCCGATGCGGGCGCGGTTGCGTGCGAGCGAGGCCGCGCTCTGGCGCGAGATGATCTCGGCGAGGCGCCGCTTCTTGACGGCCTCGGGCACGTCGTCGGCGTATTTGCGGGCCGCAAACGTCCCGGGGCGCTCCGAGTAAGCAAACATGAACGCATGGTCGTAGCCGACGGCGTCCATGAGCGAGAGCGTCTCGGCGTGCTCGGCGTCGGTCTCACCGCAGAAGCCGGCGATGAGGTCGGTTGAGAGGGCGAGGTCGGGCACGAGGTGCCGCGCGCGCGCGACGAGTTCGAGATAGCCCTCGCGCGTGTAGGTGCGGCGCATCCGGCGGAGCACGTCGGTCGAGCCGTGCTGGACGGGAAGGTGGATGAAGTTGCACACCGTCGGGCGCTCAGCGTGGACGTGCAGCAGTTCGTCCGAGCAGTCTTTTGGATGGCTCGTCGAGTAGCGGATGCGCAGCTCGGGGCTGATCAGGCTGATCCGGTAGAGCAACTCGGCGAACGAGACCGTCTCGCCGCCGTGCGTGTAGCGGTACGAGTTAACGTTCTGGCCGAGCACGGTCACCTCCTTATACCCCGCCTCGACGAGGGCATCCACCTCGTCGAGGATGCTCGTGACGGGCCGGCTGCGCTCGCGCCCGCGGGTGAACGGCACGACGCAGAAAGCGCACATGTTGTCGCAGCCGCGCATGATGGAGACGAACGCCGAGATGCCGTTGGCGGCGTAGCGCACGGGCGCGATGTCGGCGTAGGTCTCCTCGCGCGAGAGCTGGACGTTCACGGCGGCCTGGCCGCTCTCGTGCGCGGCCGCGAGCAGCCGCGGCAGGTCACGGTAGGCGTCGGGGCCCACGACGACGTCGACGAGGCGCTCCTGCTCGAGCAGCTTGGCGCGCAGGCGCTCGGCCATGCAGCCGAGCACGCCGATCGTGAGGTCGGGACGGTGGCTGGCTTTGCGCGCGCGGAAGCGGGCGAGGCGGCCGCGCACGCGGTCCTCGGCCTTCTCGCGGATGGCGCACGTGTTGATGAGCACCACGTCGGCGTCGTCCTCGGAGGCGGCGAGGCCGTAGCCGTCGGCGCCGAGGATGGCCGCGACGGTCTCCGAGTCGGCGACGTTCATCTGGCAGCCGTACGTCTCGATGTAGACGCGCCGGCCGTTGGGGGCGTCGGGCGTCGCGGGGAGCGTGCGCGGAAGGTCGTCGCCGGCACGCGCGTCCGGGGCGGAGGCCACCGGCGTGGGCGCGTCGAGCAGGTCGAGGTCGGCGATAGGCTGCATGGCAGGGTGTCGTCGGAGTAGTCCGGAAACTTACGGGCCGGGACGGCAGCGCCCGGCCTGGCGCACGGGAGCTTTCCGTGGAAACGGCCCGGGCCTGCCAACGGCCTGAGCCCTCGGGGGCGTATGCCGTGGAGCGTCCCTGCCGCCGCTGCACGTCGGGGACTTCAGATGTCGGATAGCGTTGTACATACCTGGCGTTGTACGTGCCTGGCGTTGTACGTGCCTGGCGTTGTAC
>JBKBRC010000003.1:66586-68879 GCA_046292345.1 Rubricoccaceae bacterium
CCTGGCGTTGTACGTGCCTGGCGTTGTACGTGCCTGGCGTTGTACATGCTGAAGCCCCCGTCCGACACGTGGCCGTGGAGCCGTGTGCCGAGCGGGGGCTCAGGAGGTGAGAAGGGCGGGGTTGGACGCTAGCGTCCGAGGGGCGAGAAGGAGAGGGGAGACGCTCGGCTCGAAGAAGAGAGGGGCGGGGAAGGGGCGAGCCGTGAGAAGGGCCGTATCAGGGGAAGGAAGAAGGGCGGAAAGTGGAGAGGCTGGGGGGCGGCATGGCGTCAGCATGCCTGAAGGGAACACAGCTACCCCCTGCACGCGCCGTGCCGACGGGTCAGGGTCTGCCAACTTTGCAGAATTCACCGGGATGATTTGCGAGCCTAAGCCTCTGTGAAAATGGGTCGGTAGCAGTAAGGGTGGCGGGCGTGCGGCTCGGCGGCCGCTGTCAGGTTGTCCTAAAAGGGTGCCCCGTGTCAGGCTGACGGGCCATCCTGCGGTCGCCTTCGCTCGAGCGCGCGGAGAACGTATTTGCCTACGAGGTCGAACTCGAGATTGACCCGCCGGCCAGGTTGCCAGGTGTGGACGGTCGTGTGCTCCCAGGTGTGGGGGATGATGGCGAGCGTGAACGTGCTGGCCTCGAGCCTGGCAACGGTGAGCGAGATCCCGTCCACGGCGACAGAGCCGACCGGGATCAGATAGGCGCCGAACGCCTCGGGGTAGCGGACCGTCACCATCCACGAGTCTTCGAGGGCCTCGACGGCCTCGACGGTGCCCGTCGTGTCCACGTGGCCTTGCACGAGGTGGCCGTCCAGGCGCGCGCCGAGCGCGAGCGCGCGCTCAAGGTTGACGGCGTCGCCCGGGGCGAGCGTCCCCAGGCTGGTCTTGGCGAGCGTCTCCTCGACGGCCACAGCCTCGAACGCGGTCTCGTCGCAGGCCACGACCGTCAGGCAGACCCCGTTGACGGCTACGCTCTCGTCCACGCGCAGCGCGTCGGCGAAGCGGCAAGCCAGGCGCAGGCGTCGCCCGCCCGCGAGCGGCTCGGCCGCCTCCACGCGGCCCACGTCTTCAATGATACCGGTAAACATGTCGGGTGCAGGATGTGTGCTGGCGTCAGGTGTGCAGGTGAACGGGGACGGCATGGGCGTAGCCGGTGAAGAGCATGTCCGGCCCGATGGCCTCCCAGGTGTGCGCGGCGAAGGCATGCGCCGCGGCCATGCGCGTCACGCCGAGATCGGCTGTGGCAGGCGTGCCCGCGCCGGCGAGGCGGGGTGCGACGAACGCGGCGAGCCGGTCTGCGAACCCGGCCCGCAGCAGGGCCGTGGCCAGGCCCGGTCCGGCTTCGGCGAGGACCGACTGGACGGGGCGCTGCCCTTCGGGGAGCCCCTCGCCTGCCCCGAGTCGCACGAAGAGCGCCGTCAGATCAAGATGGCCCTCCCGGACCGGGACGCGGAGCAGAGCGCCGCCGGCGGCCGTGAGCGCCCCGGCGTAGGCCGGCCGAGCCTCCGGGCCCACGACGGCGAGCGTGCGCGCGGCATGCACGTCAGTGAACAGGCGCAGCGTGGGCGGGAGCGTGCCGGTGCGGTCAAGCACGACGCGCAGCGGCTGCCGGCCCTCGGCCAGGCGGACCGTGAGCGCGGGGTCGTCGGAGCGGGCCGTGCCGGCGCCGACGAGCACGGCGTCGAGCGTGGCCCGCCAGGCATGCACGCGCGCCCGGCTCGCCTCCGACGACACCCAGCGGCTGTCGCCCGAGGCCGTGGCGACCTGGCCGTCGAGCGTTTGCGCCCACTTGAGCGTCACGAGCGGCCGGCCCGTGGCGATGTGGTGGAAGAACGCCTCGGCGAGGCGGTAGGCCGCGGCGGCGCGCACGCCGAGTACGATCTCGGCGCCGGCGTGGCGCAGGCGCGCCAGGCCGCGTCCGGAGACGCGCGGGTGGGGGTCGCGCAGGGCGACGACCACACGGCGCACGCCGCGCGCGACGAGCAGGTCCGCGCACGGCGGCGTCTTGCCGGTATGGCTGCACGGCTCGAGCGTCACGACGGCCGTCGCCTCGGCGAGGCGGTCGCCGAAGCCGCGGCGCTCGGCGTCGCGGACGGCCCAGACCTCAGCGTGCGGCCCGCCCCAGGCGCCGTGCCAGCCCTCACCCCAGACCGTGCCGTCGGGGCCGGCGAGTACGGCCCCGACGAGCGGATTCGGGCTCACGTGTCCCGCGCCGCGCGTGGCGAGCGCGAGGGCGCGGTCCATGAGCGCCTCCAGCAGCGGATCGGGGAGGGGAGGGGGCGGCAAGGCGGGCCTCAGGACGCTTCCA
>JBKBRC010000003.1:68979-90136 GCA_046292345.1 Rubricoccaceae bacterium
TAGAACGCTTCCACTAGAACGCTTCCACGTGCGGGGGGAGGGCGTCGAGCTGCCACTGCTCGAAGTAGAACGTGTGCTCGCCGCGCGCGCGCTGATAGGGCAGCATGAAGCGCCGGGCATGGGGCGCAGGGTGAGCGCGAAGCGCCTCGGCAAACGGTGCGCGGAGCGGCTGTGCGGCGAAGACGCTCCAGTCGTGTCCGTCGTGCGCGGGCTCGGGCAGCAGCACGGTCGCCCCCGGATGCGTGTCCAGGAGCGCGCGCAGCGCGGCGAAGGCTTCGCGGCGCTCCGGGGCGGCGGCGCGGGCGAGCGCGTGCGGGGGCACCCCGGCGCCCGGGGCGAACGCGAGCGCGGCGACGTCGTGCGGATGCGCGAGCGCGGCGGCGGCGTCGGCCGCGCCCAGCCCGGTGCCGCTTCCGCGCGCCTCCGGGGCCGCGCGCACGGCGGTCCAGGTGGCTCCGGCGGCAAGCGCGAGCAGCGGCGCCGTGAACAGCCGCGCCTCGCGCAGCGCGGTCAGCCCGATGCGCGGGCGCTCGCGCGCGGCATCGGCGGGCAGATGCGTGCCCGCGAGGTAGAGCCGCGCGTAGAACGCCCGCTCGTCAGGGGCCAGGAGCGCCTCGAGCGAGCCGTTCGGCGGAAGGCCGCGCGTGCCGGGGCGGGCCGGGCCGGTCTCGGCGGCGACCTCGGCCGGGCCGGCCGCGTAGAGCGGCGCCGGCTCCTCGAAGAAGCATTTCAGGACGTCCATGGGTGCATGTAGCGCGCGGGCGCATGCGGCGTTCCGGCAGAGGCGTGGCGCGCCGATGCAGAATAGCTTGTCCGGCGCGCCGGCGCTCCCCTCTGCCCTCCCGATGAACGCGATTCGCTCCGCCGCGGCCTGGACGGCCATCGTTCTGCTCATCCTCGTCTGGCCGGTCGTGCTCGTGGCCGTGCGCCTGTCCGAGCGCGACCCTGCGCGCTACCGCACCGGGCGCACGTTCCGGCGCCTGGGCGTGGCCATGACGCGCGTCAACCCGGCCTGGCGCGTCACGCACTCCGGCCGCTATCCGGAGGACCCGCGGCACCCGTACGTCGTCGTCTCCAACCACCAGTCCAACGCCGACATCCCCCTCATCTCGACGCTTCCGTGGGAGATGAAGTGGGTCGCCAAGAAGAGCCTGTTCGCGCTGCCTGTGGCCGGCTGGATGCTGCGCCTGGCCGGAGACATCCCCGTAGACCGCGGCGATCCCGCCAGCCGCGCCGCCGTGCTTCGCCGCGCGCACGACGTGCTCGCGCGCCGCTGCTCGGTGATGTTCTTCCCCGAGGGCACCCGCTCGCGCGACGGCCGCGTGCGCCGCTTCCAGGACGGCGCGTTCCGGCTGGCCATCGAGGCCGGCGTGCCCGTGCTGCCGCTGGCCGTGGACGGCACGGCAGACGCACTGCCCAAGCACGGCTGGAAGTTTGGCAACGTAGACTGCCGCATTCACGTCTTCGACCCCGTCCCGACCGAGGGGCTCGGCCCGGACGACGTGGCGGCGCTGCGCGCGCGCGTCCGGCAGCAGATCATCACCCACATTGCCGCGTGGCGCGGTGTTTCGCCCGAGGCCGTAGACGGCGACGCGCCGGCGCCTGCCAAGCAGGCCACGCCGGCTTCGGGCGCGTTGCCGGAAGGGGAGCGCAGGTCCTGACGCCTAGCGCTTCCGGCGTCCCCCGAGCAGCCCCACAAGGACCCACGCAAGCAGGCCGTAGAGGAGCGCTCCCAGAAAGACAGCCACCGGCCCGTCGGCCTCGACGCCCGGCACGATCCACACGGCCAGCCCGAACATGGCCGCGTTGACGACGAGCGCAAACAGGCCGAGCGTGAGCAGCGTCAGCGGCAGCGTGAGCAGCCTGGCCACGGGCCGCACGAAGGCGTTGACGAGCCCGAGCACGAGCGCGCCGACGAAGGCCGCGCCGAAGGAATCCACGGCGATGCCGGGCACGAGATAGGCCACGAGCAGCAGCGCGGCGGCGCTACCGATCCAGCGGAGAACGAGGCGCATGAGCAGGGAGGCCTTGGGACGTGCTCCAACATACCAGCGCAAAAGATGTGGCGGCCGCTCCGGCATGCGGTCGGTGGTTATGTGAACTTGCGCATGCGGACTAAAGCCGGCCCAGCAAAGAGCGATGTAAAAGACAGGGCGGCACCCCGGCCGCTGCGATGCTCTTAACACCCATGACTCTGGACTGCGTCGTGAAGAACCCGGAGCGCCTGGCCGCGCTCCACCGATACGAAGTGTTGGATACGCCGGCAGAGGAGGCCTTCGATCGCATCGTGCGGCTTGCGAAGCGCAGCCTGGACGCGCCCTTCGCTCTGCTCTCGCTGATCGACAGCGACCGACAGTGGGTCAAGGCCTGCGAGGGCCTGGACGTGGCCGAGTTCTCGCTCGAGGGCTCGTTCTGCGTGCGGACCGCCGAGACGCGGCAGACGCTCGTCGTGCCGGATGCGCTCGCGGACGCGCGCTTCCGCGACAGCCCGTACGTGGTCGGCGAGCCGGGCGTGCGCGCCTACGCCGGCGCGCCGCTCCTCTCGCCCGGCGGGCACGTCATCGGCACGCTGTGCGTGGCCGACGTCGTGCCGCGTGCGCTCCGGGCAGCGCACGTCGAGGTGCTCGAGGACCTGGCCGCCGAGGCCGTCGACCAGCTCGAGCTGCGCCTGACGCAGCGGCGGCACCGAGGGCTCTTCGCCACGCATCCGCAGCCGATGCTCGTCTACGACCGCGAGACGCTGCGCATCCTCGACGTCAACGAGTCCGCGTGCGCGCGCTACGGCTACGCCCGCAGCGCGTTCCTGGGCATGACCGTGGAAGCCCTGCGCCCACCCGAGGACGTGCCGGCCTTCCGCGAGCACCTGGCTCGGAATGCCGAACGGCCCGGCCGCAGCGGGCCCTGGAGGCACCGCACGGCCTCGGGCGAGCTCCTCCACGTCTACGTGGACGCCTTCCCGGTCACCTACGAGGAGCGCGCCGCGCGCATCGTCCACGTCACCGACGCCACCGAGGGCGTGCGCGCCCGGCAGGCGCTGCAAGACCGCGAGCGCCTCCGCACGGGCGAGATCGAGGCGCTGCGCATGACGGCGCAGGGGGCGCCGCTCGACGAGGTGCTCACGCACGTGACGCGCCTGCTCGAGGCGCAGCTTCCCGGCAGCCGCTGCTCGGTCGTCCTGCTCGACCCCTCCGGGCGCTACCTCGGGCGCGGCGTCGGGCCGAGCCTCGATCCGGCCTACCTGGCGCTGCTGCCCGGGCTGCCCGTCGGGCCCGCGGTGGGCTCGTGCGGCACGGCCGCGTGGCGCCGCGAGACGGTCGTGACCGAAGACGTCGAGACCGATCCGCTCTGGAAGGGCTTCCGGGACCTCGTCCGCCCCTACGGGCTGCGCGCGTGCTGGTCGCTCCCGATCTGCGGACACGACGGCCACTGCCTGGCTACCTTCGCCGTTTACTACGACACGCCGCGTCGCCCGGAGCCGGACGAGATGAAGGTCGTGGCTGCGGTCGCACACCTGGCGCAGGTGGCCATCGAGCGCGACCGCGACGCGCGCGCGCTCGTGACGGCCGACGCGCGCCACCGCGCCCTCATCGACGCGCTCTCGGCCATGCTCTGGAAGGCGCGGCCCTGCGGGGAAATCGACCCGGACATCGCCGGCTGGGCCGCCTTTGCCGGCGAGGCCGAGCCCGACGCCGACGGGTGGCTCGCCCTGCTCCACCCGGACGACGCCGACGGTGCCCGCGCCGCCTGGAAGGCCGCGCAGGCCAGCGGCCGGCTCTTCGTCGCTGAGCACCGCCTCCGCCGCCGCGACGGCGCCTACCGCACGATGGCCGCCTACGCCGTCCCGCTCCGCGGTCCCGGCGGTGCGGTCATCGAATGGGTCGGCGTCCACTTCGACGTGACGGCGCAGCGCCGCGCCGAGGCGGCCCTGCAGGCCAGCGAGGAGCGCTTCCGCCTCGTCGCCGAGCGCATGACGGACGTGGTGAGCATCCAGCGGCCCGACGGCACCTACCTCTGGGTCAGTCCATCGGTCGAGCACGTGTTCGGCTACACGCCCGACGAGATCCTCGCGCGCTCGCCCGAGCAGATCGTGCATCCCGACGACTGGGAGGCCATGGCGGCCAGGATCGCCGCGGCCGTGCTGAGCAGCGCCGAGCACTTCGAGGCGACGTGCCGCCTGCGCCACCGTGCCGGCCACTACGTGTGGATCGAGTCTCGCGGACGCCTCGTGCGTGATGCCAGAGGCCGGGTGACGACCATGCAACTCGTCTCGCGCGACATCACCGAGCGCCGCCGCTACGAGGCCGAGCTCGTCGCCGCGCGCGAGGACGCGCTCGAGGCCGCCCGCCTCAAGAGCGCCCTGCTCGCCAACATGAGCCACGAGATCCGCACGCCGCTCACGGGCATCATCGGCTTCGCCGACCTGCTCGCCGACGCCGCCGACGACGACACGCGCGAGTTTGCCGAGCGCATTGCCGCGAGCGGGCAGCGCCTGATGGACACGCTCAACTCCGTGCTTGACCTGGCGCAGCTCGAGGCCGGCGCGCTCCGCTTCGAGCCCGTCCCGGTAGACGTCTCGGCCGAGGTGCGCGGCGTGGCGGCGCTCCTGCAGGCCCGCGCAGCCGCGCGCGGCCTCGCGCTCACGCTCGACCTGCCCGAGGCGCCGCTCCTGGCCCTCGGCGACCGCGCCGCACTCGGGCGCGTGCTGGCCAACCTGGTCGGCAACGCGATCAAGTTCACCGAGGCCGGGCACGTGGCGCTCGCGGTGCGCCCGGTCGCCGGGCAGCAGCAGGTGGAGGTGTGCGTCCGCGACACGGGCGTCGGCATCGGCCCGGAGTTTCTGCCACGGCTGTTCCGCGAGTTCGAGCAGGAGTCGCACGGCCACGGGCGGCGCTTCGAAGGCTCCGGTCTCGGGCTGGCCATCACGCGCCGCCTCGTGGACCTGATGGGCGGCACGATCGCGGTCGAGAGCACGCCCGGCGTGGGCACGGCCTTCACGGTGCGCCTGCCGGCGGCCATACCAGACCGGGACACGTCGCCGGACGCCCCCGGCGATGGCCAGCGGGAGGGGCTGCCGGCGCTCGCCGCCCGCCCGGGCTGCTCGTGGGCACCGCCAGCGCCTCACAGGACGGACGCGGCTCCTCACGGTTAACTCACCCGCCAGTCTCCCTGAGACGGCTAGCTTTGCGGATTAGCCCGCGCGGCCCCCTCCTGGCGGGCCGCGCCTTTTTTCGCCGATCCGCCAGACACCCCCGATGCAGACCGACGTCCGCGCCCTCTCTGAGGTCGACTATGCGCTCGACGTGCACGTCCCCGCCGCGGCGCTCGCGCCGCGCGTCCTCGACGCCGTCAAGAAGCAGCGCGCCTCGCTCAACCTCAAAGGCTTCCGCCCCGGCAAGGTGCCGCTCGCGCTCGCGCGCAAGATGCTCGGCCCGCAGCTCGCCGTGCAGGTGGCCGAGGAGATCATCGGGGAGGCCTACCGTGAGGCTGTCGTGGAGCCGGGCACGCTCGACGTGATCGGGCAGCCCCGCCTGGACACGCTCGAGCTCGACCCCCAGAACGACGCCGCAGACCTCCGCGCGACCGTTCTGTTCAGCGTCCGCCCTGCGATCACGCTCGCCGACACGTCGGCCGTCACCGTCAGCCGCCTCGTGCGTACGCTCACCGAGGAAGACATCGACGCGGACATCCAGCGCCGCCGCGACCTCGCCGCCCGCGTCGTCGATGCCGATCCCGAGGCGGCCGTCTCGGCGACGGACGTGGCCGTGGTGGACGTGCAGCCGGTCAACGCCGACGGCGAGCCCATCGGGCCGGTCCAGCACGGCGCCGAAATCGTGCTGGCCAACCCGGACCTCCGGGCCGAGCTCCGGGAGGCGCTGCTCGGCCGCACGGCCGGCGAGACGGTCCAGGTGGACTTCCCGCACGCGCCCGCCGGCGACGAGGCGAACAACGAGGCGGGGCATGCGGCTGACGGGGAAGACGACCGCACGGACCGCTACCGCGTCACCATCACCAAGGTGCGCCACCGCGTCGTGCCCGAGGCCGACGAGGACTTCGTGCGCCAGCAGACCGGCGGCCGCTCCGATCAGATGGACGACCTCCGCGAGCAGGCCCGCGCCGAGCTCGACGAGGCCTGGAACCGCCGCAGCCGCCAGGCGCTCGAGAACCGCCTCGCCGACGCGTTCGTGCGCGCCCACAGCGACTTCCCGGTCCCGGCCGCGCTCGTCGAGAGCATCCTCGATCAGATGGTCGAGGAGCTGACCGAGAAGGGCCGCGGACCCCTCCCGGAGGGCTTCGACCTGAACACCTACCGCGAGGAGCGCCGCGCCGAGGCCGAGGCGCAGGTCCGCTGGCTGCTGCTCAAGGACCGTCTGATCCGCGAGGAGGGCCTCGAGGTCACCGAGGCCGACTTCGACGCCGAGTTCGCGCGCATGGCCGGCGAGGACATGGAGCCTGGCATGGTGCGCTCGTACTTCGCGCAGCAGCCGCGCCTGCTCGAGCAGCTCGGCGAGCGGATGCTCAACACGCGCGTCTTCGAGGCGCTCGAGCGCCGCTTCACGGTCGTCGACAAGACGCGCGAGGACCTCGAGCGCGAGGCCGAGGCGCGCCGTGCGGAGGCCGCCGCCGGCGGTGACGCCGGCGAGCCCGCCGCCGGCGAGCCCGACGCCGGCGAGGCCTGAGGCGCTCCCGTCCACGCGCCGGGCCACGCGCGACGCAACGCCGGCGGGGCGCTCGGGCACGGGCGCCCCGCCGTGCGTTTCTTGGCTGCGCGGAACAGCGCCCACCGCCCCGGGTGCCAGCCGCCGCCATCCCTTTCCCGACACCCCAGACGCTCATGGTCAGCGACTTCGTCAAGTTCGCCCAAGGCCTCACCTCGATGCCGCGCGGCATCTACTCCGGCACGTTCGACGCGGCGCCCATCAACGGCCTCGTGCCGATGGTCGTCGAGCAGACCACGCGCGGCGAGCGCGCCTACGACATCTTCTCGCGCCTGCTCAAAGACCGCATCGTCATCCTCGGCACGGCCATCAACGACGTCGTGGCCAACCTGGCCGTGGCGCAGCTGCTCTTTCTCGCCAGCGAGGATCCCGACAAGGACATCAACATGTACATCAACAGCCCCGGCGGGCAGGTGTACTCCGGTATGGCCATCTACGACACGATGCAGTTCATCAAGCCCGACGTGGCCACGATCTGCGTCGGGCTGGCGGCCTCGATGGGCTCGGTGCTGCTGCTCGCCGGCGCCAAGGGCAAGCGAGCCTCGCTCGAGAACAGCCGCATCATGATTCACCAGCCCCTCGGCGGTGCGCAGGGCCAGGCGTCGGACATCGAGATCCAGGCGCGTGAGATCCTCTACATCAAGCAGCGCCTCTACGAGGTCATGGCCTCGCACACCGGGCAGTCGGTGGAGAAGATCGAGCGGGACGCCGACCGCGACCGCTTCCTCAGCCCGGCCGAGGCCAGGGAGTACGGCATCATCGACACCGTCCTCGCCTCGGGGCAGGGCCAGCCAGCCAAGGACATCGGCGAACAGCCCAAGGCAGACTGAGCCGGTTCCTGCGGGCCGCCACGCCAGGCGGCGCGGCCGGCAGCCCCCGGGGGATGCGGCCGGCGAGAAACGACGGTCCGTGCGTTCGCGTACGGGCCGTCCCCTTTCTTCGCTCCTCTTCGGCCCGTCTGCCCCGTCATGTCTGCATCCTACGAGAACCTCGACCGCCTCTACCTCGCCGGCGCGTGGCACCGGCGCGCCGAGACCGCGCCCGTCCGCAACCCCTACACGGGGGAGACGCTCCTGGAGGTCTCCCTTGCCTCCCGCGACGACGTAGACGAGGCCTTCCGCGCGGCCGAGGCAGCGCAGCAGGACTGGATGGCGCAGCCGCCGCAGGCGCGCGCGGGCGTGCTCGCGGCCGCCGCCGCGCTCATGGAGCAGCGCGAGGACGAGATCATCGGGTGGCTCGTGCGCGAGTCCGGCTCGACGCGCACCAAGGCCGCGCTCGAGGTCAAGAGCGCCATCGGCATCACGCGCGAGGCGGCCAGCTTTCCCCTCCGCATGGAAGGGCTGCTCCTGCCCTCGGTCACGCCTGGCAAGGAGAACCGCGTCTACCGCGAGCCGCTCGGCACGGTCGGCGTGATCTCGCCCTGGAACTTCCCGTTCCACCTTGCGCTGCGCAGCGTGGCGCCGGCGCTCGGGGCGGGCAACGGCGTCGTCGTCAAGCCGGCGCTCGAGACGCCGGTCTCGGGCGGGACGCTCATCGCGGCGCTCTTCGAGGAGGCCGGGCTGCCGCCGGGGCTGCTCGCGGTCGTCAACGGCCCGGGCGCGGACGTGGGCGACGCCGTCGTGCGGCACCCTGCGCCACGTGCGATCTCGTTCACGGGCTCGACCGAAGTTGGCCGCCAGATCGCCGAGACGGCCGGCAAGAGCCTCAAGTACGTCGAGCTCGAGCTGGGAGGCAACAACGCCCTCGTCGTCCTGCCCGACGCCGACCTGGAGCGGGCCGCGCAGGCTGCTGCCTTCGGCAAGTTCCTGCATGCGGGCCAGATCTGCATCGCCGTCAACCGCATCCTCGTGCACGAGGACGTCCACGACGCGTTCGTGGCGCGCTTCGTGGGCGTCGTGCGCGGGCTCAAGGTGGGCAACCCCGACGACCCCGAGACGCTCGTCGGGCCGCTGATCAACCAGGACCAGTTCGACAGCGTGCAGGAGATCCTGCGCCAGACGCTCGCGGCCGGCGCCGAGATTGCCTACGAGGGCGAGACGGAGGGGCTCGTGATGGGACCGGTCGTGCTCACGGGTGTCAGGCAGGACATGCCCGCGGCCGAGCGGGAGATCTTCGGGCCGGTCGCGCCCGTGCTCCGCTTTGCAAGCGAGGACGAGGCCGTCGAGATCGCGAACGCGACGCCGTACGGGTTGAGCGGGGCCGTGTTCGCCGGCGACCTCATGCGCGGCCAAGCGCTGGCGCGGCGCATCCGCTCGGGCATGGTGCACGTCAACGACATGTCCGTCAACGACGAGCCTCACGTGGCCTTCGGCGGCCTCGGCGCGAGCGGCCTCGGCCGCTTCGGCGGGCAGTGGGCGCTGGAGGCGTTCACGACGGTCCGCTGGGTCTCGGTGCAGCACGAGGCGCGCGCGTATCCGCTGCATGGGCTCTCTGGCTGAGACGCGGCGCGCTACCTTGCCCGTCGCCCTGCGACCGCCCCCCTCCGCCCCGGCGTAGCCCCAGACGTAGCTCCATGCGCCTCCTCGCGTGCCTTCTCATGCTTGCGGCCTGCGCCGCGTCTGGCTGCACCGGCGCCGCGGAGGCGAGCAGCCCGCTCGAGCGGCGCGTCGCCGCCTCGCTCGAGGAGGCGCTTGCCGCCTCGCAGCGCGCGCTCGTGGCGCTCCGCTTCCAGACCGACGACGTGGACCGCGCAACGGGTGTGGTCGTGCTCGCGCTCTCGCGCCACAACGCTGACGCGCGGACGGGCGGGCAGTCTCCGGAGGCGCTTCGCTTCACGCTGCAGCTGACGGCCCTCTCAGAGAATTCCACAGCCATCACGCTGCGCCCGGAGGGCGGCACGCAGTACGCCGGTCAGGCCGGTACGGCGCACGCCCGCGCGGCACTCGACGAGATCGAACGCCTGTTGCAGGGCCGTCCGGATCCGTGACGGCCGCGCAGCAGGCAGGAGCGGAACCGCTCACGCACTGCGTCATCTCTGTGCCTGCCCTCCAGGGCTCGTCCAGACCGTTTCTTCCAACCCCCGTCCCTCCATCATCGCCCCATGACGTTCTCCGATACCTCCCTCCACGCCCCTGCTTCGCGCCGCGCGTTCGTGCGGCGCCTGGCCGGCCTAGGCGCGCTCGTCGTCGGCGGTCCGGCGCTGCTGACCGCCTGTGGCGGCGGAGACGACGCCATCACGGCCGCCTCGTGTCCTGGATACGACGCGCTCACGCCGCAGGACCGGCAGATGCGCGAGGCACTCAACTACGTCGACGCCTCGCCCAACCCGGCCCAGCTCTGCACCAACTGCCAGTTCTACGTGCCCGAGGAGGGCGGCTCGCGCTGCGGCGGCTGCACGCTCTTTGCCGGGCCGGTCGCGCCGGGCGGATGGTGCTCCTCCTGGGCAGCGCGCGCGACCTGAGCGCGCGGCCTGAGCGCGCCGCCTCGCTCGTTAGCCCGGCGTAGCGTGCCCGGCCGTGACGACGCCGTTCTGCGCGGTGCCGTCGCCGCCGGGCGCCTCGTCCGTCGCCGGTTTGTGCGCGACGACGGCGTAGAGGTCGGTGCGGCGGTCGCGCCAGGGGCGGACGGTCCCGCCGGCCCGGTTGCGCCGGAGCAGCTCCAGGTCGAGGTCTGCGATGACGGTCGCCTCGATGTTGGGCTCGCAGAGCCCGGCGACGCCGTCGGGCGGGAACGGGAAGTCGGAGGGCGTAAAGATGCCCGACTGCGCGTAGTTGACGTCCATGTTCTCGACCGAGGGGATGTTGCCCACGGTCCCGGCCGTGACGACGTAGAGCTGGTTCTCGATCGCGCGCGCCTGCGCGCAGCGCATCACGCGCAGGTGGCCCTGCCGGTTGTCGGTGCAGAAGGGCACGAAGAGGATCTGCGCGCCCTTGTCGGTCGCGATGCGCGCCATCTCCGGGAACTCGGTGTCGTAGCAGATCGAGATGGCGATTTTGCCCCGGTCCGTCTCGAACACGCGGATGTCTGAGCCGGGTCGGGTGCCCCACCAGCGCTGCTCGTTGGGCGTGATGTGGATCTTGTCCTGCTCCTCGACCGTGCCGTCGCGCCGGAAGAGGTAGGCCACGTTGAAGAGCCCGTCCTCGCGCTCGGTGTAGTGGCTCCCGCCGATGATGTTGATGTTGTAGGCGAGCGCGAGCTGGCGGCCGAGCGCAACGAAGCGCTCGGTGAACTGTGTCAGCTGGCGCACGCCCTGGCCCGGCGGCTGCGGCGGCAGGTAGGAGAGCAGCTGGAGCGTGAGCATCTCCGGGAAGAGCACGAAGTCGGCCTCGTAGCCGGCCGCCACGTCCACGAAGAACTCGAACTGCGTCGCGAAGTCCTCGAACGACTCGATCTTGCGCATCTGGTACTGCACGGCGCAGACGCGGACCGGAAACGTGGCGCGCGTGCGCTCGGCCGGGTTGGGCGTGTAGTGCAGGTTGACCCACTCGAGGAGCGCGGCGTAGCCGCGCGAGGCGTCGTCGGAGGGCAGGTAGTCCGTCACGACGCGCTTGACGGTGAAGCCGTTGGCGAGCTGGAACGTGAGGACGGGGTCGTAGAAGTCCGAGTGGATCACGTGCTCGACGTACTCCTGCACCGTCATCGTGGCCGCGTGCTCGTGGTAGCCCGGCAGGCGGCCGCCGACGACGATGCGTCGCAGGTTGAGCTGCCGCGCGAGGTCCTTGCGGGCCTCGTAGAGCCGCCGCCCGAGCCGCATGTCGCGGTACTCAGGGTCGACGACGATCTCGATGCCGTAGAGCGTGTCGCCCTCGGGGTCGTGGTTGGCGATCGTGCCGCCCTCGGTGATGGCGTTGAACGAGTGGTCGTCGCCGTACTCGTCGAAGTCGATGATGAGGCTCGAGGACGAGGCGATGAGCTTGCCGTCATACTCGACGCCGATCTGGCCCTCCGGGAAGTGGCGGAGGTGGCTTTCGAACTGCATCCGCGACCAGGGCTTCATGCCGGGGAAGCCGGCCTCCTGCAACGCGCGCACGGCCTCGAAGTCGGCGAGCGTGAGCGGGCGTGTGACGAGGGCGGTGTGGAGGACGTCGGGATCGAGCGGGGGCATAGGGCAGAGCATGGGGTAGGCGGGCCTACTACGGTCCGAAGCCCTGCCGAGTGCCCGCCACGGCTTGTGCGGCGTGCGCCCGAGCCCTTCTGATCCTGCCGCACGGCGACCTGCCTGCGGCTCCGTCTCCGTGCCTCCCGGCAGGACGCGTGTCCTCCGGGCGCGAGGTGGCGCAGATCATCGGGCGCGCCGTCGGGCAGCAGGAAGAGGCGCGCCGGAGCATGCCCGGACACGGCCTGGCGCTTGCCGAGACCGAGCGGCTCAGCCGCGAAGCCGGGCTCGACCCGGCGTTCCTGCGCACGGCTGCGGGGGAGACCGGCCGCGGGCAGCGCGTGCGGACGCGGTCGTACTTTCGCGGTCGCGGCCGTACCATGGCCCCGTGGTGGTCGCAACGTACCACCTGGACGTACCACCTGGACGTACCACCTGGACGTATCACCTGGACGAGCGCTGGCGTGCCAGAAAGCTCCGCCAGCTTGACGAACCGACCAGCGAACTGAGCCCCATGTTGACCGAGCCCTGGGAAGAGGTCGGCGCTTCGGCGCCGGCCCTGTCGTCGGCGCCGGCCTCGCCGGAGCCGGCCTCCCGGCCGCTGCTGGAGAACCTTGCCGGGGCACCGCTGCCGGAGGCAGCATCTGTCGGGCAACGCACTCGCACGCGCGCATGACCGCAGCGCGCCAGGGCCCGCGCGTCGGGCTCATCTACGACCGCTTCGGCGACCGCGAGCCGCCGCCGGGGGCGCCGCCGGACTGGGATGCCGAGTACGAGCCCGAGGAGACGCTCGTGGCGCTCGAGGACGCGCTCAGACATCTCGGCTGCGTCCCCGTGCGCGTCGGCAACGCCGACGCGCTCCTGACGGCCATGACGGCGGGCTCGCTCCTGGAGCCGCCCTTCGCGCTCGACGCGGCGCTCTCGATCGCCGAGGGCTACGGCTCGCGCAACCGCGAGGCGCACGCGCCGGTCCTGCTCGAGCTGGCGAACGTGCCAGCCCTCGGCTCGGACGCGCTCGCGCTCTCGGTCAGCCTCGACAAGCACCTCGCGAAGGTCGTCGCCCTCCACGCCGGCGTCGCCACGCCTCCGTGGGCCGTCGTGAGCGGAGCGGAGGAGCTCGCGCGCGCCGCCCTGCCGCCGTTTCCGCTCATCGTCAAGCCGCGCTACGAGGGGACGGCCAAAGGCATCGGCCCGCAGAGCCGCTGTGAGGGGGCCGGCGCGCTGCACGCCGAGGTCGCGCGCCAGACGACGCTCTACGGGCAGGACGTGCTCGTGGAGGCGTTCGTCGCCGGCGCTGAGTTCACGGTGGGGGTCACGGGGACGGGCGCGGCGGCCGTGGCGGGGCCGGCGCTCCAGCGGGCTGTCGAGCGCACGACCGGCATCGGCCTGCACGCGCTCGAGCGGTATGAAGACCCCGCCGCGCCGTTTTCCTACGACACGCCGGCCGTGATCACGCCCGCGCTCGAGGAGGCGCTCCGCAACGCCGCGCTCGCGGTGCACCGCGCGCTCGGCTGCCGGGACTTCTCGCGCTCAGACTTCCGCGTGGACGCCGCCGGGCGGCATTTCTTCCTCGAGATCAACCCGCTGCCCACGTTCGCGCCCGATGGCACGTTCGCCGTCGAGGCCGAACTGGCCGGCGTGCCGTACGCGGCGCACCTGGCGTCGGTACTGCGCCCGGGGCTGGCGCGGCTGGGGCTGGTGCGCGCGGCGTAGGCGCCGCGGCGTAGGCGCCGCGGCGCAGGCGCCGCAGCCTGCAGAGTCCGACTCCGAGCCCGCGCCACAGGAAGGGCCGCAGTCGCCTGCGGAGCTCTCCTGCGTCTGCCCTGGCGCCCGCCCGCGCGAGGCGATCACGCCGCCCTTGAGCGCGGCGTGACCGCCCGCCAGGGAAAGAATGCCCTGCCGGCCCCCTGCGGGCGCCGGGCGCGGCGCCCTTCCTCTGGAGCGGCCGCACGTCTGCCGCACGTCTGCCGCACGTCTGCCGCGACGTTTTCCGCCGCGACGTTTTCCGCCGCGACGTTTTCCGCCGCGACGTTCTCCGCTCAAATCCACAGGCCGTCCCCGAACGGGCGGGGCGCACGGCCGTATCGTGAAGCTGCCACGCGCCCTCCGATGCCCGCCCCGAGCCTGCCCACCTGCCCCTGCGGCCACGACCGCTACCACCACTGGGCGCGCGCAGACCTGCGCTACGGCGTTGGAGGGTGGTTCAACTTCATCAACGGCATCTCGGCGCAGCCGCGCGAGATCACGTTCCGCTGCGGGCGTTGCGGGCAGGTGTTCGAGCAGACGCGCGATCCGGGGGTGATGCGCGAGTTTCGCCGCTACCCGTACGTGAACCGCCAGCGCTGAGCCGCGGCGCCGCCCGCCCGCACCCTGACTTTCCCGCCGCCGCGCCCTCCGGACGACCGATGACCGCCTTTCCGCAGCACAACGCCTCCGCCGCCGAGTGGGACGATTGGCGCTGGCAGATGCGCCACCGCGTCTCGGACGAGGCCACGCTCGCGCGCTACGTCCGCCTGACCGAGGACGAGCGCCGCGGCATCGCCGAGACGAAGGGCGTCTTCCGGTGGACGATCACGCCCTACTACGCGAGCCTGATGGACGCGACCGACCCGGCCTGCCCTGTCCGGCGCCACGTCGTGCCGACGGCCGCCGAGACCGCGCCCGACATCGTCGGCGTGGCCGATCCGCTCGACGAGCTCGGCCACAGCCCCGTCAAGAATCTCGTCCATAACTACCCGGACAAGGTCGCCTTCTGCGTCACCAGCGAGTGCGCCGTCTACTGCCGCTACTGCCTGCGCAAGCGCATGGTGGGCGACGCGGACTTCATGATGCGCAAGGATGAGCTCCGCCAGGGGCTGGCCTACATCGCCGCCACGCCGGCCATCCGCGACGTGCTGCTCACCGGCGGCGACCCGCTCGTGTTCTCGGACGGGCAGCTTGACCGGCTCCTCGGCGCGCTGCGGGCAATCCCGCACGTCGAGGTCGTCCGCATCGGTAGCCGCCTGCCCGTCGTGTGCCCGATGCGCGTCACGGACGGGCTCTGCGACGTCCTGCGACAGCACGCGCCGGTGTGGCTCAACACGCACTTCAATCACCCGAAGGAGCTCACGCGCGAGGCGCGCCAGGCGTGCGCCCGGCTGGCCGAGGCGGGCGTGCCCGTGGGCAACCAGTCGGTCCTGCTCGCGGGCATCAACGACGACGCCGAGACGATGCGGGCGCTCTGCGAGGGCCTCGTAGCCAGCCGCGTGCGGCCGTACTACCTCTACCACGCGCAGCTGATCGGCGGGACGGCCCACCTGCGCACGCCCATCGAGGCGGGGATGGCGCTCATGCGCCGCCTGCGCGGCCACACGTCCGGCTTCGCCGTGCCGGCCTACGTGCTCGACACGCCCGAGGGCAAGGTGCCGCTCACGCGCGACTACGTGCTCGGCCGTGCGGGCGACCACGTGGTCATGGAGACGACGCGCGGCACGCTCTGGGCCGAGCCGAACCCGCTCCCCGAAGGCTTCGCGTGCGACGTCGTCCTCCCCGAGATCGGGATGCCGCCCGAGGCGAAGACCGTCCCGACGGGCGCACCGACGTTTGTCTACGGCGCGCCCGCCTGAGGGGCGCGCCCAGGGGCGCGCCCAGGGGCGCGCCGGAAGGAGCCGCCCGGCAGACGGCGTCAGCAGCCGCAAGCCGCCGCGCCGGCGGCGGCCGGGACGGGCGCGCAGGCGAACGCGCCAAAGTGCGTGCTCCGGTCGCCGGCGACGTCGAAGTAGCGCCCGAGGCGCGTCTCCTGGAGCATGGCGGCCGTGTTGCCGCACACGCGGACGGGCCGCCTGGCCTCGAACGCATGGTGGTCGTCGAGCACGAACACGTGCTCCTGCCCGAGCGCGCCGCCGCGGTACGTGGCGACCTGCCCGAAGTCCTCGCAGCGGTCCTCGAGCGCGCCGAGCTTGAACGCGCGCACGGTGCGGCTCGTGAAGCGCACCGCGCCGAGGCGGCGTGCAAGCGCGGCGTCCCCGACCGTGAGCGGACTCGCCGAGACCGTCCGCACGTCCGGGCAGCCGACGCGGGCCATGATCCGCCGGAAGTCCTCGGTGTAGAGCGCCCCGCCGAGGCACTCGCCGAGCAGCACCGGGTCGGCCTGGAGTTCGGCGGCGAGCCGGCGGTCGGCGTAGATGTCGGAGAAGTAGAGCTCCCCGCCCGGGCGGAGCACGCGCCAGGCCTCGCGGAGCGCGGCCTCTTTGTCGGGCGAGAGGTTGAGCACGCAGTTCGAGATGACCACGTCCACGCTCTCGTCCTCGAGGCCGAGCGCGGCGAGGTCCTCGATGCGGCCGTGCAGGAAGCGCGTCGTGGGCGCGCCGAAGCCGAAGGCGCGGGCGACGGCCTCCTCGTGCCGCCGGGCGACGTCGAGCTGCTCGTCGGTCATGTCCACCCCGATGACGCGGCCGTCGGGGCCGGCGAGCGCGGCGGCGACGAACGCGTCGCGGCCCGTGCCGCAGCCGAGGTCGAGGACGGTGCAGCCGTCGAGCGCGGACGGCAGCGGCGAGCCGCAGCCGTAGAAGCGCGTCAGGACCTCGTCGGGCAGCAGGCTCAAGATCGGGCGGTGGTGCGCGGGTGCGGCCTCGGGCGGGCAGCAGGCGCTCGTCTTGAGGTCGGCGGAGGAGCGCAGGGTCTGGCCGTAGTAGGCGCGGACGCGCTCGTAGATCGTCTCGGCGGTCGTCTCGGCGCGGGGAGCGGCAGGCAGGACTTGCATGGGCAGAGGGGTCAGGCCGTGGCGCCGCCGCAGGAGGAGCCTGCGCCGGCCGTGCATCCGTAGCAGTGGCGCGCGGTGACGACGCGCCGGTCGAGCCACGCCTCGGCGGTCAACTCGGAGACGTGCGCGCGCACGGGCATGCGCGCCTCGAGCGCGAGCTGCTGGTTGAAGTCGCAGTCGTAGAGCCGCCCGTCCCACCCGACCGAGATCGTGTTGCGACACATGAGGCCGTCGATGGCGGCCGGATTGAAGGCGTTGACGAGCAGCGTCAGGTAGTCCTCCAGGCGGCCCTTGGCGAGCAGCCACTCGAGGTAGCGGCTGATAGGCATGTTGTTGAGCGCGAATAGCCGGTCGAACGTGACGCCGTGGTGACGCGCGAGCTCACGCTTCCACTCGGCCTCGATGGACGCCTGCGCGGGCGCCAGGAACGCTCCGACGGGATTGGCGACGAGCGTGAGCCGGCGGCGCGGGTCGCCCTGCCCGTAGCCGGCCGCGTTGAGCGCGCGCAGTGCCTCGATGGACTTGTCGTAGGTGCCGTCGCCGCGCTGCGTGTCCGTGCCCGTCTTGCGCACGTGGGGCAGCGAGCACGCGACCTCGACGCCGCGCTCGGCAAACCAGGCCGGCAGGTGAGCGTAGCGGCGCGTTGTGAGGATGGTCAGGTTGCAGCGGTCGATGACGTGGAGGCCGCGCTGCACGGCCTCGTCCACGAAGTAGGCGAAGTGCGGGTTGAGCTCGGGCGCGCCGCCGGTGAGGTCGAGCGTGTGGAGGCGGCTACCGGGCGCGGCGCGCAGGCGGTCGATGGCGTCCAGGCACGCGTCTACTGTGGCGCGGTCCATGTTCTCGTGCACGCGGTCCGGGCCGGAGTCGACGTGGCAGTGCGCGCACGTCATGTTGCACAGCTTGCCGATGTTGACCTGGAAGATCTCGGGCGGCGCCGGCGCGAGGCCGTCTTCCCAGCCGGCCGCCTGCAGGTCGCAGTGGAAGCAGCCCGTGCCGCTCGGGCCGCCCGCGAGCGGGACGGCCTCGAGGGTGGCGAGCTGCACCTCGGGCGCGGCGAGCGGCGTGCGGCGGCCGTAGAGGCTCATGGTGCGCCGCGGGCCGTCTTCGAGGGGCGCCTCGACGAGCGCTTCGGCGATCAACTCGGACGAGAGGACAGGCAGGGAGAGCGGCGGGTCGTTGGGAGAAGAGCGCATGGGCAGAGGAAGACGGGACGGAACAGGGAAGCACGGGCGGGTGCTCAGGTGCAAGCCCACCGCCTGCCCGGAACGTGCCCGTGCCAGCACCACCCGTGCCGGGGGGGCGTGCCGGGGGGGCGTGCTGGGGGGGCGTGCCGCCTGCGTTACATCGTGCGAGCCTTCACGTGGTCCAGCATCTGGATGCCGTGCACGAGCGAGGCGCCGCCCCGGATGGCGCACGCGACGTGGACGGCCTCGGTCATCTGCTCCAGGTCCGATCCTTTGGCGAGAGCGTCCTGCGCGTACGCGTCGATGCAGTAGGGGCATTGCACGGCGTGGGCCACGGCCAGTGCGATCAGCGCCTTCTCGCGTGCCGAGAGCGCGCCGTCCTCGAACACCTTGCCATAGTAGCCGAAGAAGGCCTCGGCGAGGGCCGGCGCGCCTTCGCCGATGTCTCCGAACCGGGGCAGATGCTCGGGTTTGTAGTAGGCTTCCATCGGGTGGTTTCTGCAGGGGTGGCTGAGGGGGCTCGCTGCGCGCAGGTGGCTGTTTCGCGCAGGCGCCCCGTTCGTAGGAGCGCCCGGTGAAGCTGAGCGCCCGTCTAAAGTTCCATTAGCGGAAGTTGGCGGGGCGTATGCCCGCCGGCGGGTGGGAAAGGCCGCTCGGTTGTCAGAGCCCGGCCGTTGCCGATAGATTGCGCACATCCGCGACGTGGCTCCGCTGCTTCCCTCTCCAGTACCTCGGCCCGTGAACGTCCTCCTCGTCCTCCTTCTGCTCGCGCTCGTCGCCGGCGCCGTCTACGTCTGGGCGCGCCGCGAGGGCCGGCTTCCAGGACGCCCGGCACCCGGACCACGCGCCCTGCCCGAGGATGACCGCGCCAGCCTCGGGCTCGGCGAGGTCCGCCCCAAGCAGCCTGCCGCGTCGCCCAGGGACGAGGCGGCGCTAGCGCCCGCTCCGTCTCCCGCAACCGCTCCCTCCTCCGCGCCCGCGCCGCCCCCCGTGGGCGCCTCGTCCTCCGCGCGCCCGGCGCCGCCGTCTCGGCCCGTCCCCCGCGCCGGCGACGCCGGTCCGCGCCGCGCCGGCGCGTTCGTGCGCATCGGCTCGCCGCTCTGGCGCGACACCGAGAAGACGGCCCGCGCCGCCGGGCATCTGCTCGAGTCGCTCGCCGCCACCACGGGCGGGACGGCCGCCCTGCTGCGCTACGTAGGCGTAGACGACAACTACGCCGTCGAGGTGCTCGCCGGTGCGGCCACGCGCGCGCAGCCGGCCCCGCTCCCGGCGCCCGGCAACCCGCTCCACCGCGCCCCGCAAGACCGCGTCGTCTCGGCGCTCGACGCCGACGCGTTCGGCGCGCTCGCTTACCATGCGGATCCGGCGACCACGGTCGGGCAGGCGCTCGTGCGCGCCGTCGCGCCGCCGCCCGCCCCGCGCCTGCTGCTCGTGCTCGACGTGCCCGCAGGGGCGCCGCCACTCGGGGCGCATGGCCTGCGCCTGATCGGCCAGCACGCCGACCTGCTCGCGGACCTGCTCGGCTACGAACTCGCGCCGGACGCTGGCGACCCGGAGGCCATCGTACCGCCGCCCGCCGATCGCGGCTCCGCCGCCGACGCCTGGCTCGACGCCGCCGCGGCCGAGGACGAGTCGGCCGCACTCGTGCCTGAGGACGAAGACTGGACCGAGGACGACCTCGACGCCGCCGTGGCCGATGCCGTCGCCGCTGGCGCCCTCGCGGAGGCCGCCGCCGGCCGTCAGGACGCGCCCGGAGCGCGTGCTGATGCCGGCGCCCACGACGCAGACGCCCACGACGCCGACGCGGCGCCTGCGCCGCGCTCCCGCCTCGAGCTCATCGCAAGCCACATGGCCGACGCTCGCCGCCGCGGCTTCCCGCTCGCGCTCGCCATCGTGACGCTCCAGGACGCCGAGGCCATCTACGCCCGGGGCGAGCAGGCCGTGGAGGCGGCTACGACGGCGCTGCTGGCTCGCCTGGCGGCCGTCGAGGGCACACGCGAGGCCGAGGTCTTCGGCGACCTGCTCGTGGGCGCGCTCTGCGAAGCCGACGAGCGCGACGCGATGCACTGGGCCAAGGACGCGCACGCCGCCGGGGATCCCATCTACGTGGGGCTGGCGCTGCTCGATGACCGGCACGCCGCGCCGGAGCAGCTGCGCGAAGACGCGAGCGCCGCGCTCCAGGAGGCGTACCGGCAGGGCGAGTTCTGCGTCATCGCGGCCTGACCATGCGCGTCGTCTCGGTCGTGCTCGACGGCGCCGGTCTCGGCGGGGCGCCCGACGCCGCCGCCTACGGCGATGCCGGCGCCGACACGCTCGGGCATGTCGTGGCGCAGGAGCGCCCGCACCTGCCGCACCTGGCCGCGCTCGGCCTCGGCCGCGTCGTGCCCGCGCTCGGCACGCCCGCGCTCGGCACGCCCGCGCTCGGCACGCCCGAGGCGCCGCGGGCCTCATGGGCCCGCCTCACTGAGACGGCCGCCGGCAAGGACTCCACGACGGGTCACTGGGAACTGGCCGGACTCCCGCTCGCGACGCCGTTCCCAACCTACCCCGAGGGCTTCCCCGACGAGGTGATCGCGGCCTTCTGCCGCGAGGCGGGCGTGGAGGGCGTGCTCGCCAACGTGCCCGCCTCGGGCACGGCTGTCATCGCCGCGCACGGCGAGGCGCACCAGGCCACCGGCTACCCCATCGTCTACACTTCTGCCGACAGCGTTTTCCAGATCGCCGCGCACGTGGACGCGGTGCCGCTCGAGCGGCTCTACGCCATGGCGCGCGCCGCCCGCGAGCGCGTCTGTGTGGGCGAGCACGCCGTCGGGCGCGTGATCGCGCGTCCGTTCGAGGGCGCGCCAGGCGCGTACGAACGCCTCTCGCACGCCCGTCGCGACTTCTCGCTGCCGCCTCCCGGCCCGACCGTGCTCGACGCGCTGCAGGCGGCGGGCGTGCGCACAGTCGCCGTCGGCAAGATCGGCGCGCTCTTCGACGGGCGGGGATTCGATGCGGCCCTCAAGACGAGCGGCAACGCCGACGGTCTCGCGCGTACGCTCGACATGCTCGGCGACGCCGGCGGGCCGCCCACGTTCGTGTGGACCAACCTCGTGGATTTCGACGAACTCTACGGCCATCGCAACGATGCGCCGGGCTTTGCGCGCGCGCTCGAGGCGTTCGATGCAGCGCTGCCCGCGCTGTGCGCGGCGCTCGCCGAGGACGAGGCGCTCCTCATCACGGCCGACCACGGCAACGATCCCACCTTTCCCGGGACCGACCACACGCGCGAGCGCGTGCCGCTGCTGCTCTACCGGCCCGGCCGGCCAGGCCGCGCCCTCGGGGATGGGATCTTCTCGGACCACGCCGCGACGGTGGCCGCGCTCTTCGGGGTGCCTTACGCCGGTCCCGGGCGGTCGCTGCTCCGCTGAGCGGTCCCGGTGGCAGGGGGCGACGGCCCGGAGACCGACGGCCCGGAGACCGACGGCCCGGAGACCGACGG
>JBKBRC010000003.1:90236-95270 GCA_046292345.1 Rubricoccaceae bacterium
CGACGGCCCGGAGACCGACGGCCCGGAGACCGACGGCCCGGAGACCGACGGGGCAGGCCCGGCGGTGTTCGAGCGGGCGGCGGCCACGCGGGCGCGCACCGAGCGCACCGTCTGCACACCGCCACCGACGACGAGCACGGCCACGAACGCGTACACCCACGCCGGCACCCCGCGCCCGGCGACGATCAGGTAGAGATAGGCCGAGACGAAGAAGAAGCCCGCCGAAAGGGCCGGAAGCGCCAGGCTGCGGCCGCACCGCGCGTTGCGCACGAGCCAGGCCACCGACGCCGTGAAAAACGGAATCGCGCCAACGTAGATCGCGCCGAACACGAGCGGGTTGACGCCGTACTGCGCGCCGAGCCCGAAGAACCATTCCCGCATAGTTTCGATCATCACCGTCGCGATCGTCGTCTCCTCGTCCGGGGCTGCTTAGAAGCCCTGCCCCTGCCCGCGTTCCTCCATGCCCCTCCGCTTCGACCCCGACACGCCTTCGCTCGACCGCACGCTCGGCATCACGTACGACGAGATCAGCGGCGAGCGCGTCGTCGCGACGATGCCCGTCACGCCCAACCATCACCAGCCGCTCGGTTATCTGCACGGCGGCGCGAGCGTCGTGCTGGCCGAGTCGGTCGCGTCGGTGGGCGCGACGGCGGCGGCGCTGCCCGAGAAGGTCGCCTTCGGGCTCGAGATCAACGCCAACCACGTGCGCCCCATGCGCGAGGGCACGCTCCGCGCGACGGCCACGCCGCTGCACCGCGGGCGCACGACGCATGTCTGGGAAGTGCGGATCGAGGACGAGGCCGGGCGCCTCGTCTGCGTCAGCCGCTGCACGCTGGCTCTCGTGGCCGCGCATGAGCGCGCCTGAACCGGCCATGGCTTGAACCGGCCATGGCTTGAACCGGCCATGGCTTGAACCGGCCGTAGCTTGCCTTGCCCCCGTCGTCTCCCCGCCCGTATGCTCCTCGGCACCGTCATCGGCACCGTCTGGGCCACCCGCAAAGACCCCTCGCTCGTCGGCATGACGTTCCAGATCGTGCGCGAGACCGACCTTGACGGGCGCCCGCTCGACAACTACGTTGTCGCGGCCGACGCCGTCGGGGCGGGGGTAGGCGAGACCGTGCTCGTCGCGCAGGGCTCGTCCGGGCGTATGACGGCGCTCACGCAGGGCAAGGCCATCGATGCCGTCATCATGGCCATCGTGGACCGGTTGGACGTGGACGGCCGCGCGCAGGACGTGCGCGAGGCGGCGTGAATCTCGGCCGCGTGATCGGGAGCGTCTGGGCGACGCGCAAAGACCCGACGCTCGAGGGGCGGCGGATGCTGCTCGTCGTGCCGCTGCGTGAGGACGGGACCCCGGCCGGGCGCCCTGCGGCTGCGCTCGACACGTGCGACGCTGGGCCCGGGGACCGCGTGCTCTACGTCACGAGCGCCGAGGCCGCGCTGCCGTTCGCCGCCGAGCAGCCCCTCACGGCGACCGACGCCACGATCGTAGGCATCGTGGACCGGGCCTAGCGCGTCCGGCCGCCTGGCGCTCCCCCCGTACGGACTCGGGGCGGCCGCGCCGCAGCGCCGACGCGGAGGCTGCGATCTGGCCCGTCCCGGTGACAGTCGGGATGGGGGCCTTGCGTGCTCGAAGCCTACGCGCCGTCGCCCGGGGAGAGTTGGAAGCCGATCCGCCGCCCGCGCCGCGGGTCTTCCTGGCGTAGCTCCTGCACCATGCGCTCGTACTCGCGCTCGGCCTCAGCCGAGACGCTCGGGCGCGTGTCGGCCAGGGCGCGCTCGAAGTCGTCGGCGGTGACCGCCGCGGCGTCGAGGTTGGCGCGGAGGGCGAGCAGGCCGGCGCGGCGCACGAGCCCCTCGAGATCGGCGCCAGAGAAGCGCTCGGTGCGGCGCGCGAGCGCCGCGAGGTCGACGTCCTCGGCGAGCGGCATGCGGGCGGTCTGGATCTGGAGGATGCGCAGGCGCCCGGCCTCGTCCGGGACGGGCACGTACACGATCTCGTCGAAGCGGCCGGGGCGCAGCAGGGCCGGGTCGAGCAGGGTGGGCCGGTTGGTGGCGCCGATCACGACGACGCCCTGGAGCTCCTCGAGGCCGTCCATCTCGGCCAGGATCGTGTTGACGACGCGCTCGGTCACGGCCGGCTCGCCGAAGCTGCCGCCGCGCGCGGGCGCGAGCGCGTCGATCTCGTCGAGGAAGATGACCGTCGGGGCGACCTGCCGGGCGCGCTGGAACAGGCGCGAGACCTGCTTCTCGGACTCGCCGTACCACTTGCTCAGCAGGTCCGACGACTTCTGGGCGATGAAGTTGGCCTCGGCCTCGCGCGCGACCGCCTTGGCCAGCAGCGTCTTGCCGTTGCCGGGCGGCCCGAAGAGGAGGAAGCCGCGGGCCTGGCGGATGCCGAGCCGGCGGAACGCCTCGGGGTTGCGCAGGGGCAGCTCGATGCCCTCGCGCAGCTGCTGGCGCACGTCCTCGAGGCCGCCGATGTCGTCCCAGCCCACGTCCGGCACCTGGATCTGGATCTCGCGCAGGGCCGAAGGCTGGACGCGCTTGACGGCGTCCTGGAAGTCGTCGGCGGTGACGACGAGGCGGTCGAGGACTTCGGCGGGGATCTCGTCCTCGCCAAGGTCCATCTCGGGCAGGTAGCGGCGCAGGGCGCTGATGGCGGCCTCGCGCGCGAGCGCGGCCAGGTCGGCGCCGACGAAGCCGAAAGACGTGCGGGCGATCTCGTCGAGGTTGACGTCTTCGGCGAGCGGCATGCCGCGCGTGTGGATGCCGAGGATGTCGCGGCGGCCCTGCTGGTCCGGCACGCCGACGACGATCTCGCGGTCGAAGCGGCCCGGGCGGCGGAGCGCCTCGTCGAGGTCGTCGGGGCGGTTGGTGGCGGCGATCACGACGACGTTCTCGCGCGCCTCGAGGCCGTCCATGAGCGTGAGCAGCTGCGCCACGACGCGCCGCGCGACCTCGCTCGTCTCGCCGCGGCTGGGCGCGATCGAGTCGATCTCGTCGATGAAGATGATCGAGGGCGCCTTCTGCTGCGCCTCCTCGAACACGCTGCGCAGGCGGCCCTCGCTCTCGCCGTAGTGCGCGCCCATGATCTCGGGGCCGTTGATGACGAAGAACTGCGCGTTGGTCTCGTTGGCGACCGCGCGCGCGAGCAGCGTCTTGCCCGTCCCGGGCGGCCCGTAGAGCAGCACGCCCTTGGGCGGGTCGATGCCGAGACGGGCGAAGAGCTCGGGGTGCTTGAGGGGCAGCTCGATCATCTCGCGCACCTGATCGACGGTCGAGCCGAGGCCGCCCACGTCGTCGTAGGTGATGCCGGCCGGGCCGCCCTCGCCCTGCGGCTCCTGGTACTCGGGCAGCAGCTCGATCTCGGTCTGCTCGGTCACCTGCACGAGCCCGCGCGGGGTCGTCTGCACGACGAGCAGGCGGATCTCCTGCAGGCCGAACGCGCGCTGCTGGCCGAAGAGGCGGTGGAAGACCTCGTCGGGCATGCCGGGGATCGTGTTCTGAAGGCCCTGCTGCTGGTAGACGCTCGTCGAGACGGTGTCGCCGGCGATGAGGGGCCGGCCCATGAGCGTGCGCAGCAGCGCCTGCCCGGAGCCCTGGAGGCGCAGGCCGGGCTGCGCCGGCGCGAGGGCGACGCGCGTGGCCGGGCGCACCTCGGCGCGCGCCACGTCCACGTGGTCGCCGATGCCGACGCCCGCGTTGGCGCGCAGCAGCCCGTCGAGGCGGATGATGTCGAGGCCGGCGTCGGTGGGATGGGGCGGGAGGGCGATGGCGGCCGTGGTGCGCTTGCCGGTGAGCGAGACGATGGCGCCCGGCGTGAGCCCGAGGCGCGCGAGGGCCTCGGGTGAGAGGCGCGCGACGCCCTTGCCCTGGTCGGACGTGTGGGCGGCGGCGACCTGGAGGCGGACGGTGGCGGGGCGGTCGGCGTGCGGCTGTTCGGCGGGAGCGTCGGGCATCGGTTGCGTGCGGGGAGCGGGCGGAGCGGGGCGGTTTCACGATGCGCCCGGGGACAGGTTCGCAGAGGCGCGCGCGGAGCCCCCGTCTGCATCACGCGTTCGAAGAGCCCTCTCTCCGCACACTGACTGCCACTCTGCCATGCCCTTCGAAACGCTCCTCCACTGGATCTACGTCGCCGCGATGGCTGCCGGCGCACTGCTCTTCTTCGTCTGGATGACGCAGCCGCGCGGCGTGCCGCGCTGGGAATACCTCGTCGCCATCTTCATTCCCGTCTGGTCCGGCCTGGCCTACATGGCCATGGCGCTCGACTACGGCACGACGGCCGTCGCCGGGCAGGTGACCTACTGGGCGCGCTACGCGGACTGGGTCGTGACGACGCCGCTCCTGCTCGTCGCGCTCTGGATGACGGGCACGTACTCGGTCAAGAAGCACACGCACGCAGCGCTGCTCGTCGCGCTCGTCGGAGCGGACGTGATCATGATCCTCTCCGGGCTCGTGGCCGACCTCACGGTGGGCGACGCGCGCTACATCTTCTACTTCGTGGGCGTGGCGGCACTGCTCGTCATCTTCTACATCGTCTGGGTGCCGCTGCGGCGGGTGGCGAGCGTGCAGAGCCCGCAAATCCGGCGCGTCTACGACATCGTGGCGGCGTATTTGAGCCTGTTCTGGATCGGCTACCCGCTCACGTGGATCCTGGGGCCGTCGGGCCTCGGGCTCGTCAGCCAGCAGGTAGATACGCTGCTGTTCGTGGTGCTGCCCATCTTCTCCAAGGTCGGTTTCAGCGTCGTGGACCTCGGGCTGCTGCGCGGCCTCGGGCCGCAGACAGAAGCGCCGGCCGGCGGGCGCCTCCGCCCGGCCGGCGCCTAGGTACGCCGGGCGCACCCCCCGACGGTACCCGGAGAGGGTCCCGCCAGGGGCGCGCAGAGGGGAGCGGAGCAGAGGGGCGGAGCCGCACAGGTGCGCGCCCGGAGGCGCTGCGCACGCGGGCCGGGACAGACGAGCCGCTCTCCTCTACGTACTGCCGGCAGGACTTCCATCACGGGGCTTCCATCACGGGGCTTCCATCACGGG
>JBKBRC010000003.1:95370-101774 GCA_046292345.1 Rubricoccaceae bacterium
CTTCCATCACGGGGCTTCCATCACGGGGCTTCCATCACGGGCGAGGCGGATCGTCCTGGGGGGCATGCGGCCTGGCCGGCGGCGTGCTCCGGAAGGGCGGGCGTAAACTCCGCGCTCGCTCGCCGCTCGTCTTGCCGCCGCACCCGTGCCCGAACCGTCCTGGACCTCGCTCCTCCCGCCGCTCGTCGCCATCGGGCTCGCCATTGGCACGCGGCAGGTGTACCTCTCGCTCGCGGCGGGCGTCTGGCTCGGCTTCACGATCCTGGCCGGCTGGGACCCGCTCGCCGGCCTAGGCGATGCCGTGGAGGGGCTGGTAGCGGTGCTCGGGAGCGCCGGCAATGCGCGCGTGCTGCTCTTCACGCTTGTCATCGGCGCGCTCATTGCGACGGTGGAGATGGGCGGCGGCGTGCGCGGCTTCGTGACCGCGCTCGAGCGGCGACGCCTCGTGGCCGGGCCGCGCGGCGCCCGCGTGCTCGCGTTCGTGGTCGGCCTCGTGATCTTCATCGAGTCCAACATCACCGTGCTCGTGGCCGGCTCGGTGGCACGCCCGCTCTTCGACCGCCACCGGCGCAGCCGCGAGATGCTCGCCTACCTGATCGATGCCACGAGCGCGGCTGTGTGCATCCTGATCCCGCTCAACGCGTGGGGCGCCTACGTGCTCTCGCTGCTGGGCGAGCAGGGCGTGGCTGAGCCCGTACGCCTGTTCGCGGCCTCGATCCCGTACAACCTGTACGCGCTCGCCACGGTGGCGCTTGCGGGCGCCGTCGCCGTGACCGGCTGGGCCTTCGGGCCGATGCGCCGCGCCGAGGCCCGCGCCGCGCGCGGCGAGCGCTTCGAGGCCGGCGCGCCGCCACCCGTGGACGAGGGCGCGCTCGTGCCCGAGCCGACGGCGGCCATCCCGCCGCGCGCGGTCAACATGCTCGTGCCGCTCGGCGCCATGGTGGCTACGATGCCGCTCGGGCTCTACGTCACCGGTGGCGGCGACTTCCTGGCTGGCTCGGGCTCCACGAGCGTGCTCTGGGCCGTGCTCGTGGGCCTGGCCGTGGCCTGGGCGCTGCTGCTCGCGCAGCGCGGCGCCCGCGTGGCCGACCTCACGGCGACCGGCCTGCGTGGCGCGGGGGGGATGCTGGGCATGGCGCTCGTGCTCCTGCTCGCGCTCGCGCTCGGCGCCGTCACGCGCGAACTGGGCGCGGGCGCGTTCGTGGCCGAGCACGTCGCGCGGGCCGGCGTGGGACCGGCCCTGCTGCTGCCGCTCGTGTTTCTGGCCGGCGCGTTCGTCTCGTTCGCGACGGGCACGAGCTGGGGCACGTTCGCCATCATGATCCCGATCGCCGTGCCGGCCGCGGCGGCGCTCGGGCTGCCGGCCGCGCCGTTCCTGGCGGCCAGCCTCGCCGGCGGCATCTTCGGCGACCACGCCAGCCCGATCTCGGACACGACCATCGTCTCGAGCCTCGCCGCCGCCACCGATCCCATCGCGCACGTGCGCACGCAGCTGCCGTACGCGCTCATGGCGGGCGGCGTGGCCGTGGCCGGCTACGCGCTCATCGGCGCGCTACTCTGAGCCCGCGCTGCCCGCGCCCGCGCCGGGCAAACGCAAACCCGGAGCGGACGTACCCGGAGAGGGACTCGAACCCTCAAGGCCTTGCGGCCGGCGGATTTTGAGTCCGCTGCGTCTACCGATTCCGCCATCCGGGCGCACGGCCCAAGCTACGAAGCCGGGACGCGTGCAAAAAACGGAGAACAGGCACGACAGGCCCGCGTAGCTACCAAGACCCTCCCGCTACCGTTTTTTTCCGCGTGCCCCTGCTCCTGCTCGCCAACCGCGCGCCCGTCCGCGCCACCCCAGAGGGCTGGGTGCCGGCCCTCGGCGGCCTGGCCTCGGCCCTGCTGCCCGTACTCGAAGACCGGCGTGGCGGCGCCTGGGTCGCCATGCGCGCGCCGGGCGAAAGCGACCCCGAGGTCCAGCCGTGGCCCTCGCCTGAAGCCGCTACCCTCACCATTCAGCGCATCCCGCTGGGCGAGGAAGAGTATGCGCACTACTACCAGGGTATGGCCAACCGCGTGCTGTGGCCTCTGGCGCACTACCTCGTCGATCACGTCGAGCCGGACCGCGTCTTCCGCGAGGCCTACCGCGCCGTCAACCGGCGCTTCGCCGAGACGGCACTCGCGCTTGCACCGCCGGAAAACCATCCGGACGCGGCCGCGACGCGCTTCTGGGTGCAGGACTACCACCTCATGCTCGTGCCCGAGCAGCTGCGCGCCGCGCGCCCGGACGCGCGCATCGGCCACTTCTGGCATATCCCGTGGCCCGCGCCCGAGGTGTTCCGCATCCTCCCGGCCGCCCGCGAGCTGCTGCGTGGGATGCTCGGCGCCGACCTCGTCGGATTCCACACGGAAGGCTATGCCGAGAACTTCCGCGCTGCCGCGCGCGACCTGCTCGGCGCGCGCGTGCGCGGCGTCGACATCGCCTGGGAGGGGCGGACCGTGCGCGCCGAGGCGCATCCTATCGGCATCGACGCCGAGAGCTTCCGCGCCTACACGGACGCGCCGGCCATCGTTGCCGAGGCGCGCGCCTTCCGGGAGGCCATCGGGGTGGATCACCTCGTGCTCGGCGTGGACCGGCTCGACTACACCAAGGGCCTCCTGCTTCGCCTCGACGCCTTCGAGCGCTTCCTCGAGAACAACCCCGACTTCCACGGCCGCGTCACGCTCCTGCAGGTGGCCACGCCCAGCCGCACCGGCGTGCCGGCCTACGACCAGCTCAAGCGCGACGTAGACGAAGCGGTAGGGCGCATCAACGGCCGCTTCGCGCAGAACGCCTGGACGCCCGTCCAGTACCGCTACCGCGCTTACCCGCCCGACGAACTGGCCGTCCTCTACCGCTCGGCCGACGTCGGCCTCGTCACGCCGCTGCGCGACGGCATGAACCTCGTCGCGCACGAGTACGCGGCCGTCTCCGAAGGCGGCGCGCTCGTCCTCTCCGAGCTCACCGGCGCGGCCGACTACCTCGAGGGGGCGCTGCTCGTCAACCCCTACGACACCGACGGCCTCGCGGAGCGTCTGCGTGAGGCCATCGAGATGCCCGTCGAAGAGCGCCGCCGGCGGCTGGCCTCCATGCGCGCGGCCGTGCAGCGGCTCAACGTGCACGCCTGGGCGACGGGCTTCCTGGAAGCCCTTGAGGCCGTGCCGGCTCCGGGAGCCCCCCGATCAGAAGCGCCCCTCCCGGCATGACGCCCCCGCACCCCACGCGTCCGCTCCTGCTGCTAGACTACGACGGCACGCTGGCGCCCATCGTCGGCGACCCGGCGCAGGCGTACCCGCACCCGGACGTGCCGGCGCTGCTCGCCGCGCTCGCGGCGCGCCATCCGCTCGTCGTCGTGACCGGCCGCGATCTGGACACGCTCTCGCGCCTGCTGCCCGTGCCCGTCCGGGCGGTCGGGCTGCACGGCGCCGAGGCGGGGCGCCTGGGCGAGCCGGCCGCGCCGCGCGCCGCACACGCCGGGGACGCGCTGCGCGCCATGCGGCAGACGGTTCCGGCTCTGCCCGGCGTACACGTTGAGGACAAGGGCCGCGCCTTCGCCGTCCACTATCGATATGCGCCCGACCGCGAGGCCGCGCGGGCAGCGCTCGAGGCGTGGGCTGCGGCGGCGCCGCCCGCGCTCGAGCCCGTGGCGGGCAAGTGCGTCGTCGAACTGCGCCCACGGGGCGTCTCGAAGGGCGTGGCTGCGTGCGCCCTCGCGGCCGAATACCCGGGCCGGACGCCCGTCTTTCTGGGCGACGACGTGACCGACGAGGAGGCCTTCGCGGCACTGGGGGCGACCTACCCCGAGGCAGTAACGGTGCGGGTAGGGGAAGGCGAGACGGCTGCGCGGTTCCGCCTGCCAGACGTGCCGGCGGTCGTACGCTACCTCGGCGGCTTTGCGCGCTGAGCACGCCGCGCAGGACCGGTCGCGGCGTGCCGGCGCGCCTGCACTGCCTTCGGTAGCGCTTTCGCCGTAGACTCCGACCACTGTCCCGATGCTCCACCACGCTTTTCGTGCGTCTCTCCGCTTCCCTCGCCCTGCTCGGGGCGCTGCTGCTCGGCGCGCTGCTGCTCGGCGCATGCTCCGGTAGCGCCCCGCCGGCCGCTCCGGCGCCCCCGGCCGCTCCGGCGCCCCCGGCCGCTCCGGCGCCCCCGACCGCTCCGGCGCTCCCGTCCGTGCCAGCGCCCCCGGCCGCGCCGGCGCCGCCGCAGACGCTCGACGCGGCCTCCCTCCCTGGCCCTGCGCGTGAGTTCCGGGCCGCTTGGATCGCCACGGTCGCCAACATCGACTGGCCGAGCCGGCCGGGGCTGACGACCGCGCAGCAGCAGGCCGAGCTGCGCGCGCTGCTGGACCGTGCCCGCGACATCGGCCTCAATGCCGTCATCTTCCAGGTGCGGCCGATGGCCGACGCGCTCTACGCCTCGCCGCTCGAGCCGTGGTCGGAGGTGCTCACCGGCCGTCAGGGCGAGGCGCCGAGCCCGTTCTACGACCCGCTCCAGTTCGCCATCGAGGAGGCGCACGCGCGCGGGCTCGAGCTGCACGCCTGGTTCAACCCGTACCGCGCCGGGCACCCGAGCGAGACGGGCCGGCGCGACGCGACGCACCTCGCGCGCCGCCGCCCCGATCTGGTGCGCCGCTACGGGGACTTCCTCTGGCTCGACCCCGGCGCCCCCGAGGCCGCCGACCATTCGCTCGCCGTCATCCTCGACGTCGTGCGCCGCTACGACCTCGACGGGGTCCACATGGACGACTACTTCTACCCATACCCCGTGCAGCGCAACGGTCGCCGCGTGCCGTTTCCGGACGACGCCACGTACGCCGCCGCGCGTGCCGCCGGCGAGACGCTCGCCCGCGACGACTGGCGCCGCCAGAACGTAGACCGCTTCATCGAGCGCTTCTACCGCGAGGTCAAGGCGCTCCGACCGCACGTGCAGGTCGGCATCAGCCCGTTCGGCATCTGGCGGCCTGGCCACCCGCCGCAGGTCACCGGCTTCGACCAGTATGCCGAGATCTACGCCGACGCGCGCAAGTGGCAGCAGCAAGGCTGGCTGGACTACTTCGCGCCGCAGCTCTACTGGTCCATCGACAGTCGCGGGCAGTCGTTCCCGGTGTTGCTGGACTGGTGGGCCGAGCAGAACACGGCCGGGCGGCACCTCTGGCCGGGGCTCTACACGAGCCGCATCCTGCCGGACGTGGGCACGTGGCCGCCGCGTGAGATCCTCGAGCAGGTGCGGCTCACGCAGGCACACCCGGTGGCGACGGGTGCGATCCACTTCAGCATGAAGTCGCTCCTGGAGCCGCACGCCGTCGGACGGCAGCTCCGCGACGGGCCGTACGCGGCGCCTGCCCTCACGCCCGCCTCGCCGTGGCTCGGGAGCACGCCCCCGCCGCATCCGAGCGTGACCGTGGAGGGGGGCACGCGCGTGCGCCTGGCGCCGGGCGAGGGCTCGGGCGCGCTGCGCGCCTACGTGCTCCGCGCGCGCTACGGCGACGCCTGGCAGTGGCAGATCGTCCCGGCCGCCGCGCCCGACGTGCCGATGCCCACACGCGAAGGCCGGCAGCCCAACGCGCTCGCGGTCTCGGCCGTGGACCGTGCCGGGCTCGAGAGTGCGGCCGTGCTCGTGCCGCTTCAGGCGCCCTGAGACGTCCTGCCACAGGCGTGGCCCCGCGTGCGGGCGCGACCTACGCGTTCCTGGTACGCCTTCTGCCCGCTGCTCGCCTCCCACGTCGCCCCCTCCCGAATGTCCGCTTCCCCTTCGGCCCGCCGCCCCTGGTTCTGGGTGCCCTCGCTCTACTTCGCGCAGGGCATTCCTTACATGATCGTGATGGTCGTCTCGGTCATCATGTACAAGCGGCTCGGCGTTTCGAACGCGGAGATCGCGCTCTACACGAGCTGGCTCTACCTGCCGTGGGTGATCAAGCCGCTCTGGAGCCCGATCGTGGACATCCTGCGCACGAAGCGCTTCTGGATCGTCGCGATGCAGCTGCTCATCGGGGCGGGGTTTGCGGGCGTGGCGCTCACGCTGCCGCTGCCGTCGTTCTTCCAGTACACGCTGGCGTTCCTGTGGCTGCTCGCGTTCTCATCGGCCACGCACGACATCGCAGCCGACGGTTTTTACATGCTTGCGCTCACCGAGCACGAGCAGGCGTGGTGGGTAGGCATCCGGAGCACGTTCTACCGCATCGCGATGATCTTCGGGCAGGGCCTGCTGATCATCCTGGCCGGCTCGCTCGAGAGCCTGACCGGGATGCCGCCCGTCGAGGTGCAGGTGGAGGCCGTGCGCCCCGAGGCCTTGCAGGTGGCGCAGGCGCAGCAGGACCCCGCGGAGGACGCCGCTGTTGCCGGCGCGGTCGGGGACGGCGCGGTCGGGGACGGCGCGG
>JBKBRC010000003.1:101874-125024 GCA_046292345.1 Rubricoccaceae bacterium
CGGCGCGGTCGGGGACGGCGCGGTCGGGGACGGCGCGGCCGAGCTGCGCCTCGTGCCGAGCGCGGCGGCGCTCGAGATCCCGCTCGCCCCGCGCAGCCCCGACGAGGTCAGCGCCCTCGTCGCAGACGCGCGCGCGGCGAACGAAGCCGCCGGCTTCTACGTCTCCGAAGCCACGGCCGCCGCCGCGACGGCCGCCCGCGAGGAGGCCGGCGGCGGTCCCGGCTGGTGGACACGCACGATCTCGGCACCGCTCGGCGCGTGGATCGCGCGCCACTTCGGGCGCCCGCCGCCCGAGGCCCCCGCCGTAGCCGGCAACGCGGCCGTGCTCACGTTCCGCCTCTCGGCGCCGCTGCCGCCCGGCGAGACGGCCGTCGTGAACCTGCGCCAGGCGCGCGGCGACAGGAGCATCCGCCTCATCGAAGGCGAGCGCCTCGAGTTCACCGCCGCCAACTGGGACACGCCCGCGCGCGTCGTCGTGCAACTCGACCCGAAGCTGGCCACGCCGACCAGCGCCACGATCGAGGCCCGCTCGGGCAACCTGCAGCTGGCGTGGTCGCTCGTGTTCTTCATCTGCGTCGGGCTGTTCGTCGGCCTGACGGCGTGGCATCAGGCCGTGCTGCCGCGCCCGGCGTCGGACCGCCCCGCTGCCGACGGGTCTGTGGGCAGCGTCGTGACGGAGTTCTTCCGCACCTTCGCCACGTTCTTCCGCAAGCCCGGCATCTGGGCCGCGATCGCGTTCATCCTGCTCTACCGCTTCGCCGAGGCGCAGCTCGTCAAGCTGGCCAGCCCGTTCCTGCTCGACACGACCGAGGCGGGCGGCCTCGCGCTGACGACCGGGGAGGTCGGGTTCGTCTACGGCACCGTCGGGGTGGCTGCGCTCACGCTCGGCGGCATCGTCGGGGGGCTGCTCGCCGCGCGCGACGGCCTCCGCCGCTGGCTCTGGCCGATGGTGTTCGCCATCAACGTGCCCAACGCGGTCTACCTCTACCTCGCCGTGGCGCGCCCGGAGAGCTTCGTACTCATCAACGCCGCTGTGGCCGTCGAGCAGTTCGGGTACGGCTTCGGCTTCACGGCCTTCCTGCTCTATATGATCTACGTCTCGGACGGCGAGCACAAGACGGCGCACTATGCCATCTGCACGGGCCTGATGGCCCTCGGCATGATGATTCCCGGCATGTTCTCGGGCTGGATTCAGGAAATCGTGGGCTACGAGCGCTTCTTCATGTGGGTGCTCATCGCCACCATCCCGAGCTTCGTTGTGGCCCTGTTCGTGCGCGTAGACCCCACGTTCGGCAAGAAGAAAGAGCCCGAGCCCGAGCCTGAGCCCGAGCCCGTCGCGGCCTGACCCGCGTCGTAGCCCAACCCGCGTCGCGATCCCCCATGTTGCCTACGCTCCGCCCCATCCGTCCCGGCGACGCCGACGCGCTCGGCGCGCTTTGGAACCGGAGCGTGCCCTACGATGACCTCTCGGCCGCGCTGCTGCACGAGAAGATCTGGGGAGACCCGGATTTCGCGCCGCGCCGCGCGCTCGTGGCCGAGGCCGCCGGCGCGCTCGCAGGCTTCGGGATGGGCGTGCGCTGGGGTGCCCCCAACGAGACGCGCGGCACGATCAAGCTGCTCTGCGTCGCCCCCGAGCACCGGCGGCGGGGACTCGGCGGGGCCCTCCTGGCCGCGCTCGAGCAGGCACTCGTGGCCGAAGGCGCGCGCACGCTCCGCATCGCCGAGAGCTCCCCCAACTACCTCGCGCCCGGCCTTGACGTGCGCCATACGCCGGGGTGGCTCTTCGTGCAGAAGCACGGCTACGCGCGCGTCGGGGAGGCGTTCAACATGACCGTAGACCTGGCCGCCGAGGCGTGGTCCACGGCCGAGGCGGAGGCCGCGCTCGCCGCGCGCGGCCTCGCCGTGCGCCGCGCCGCGTCCGAAGACCGCTTGGCCGTCATGGCCCTGCTCGAGGCGCACTGGCCCGCCTGGAAGCCCGAGATTGGGCGCACGTTTACCAACGTGCCCATCAGCCTGCACCTCGGCGCACGCGCCGAGACGCCCGGGCGCATCCTCGGCTTCGCCGCCTACGACGCCAACAACATCGGCACGGCCTGGTTCGGGCCGATGGGCACCGACCCGGGCGAGCGCGGCCTCGGCCTGGGCGGCGTGCTCTGCCGGCGCTGCCTGCGGGACCTTGCCGCGCAGGGGCACGTTCGTGCCACCATTCCGTGGGTCGCGCCGGTCGGGTTCTACGCCCATCATGCCGGCGCCCACGTCAGCCGTGTCTTCCACCGCTTCGAGAAGGCCGTGCCCTGAGCAGGAACTGCTCCCGGAAGACGCTCAGAAGACATTCTCTGGGTGCGGTGCGCGACGCGCCGCTGCCCGCTCCGCTCAGACCCCTACCGCCCGTTCCGTCCAGACCCCCCGCCTGTGTCCGCACCCGACGCGCCGCATGCGCCGTACCTGCCCATCGAAGACTACGGCCTCGTCGGCAACATGCGCACGGCCGCCCTGATCGGGCGTAACGGCTCCATAGACTGGCTTTGCCTGCCGCACTTCGACTCGCCGAGCGTCTTCGGGGCGCTTCTGGACGACGACCGGGGGGGGCGCTTCAAGCTCAGCCTCGAAGGAGGCTACGCCTGCCGTCAGGTCTACTATCCGGACACGAACGTGCTCGTGACGCGCTTCACGAGCGAGGACGGCGCGGCCGACGTGACGGACTACATGCCGGTGCTCGGCGCGGCCCACGAAGACGGCCACTACCGGCTCATCCGGCGCGTGGAGGTGCTGCGCGGAACGGTTTGCCTGCGTCTCGTCTGCGCGCCCGCGTTCGACTACGCGCGGGCGGCGCACACGGCCACGCGCACGGGCGCCGGCGTCGTGTTCGAGAGCGCGTCCGGGATGCGGCTCGGGCTGTGTGCGCCCATGCCGGTCACACTCGCCGAAGGGCCCGGCGGTCCTGCGGCAGCGGGCTCGGTGACGCTCTCGCGGGGCGAGACGGCCGTGTTCGAGCTGCGCCTGCTGGGGCCGGACGAGCCCTTCGAGGATGGCCTGACCGATGCCGCCGAGCGCGCGCTCCGGAGCGAGACCGTCCGCTACTGGCGCACGTGGCTGCGCAAGTGCACCTACACCGGGCGCTGGCGCGAGCAGGTCCGCCGCTCGGCGCTCCTGCTCAAGTTGCTCACGTTCGAGCCGACGGGCGCCATCGTGGCCGCGCCCACGACGAGCCTGCCCGAGTCCATTGGCGGCGCGCGCAACTGGGACTACCGCTACACCTGGATCCGCGATGCCGCCTTCACGCTCTACGGCCTGCTCCGGATCGGCTTCACCGAGGAGGTGAGCGCCTTCATCGGCTGGCTGCGCGAGCGCTGCGAGCGGGCCACCGGCGACGCCAACGGCCCGCTCCAGATCGTCTACGGCATCGACGGGCGCCGCAACCTCGAGGAGCGCGAGCTCAGCCATCTCTCCGGGTACCGCGACTCGCGCCCGGTCCGCATCGGCAACGGCGCCGCCGACCAGCTCCAACTCGACATCTACGGCGAGCTGCTCGACGCCGTCTACCTCTACGACAAATACGGCACGCCCATCTCGTGGGACTTCTGGCAGGACATCGTGCGCTACCTCGACTGGGTGTGCGACAACTGGGAGCGCCCAGACGAGGGCATCTGGGAGGTCCGCGGCGAGCAGCAGCAGTTCGTCTACTCGAAGCTCATGTGCTGGGTCGCGCTCGACCGCGGCCTGCGCCTGGCCGACAAACGCTCGCTCCCGGCGCCGCGCGCGCGCTGGCTCGCCGTGCGCGACGCCATCTACGCGCGCATCATGGCCGAGGGCTGGAGCCCCTCGCGGCAGGCGTTCGTGCAAACCTTCGGCGGCGAGGCGCTCGACGCGAGCAACCTGCTCATGCCGCTCGTCTTCTTCACCGGCCCCAACGACCCCCGCATGCTCGCCACGCTCGACGCGACGCTGCGCGCGCCCGAGGACGGCGGCCTCACCTCCGATTGCCTCGTGTGGCGCTACAACCTCGCCGAGGTGGACGACGGCGTGCCCGGCGACCGGGAAGGCGCCTTCAACCTGTGCACGTTCTGGCTCGTCGAGGCGCTCGCGCGGGCGGGACGGACCGAGCCGCAGCGCCTCGAGCAGGCGCACGTGCTCTTCGAGAAGATGCTCGGCTACGCCAACCACCTCGGGCTCTTCGCCGAGATGACCGGGCTCCGGGGGCAGGCGCTGGGCAACTTTCCGCAGGCGTTCAGCCACCTCGGCTTCATCTCGGCGGCCTTCAACCTCGACCGCACCCTCGGCCCGGGTGGCCACGACCTCGCGGAGGATCCGGCTGCCGAGCGCCTGCCCGCCGGAGCCGCGCCGGCCTCGCAGCCGGGGCCGACTGCCCCGCGCGACTGAGCACGCGCCGCCGGACGCGCGACAGACCACGTGCCGGCGACAAAAAAGCCCGGCCGCGCCGCGCGCGACCGGGCCTGAGCGACAGACCCCCCGGGTGAAGGGGCCGGATCGTCTCACGCCGAAGCGTCTCACATGGCGGGAGCCGCCGTCGTGTCCATGATGACGAGCGTCGTGTCGGCCATCGTCGTGTCCTCCATGATCGGCTCGACGGGCGTGACGGGCTCGGCCGGGGCGACCGGGTCAACGGTGGTGACGTTGGTCTCCTCCTGCGCGCAGCCGACGAGGAGGGCGGCGCCGAAAACGAGGGCGAAGGCGAGGTTCTTCATGATAAGGCCCGGGGGCAAAGGTCAGGGTGGAAGGGGCGGAGCGGCCCATGTACCGATGTGGCACGCTGACCAATATACGATACACCGCCGTCTGGATTGCAAGACACTGGGTCGTGAATATCGTGCGTGCCAATCTGGCCTCCGGAAAAGCGCTTCCGAAAGGGCCGGTGCCGGCGCGCGGCGCGCGCGCGGTTTCGTAGCCATCTTGGGCCCCGCTTCCGGGCGTCCCTGCCTTTCGCCAGCTCGCTTCCCTCTCACACACTGTCCCTCCTACCACACATCGTCCCTCCTGCATGGCCACCCCGCTCGACCGCTTCCTCGACCTGCTCGACCTCGAGGCTATCGAGGTCAACATCTTCCGCGGCGCTAGCCGCCGGCTCGATACCGCGCGCGTTTTCGGGGGACAGGTGCTGGCGCAGGCGCTCGTGGCCGCCGGCCGGACGGTCGAGGAGGGCCGCATGGCGCACTCGCTGCACGCCTACTTCATCCTGCCCGGCGATGTCGGCGCGCCCATCGTTTACCAGGTCGAGCGCCTGCGCGACGGGGGCTCGTTCGCCACGCGCCGCGTAACGGCCGTCCAGTTCGGGCGGCCCATCTTCAACGCGGCCGTCTCGTTCCACCGCGACGAGGACGGCCTCGAGCATCAGGACGCGATGCCCGGGGACGTGCCGCCCCCCGAGCAGACGCCCTCCGAGGTCGAGCTCGGGCGCGCTCTGGCCGAGCTGCTCGGCGAGCGCATGCCCGAGCGCTTGCGTTCCTTCCTCTTGCGCGACCGCCCCATTGACTTCCGGCCCATCGATCCCGTAAATCCGCTCGCGCCGGAGCCGCGCCCGGCGCAGGCCAGGACCTGGCTCCGCGCCGACGGTGCGCTGCCAGACGCGCCGCTCATCCACCAGGCCATTCTCGCCTACGCCTCGGACTACGGCCTGCTCAGCACGGCGCTCCTGCCACACGCCCGCTCGGTCTTCCAGCCGACCATGCAGGCGGCCAGCCTCGACCACGCCATCTGGTTCCACCGCCCCTTCCGCGCCGACGCGTGGCTGCTCTATACCATGGACAGCCCGACGGCCGCCGGCGCGCGCGCCTTCACGCGCGGCAGCGTCTATGACGGCCGCGGGCGCCTCGTAGCGAGCACGGCGCAGGAAGGGCTCGTCCGCGTCGTGCAGCCGCGCTCCTGACCGTGCAGCCACGCTTCCTGACCGTGCATCCGCGACTCGTCCTGCTATCCTTGGTGACGCGGCCTTCGGCGCTGCTCGGCGCGGCGCTGCTCGGCGCGGCGCTGCTCGGCGCGGCGCTGCTCGCGCTTGCCGGGTGCCGCCTCGAGGAGCGCCCGGAGCGGCACGCTCCCGTGCCCGCCGGCGACGCCGGGCCCATCCGCGCGGACGAGGCCGCCGAGGGCACAGGCCGGGCCGGGCAGGTGTACCTCGCCCCCTCCGGCCTCGCCATCCCCGTCGTGGGGGTCCGGCCGGAGGACCTGATAGACTCGTTCCTCGATCCCCGGGGCGAGCCAGACTCGCTCGGCGTCCGGCGGCGCCACCACGCCATCGACCTGCTCGCGCCCACCGGGACGCCCGTCGTGGCTGTGGACGACGGGACCGTCGCGCGGCTCTTCACGAGCGTGCCCGGCGGCCTCACGATCTACCACCTCGCCGACGACGGCCAGACGGTCTACTACTACGCCCATCTCGACGCCTACGCGCCCGGGCTCGCCGAGGGGCAGCGTCTCCGGCGCGGCCAGGTCATCGGAACCGTAGGCGCGACCGGCAACGCCGATCCTGCCACGCCGCACCTCCACTTCGCCATTTGGCGGATCGCGCCGGGGGCGTCGTTCTGGGACGGCGAGCCGGTCAACCCCTATCCGCTGCTCGGGGGGCGGTAGGTAAGTAAGACTGCTCGGAGGCTGAAACTGCGTGAGGCGGTAGGGCGCGCACGCGGCGCTCACGAGCCGCGGGAGCGGTCCTCCCGGCGGTCCTCCCGGCGGTTCTCCGGACGCGCGGCCGTCTCGCCTTGGCCCGAGCCGCTCCGCCCCTCGATGTCTCGGAAGCGCACCGGCGTGCCCTCGCCTACGCGTGCGGCCAGCGCGAGCGCGTCCCAGTTCGTCAGGCGCACGCATCCGGCCGAGGCCGCGTAGCCGATCGTCTCGGGCGACTTGGTGCCGTGGATGCCGTAGTGCGGCTCCGAGAGCGCCATCCACACGAGCCCGACGTCGTTGTTGGGGCCGGGCGGCAGGCGCGCCTCGGGCCGGTCGTCCGGAACGCGGGCCAGGATACGCGGCTGGTAGTGCCACCACGGCCGCTCGGTGACGGACGTGATCTCGAGCTCGCCCTCGGGCGAGGGGTCGTAGCCGGCGCCGAGCGTGGCCGGGAAGTGGTAGGCGATTCGCCCGTCTGGCCCGAGCGCGTGGAGGTAGCGGCCCTGCCCGGAGACGACGAGCCGCTCGACGCGCCGCTCGGGCCGGTCGCCGGTGGCGGGGACGGTCACCTCGTCGCCGGCCTTGAGCGCGTTGAGGTCGCGCCCGGGGTTGAGCTGGCGCAGCAGCGCCGGCGCCGCGTGGAACCGCTCGCCGAGCATCTCGGCGATGGATTCGTAGCCGAGCTCGCGCAGCTTGGCCCGCTCGTACACGTCCGACGGCAGGGCCTTGAACTCACGGTCGAGGTCGTCCTCGGTCAGCCGGTAGGTCGTCGTGTAGGCCGCCGGCCGGCCGGCGCGCTCGACGAGCCGCTCGAACGTGGCCGCGTCCACGACGCCGGTCGCCGGCAGATCCTCGTTGCGCTGGAACCAGAAGGCCGCCTTTTCGGCGTTGCTACCCCAGGCGCCGTCGAGCGGCCCGGGGGAGAAGCCGGCGCGGTCCAGGAGGATCTGCACCGCGAGCACGCTCGGGCCGGCCACGTCGCCGCCGATGGGAAGGGTGGGGCGGAAGCCGGCGCGGAAGGCCTCTGGGCGGATGGCGTCGGCGCGTTCGCGGAAGGCGGCCTGCGCCTGCGACGCCGCGAGCGTGTCGACCTGCATCGAGTCTGCGTAGAGCGCGCGTCGCCAGTCGCGGGCGGACCGCTGCGCCGCGAGGGCCGTCGAGTCCGGATCGGGCTCGTCCGAGGCGAAGGCCGTCGCGTCGGACGGAGAGGGCGCGCCGGGCGCGGCGATCTGCATCTCCTCGACGCGGCAGGCGGCGAGGGCGAGCAGGCAGGCGAGGAGAGTAACCGTGCCAGGAAGGGTGACCGTACGCATCGGAGGGGCGGGCAGAGAGAGGGCGGGGCTGTAACGCAGCATATACCCGGGAGTGCCGGCCGCCCGTGCGCGTTTCTCTGCCCTTCCGGCTTCCGCTTTCCGGCCCCGGTTCTTGCAGGGCCGGACGGAGGGTTCAGGGCGCTGGCTCGAGCACGGGCTCCTCTGCGGCGAGCCACTCTGCGGCGAGGGCCTCGGGCGAGAGGCGCGCGCGCGTCAGGCGCAGCGTGCCGTCGGGCCCGACAAGCGCCTCAGCCGGCAGCGGGCGCAGGTTGTAGGTCGAGGCCATCGCGGCCCCGTAGGCTCCGGTGTCGTGGATGGCGAGTACGTCGCCGCGGCGGACCTCCTGCACCCTGCGCGCCCGCGCGAACAGGTCGCCAGACTCGCACACGTTGCCGACGATGTCGTACGTGCGCAGCGGTCCGTCGGGGTTGGAGACGTTCGAGAGCGCGTGGTAGGCGCCGTAGAGCGTCGGGCGGATGAGGTGGTTGAAGCCCGAGTCCGTGCCCACAAATACGCGCCCGTCAGCCGGCTTGACCGTGTGGACGCGCGCGAGCAGCACGCCCGCCTCGGCCACGACGAAGCGGCCCGGCTCGAACCAGACCTCGGTGCCGGGGTGGGTGGCGTGCAGCCGCTCGAGCACGGGCACGGCCACCTCGTCGCGCAGGCGCGCCGGGTCGAACGGCGCCTCGCCCGGGCGGTAGGGCACGGGCAGGCCGCCGCCGAGGTTGACGAAGCGCAGCGCGGGGAAATGCGGCGCGGCGTCGAGCAGCGCACCGGCCGCCTCGCGCAGCACGGCCGGGTCGTCTACGCCGCTGCCGATATGCAGGTGCAGCCCGACCACGCGCAGGCCCGTCCGCGCGGCCGTCTCGGCGACGGCGGGGACGTCCTCGGGGCGGATGCCGAACTTGGACTCCTTGCCGCCCGTGACGACGTGGCGGTGGTGCCCGGCGCCCACGCCGGGGTTGACGCGCACGCACACCTCGGCGCCGGGGGCGAGCGCCCCCAGGCGCGCGACGCGCTCGGCGTCGTCGAGGTTGAGGAGCACGCCCTGCTCGGTCGCCCAGCGCAGCTCGTCGTCTGAGGTGGATGTCGTCGTGAACAGGATGTCCCCGGGCGGCACGCCGAGCGCGCGCAGCACGGCCACCTCGCCTGGCGAGACGGCGTCGAAGCCCAGGCCCTCGGCGGCGATCAGGCGCAGCAGCGCCGGGGCGGCGTTGGCCTTGGCGGCGTAGAGCACGCGTGCGGGCAGGCCGCGGAGGGCCTCGGTGAGAGCCCGGCAGCGCGCCTGCACGGTGCCGGCGTCGTAGACGTAAAGCGGCGTGCCGAAGCGCTCGGCCGCGTCGAGGAGGAGGGCAGGCGTCATGCGTCTCGCGGAGGCAAAGGGGCGCGTCAGGCCGGCTGGCGGGCGTAGGCGTCAAGGAAGCGGATCGAGGCCTCGATGCCCTGGTGGAAGCGGTCGAGGCCGAACTTTTCGTTGGGCGAGTGGATGGCGTCCGAGTCGAGCCCGAAGCCCATCAGGACCGAGTCGAGCCCGAGCAGGCGTTTGAAGTCGGCCACGACAGGGATCGAGCCGCCCTCGCGCGTGAAGTGCGGGCGCTGGCCGAAGACGCCCTCGAGGGCCTCGGCGGCGGCCCGCATGGCCGGCGCGTCCGTGTCCACGATGGCGCCGTGGCCGCCGTGGAGGTCGGTGAAGGTGAGCGTCATCGTGGGCGGCGTGTGCGCCTCGAAGTGGCGGCGCAGCTTCTCGGTGATGTCGTGCGGCGTCTGGTCGGGCACGAGGCGGCACGAGATCTTGGCCGATGCCCTGGCGGGCAGGACGGTCTTGGCCCCCTTGCCGGTGTAGCCGCCCCAGAGGCCGTTCACGTCCAGCGTGGGCCGGCCGGAGGTAGCCTCGAGGACCGAGTAGCCCTCCTCGGTGCGCGCGGCTGGCGCCCCGGCCTCGGCCAGCCAGGCGGCCTCGTCGAACGGGAGCGCGGCGTAGGCGGCGCGCTCGGCGTCGGAGAGCGGGCGCACGTCGTCGTAGAAGCCCTCCACGGTCACGCGGTGCGCGTCGTCGTGCAGGCCGGCGATGAGGCGTGCGAGCGCGTTGGCCGGGTTCTCGATGGCGCCGCCGTAGACGCCCGAGTGGAGGTCGCGCGCGGGGCCCTGAAGCGTGACCTCGACGTAGGCGAGGCCGCGCAGGCCGTACGTGATCGAGGGCACGCCGGGCGCGAAGAGCGCCGTGTCCGAGATCAGGACGACGTCGGCGGCGAGGCGGTCGCGGTGGGCCTCGATGAACGGCACGAGGTGCTCGGAGCCGTTTTCCTCCTCGCCCTCGATCATCAGCTTGAGGTGGACCGGCAGGCCGGCGCCGCCCCTGAGGTACGCCTCGGCCGCTTTGACGTGCATGAACGCCTGGCCCTTGTCGTCCGAGGCGCCGCGCGCGACGAGGTGCCCGTCCTTGATGACCGGCTCGAACGGCGGGCTCTCCCAGAGCTCGAGCGGGTCGGGCGGTTGCACGTCGTAGTGGCCGTAGACGAGCACCGTGGGCGCGTCAGGGTTGGCGGCGCGGTGCTCAGCGAAGACGACCGGGTGGCCGGGCGCCTCGGGCGTGCCGGTCTCGATCACCTCGACCGTGGCGAAGCCGATGCGGCGCAGGTCGTCGGCGAGCCACCCGGCGGCGCGGCGCGTGTCGGGCGCGTGCGCGGGATCGGTGGAGACGGACGGGATGCGGAGCCAGTCCTGGAGCTGGGCCACGAAGGCGTCCGCGTGGGCGCGGGCGTAGGCGAGGGCGTCTTGCATGGGCGTGTCGGGTGGAGGCGCGGGCGAGGTACAGAGGGAAGAGGTTAGCGAGAGCGCTCGGCGACGAGAATGAGGCGGGGGCGGCCGGGAGCGGCCGGCGCGCCGTCGTAGTCGCCGAAGGTGCGCACGAGCCGGAGGCCGGCCGCGGCGTAGTAGCGCGCGAAGTCGTCGCGCGTGAGCAGGCGCACGGACTCGGTGTAGACGTGCTCGGCATGGCCGGGGGCGCGCACCGTGATGCGCTTGTGCACGCGCGGCCCGCCGGGTGCGTCCTCCTCGATCCAGCGCTCCTGCCGCACGGTGAGGCCGTCGGCCTCGCGTTCGTCGTGCGGCACGAGGTGCGCGCGGACGTAGTCGGCGCAGAGGAAGTCCTGCACGAGGCGCCCGCCGGGACGCAGCGCAGCGGCCATGGCCGCCACGGCGTCGGCGTGCTCGCGGTCGGTGTCGAAGAAGCCGAACGAGGTGAACAGGTTCACGACGGCGTCGAAGCGTGCGCGGAAGCGCACCCGCCGCATGTCGCCCTCGACGAAGGTGATGTCGAGGCCTTCGGCGGCTGCGCGGGCGCGGGCTGCGGCGAGCGCGCGCGGTGCCAGGTCGAGGCCGGTCACGCGGAGGCCGCGCCGGGCGAGCGCGCGAGCGTGCCGTCCGCGCCCGGTGCCGACGTCGAGCACGGCCGCGCCGGGCGGCAGCGCGAGCGTGCGCACGACGAGCCGGGCGAGGCGCTCGGCCTCGGCGGCGTCGCGCTCGGCGTAGACGCGCTCGTAGAGATCCGAGTCGAACCAGACCTCGTACCAGGGCGCCTCGCGCGGCGCCGCGCCCGGCGCAGGCTCGGCGGCGCTCATCCGAGCGCGGGCTCCGGACCGGCCACGTCGGCGAGCGCGTCCTCGACCGGGCGGGCGTCCGGGAACCAGCGCAGCAGGCGCTGGATGACCTGGTCGAGCAGCGCGTCCGGGCACGAGGCGCCGGCGGTGAGCAGAACCGAGAGCGGGGTGCGCTCGAGCGGCAGCCAGTCGGCTGTCTCGCGGGGGGTTTTCGAGCGCCAGTCGAAGTGGCGGATCCGGCGCGGGCTGACCATCTCGCCGGCGTCCGAGATGAAGTAGGTCGGCATGACGTCCTCGCACAGTTCGACGAGGTGGCTCGTGTTGGACGAGTTGTAGCCGCCTACGACGAGCGCCAGGTCGGCGCCGTCGGCGATCAGGGCGGCCGTGGCGTCCTGGTTTTCCTTGGTCGCGTAGCAGAGCGTGTCGCTCGTGTCGGCGAAGGCCTCGTCGGAGCCGTCGCGCTCGACGATGGCGCGGCGCAGGCGCGCCGCGATGGCAGCGGTCTCGCTGGCGAGCATCGTCGTCTGGTTGACGACCCCGATGCGCGCGAAGTCGCGCGCGGGATCGAAACCGGGCGAGGTGCGATCGGCAAAGCGCTCGCGGAAGAACGCCGCGTCCCGGCGGCCGGCGATGACGTCGGCGAGGAGCTCGGCCTCGGGCATGTCGCGCACGACGACGACGGGCGCGTGTGCCTGCGCGTGGCTGAACGTCGCGCGCGTCTCCTCGTGGTAGCGCTTGCCGTGCACGACGACCGTATGGCCGCGCTTGCCGATGTGGGCGCTCTTCTTCCAGACGCGCTCGACGAACGGGCACGTCGTGTCGTAGGTCTCGGGCCGGAGGCCGCGCGCGCGCAGCTCGGCCTCGATCTCGCGCGTGGTGCCGAAGGCGGGAATGAGCACCACGTCGTCCGGCCGGAGCACGTCGAACGGGATGAGCTGCTCGCCGCTCGTGGTGCGCAGGAAGCGGATGCCGCGGCCGCGCAGGTCGTCGTTGACGTGCGCGTTGTGGATCATCTCGGAGAGCAGGAAGACGCGTCCGGCAGCGGCCTTCTCGGGATGTTCGGCGAGCGCGCGGTAGGCGATCTCGATGGCGTTCTCGACGCCGTAGCAGAATCCGAAGTGCCGCGCAAGCTTGACGCGCAGCGGGCCGAAGTCGAGCACGCTCGGCGTCAGGTCGTGCTTGCGCGGGTCCGCAGCCGCCCGCGCCGCCTTGACGCGTGCGATGATGGGGCTGCGGTAGAAGTCGGGGACGGCGAACTGGCGGGCCATGCGGGCGGAGGCGGGCGGCGCAGGGTGCGGAGCGGCGCAGGGTGCGGGGCAGCGCAGGGTGCGGAGCAGCAACGGACAAGCTACGGGCCTGTCAGCGGCCGCAACGGGCGCCGTGCGGCTGCGGTTGCCCGGCGCGGCGCGCGCGGGCCGTTATTCGGCAAGTCTTGCGCAGCGAGGGCACTTCTCTCGGACGCGCTGCTCCGGACGCGTTACCCCATGACGAACGCATTACCCTACGATGAACCGTGTACTGCGCGGAACCGCGCGCGTTGCGCGCTGCGTTCGCCCCGTCCAGTCACTATCCCCCTCAGCACCATGAACCGACGCTACTCCCTGGCCGCCCTGTGTGCGGTCCTGCTGCTCGCCCTTGCGCCGCTACAGGCGCGGGCGCAGTCGCTCTTCGGTCCGCTCAGTCCTGAGCTGCGCGCCAAAGTTGTCGAGCGACTCGGCGAGCGCGCCGCGCAGCGCCTCGAGAAGGCGGGCGGCTTCCAGACCGAGTACTACATCGCCGGGCTCAAAGGCGCTAACGAGGTGCCGCCCAACTCGTCCACAGCCACGGGCCTCGGGCAGGCCATCTACGAAGCCGACGGTCAGGGCGGGTATTTCCTCTTCTACACCGAGTTCCGGGGCCTCGAGAGCGACATCAACTATGCCATCGGCGCGCACATCCACGAGGGCGCTGTAGGCACCAATGGGCCGGTCATCTACCCGCTTGAGATCTTCTCGGACGACGACCGCAGCGGGTTCGCTCTTGCGATCGTCGAGGAGCCGCCGGCCGAGCGCGTGGACGCGCTGCGCGCGGGCAACTTCTATTTCAACATCCACACCGTCGACCGCCCGGCGGGCGAGATCCGCGGCAACCTGACGCGCGTGCAGTCGCTCGCCGAGGCCCGCGCGGCCGGCGTCGGCCAGGTGGTCGAGGTCGTCGGGGTCGTCTCACGTGCCAAGGGCGCGTTCGCCTACATCCAGGACGGTACGGGCGGCCTGACGGTGCGCCAGACGAGCAGCCCCTGGCGCACGGCCGTCGACGACGGCGAGATCCGCGAGGGCACGGCCGTGCGCCTGCGCGGGCGGCTCTCCGAGTTCCGGTTCCTGCTCCAGATCAACCAGCCGAACGCGGCCACGAACGACCTCGAGAGCTTCGAGATTCTGTACCAGTTCGACGAGGTGATCCAGCCGCAGGTTGTGTCGCTCTTCGACATCGCTCAGAACGGCGAAACGTTCGAGGGCCAGCTGGTCGCCATCCGGAACGTCTCGACCACGGCCACAGGGCAGTTCCCGGCCGCGACGACGATCGCCATTACGGACCCAAGCGACAACACGAACGCCGTCTCGCTACGCATCCCCAACGCGGCCGACACTGACGTGGACGGGACGGCCATCCCGGATAGCCCCTTCACGCTCGTCGGTGTCGTGAGCCAGTTCAGCACGACGACGCCGGACGTCGGCTACCAGATCATTCCGATTCTCGCACGTGACATCAACCCGACCGCGCGCCTTCAGGTGATCCACAACAGCCCGGATCCCGCCGCGGCAGCCGTGGACGTGTACATCAACGGCGACCTCACCATCCCCAACCTCGCCTTCCGCGAGGCCACGCCGTTCGTCGAGTTGCCGGCCATCGCACAGCTGAACATTGCCATCGCGCCGGCGGGCTCCGAGGGGCCGGGCGCCGCCGTGTACACGCTCGACGGTTTCGACCTGCCCATTCTCTTCGTCGGCCAGGCCATCGCAACGGGGGTGCTGAATCCGGACATGTTCGCGCCCAACCCGGACGGCATCCCGACCAACTTCGCGCTGCTGCCCCGTGAAGCGGTCACGGCCGCCTCGTCAGGCTCGACGGTCGCGCTGGCTGTCGTGCACGGCGCGCCGGACGCCCCCACGGTGGACGTCGCGGCCAACGGCAGCGTGCTCATCGCAGAGCTCACGTATACCGATGCCACGGGCTACCTCGAGGTGCCGCCGGCGTCCTACACGCTCGGCGTGCGCGTCACCGGCTCGCCCACCGACGTGGCAACGTTCACGGCTGACTTGACCGGAGCCGGGGGAGCGGCTATCACGGTGCTCGCCTCAGGCTTCCTCGATCCCGCCAGCAACCAGAACGGGCCGGCGTTCGGCCTGCTCGCGGTCTTCGCGGACGGCACGACGGCGCTGCTGCCGGCGGCGGTCTCGGCGGAGAGCGGCGCGGAGGCGGGTCGCCTGGCGCTCGCCGTCGGGCAGAACCCGGTGCGGACGGCCTCGACGGTGCATTTCGCGCTGCCCGAAGCCGGCCCGGCCGAACTGGCCGTCTACGACGTGCTCGGCCGCCGCGTGGCCACGCTCGCCGAGGGCACGTTCATGGCTGACACGCACACGGCGCGCTTCGACGCGTCGGCGCTCTCGGCGGGCGTCTACGTGGTCCGTCTCGTCGCCGGGGACCGCGCGGTCTCGCGCACGGTCACCGTCGTACGCTGACGCGCCGCGTCGTCGCACGGAAGAACGCCGCGCAGAAGAGGACGTCGCGCAGAAGAGGACGTCGCGCAGAAGAGGACGTCGCGAAGGCGTTTCGCACGCGGGCGGGAGGCTTCGGCCTTCCGCCCGCGCTTGCGTCCGGGCGGCCGGAGCCCGCGGTGCCGCCGGGCCCGGAACACCGCGGGTGCGCTCACCCGTCCAACCGGACCCACCTTTGCGGATCGTCATGCTACGCCCTGCCCTCGGCGCCCTCGCCCTCCTCGCCGCCTGTTCCTCCGGCCCGAGCGCCGCGCCCGAGGCCGTCGGCCGGGCGGCGGCCGAGCCAGGCCTCGCCGCCGTGCCCGACACGCTCGACGTGATCGCCGCGCGCGTGGACTCTGAGGACGCAGCGTTCCGCGTCGTGCGCGTCGTGGGCGGGCTCCAGAACCCGTGGGCGATGGCATTCCTGCCCGACGGCCGGCTGCTCGTCACCGAGCGCCCGGGGCGCCTGCTGCTCGTGGACGGCGGGCGGGCGACGCCCGTCGCGGGCACGCCCGAGGTGGCCGCACGCGGGCAGGGCGGCCTGCTCGACGTTGCGCTCCACCCGCGCTTTGAGGACAACCGCCTCGTCTACCTCACCTACGCCACCGGCGACGGGCGCGGCCTCGGCACCCGCCTCGCCCGCGCGCGCCTGGCCGACGACGCGCGCGCGCTCGACGACCTCGAGGTCCTCTACACGCTCCCGCAGCTCTCCAACGCCGGGCAGCACTTCGGCTCGCGTCTGGCCTTCCTGCCCGACGGCACGCTCCTGATGACCATCGGTGACCGCGGACAGATGGACCGCGCGCAGGACCGCGCCGATGCCGCCGGCGCCACGCTCCGCTTCAGCGACGACGGCTCCGTGCCCCCCGACAACCCGTTCGTGGGCGAGCCCGGCGTCCGGCCCGAGCTCTACACCTACGGCAACCGCAACAGCCAGGGTATGGCCGTCGAGCCCGGCACGGGGCGCGTGTGGCAGACCGAGCACGGCCCGCGCGGCGGCGACGAGCTCAACGTGATCCGTCCCGGGCGCAACTACGGCTGGCCCGAGGTCTCGCTTGGCGCCGACTACGTCACGCGCCGGCCCATCGGGCAGCGCCCGCCGGCGCCCGGCGTCGAGGACGCCGTGACGCACTGGACGCCCTCCATCGCGCCCTCCGGCCTCGCGTTTTACGCCGGCGACGCGTTCCCAGCCTGGCGCGGCAACCTCTTCGCCGGGGCCCTGGCCCACCGGCAGGTCCGGCGCATCGTGCTCGACGGTGAGCGCGTCGTGCGGCAGGAGATCTTGCTCGAGGGCCTGCTCGGCCGCATCCGTGACGTGCGTGTGGGGCCGGACGGGCTCGTGTACGTGGCGACGGACGAGAACCCGGGCGGCGTCTACCGACTCGAGCCGGTCGGGGCCGGCCAGGCCCAGCAGCGCTGACGCTCCCGCCGGTGCTCCCGCCGGTGCTCCCGCCGGGATGCTCCCGCCGGAGTGGGTTCAGGAGCGGCGGAGGCGGACGAGCGCCTCGTCGAGGCCCCACAGCGCCAGCCCGGCCGCCACGAAGACCACCAGGGCGCCCACGGGCTGCCAGATCACGAAGCCGCCCAGCATGCCCAGGATCGCGCCGAGGTACTTGATGTAGTTGAGCTGTTCGTTGGACGTGCTCTTGAGCAGCCCCTCTAGCTGCGCCTCGTCGAAGCCGCGCGCCTTCTCCATAATCATCGCGCGAATGTCGAAGCCTTCAACGAACGAGAGGATGGCCCGCGTGGCCGCCTCCTCGATCTCGGGCGCGCGCGCCTCGACGCGGGCCGGCACGGCGTCGAGCGCGGCGTCTACGCGGTCCAGCAGCGGGGTGATGGCCTGCGGCAACTCGCTGAGGGCCTTGTCGATCCGGCGCTGGAAGTCCTCCTCGGCAAAGGTGCGGTAGAGGCGCAGCGCGAGGCCGCCCACGCCCTGTCCGGCCTGCTCCTCGAGCTTCTGCACGGCGAGCGCGGCCAGTTGCCGGCGTACGACCTCGTGCCCGAGTACCTCCTGCGCATAGTCGCTCGCGAGAGCCTTCAGGTCTGCGCGGAAGCCCGGGTCTTCGAGCACGCCGCGCATGACGCCCAGGCCGAGGTCCCGGTAGCGCCCGATCACGCCAGACTCCTGAATTTTGGCCTTGATGATCTCGGCATTGATGAGCTCGCGGCTGATCGCGTCCGAGAGGCGGTAGATGACGCGCTCGCGCTGGGCCGGGATGAGTCCCTGCGGGATGATGGCGCGCTTCTGCCGCGGCTGGAAAAGCATCGTGATGGCGAGCCAGTTGGTCAGGAAGCCGATCAGGCCCGAGACGGCGAGCACGCGCAGGAGTCCCTCGAGCGCGCGCGCGTGCCCGAAGACCACGACGGCCGCGCCGTCGAAGTCCCAGAAGAAGCTGACGGCGAACGCGAGCGTGAGCGCGTACGGGATGACGCGCAGGTAGGGGATGATCTGCCCCACGCGCCCGACGAGGCGGGGCGGGCCGTCGTCGGAGGGTGCCGTGCGCGGCGCAGGTGGGGGGAGATGGGCCCGGCCGTAGCGCAGCACGAGCGCGAGCAGCTGCCGGCCGCGGTGGCGCGAGGCATGGCGGGCAGCGGCGGCGAGCTCGGCCGGATCCAGGCGGGGCGAGAGCGGCGAGCGGGGCGGCTCGGGGAAGCGCGGTCGCGGCGCGTCGGGCGGCGGCACGTCCCGTCCCGCTCCCGCGGCGAAGTAGGGGCTGAGCGGCGGTTCTGCCGGCGGCGCGTCCCTCGGCGGCTCTGGCCGCTCGCCGTTGACCGAAGCAGCGGCGGGGAGCGGCGCCGCGGCGGGGAGCGGCGCCGCGGCGCGTCTGGCCGGGTCGGCGCCTTCCGGGCCGGGCGCGGCCGACTCGGAAGGCGCCGGTGGGCCGGCCGGGGGGCGAGAGCCGGCCGACGCTCTGCCCGGAGACGGTGGGAGCGGCCGCGCGGGCGGTCGCGCGGCCGTGTCTCTTCCGGCCGGTTCGGGGCGTTCGTCGCCTTCCGGGAGGTCGTCGGGGCCGAGGATGCCGGGCACGGGCACGAGGCGGCGTGGGCCGCCGGGAGGGGGCGGGGGAGGAGGCATGGGGCTCCTACGCCAGACCGAGCCGTTCGGCTTCGCGCCGCAGCGCCTCAATCACGTGGGCGACGTGCTCGTCGAGCGGGAGCCCGAGCTCCTCGGCGCCGAGGGCGATGTCCTCGCGCGAGACGGCGGCGGCGAAGGCGCGGTCTTTGAGCTTCTTCCGCACCGAGCGCGGCGCGAGCCCCTCGAGCCGGTCCGGGCGGACGAGCGCCACGGCCGTCACGAACCCCGCCAGTTCGTCCACGGCGAAGAGTGTGCGGGCCATCGGCGTCTCGCGCGGCACGCCCGTATGCGGCGCGTGTCCGAGGATGGCCTCGCAGATCTCCCGGGGGTAGCCTCGCGCCTCGAGGGCGCGCACGCCGACGAACGGATGCTCGTCGAGGGAGGGGTGCCGCTCGTAGTCGAGGTCGTGCAGCAGGCCGGCCATGCGCCACGTCTCCACGTCCTCGCCCGCGCACTCGGCGTAGAACGCCATCGCTGCCTCGACCGCGTAGCCGTGCCGCCGGAGGCTGTCCGTCCGCGTCCAGTCGTGGAAGAGCGCGAGCGCGTCGGCGTAGGAGGGCGCGGCGGGCATGGGGCGTCGGGCGAGAGGAGGAGGATCAGAACACGCGCACGGGGCGGAACTCGCGCAGGTAGCGCGCCGGGTCGCGCTGGAAGTCGGCGAGGATCTGCTGGAGCGAGGCCGCGGCGGCGTTGGCGTTGTTGTAGAGCGAGGGGTCTTGCAGGAGCAGGCCGAGCGTCCCGTCGGTGGTGTTGGCGGCGGCGAGCGTAGTGTCGAGCGAAGCCGCGAGGCGGTCGAGCTGCGTCAGGCTGCGGTCGAGCGAGCGGAGCGTGGTGTTGAGCCCGGCGATGGTGACGGCGAGCGAGTCCGAGTTTTCCTCCGAGAAGCGGCGGAAGGTCCCCGTGGTGGCGCGCAGGTCGGCCGAGAGGTCTTGCGAGAGCACGCCGAGGTCTTGCGAGAAGCGCTCGGCGCTGCCGGCGGCGCGCTGAAGCGCGCCGAGCGTCTGCCCGACGCGCTCGCGCTCTGTGAGAAGCGTCTGCGTGGCGGCGGTGGTGAGGAAGCGCAGCTGCGCGAGCACGGCCTGGAGGTCGTCGCCCGAGTTGACGAGCAGCTGGTCGAGGGAGGAGAAGACGGAGACGGCGCTCGTGAGCGCGGTGTCGGCGCGCGCTGTCAGGCTGGTAGACTCGCCCGCGAGCAGGTCGAACAGGTCGACCGAGGGCCGTGCAATGACCGTGTCGCCGGCCGCGAGCGGGCGCCCGGCGTCGGCGCCGGTGGGCGGGCGGATGGACACGGCCACGTCGCCGAGGGCCGAGAGGCCGCTCGTGCCAAAGACCGCCCCGCGCGGGATGCGTGTGCCGGGGTCGAGGCGGAGCGTGACGAAGACCTGGCGGGCGTCGTCCGAGAGGGCGACGCGGCGCACCGAGCCCACGCGGACGCCGTTGAGCAGCACCGCGCTGCCCTGCACGATGCCCTGCGCGCTCTCGAACACGACCACAACGTCGTAGCCGCCCCCGAAGAGCGGCCGGTCGGAGAGAAACTGAATGCCGAAGTAGGTCACAAGCGCGGCCGCCAGCACGGCCAGCCCGACCTTGATTTCGTTGCTCATCGGTGGAGGGAGGCCCCTGGGGGGCGGGCTAGCGGGAGGCCGTGGCCGGGCGGCCGATCTGGTACTCGTTGGCGCGCACGAAGGCGGAGAGGACGGGGTCGGTGGCGGCGTGCAGGTCGTCTACGGTGCCGCTCCAGTGCAGGCGGCCCTCGTGGATGAACCCCACGCGGTCGGCGATGGAGAGTACCGAGTGCATGTCGTGCGTGATGACGACGCTCGTCGAGCCGAGCTCGCGGCCGATGCGCGCGATGAGCTCGTCGATGGTGTTGCTCGTCTCGGGGTCGAGCCCCGAGGTGGGCTCGTCGTAGAGCAGGTAGCGCGGCTCGATGGCGATGGCGCGCGCAAGCGCGACGCGCTTCTGCTGCCCGCCCGAGAGCTCGTTGGGCAGGCGCGGCCCCACGCCGGGCAGCTCGACGAGCGCGAGGCAGTCCTCGGCGCGGCGGCGCGTCTCGGCGGGCGTCAGGTCGGTGAACGTCGTGAGCGGGAAGCGCACGTTGTCGAGCGCGGTCATCGAGTCAAAGAGCGCGCCGCCCTGGAAGAGCACGCCGAACTTGCGCCGCACCTGGCGCAGCTCGGCGTAGGAGAGCGCGTCGAGCGGCGCCCCGTCGATCACGACGCGCCCGGTCTCCGGACGCAGCAGGCCCACAAGGTGCTTGAGCAGCACGCTCTTGCCCGAGCCCGAGCGCCCGATCACGCAGTACGTCTCGCCCTCGCGGATCTCGAGCGAGATGTCGCGCAGGACCGGCTTGCCGTCGAAGCTCTTCGAGAGGTTCTGGACTTCGATCATGGCAGCGCGTTAGAGCAGGAGGGCGGCGCAGACGTAGTCGGCCAGGAGCACGTAGACGCACGCGAGCACGGTCGCACGCGTGGTCGCCGTGCCGACGCCCTCGGCGCCCCCGCGCGCGTGGTAGCCCGTGTAGCATGCGATGGACGTGATCACGAAGCCAAACACGACCGACTTGACGAGGCCGAAGAAGATGTCGTAGGGCCGGAAGAAGAGCCGCGCGCCCGTCCAGAACTGCTCGGCCGTCAGTACCGGGCTCAGGTGCGCCACGTAGGCGCTCGCGCCGAGCCCGACGGCCGCGGCGAGGATGTAGAGCACCGGAAACATGAGCGCGCCCGCCGCGATGCGCGGCGCGACAAGGTAGCTGAGCGAGCTCAGGCCCATCGCCTCGAGGGCGTCGATCTGCTCTTTGACGCGCATCGTGCCCAGCTCGGCCGCGATTCGCGCGCCGACGCGCCCGCACAGCACGAACGCCGTCACGAGCGAGCCCAGCTCGAGCACCATCGCCTGCTGCACGAACGTGCCGACGATCGTGGGCGGCAGCAGCGGGTTCTCGAGCTGGTAGATCGCCTGCACGGTCGAGACGCCGCCCGTGAAGGCCGCCGCGAGCGCGACGATGGGGATCGAGTCCACGCCGAAGCGCACCATGTGCGTGGCGAGGTCGCGCGCGTAGAGCCGGCCGCGCAAGTCGCGCGGGAACGAGAACGCGCGTCCGACGAGGAGGCAGTACCGTCCGAAGCCTCCGACGAGGCGGCCGAGCCAGGCGGCAAGCGCCTGCGCCGCGGGCGGCAGCGCGCGGCGCTCGGCGGCGGAGGCGGGGGCGGGAAGCTCCATCGGGTGCGCAGGACCGGGAATGAGGGGCCGTGGCAACTGACCGGCTGCTGTCAGCCGGTGCGGCTAAGTTGGCGCGTCCGGCAACGTCCGTGCCGGGGCGGCTCGTCCGTGCCGGGGCGGCTCGTCTGTGCCGGGGCGGCTCGTCTGTGCGGATGCGGGCAGGCGCGAGCCTGCTCGCACGAGCCTGCTCGCACGAGCCCGCTCGGGCGCAGCCGAAGCTAGCGCCGCTGCTCCCGGGCGCCCTGCCACGCTCCGTCCTGCGCGCTGTTTCCCTCCGATTTCCATCCCCTGTCGCTGCTGCCATGGCCCGCGCCCGCACCCGTTTCGTCTGCCAGGACTGTGGACACGAGGCGCCGCGCTGGAGCGGGCAGTGCGCCGGCTGCGGCGCGTGGAACACGCTCGTGGAGGAGGCCGCCCCGCAGGCCGTCAAGGCGCCCGTGCTGCGCGCCGCGGAGGCGGGCACGGGCGGGGCGCGCCTGCGCGGTGCCTACGGCCGCACGCGCCCGCAGCGCCTCGACGAGGTCGCGCTTGCCGAGCGGCACCGCCTCGTGACCGGCCTGGCGGAGTTCGACCGCGTCGTGGGTGGCGGCGTGATGGTGGGCTCGCTCACGCTCGTCGCCGGGGACCCCGGCATCGGCAAGTCCACGCTCATGACCGAACTCGGGCGGCGCCTGGCCGGGCACTCGCTGCTCTACGTGACGGGCGAGGAGAGCGCGCAGCAGGTCAAGCTGCGCGCGGCGCGCATGGGCGTAGACGCCGGCGCGTTTTTCCTTTTTCCGGAAACCAACGTCGAGGCGATCCTCGCCGCCGCGCACGACGTGCAGCCGGACGTGATGGTCGTCGACTCGATCCAGACCGTCTACCGGCCCGACCTCGCGAGCGCCCCGGGCTCGGTGGCGCAGGTGCGCGAGTCCACGGCGGCCCTGCTCGACGTTACCAAGACGCTGCCCACGACGACGTTCCTGGTCGGGCATGTCACCAGGAGCGGTAGCATCGCCGGCCCGCGCGTGCTCGAGCACATGGTCGATACCGTGCTGCACTTCGAGGGAGACCGCCACCACGCCTACCGCGTGCTGCGCGCCGTCAAGAACCGCTTCGGTGCCTCGGGCGAGCTCGGCGTGTTCGAGATGCGCGAGCGCGGCCTGGCCGAGGTCGCCAGCCCGAGCGCGCTCTTCCTCGCCGAGCGCAGCTTCGGCATGAGCGGCTCGGCGGTCGTGTGCGCCGTCGAGGGCACGCGCCCGCTGCTCGTAGAGGTCCAGGCGCTCGTGGCGCCGGCCAGCTACGGCACCCCGCAGCGCACCGCGACCGGCTTCGACGGGCGCCGCCTCGCGCTGCTGCTCGCCGTGCTTGAAAAGCGCGAGGGGCTTCGCCTCTCGCAGCAGGACGTGTTCCTGAACGTGGCCGGCGGCGTGCGGCTCGAGGAGCCGGCCGTAGACCTGGCCGTGGTGCTCGCCGCGGCTTCGTCGTTTCGCGACGTGCCGCTGGACTCGGGGACGGCCGTCTTTGGCGAGGTCGGGCTGGGCGGCGAGGTGCGCGCCGTCAGCCGCACCGAGGCGCGCCTGGCCGAGATCCGCCAGCTCGG
>JBKBRC010000004.1:0-36830 GCA_046292345.1 Rubricoccaceae bacterium
TTCCTGTTCTGGCAGAGTCCTGATGCAGAGCCCTGATGCAGAGCCCTGATGACGAACGGGTTCGCCCCGCAGGCGAGGAGAACCGGAACCGCTGAAGTGAACCCGGAACGGCCGGAGTGAACCCGCTTCGGCAGTGTAGATTGTTTTGCGAGCAGGCGGCGGCGGGCGCCTCTTGGCGGCGCTGCTCGTGCGTGACGACAGGCGAGTCGCAGCCGAGTGGCAGCGGCACGGGCTGCACCACGCACGCCCCTGTGAAACGGAAAAGCTCCGTCCGCACCTCGGCCTCCGTCGCAGGCAGAGGTCAGCGGGACATCCACACGTACCACGTGCTCAGGGCTGGCGCATCCTCCAGAGGCGCGATGCTACGCCGACACCCCCTGGCCTTCTTTTTTGCGCTCGCCTACGGACTTTCGTGGGCGGCCTGGGCGCCGCTGGTGCTGGCAGAGTGGGGGACGCTTCCCGTCCGTCCGACGCCGTATCTCCATCTGCTGGGGAGTCTGGGGCCGGCGGCGGCCGCCTTCGCGACGGCGCGTGCGTTCGGCGGACGGGCTGCGCTCCGGGATCTCGCTGGACGGCTGCTTCGCTGGCGCGTGCCGCTTGTCTGGCACGGCGTGGCGTGGCTCGCCCCCCTCGCGCTCTTCTTCGTCAGCGTGGTCGTCGCGTGGCTCGTATGGGGGCAGTCGTGGGACGCGGCCGCGTTCGGGCGCAGCGCAGAGTACCCCGGAATGCCGCTGCTCGTCTACTGGGCAGTGAGCGTTCTCTTCTACGGCTACGGGGAGGAGACGGGCTGGCGTGGGTTCGCGCTGCCGCACCTGCAGGCCGGGCGGAGCGCGCTGGCGGCGACGCTGCTGCTCAGTCTGGGGTGGGCGCTGTGGCACGTTCCGCTGTTCGTGTTCTCGCCCGGGCTCAGCCAGATGGACGCTGCCGGGGTCGCCGGGTGGCTTTTCAGTATCGTGACCGGAGCGATCCTGTTCACATGGCTGTTCAACGGCACGCAGGGGAGCGTGCTCGTCGCGGCCGTGTTCCACGGGACGATGGACGTCGTCTTCCTCTCGCCGGAGCCGCCCTCGGTCGCGGGTGTGCTCGGCGCGCTCGTCACGGTGTGGGGCCTCGCCGTGCTCGTGCTTCGTGGCCCGCGCTGCCTGGCGCGCGCCGGGAAGATGGTAGCTGCCTACGGTGGGCCGCCCGGCATCGGGCGGCCCGGCCTGAAGCTCGTACCGTGCGGGCGCGGGCGACAGGCCGGTGCACTCTGAACGTCCTCGGCCGCCGCCGGGTCGTGCGGTTTGCCTGCGCCGTGCGCACATTCTCCGCTCCAGAGCCTTATTCTTTATTCTATTCCAGAGCCACCCATCGCCCGCGCATCTCTTCGGCCGCCCCTGAGCTCCGTCCGCCTATGAACCGGGCCCGACGTCTCGCCCAGGAGCGCTCTGCCACGCTCCTCGCTACCATCGCCGCGGCTGGCGCGTCCCTCTGCTGCATCGGCCCTGCGCTCGGGCTTGCGGCGGGGCTGACCGGAGCCGTCTCGGCGTTCGCGTGGGCGGCTCCGCTCCGGCTACCCCTGGCCGGGCTCACGCTCTGGCTGCTCGCCTTCGCCTGGCGCCGAGCGCTCCGGGCCGACCGCCGCCGCGCGTCGTGCGCGTGCGATGCCGAGCCCTCCAGACGAGAGCGGGCTATGCTGGCTGTCGTCACCGTGGCCGCACTCGCGCTGCTTGCCTTCCCGTCCTATGCCGAGCGGCTGTATCCGGAGGGGCGCTCCGGGAACGAAGCCCTCGCGGCTCGTCCCTCCGAGGCTCGGGCCGCCATTCGGGTGGCGATCACCGGGATGACATGCGCCGGCTGCGTCCCCCACGTTGAGGCGACGCTGGCGGCGGTGGAGGGCGTAGCCGCGTGGGAGGTCGTCTACGAACGAGCCGAGGCGGTCGTGCGCTACGACCCCGAGCGGACGACGCCGGAGGCGATCCGGCAGGCCGTCGTCTCGGCGGGCTACGGGGCCGAGCTCGCCGGAGCGCTCCCGTGAGACCGCTCCCGTGAGACCGCTCCCGTGAGACCGCTCCCGGGGCCCCGGGGCCCGGGCGGGGGTCAGTCGCGCAGGAGCGCGGCCAGGGCGGCAGCCATCAGAAGGTTCTGCTCGTCCGGCGGGAGCGCCTCGACCGGGAAGCCCAGCGCGACGACCGGGAACGGATGCTGCCGCGCCACGCCGGCGCTGAGCTGCGACTCGGCGTAGCGGAGCACGGTCGCGCCGAGCGCGTCGGCCGGTTCGAGGGCATCGGGGGCAGGCACGTGGTACGTCTCGGCGTTGCGCGCGGCGGCGAAGCCGAGCGCCGTGCCGGGTGGGAGCAGTGCCGGCGCCTCGTCCGCGTCGTCAAAGCGGGGCGCGGTGCCGCGCGCGCCGCCCTCGAGCCCGCCGGGGATGGCCCGGACAGCCACGACGCGCCCGTCGGTGGCGGCGAAGTCCGAGCGCCAGCGCACGCCGAGGACGTCGCGCAGGAAGGCCTCGCCCGCCGGATGCGCGCCGGGGCCGGCGGCGTCGGTTGCCCAGTGGGCGCCGGAGACGAGCAGGCGGCCCCCGCCGTGGAGGTAGTACGCCAGCGCGAGGCGCAGCGCGGGCGGCAGCGCCTCGAAGCGCAGGCCGCCGCCGGGCAGGCGCGTCGTGCGCTGCGCGCCGAGCAGCACGCTGGCGACGGCGTAGGCGCCCAGGTCGACCAGGCCGTCGGCGACGGCGTCGGCCGAGGCCGAGGCGAAGGCGTGCCCGGCGGCCAGCAGGGCGCGGCCGTGCGCGGCGGCGTAGTCGCGCGTGTTGCCTGCCGTGACGCGCGCCTCGTAGGCCGCATGGCTGGCCCCGTGTCCGGGGCTGTCGTCGTCGCGCCACGCCTCGCGCGCGTCGAGCCCGTACTGCGCGCCGACGAAGGCCACGTCGCGCTGGTAGGGCATGCCGGGATCGAGGTGCTCGGCGAAGGCGAGCAGGGGGCCCTCCGGCGCGGGGTCTCCGAGCACGGCCGGCCCGGCCACGCGGTCGAAGCCGTCGACGACGAGCACGAGGCGGGACGGCCCCCCGGCAGCCGGCCCGGCTGGCCTGCCCACGGCGACGGCCACCGAGGGGAGGCTCGCGCCGCCGGCGTTGACGGCGCGCACGCGGTACGCCGCCACGACGCCCGGCGGCGGCGGCGGGAGCAGCGCCTCGGCGGTTGGGACGTAGCGGCCGTTGTCCCATCCGCCCGTCCCCAGCCGCGTCTCGACGACGTAGCCCGCCGGAGCGGCCGAGGGCTCGAGCGGGTCTTCGACGGGTCGCCACGCCAGGTGCACGCCGCCGGGCGTCCACGCGGCGCGGACGTGCGAGACGGGCAGGGGTTGCACGACGAACGGCCGTCCGGCCTCGGCGGCGAGCCAGCGCCCGAGGGCCTTGTAGATGGCCCGGCTGGCCGAGAAGCGGAAGCCGGGGTCGAGGCCGTAGCGCATGTCCTCGAAGTTGTGATGCGAGAGCAGCTCGAGCAGCACGGCCGGCACCTCGGGGCGCGTCGCCTCGGAGTAGGGCCGGTCCCAGATGCTACGCATCGTCCAGGCGGGCGCGTGCAGCGCGCGCAGGTCGCGCCCGAGGTGCGCGAAGAGCGACTCGGCGAGCGCGGTGCTGCGCGTGCGCGGCGAGCCGTCCGGGTAGGTTTCCTGTCCGGCGGGGCCGCGCGTGTGGTGGATGACGAGCGTGCCCACGACCGAGCCGTCGCGCGTCGTGCCGGCGTCGGTGTGGAACGCGAACGCGAGGTCTACGGGCACGCCGAGGCCGGGCGGCGCGCCCTCGGCGCCGCCCGGGGGGCGGCGCAGGAAGCTGACCCACTCGCCGCGCCCCTGGAAGTCGTCGCGGTAGTCCTGGTCAGGCGTGCCGGAGGGGTTGTAGACCCGCGCGGGCGCGCCGGCGAACTGCAGGTAGTAGCGCGCGGCCTCGGCGAAGCGCGGGCGGCCGCTCGTGCCGTCCGGGCGCGGCCCGCCGCGTGCGACGTTGCCCCGCCCGCCCCCGAAGCGCACGGCGTCGGCCGAGACGATGCGGCCGGGCGTGGCGCTCTCGTTCGTCAGCACGACGCGCGCTGCCTTGCCCGCCTCGAAGCGGAATGTGCCGAGGTAGACCCACGTCCCGCCGCCCATGGTCTGGTTGACGGCAAAGCGCGTGGCGCCGCCGGCGTGGTAGACGGTGTAGCGCGCGTCCTCGGCGTGGCCCGGCCCCATGGCGTAGGCGACGTGCACGGCGTAGTCGCCCGAGGCCGGCAGGACGGCCTGCCAGGTGGTGGTGGCCGAGGGGGTCGCCGTCGTCTCGGCCCACCGCCACGTGCCGAGGTGGAAGGGGTTGACGCCGTCCGCGTAGGGCGGGCGATGCGCGAAGCCGGGTGTGGCGCCGGTCGCCCAGCGGCCCGTCTCGGTGACGGCGCCATCGGCGCCTCCGTCGCCGTCTACAACGGCCTCGTGCGGGCTGGGGTCGCGCTCGCGCGGCAGGAGCGTGACGGCGCCGGCGCCCTCGAGCATGGGCAGCAGGAACGCGTCGAGGAAAGCAGAGGGCAGCAGGTCCTCGACCGTCGTGAAGACGCGCGCGCGCTGCCACTGCCAGCGGTCGCGGGCGTGCTCGAAGTACCAGCCATGGCTGGGCCAGAGCGCGAGGTGGCGCCCGTCGAGGCCGGCGGGGGCGGCGTAGGGGCGGTCGAGCGAGCGGACGAGCGGTCGCGCGTCCGGGAGCGACGAGGCCGGCAGACCGGGTGCCTGCGCCAGGGGCGCGCCGGGCCAGACGAGCGCGGCGACCAGGAGCAGGCGGAGCGAGGCAAGCACGGCGCGGACTGGAGAAAAAAGATTTAGCGGTGCGGGAGCGCTTCCGGCCGTAGGTTACCCACTCCGTCCATTCGGCGCCCGGATCGTCTCCGCCGGTGCCGGCTTTGCCGGGACGGGGGCCCTTCACGAGGGCCGGGCACGCGCGGCGCGCGCCCACCCGCAGCGGCAGCCGGGGCAGGGGAGAGGCCGGGCGCGACACCCAGCTCCTGCGCCAGATGGCCCTATCGCCCTTCGCGCCCGCTCCGAGCGGGCTCGCCCCCTCCGACGCGCCCGCCTTCGCCCACCAGGCCTGGCGGCCCAGCGGTCCCGAGCGCGTCCCGGTCCTCATCTTCGACGACCCCGCGCAACTCGCCCGGCAGGCCGCCCGCCGGATCCGCACCCTCATCGAGGCCAAGCAGGCCGCCGGTACGACGGCCGTGCTCGGCCTCCCGACCGGCTCGACGCCCATCGGCGTCTACCACGAACTCATCCGGATGCACCGCGAGGAGGGCCTCGACTTCTCGAACGTCGTCACGTTCAACCTCGACGAGTACTTCCCGATGGAGCCGGACAGCCTCCAGAGCTACCACCGGTTCATGCGGGAGAACCTCTTCGACCACGTCAACATCCCCGAGGCCAACATCCACATCCCGCGGGGCGACGTGCCGCGCGACGAGGCCGAGGCGCACGCCGCCGAGTACGAGCGCGCCATCCAGAAAGCCGGCGGCCTCGACCTGATCCTGCTCGGCATCGGACGCAGCGGCCACATCGGCTTCAACGAGCCCGGCTCGACGCCTGCCGACCGCACGCGCCTGATCGTGCTCGACGAGATCACGCGCAAGGACGCCGCGAGCGACTTCTTCGAGGAGAAGTACGTCCCGCGCGAGGCCATCACGATGGGCGTGGGCACCATCCTCGACGCGCGCGAGATCATCCTGCTCGCCACCGGCGAGCACAAGGCGCCCATCGTGCGGCAGGCCGTCGAGGACCCGCCCTCGGCGCAGGTCTCGGCCACGTTCCTGCAGCTGCACAAGAACGCGACGTTCTTCCTGGACCGCGCCGCCGCCTCCGAGCTCACGCGCGAGAAGACGCCCTGGCTCGTGCGCCGCGTCGAGTGGACGCCCGAGTCGGCCAAGCGCGCCGTCATCTGGCTCTCCAAGACCGTCGGCAAGGCCATCCTCCGCCTCGACGCCTCCGACTTCCAGCGCAACCACCTTCACGACCTCGTGCACGCCTACGGCAGCGTGGACACGCTCTGCCGCGAGGTCTTCGAGGACCTCCGCCGCCGCGTCCTCTACGCCGACGGCCTCCCGCGCCGCGAGCGCGTGATCGTCTTCAGCCCGCACCCGGACGACGACGTGATCTCGATGGGCGGCATGCTCTCCCGGCTCGTCGCCAACGAAAACGACGTCACGGTCGCCTACATGACCAACGGCTCCGTGGCCGTCTTCGACCAGGACGTGCGTCGCCATCTCCAGTTCATCGAGATGACGAGCGACCTCTTCAGCGGGCCCGAGAGCACGGCCGCCCGGGAAAAAATCGCCGCGATCCGCGCTGCGCTCGATGCCAAGCAGCCGGCCCAGGTGGACACCGACGAGGTGCAGCGCATCAAGGCCACGATCCGCTGCACCGAGGCCATCGCAGCCATCGAGGTGATGGGCCTCGGGGCTCAGAATGCACGCTTCCTCGACATGCCGTTCTACAAGACCGGCCGCGTCAAGAAAGACCCCATCGGCCCGGCCGACGTCGAGATTGTGCTCGGCCTGCTGCGCGAGGTCCAGCCGGCCCATATCTACGTCGCCGGCGACCTCTCGGACCCCCACGGCACGCACCGGATGTGCTACAGCGCCATCGACCGCGCGCTGCGCGCCTACCGCGCCGAGCGCCCGTCGGCAGCCGCGGACGCGGACGCGGCCGCGCAGGCCGTCGAGGCGGCCGGAGACGGCGCGCCACCGGCGCGCAGGGGCCGCCGCAAAGCCGCGACCAGCGCGGCGCCGGCCAGCGGCCCGGGAGCCGCGGCGCACGGCGACGAGGCGCACGGCGACGAGGCGCACGGCGACGAGGCGCCCCTCGTGTGGCTCTACCGCGGCGCGTGGCAGGAGTGGGAGATCGACAAGGCAGACGTGTTCCTGCCGATGTCCAAGGCCGACCTCGAGCTCAAGATCGAGGCGATCTACAAGCACGAGTCGCAGAAGGACCGCGCGCTCTTCCCCGGCGCCTACGACGAGCGCGAGTTCTGGCAGCGCGCCCGCGACCGCAACACCGACACCGCGCGCGCGCTCGACGCGCTTGGCCTGCCCGAGGTCTACGCCGCCGAGGCGTACGTGACCGTCCGGGACATGCCGCGGTGAGGCTACCGGCGCCCCCGGGTGCGCCACGCGGCGCACCGGGGGCGCCGATCTTCCTTGCGCCGGAGCCCTCCGGCGCGGATATTGGCCCCCCAGACGCCGGGAAGCGCTTCCGGCCCTGCCGGACCACCACCCCGGCCCCTTCCGCTAGACGAGGATCGCGACCCGATGCCTTTTGCTCCGCCCCCGCGCGCTGGCCTGCGCGCGCTCCTGGTTCTCGCCCTTGCCGCTCTCGCCCCTGGCGTCCTCGCCCTCGGCCTGGCCGACAGCGCGGCCGCGCAGACGGGCCGCCTCTCGGGCCGCGTCGTGGACGCCGCCACCGGCGACGCCATTCCGGGCGCCAACGTCTTCCTCCTCGGCACCGAGCGCGGCGGCACGACCGACCTCGACGGGTACTACAACGTGCTCAACATCCCGCCGGGGACGTACAGCGTGCGCTACTCGTTCGTCGGCTACCAGACGCAGGTCCTCGAGGACGTGCGCATCAACATCGACCAGACGACGACGCTCAACGTGCGCCTCTCCGAAACCGGCGTGGGCGCGCTCGGCGAGGTCGTCGTGCGTGCGGAGCGGCCCGTCGTCGAGCGCGACGTCTCCAACAGCCGCGTCAACGTGTCCGCCGAGGAGATCCGCGCCGTGCCGGCGGCGAGCGTGGCCGGCGTGATCGGGCTGCAGGCGGGCATCCAGGGGCTCTCGGTGCGCGGCAGCGGCTCGGACGAGCTCGCGTTCCAGGTCAACGGTCTCACGCTGCGCGACGAGCGCAACAACGCGCCGTTCACCAACATCGCCCTCTCGTCGGTGCAGGAGGTGCAGGTCCAGACGGGCGGCTTCAACGCCGAGTACGGCAACGTGCGCTCGGGCGTGGTCAACGTCGTCACGCGCGAGGGGTCGCGCACGCGCTACGAGGGCGCCGGCGCGCTCCGCCTGCGCCCGCCCGGTCCGAAGCACTTCGGGATGCTCGCCAACGACCCCAACTCCTACTGGATCCGGCCCTACCTGGACCCCGAGGTCGCCTACACGGGCACGCAGAACTGGGACCCGGTCACGCAGATGCAGTACCCGGCCTTCGAGGGCTGGAACGCCGTCGCCGCGCGCCTGCAGGCCAACGGCAACCCCGACGACGACATGACGCCAGACGCGCTCATGGAGGCCTTCCGCTGGCAGCACCGCAAGTCGTTCGAGATCACGCAGCCAGACTACGACGTGGATCTCGGCTTCGGAGGGCCGGTGCCGGGGCTCAGCCGCGCGCTCGGCGACCTGCGCTTCTTCGGCTCGTACCGCCGCGAGCGGAACATGCTCATGATCCCGCTGCACACGCGCAGCTACGACCAGGAGTCCGGCCACCTCAAGCTGACCCTGAACCCGTTCACCGGCGCCAAGGTCAACCTCGAAGGCCGCCTCGGGCTCTCGAGCGGCACCGCCGCCAGCCGCTCCGGGCAGCCGGGCTTCTTCCAGAGCCCGGCCAGCATCGCGAGCAACCTGACGCAGGTCAGCTTCATCGACAGCCGCCTCTTCTCGACCGACTACTGGAACCCCCTCCGGGTGCGCTACAACCAGGTCGGCGGCTCGCTCAACTACTCCATCTCGCCGACGTCGTTCGCCGAGGTGCGCCTCAACCGCTTCGAGTCGCGCTACCTGGCCGGGCCCGGGCGACGGCGCGACCCGTCGCCGGCGGTGATCATCGGTGGGGTGCCGTTCGACGAGGGGCCGTTCGGCTACCAGCCGTTCCCGGCCGACGGCGTCAACGGCCTGCGCATGGGCGTGGGCATGAGCAACTCGCGCGACTCGAGCCGCGTGGCCGTCTACAACCTCCAGGCTGACTACACGTCGCAGCTGACGCGCTTCCTTGAGGTCAAGACGGGCATCGAGTACAACCTGACGCGGAGCCGCGCCAACTACGCCCAGATCGACTCCTTCCTCACCGGCGGCAACTTCCGCGTGCTCTGGGACCGCTCGCCCGTGCGCGGCGCCGCCTACGGGCAGTCGCGCCTCGAGTTCCAGGGCATGATCGCCAACCTCGGCCTGCGCCTCGACTACGCGCACGCCGGCGGCGAGTGGTACGAGTTCGACGCGTTCGACCAGCGCTTCGCCGGCGTGCCCATCGTCGGCGGCGACCCGACGCCGGGCCTGAACGAGCTCTTCGTCACGCGCCCGACCAGCCGCATCGTTACGCTCAGCCCTCGCCTGGGCGTCTCGTTCCCTATCACGATCGTCTCCAAGCTCTACTTCAACTACGGGCACTTCCGCTCGATGCCAGATCCGGACGACCTCTACCTCGTGCGCGCGTTCTCGAGCACGGGGCAGATCAACCGCATCGCGAGCCCGAACAACCCGCTGCCCAAGACGGTCGCCTACGAGATCGGCTACGAGCAGTCGTTCCTGGACCAGTTCCTCGCCCGCATCGCCGGCTACTACAAAGACGTCACGCTCGAGCCGCGCACGGTGACCTACAACAGCCGCAACGGCGCCGTCTCGTACGCGCTCTCCGAGCCCAACTTCTACCGTGACCTGCGCGGCTTCGAGTTCACGTTCTCGCGCAACCGCGGGCAGTGGCTGCGCGGCTTCGTCAACTACACCTACCAGGTGTCGCGCCTGGGCTCGTTCGGCCTGCCCTCCATCTTCGAGAACACGACCACGCAGCGGCAGCAGGAGGAGAGCGACGCCGTGCGCCGCGCCGCGCAGTCGCGCCCGGTGCCGCGGCCCTTCGGGCGCCTCAACCTGGACTTCTTCTCGCCCCGCGGCTTCGGCCCGGTCGTGGGCGGCTTCGCGCCGCTGGCCGAGTGGCGTGCCAGCCTGATCGGGCGCTGGCAGGACGGCGGGCGCTTCACGTGGGGCGACAACGGCGTCGCGCCGCCGGGCGTGGTCAACAACGTCGACGTCGTCGACTCGTGGAGCTTCGACCTGCGCTTCGCGCGCGACTTCACGGTGCGCGGCCGCTCGGCCACGTTCTTCGCCGACGTGTTCAACCTCACCAACCGCCGCGAGCTCTCGCTCTTCTACGGCGCCGTCGACGGCAACGACCGCAACGCGTACCTGACGTCGCTCCACCTGCCGGCCTCGCCGGACTACACCAACATCCCCGGCCGTGACCGAGTAGGCACCTACCGCCCTGACAACGTGCCCTTCCAGCCGATGCGCTCCATCGGCACGCGGGCTGAGGTGAACGCGCCCAACGACTACACGATCTACTACGAGCGTGAGACGCAGGGCTGGCTCGTGTTTCAGAACGGGCAGTGGCAGACGGCCGACCAGGGCCGCGTAAACGAGGTGCTGCGCACGAAGGCCTACATCGACATGCCCAACCAGCAGTTCCTCAACTTCCTCAACCCGCGCAACGTCTTCTTCGGCGTCCGCGTCAACTTCTGAGCCCTGCCGGCCGGCCGGCCCTCCCCTGATGACGCGCCCGATGCTTCGTCTCCGCCCCATGACCTCTGCCCTTCGGCCGGCGCTCGCCCTCGCGGCCTGCACGGTCCTCCTCGGCCTCGGCGCCGCGCCGGCGCAGGCGCAGTTCCAGAACCGCTGGCTCGCCGCCGGATCTTTCCAGAACTGGTACTCCTCGGCGGGCTCCGAGTGCGAGTCTTGCTTCCTGCGCACGCAGCAGTATGGCTGGCGCTGGCCTGGCATCTACCAGTTCACCGACACCCAGGCGGCCAAGGGCATGTGGATCGGCGCACGCAACGTGCGCGACGCGGCCGGCAACACCTTTCCCGTGCGCGTGGTGCACGTCGGGCCGCGCGTGCGCGGCGCCGGCGAGGTCTTCCCGACGGCCTTCGAGATCGTGACGCGCTACGAGATGCCGGTCGTGACCGTGGACGGCGATCAGTCGTTCCCTGAGGCCGAGATGATCTCCGACCGCGTCGACCCCGACCTGCCGGCCGACGCCATGCTCGTCAGCCGCATCAACACGCTGCTCGGCCTCACCGTCGAGCGGCGCGTGTACGCCTTCAGCCAGCAGTACCACGACAACTACCACATCATCGAGTACGTGCTGACCAATACGGGCAACACGAACGACGACCCGACGATCGAGCTGCCCAACCAGACGCTCGAGGACGTGATGTTCTACCTCCAGTGGCGCATGGCCGTCTCGCGCGAGACGCGCTACGTGATCGCTAACTCGACCGGCTGGGGCAAGCACACCATGAACGACGCGCGCGGCGACGGCCTCCTGCCGGATCCACCCGGCGAGGAATTCCGCGCGCAGTTCGCCTGGCACGGGCGCTCGGCCGAGTTCAACGGCGGCTACGACAACGTCGGCGGGCCCATCCAGCGCGCGGCGCTCAACGTCGCCGCCGCCGACACGCTCGGCCGGCTCGGCTCGAGCCAGTTCGTGGGCGTGGTCACGCTGCACGCCGACACGGCGCCGGGCAACCCTGCCGACGACCGCTCGCAGCCCTCGACGATGAACTATGTCCACTCGGACGACCCGCTCACGTCCAACAACGACGCGTTCAACAACGTCAAGATGCAGCAGGAGTACAACCTGATGACGCAGGGGCGCCGCCCGCGCCACGCGTTCCAGGTGGAGCCCTCGGGCCTGCCCGGCTTCCTGGCACCCACCGGCGATCCGTCGCTCGGCACCTCCGGCGGGTTCTCGTTCGCGCAGGGCTACGGGCCGTACACGCTCGCGCCGGGCGAGAGCGTGCGCATCGTCGTGGCCGAGGCCGCCGCCGGCCTGAGCCGCGAGGCCAACAAGGCCATCGGGCGCGCCTTCAAAAACTCCGGCAACAACCGCGCGGCGCCCATCCCGTTCACCGTCAACGGGCAGACGTTCACCAAGACCAAGAACGAGTGGGTCTTCACCAGCCGCGACTCGCTCTTCCAGACGTTCCGCCGCGCGCTCGACAACTACAACGCCGGCTTCGCCATCCCGCGCGGGCCCGCGCCGCCGCGCACGCTCTCGGTCAACTCGGGCGGTGACCGCATCTCGCTCGAGTGGACGCCGTTCCCGGACGCGCCGCCCTTCGACGGCTGGGAGGTCTACCGTGCGCAGGCGCGCTTCGACAGCACCTACACGCTCGTGCACGCGGCCGGGCCGGGCACCACGCGCTTCGACGACACGACGCCCGTGCGCGGCGTGGACTACTACTACTACGTCGTCGCGGTGCAGAACGGATCGGCCAACCCCGGCGGCGGCGGCACGCCGGCCGGCCGGCCGCTGCGCAGCAGCCGCTACTTCGCGCAGACTTACTCGCCGGCCCGCCTGCAGCGCCCGCAGGGCCGCTCGATGGAGGACATCCGCGTCGTGCCCAACCCGTACTACATCGGCGCGGACCGGCTCGGCGCCGGCGGCGTCCGCTTCCCCGATCGCAATGACAAGCTCGCGTTCTACAACATCCCCGGTCAGTGCCGGATCGAGATCTACACCGAGCTCGGCGAACTTGTCGACACGATCGTCCACACCGACGGCAGCGGCGACGCCATATGGGACCACACGACGTCGTCGCGCCAGGTGATCGCGAGCGGCATCTACATCGCCGTCATCACGGTCACCGAAGACATCCAGGACGCGAACGGCGCGCTGCTCTTCCGCGCCGGCGACCGCACGTTCCGCAAGTTCGCCGTCATCCGCTGACGTCCCCGCGCCGCCCGGCCGCTCTCCCCATGATCCGTCTCATCCCTCCGGCCCCCAGCCTCTGCGCGCTCGCGCTCGCGGCGCTGCTGGGCACGCACGCCGCTGCCGCGCAGCAGGTTACCGACCGCGTCCGCCTCGCGCAGACCGGCATGAAGTTCCTCAACGTCGCCGCCGATCCGCGCGCGGCCGCCCTCGGCGGCGCCGTGACCTCGCTCGAGGGCGGCGCCGAGATGCTCTTCACCAACCCAGCCGGCATGGCCTGGATGCAGGAGGGCACCAGCGCCGTCGTCAGCCAGACGAGCTGGATCGCCGACATCAACCACAACCACGCCGGCGTGGCGCTGCGCCCGGCGCGCGGGCGCTACGGCGTCTTCGGCGTCTCGCTCAATGTCGTCGACTACGGCGAGATGCAGGAGACCATCTTTGCCGACACCGAGCAGGGCTATGTGGACGTGGGCACGTTCCAGCCGACCGCCCTCGCCATCGGCGTCGGCTACGCGCGCGCGCTTTCGGACCGCTTCTCGGCCGGCGGCCACGTCAAGTACGCCAGCCAGAACTTCGGCTCGCCTGTGCTGCGCCGCGGCGCTGACGGCGAGCTCGAGCGCGGCTCGGCGCAGGCCGGCGTGCTCGCCTACGACTTCGGCGTCCACTACAAGACGCCCTTCCGCAGCCTCACCTTCGCCGTCGGCGCGCGCAACTTCGCCTCCGAGGTCACGCTGGCCGAGGAGAGCTTCCAGCTCCCGATCACGCTCAACATCGGCGTGTCGATGAACGTGGTCGACCTGACGTCGCTCGACCCCTCGATGCACCGCCTGCTCGTCTCGGCCGACGCGGCCAACAACCGCGACTACCCGGAGCAGCTCCGCCTCGGCGGCGAGTACACGTTCATGAACACGTTCGCGCTACGGGGCGGCTACGCGTTCCCCTCGGACGAGGAGGGCGTCACGCTCGGCGCCGGCCTCCGGCAGCGCCTCGGCGGCGTCGGCTTCGGCGCGGACTACGCCTACACCGACTTCGGCGTCTTCTCGGCCGTGCACCGCATCGCCGTCCGCTTCTCCCTCTGAGTCTGCCGCTTCGCGCGGGCGGCCGCCCGCGCCCCCGCAATGCTTCGTTTGCGCCTGCTCCTGCCCCTGCTGCTCGTGTTCGCCGTCGCCGCGTGCGACGCCGTCCAGGAGACGAGCCTCTACGACCCCAACCGCACCGACAACCCGGCGCCCGTGATCGACAACGTCTCGCCGCAGGGCGTCGTGCTGGCCGGCGTGGACGTGATGACGATCTCCGGGCGCCACTTCGCGCCGCAGGCCGAGCACAACATCGTCTTCTTCGACAACGGCCAGGGCCAGAGTGCGCGCGCCGAGATCCTCGAAGCCTCGGCGACGCAGCTGCGCGTGCGCGCGCCCAACCTGCTCGTGCCGGGCCTGCGCATCCGCGTGGCCGTGCGCGGCGCGACCAACTTCAGCAACGCCGTCCCGGTCACGCTCTCGCCCGCCTTCGAGCGCGTCCTGCCCGTCGGCGACGTCAACGCGGTCGAGGTCTACAACGGCGCCACGTCCGACGCGCAGGGCAACCTCTACTTCTCGCTCTTCAACGAGCAGCTCTCGCCGCAGGTGCGCGGCATCAAGCGGCAAACGCCCGAGGGCGTCCGGACGGACTTCAACGCGTCCACGTTCATCTGGCAGGACCTGGCCGTCGGGCCCGACGGGGCGCTCTACGGCGTACGCGGCGTGCGCGCGGCGTTCCGCCTGCCCGAGAGCGCCAACCAGCAGACGATCGCGCCGCAGATGCCCGCCGGGGTCGTCGCGCAGGCCATCGACGTGGACGCGCAGGGCACGCTCTGGATCGGCTCGGCCGGCGGCGACGTGTTCCGCCTCGTCCCGGGCGGGACCGTGACCGCGTTCCCGGCCGGCGGCGCCGTGCAGGCCGTGCTCGCGCGCCCGGACGCCGTCTACGCCGCCGTCACGTTCGGCGTCGGTGGGGCGCGCGTGGGCCGTGTCGTGCGCATGGCACGCGCCGCCGATGGCACGCTCGCCGCGCCGCAGACGCTCTTCGACGTCAATGCGTTCACCGGCGCGAGCGGCCTGGGCGTGTTCGCCCTCGCCATGGCCCGGGACGGTACGCTCTTCGTCGCCACCGACGCCCCCAACCCCATCTACGAGGTCTCGCCCGGCGGCACCCCCTCCGTGCTCTACCCTGGCGTGCTCCCCTCGCCCATCTACCACCTCGCGTGGGGCGCCGGCACGCAGCTCTACGCCGTCAAGAAAGACAACCCGCTCACGCTCGGCGTGACCGAGCCGGCAGCGCTCTTCCGTATCGAAACGCGACGTCAGGGCCAGCCCTGAGCCGCCGCCGGGTCGCAGCCGGCCCGGATCCTCCCGTTCCCTTCCACCACCCGAGGCGCCGCCTCGCCAGCCCCCATCTTTCATGAAACGACTCTTACTGCTCGCAGCATGCCTGCTCCTGCTCCCAGAGGCCGCCTCGGCCCAGAACCAGTGGGTGTTCGACTCCGTCTTCCCGGCCCAGCCCAACCGCCAGCGCACGAGCACGCACGGCCTCGCCGTAGACGGCGAGGGTAAGGTCTGGGTGCAGCCCTTCTCGGCGACGGAGCCGCTCCAGGTCGGTAGCGCCACGCGCAACTCCAACGTCGTCTACGTCTTCAATCCCGACGGCACCGAGGCGTCGTTCTCGCCCGTCCACTTCATGAACTTCGGCGGCGTGATCGACACGGTCGGCATCGGCCGTACGGCGGCCGGCGCCGTCGACCCGCGCTCGGGCCGCGGCCTCTCGAGCGGTCCTGATGGCCACATCTACATCTCGGCCTTTAACACCATCTTCAAGGTCGACCACCGCTCGAGCGTCAACACCTCGCCCAACACCGTGCAGGGCATCGCGCGCGTGACGCCGTTCGGCAACGCGGCCATCACGAACGTAGGTGTGGACGACGATGGCAACGTCTACGTGGCGACCGTCGTTGGCGGTAACCCGATCCGCGTCTACAGCCCGGACCTGTCGAGCTTCGACGTCGTCAGCCCGCAGCCCACGCGCGGCTTCAACCGCTCGGTGCTCGCCTCGCCCAACGGCCTGCACGTGATCCGGTTCGACTACACGACGCCCTACAACACGGTCTATAGCCGCGCCGATGAGTTCTCGGCGTTCGACTCGACCGGCGTCACGCTGCGCGGCATGCGCATCGAGTCGTCCACGATCCAGCGCAGCAACGGGCGCCTGTGGTTCTCCGCCGGCAGCCCCAACGACCCCGCCAACCAGGACCCGGTCGTGGAGACGTTCTGGCAGAACAACGCCTGGTACGGCTTTGAGCTGTCGGACCTGGTCACGACCGATGGCAGCGGCAACTTCGTGACCGTCGAGGTGCCCACGCCCCGCGACAGCATTCTCTGGAACAACCCCGGCGACGGGCGTCCGCGCGGCATTGCCTTCTCGCCGGATGGGATGGTGGCCTACGTGGGCGCGTTCAACCAGCCGGCACCCTCGGTGCAGCGCTTTGTGTCGCAGGCCGTGGCGACCGAGCGTCAGCCGGGCGAGGCGACGGGCGTGACGCTCGCGCAGAACGCGCCCAACCCGTTCGGGGCCTCCACGTCGATCGCGTTCTCGATCGACCGCCCGGCGCAGGTTCGCCTGCGCGTGCTCGACGTGACCGGGCGCGAGGTGGGCGTGCTCGTTGACGAGGCGCTCGCGGCAGGCAACTACTCGGCCACCTTCGAGGCTGGTGCGCTCGCCGCCGGCGTGTACGTGTACACGCTCGAGGTAGACGGCGCGCCGACCACCCGCCGCATGCTCATCGTGCGCTGACTCGTTGTGCGCTAACGCCCGCCGTCCGGCCGTCGCGCCGAGGGCGGCCGGGTCGCCTGCGGCATTCTCGGGGGCACCGGGCGCGCGTCCGGTGCCCCTTCTCGCTACCCCTCCTCGTATGCGCTCGCTACTTTTCCCGCTCGCCCTGCTGCTCGCGCTCGGCAGCACAGCCGCGGCCGCCCAGACCGGCCCGCCGCCGCTGCCCAAGCACGAGTTCCGCGGCACCTGGATCTCGACCGTACTCAACCTCGACTGGCCCGACAGCCGGTTCGCCACGCCCGCGCAGCAGCAGCAGCAGCTCCGCATCATGCTCGACCGGCTCAAGGAAGCCGGCATCAACGCCGTCCTGCTCCAGGTCCGCCCCGAGGCCGACGCGCTCTACGCCTCCAGCATCGAGCCGTGGTCGTACTGGCTGACGGGCACGCAGGGGCAGGCGCCGAGCCCGTTCTGGGACCCGCTCCAGTTCGCCATCGAGGAGGCGCATGCGCGCGGGATGGAGCTGCACGCCTGGCTCAACCCGTATCGGGCCGATCGCGGCACGGGCTACGTACACGCCCCCAACCACGTCACGCAGCAGCATCCCGAGTGGATTCTCTCGTTCGGCAACATCCGCATTCTCGACCCGGGCCTGCCGGCCGTGCGTGACCGCATCGCGGCCGTAGCCGCCGACATCGCGCGGCGCTACGCCATCGACGGACTCCACTTCGACGACTACTTCTACCCGTACCCGCCCAACACGATCTCGAACGAGGACGACGCGACGTTCGCCGTGCACCACCGCGGCTTCACCAACCGCGCCGACTGGCGGCGCGACAACGTGAACCTGATGGTGGCCCAGGTGCAGGACAGCCTGAACGCCGTCCGCCCGGAGGTCAAGTTCGGCATCAGCCCCTTCGGCATCTGGCGCAGCGGCACCCCCTCGGGCACCTCCGGCATGGACGCCTACAGCGTCATCTATGCCGACGCGCGCGCCTGGCTCGACGCGCGCACGATCGACTATGTGACGCCGCAGCTCTACTGGTCGGGCGAGCGGACGGTCCTCAACTCGAGCGGGCAGCCTGTCTTCAACCAGCAGCGCTACACGACGCTCGCGGCGTGGTGGAACTCGGTCCGCGGCGACCGGCACTTCTACCCCGGCCACGGCCTCTACCGCGCCGATGCGGCCACGTTCTCCGGCGTGCTCTTCATCCCGCAGGACGTGCCCCGGCAGGTGCGCTTCAACCGCCGCAACGACGGCATCGACGGGAGCGTGTTCTTCCGCGCCAAGAACCTGACGCACTTCCCCTCGCAGGGCTTCCGCGACTCGCTCGTCACCGACCTCTACCGCCACCCGGCCATCCCGCCGCCGATGGCGTGGAAGAGCCAGGCCGCGCCCGGTGCCCCGACGGGGCTCACGGCTTCGGGCGGCACGGCGCCCTCGGAGCCGGTCGTGCTCGTGTGGGCGGCCCCCGAGACGGGCGAGGCGCCCGTGCGCTTCTACGCCGTCTACCGCGTGCCCTCGGCGGAGGCCGGGGATCTCGCAGCGGCCATGGCGCGGCCGTCCAACCTGGCCGCCGTCGTCGGGCAGACCACGTTCACCGACCGCCCGGCCCGGGGGGACACGTACACGTACGTCGTGACGGCGCTCAGCCATAACTCTATCGAGAGCGCGCCCTCGGCGCCGGTGCAGGTCGTCTTCGGGACGAGCGGCGAGCCGGGCGCGGAGGCGCTCGCGTTCGGGCTCGCGCCCAACCGGCCCAACCCGTTCGGCGAGGGCACCACGCTCGCGTTCGCGCTCGATCGCCCGGCGCGCGTTACGCTCCGCGTGCTCGACGTGCTCGGGCGCGAGGTCGCCCGCCTGCACGACGAGGCGCCGCTCGGCGCGGGCGCGCACGAGGCCTTCTGGGCCGCCGACGGGCTCGCGGCCGGAACCTACCTCGTCGTGCTCGAGGCCGACGGCCGCCGGGCCGCGCGCGCGGTCCTGCGGACCCGCTAGCCCGGTCCGCCCTCGGAGGCGTGAAAGGGCGGGCGCTCATCCGGGCGGGCGCTCATCCGGGCGGGCGCTCATCCGGGCGCCCGCCCTTTCGTCTGCCGCGGAGGCGAGGTCAGCGTGCGAGCACCAGCCGCCGCGTCTCGGTGCGCCCGGCCGCTTCCACGCGCAGTACGTACACGCCCGCTGCGAGGCCCCGCGGCGCCCACGTCAGCTCGTGCGCGCCCTGCCCGAAGTCCTCGCCGTCGGCGAGCGTGGCCACGGGCTGCCCGAGCAGGTTGAACACGCGCACCGTGACAGGCCCCGCCTCGCCGAGCGAGAACCGGATGGTCGTCTCAGCGCCGAACGGGTTGGGATAGGGCGCCTCCAGCGACATGCCGTCGGCGAGGGCCGGGCCGTCCTCGGACGAGACGGCCTGCAGGCGCAGCAGTCGCAGGTCGTCGATGAACAGCTCGCCGAAGCGCGCGCTGCCCGGCCCGCCGTACGTGAGCTGGATGCTGTCGAAGCGCATCTCGCCGTCGAGCGAGCCGTCGCCGATCCAGGAGCCCGTCTCCCCGGCTGCGAGGTCCCACGAGACGGCCCGCCAGCCGTACCAGTCGACCGTGTACCACGGGCTGACTTCGGTGCCACCGCAGGCGCTGCCCGAGCAGCGGTCGTCCACGGCGAAGCGGAAGCGCGTGCCCGAGCCGTCGCCGAAGACGTACGCCTGCAAGACGTACGTGTTGTCGAAGCGGCGCTGGAAGGCCGGGCCGCTGTTGAGGTACTGCCGGATGAGCCACGGCCCGCTCTCGGCCCAGCCGTAGTGCAGGCGCATGGACTGCTGCCCGCCGAGCAGGCCCGGCGTAGTCTGCGAGGCCGCCATGCCGGTCGAGTCGGTCACGATGCCGGTCGTGGAGCCGGACTGCTGCGGGACCCACCAGTGGCTCGTGAACGTGCCCTCGAAGTCGTCGATGGACGTCGCGACGAGATCCGTGGTGCCGGTCGTGAACGTGAAGCGCAGGCGCCCCGTGGTGGCGTTGCCGAACAGGTCCGTGATGCCTGCCTCGAGCGCGAAGCGGTAGGCGGTGGCCGGCGCCAGCGGCCCCTCCGGCGCGAAGCTGACCACGGTGCGGCCCTCGCCGCCGCGCACGTCGCGGATCTGCACGCGCCCCGGGACGGGCGCGCCCGTCGCGGCGGCTTCGAGCACGACGCGCCCGTTGAGCGAGGCGTGCTGCACGAGCTCGTCGAAGGCGACCGTGACGACCGGGCGCAGCGCGACCCCGGTGGCGTTGCTGGCCGGGAAGACCTGCTCCAGGCGCGGCGCGCGCGTGTCGGCGGCGCCCGTGGTGAACGAGAGCGCGAAGTCGTCGCCGGGCGTGCCGTCGCCGTTGCCGTCGAGCGCGTCGCCGTAGACGCCTGTGGCCGAGCCGGCGAGCGTGAGCGCATACGTGGTCTGCGGCTGGAGCGGCGCGGCCGGGCGGAACTCGAGGCGCGTGCCGCCCTCGAGCAGGCTCAGCGTGCCCGCCACCGCCGCGCCGCCGGCGGCCGGCACGAGGCGGAAGGCCGGCTGCGTCGTGGCGGGGTTCATGGGCCGGCTGAAGCGCAGCGTGAGCGGGTCAGTCACGCGCACGTTCGTCGCGCCATCGGCCGGCGTGGACTGCGCCACGACGGGCGGCACCGTCGAGACGAGGGCCACGTCGTAGAACGTGAACGCGCGCTCGAGCATCGTCACCTCGCCCGCGTGAGGCCGGAAGCCGGCCGCCGAGACGGTCACGGGCAGCGTGCCGGCGGGGAGGTCCTCGAGGTAGTAGAAGCCGTTCGAGAGCTCGTCGGGGTCGTTGGAGAACTGGTTGAAGAGCGACTCGTACGTGTCGGTCGTGTAGGTCTGGTCGCCCACGGTCACGGCGGCGCCGTTGATGGGCCGGCCAGACTCGGCGTCGGACACGATGCCCGTCGCGATGCGGTCGGCCGGTCGGGGCAGGTTGTGGAAGGCCAGGATGCTCCAGAACATGGCCTGCGCCTCGAGGCGCTTCCACTGCGCGTTCATGTTGCGCTGGTTCTGCGCCGGGTTGGTGTGGAAGCCCGCCTCCGAGAGCGCCGACGCCATCACGGTGTTGCGCTGCACGTAGTTGCGCGAGCCCTTGGGCCCGGAGCCGCACGTGCTCGCGCCGTAGAAGTCGCACTCGCCGAAGGCCCCGGTGCCGGCGTTCGCGGCCGGGATGCGCATGCCCTGCGCCAGCGCCGGGCCCATCAGCTCGGCCATGCGCCGCCCACCGTTGGGGATGCCCTCCGAGCCGTCGGGCCGCTGCGGCCAGAGCACGAACACGTTGTTGGCCGACGGCGCGGCGGCGTTGCTATGGATGGAGTGGAAGAAGGAGGCTCCAGACTGGTTGGCCGCGTCCACGCGCTGGGCCAGGCTGACGAGCTGCTGGTCGTTGGTGCGCGACATGTAGACCGCGCCGATGTCGGTGCGGCCCTCGAGGATCGCGCGCAGCTCGAGGCCGACGCGCAGCACCTTGCGGGCCTCCGAGTAGCCGAACGCGCCGACGTTCTCGTTCTGGCTGTGTCCGGGGTCGAGGAAGATGCTCCAGCCCGAGAGGCCGGTCACCTCCTGGGCGCGGGCGGGCTGGAGGAGCAGGAGCGCCGCGAGGGCGAGGTAGGGCGCAAAGCGCATGGCTGGAGGGGGCTTACTCGCGGACGGGCAGGAGGTAGAGCGCGCCATCGGCCGCATCGTCGTAGGCGACGAAGCGGCCGTCGGGCGACCAGGCGGGGTTCATCTCGAGGCGGTCCGGGGTGGCCGTCAGGCGCACGCGCTGCGCGCCGTCGGCCGAGACGGCGTAGAGGTCGGCGCCGGTGAGGTGGTGGCCGTCGTCCTCGGTCAGCATGACGGCGAGCCAGCGGCCGTCAGGCGACCACGCGGGCCGCTCACCCCGGCCGAGCGCGCGCACCTCCGAGCCGTCGGTGCGGCACACGTAGAGCCCGTCGCCGAGCACCTCGAACGCAACCCGCTCGCCGTCGGGCGAGACGGTCAGGTTGAGCAGCATCGCGTCCGGCTCGAGACCAGGCACCGCCGGGCGGATGGTTTCGGCACGTCCCGTGGCGGCCTCGAGGCGCGCGAAGCCGCCGGGCACGGGCGCGAAGGCCACGGCGGAGGGCGGGGCGAGGCCACCGGCGACCGGGAACACCTGCGCGGCGCCATCCTGGCGGAGCACGACGTGGGCCGCATCGGCCCAGCGCGGCAGGTCGGGCAGGTGCGTGCGCTCGTCCGTGAGCGGCTCGGCCGTGCCCGAGGCCACGTCGAAAACGGTCACGGCGAGGTAGCGCGTGGGGCCGTCGTAGCGCGAGGTGCGCGCGACGAGGCGCGCGCCATCGGGCGAGAAGGCCGCGCCGAAGCGCGCGCCCGGGGCACCGGTGAGCCGCCGCGCTGCGCCGCCCGCGGCGGGCGCGACCCAGAGCCCGGCGTAATCGGGGCGTGAGAAGGCGACGTAGGCTCCGTCCGGGGAGAAGAGCGGATGCGCGGCGGGCGCAACGCCGACGTCGAGGCGGACGGGCGGGCCGTCGGCGCGCAGGCGCTGCGCTTCGGCTGGCGCGGCGAGCAGCGCAGCGACGAGCAGCGCGCCGGACAGGAGCGCGCCGGACAGGAGCGCGCCGGACAGGAGCGGGCGAGAGGGCATAAGGCGTGGTGGCGGGGAAAAGCGGTTCCAAACTAAGGGATCGGCCCGGAAAGACGAGGCCTGTCACGGAGACGGTCGGCGGCTCTCGTCGGGGGAGCCCGGCTGCGTCCTGGCGCGTCGAACGAGCCCGCTGCCGTCTGCCATGCCGTACGCCTCGCCTTCTGCTGCCGACCTGCCCGCTGCCGACCTGCCCGTGCTCGCGTTGCACGGGTTCCTCGGCCGCGGCGCCGACTGGCAGCCTGTCGGCGCCGCGGCCGCGCGCGCGGGCGCCCGGGCGCCGCATCTGCTCGCACCCGACCTGCCCGGACACGGCGCCGCCGCCGATGCGCCGCCCGAGGCGTTCTCGTTCGAGGGCGCGCTGGCGACGCTCGCGGCCTTCCTGGACCGGCGCCGCGTGCCGCAGGCGCACCTGGCCGGGTACTCGATGGGCGGGCGCCTCGCACTCGGCTTTGCGCTGCGCTACCCCGAGCGCGTAGCCTCGCTCGTGCTGCTGGGCGCCTCGGCCGGGCTGCCCACCCGCGACGCGCGCGCGGCGCGCCGCGACCTCGACGCGGCCCGGGCGGCCGACTTGCGCCGCGACTTCCCGGCCTTCCTGCGCGCGTGGTACCGGATGCCGCTCTTCGCCTCGCTCGGCCCCGCACGGCGCGACGCGCTCGTGGCCGACCGCCTGGCGCACGGCCGCCCCGAGGCGCTCGCGCGCGCGCTCGTCGGGCTCGGGACGGGCGCGCAGCCGTGGCTCGGGGAGCAACTGCGCGCGCTCCGCGTTCCGGGCGTCGCCGCTGCCGGCGCGCGCGACGCCAAGTTCGTCGGTCTCGCCCGGGCGCTGGCCGCGGCAGGGCCGTTCCGCGTCGTCGTGGTGCCCGGTGCCGGGCACGCGCTGCTTGCCGAGGCGCCCGGCGCCGTCGCGGCGATCCTGCGCGAGGCGGCGTCGCGCGAGGCGATCTTACGCGCGCCCGCGGCCCGCTAGCGCCCCTCCACCCCGCCATCCCTCATTCCCCGCATGGGTCACCTTCTCGACCGCCCCACCGTTTCCGGTCCCTTCGAGTGGGTCGCCGCCGGCGACTACACCGACATCGTCTACGAAAAGGGCAAGCCCGGCACCGACACCGAAGGCATCGCGCGCATCACGATCAACCGCCCCGAGGTCCGCAACGCCTTCCGCCCGCTCACGGTCCGCGAGATGATCCACGCCCTCGCCGACGCGCGCGACGACTACGCCATCGGGGCGATCGTGCTCACGGGCGCCGGCACCGAGGCGTTCTGCTCCGGCGGCGACCAGCGCATCCGCGGCGAGCACGGCTACAAGGAGATGGAGGGCGAGGCGCCCACGGGCAAGCAGCGCCTGAACGTGCTCGACTTCCAGCGCGACATCCGGACGTGCCCCAAGCCGGTCATCGCGGCCGTGGCCGGGTGGGCCGTCGGCGGCGGGCACGTGCTCCACGTCGTTTGCGACCTCACGATCGCGGCCGAGAACGCGCGCTTCATGCAGACCGGCCCCAAGGTCGGCTCGTTCGACGCCGGCTACGGCACGGCTCACCTCGCGCGCATCGTGGGGCAGAAGAAGGCGCGCGAGATCTGGTTCCTCTGCCGGCCCTACGACGCGCAGCAGGCGCTCCAGATGGGCCTCGTCAACACGGTCGTGCCGGTCGAGCGGCTCGAGCACGAGACCGTGCAGTGGTGCCGCGAGATCCTCGCCAACTCGAACATCGCCATCCGCATGATCAAGGCCGCGGCCAACGCCGACGAGGACGGCGCCGCCGGCCTGCAGGAGCTGGCCGGGCACGCGACGATGCTCTTCTACATGACCGAGGAGGGGCAGGAGGGGCGCAACGCCTACAACGAGCGCCGCCCGCCGCGCTTCGACGCCGACGGCTACTTCCCCTGAGGGAGCTTCCGAGCCGAGGTCGCGCGCCATGGAGCCGGTTCCTTTCAAAATCAAGAACGTCCACGGAGGGCTCTCCGAGGCGAGCGGGCGCATCCGCGTGAACGACCTCGACCTGCTCCTCGAGGTCGAGAACCGTTTCCTCTACGCCTTCTCGACCGGCCTGCGCGCCTTCCGGCTCGACGTGACCGATCTCGACGAGGTGCGCCACAAGCGCTCGCTCTTCGGCGACGACTCGCTCGAACTGATCGTGCGCGACCCACTCGCGCTCGCCGGTGTCCCCGGCGCGCGCGCCGGCGCGCTCCGCCTGAGCATCGCCCGCGCCGACCGCCCCCGCCTCGACGCGCTCCTCGACGCGCTCCGCCTGTGGATCCGCTGACGCCGCCGCTCGCCCGCCCGCCCGCGCTGCGGCTCTGGCTCGAGGCCGCGCGGCCCCGCACGCTGCCCGCGGCCGCCGCGCCCGTCGTGCTCGGCGTGCTGCTCGCGCTCGAGGCGGGCGTGTTTCACGCCGGCGCGGCGCTCGCGGCGCTCGTCGCGGCGCTCCTGATCCAGGTCGGCACGAACTACGCCAACGACGCCGAGGACTTCGTACGCGGCGCCGACACGGCCGCGCGCAAGGGCCCGCGCCGCGCGACGGCGGCCGGCTTCGTCACGGCCGCGCAGATGCGCCGCGCGGCGGCGCTCGCCTTCGGGGCGGCGTTTCTGGCCGGCCTCTACCTCGTCTGGCGCGGCGGCTGGCCCATCCTCGCGCTCGGGCTCGTCGCCATCGCGTCCGGCTACGCCTACACGGCCGGGCGCTACGCGCTCGCCTACACCGGCCTGGCCGACGCGTTCGTGTTCGTCTTCTTCGGGCCGGTCGCCGTGGCGGGCACGTTCTACGTGCAGGCCCTCGTGCTGCCGGCCTGGACGCTCCTGGCCGGCCTCGGGCCGGGCTTTCTGGCGACGGCCATCCTCGTTGCCAACAACGTCCGCGACGTGCGCGAGGACGCGGCGGCGGGCAAGCGCACGCTCGCCGTGCGCTTCGGACGGGCCTTTGGCGTGCGGCTCTACAGCCTGTGCATCACCGGAGCCGTCGCCGTGCCGGCGGCGTTCGTATGGTACATGCAAGGGCGTCTGGGCGTGCTGGCCGCTGCCGCACTGGCCGCGCTCGCCGGCCGCCGGCTCGCAGCCACGCTCGCGCGCACCGAGGACCCGGCCGTGCTCAACCCGCTCCTTGGGCAGACGGCGCTCCTGCTCGCTGCCTACTGCCTCGCCTTCGGGCTGGGCTGGCTGCTGACCTGAGCGGCCGGCCCGCGCCACGCCCCGACGAGGGGTCCCCAACGATGCGTATCGCCCGCGCCGATCTCTACCGCTACCGCCTCGCGCTCCGCGCGCCGGTCGCGCTCCGCGCGCCGGTCGCGCTCCGCGCGCCGGTCGCGCTGCACGTCGGCGCGATCGAAGCGCGCGAAGGCTTGCTGCTGCGCCTCGAGTGCGCCGACTCGGGCGCCGTCGGGTGGGGCGAGGCCGCGCCTCTGCCAGGGTTCAGCCCGGACACGCTCGAGGCCACCGAGGCGACGCTCCGCGCGCTCGTCGCCGTGCTCCGCCGCGCCGGGCGCCACCCCGAGGACCCCGTCCTCGACCTCGACCCGCTCCATCCCGGCCCGGCCGCGCGCTTCGCCGTCGAGACGGCCGTCGTCTCGGCCGACGCCCGGCGCCGGGGCGTGGCCGAGACCGACGTGCTCGCCGAGGCGACCGGGTGCCGCCCCGGGCGGCGTCTCGCGCTCGCCGGCCTCGTCGCGGCCGGCGACGACCCCGGTGAGGCCGCCGAGCGCCTCGTGCGAGGCGGCTACTGCGCCGCCAAGCTCAAAGTGGGCGGGGCCCCCGCGGCGGCCGCGCGCGCCGCGCGCGCCTTCGCGCGCGCCCTCGGCGACGACGTCGCGCTCCGCCTCGACGCTAACCGCGCCTGGAACTACGACGAGGCCCTCCGCTTCGCCGACGCGCTCGGCGACGCGGCGATCGACTACCTCGAGGAGCCGCTCGCGGACCCGCAGGGCCTGCCCGCACTCGCCGAGGCGACCGGCCTGCCGCTCGCGCTCGACGAGTCGCTCGTCGGCCTGGCGCCCTCGGATCTGGCCGGGCACGGCTTCGCGCGCGCGGCCGTGCTCAAGCCGCTCGTCGGGGGCGGGCTGCGGTGGGCCATCGCCATGGCGGCCGAGGCGCGCCGCCTCGGGCTCGAGCCGGTCGTCTCGGGCGCCTTCGAGAGCGGCGTCGGGACGCGCGCGCTGCTCGCCTTCGCGGCTACGTGCGCGCCCGCCCCTGCCGGCCTCGACCCCTACAACCGCCTCGCCGAGGACGTGCTCGCCCGCCGGCTCGCCATCGCTCGGGCCGAGGTGGACGTGCCCGCCGCGCTCGCGCATCCGGCCGTGCGCGAGGCCGCGCTCGAGCCGCTCGACGTAGCCTGACGCCCGCCTGGCGGCCTCGCGCCGAGATCCGGATGCCCGCCGTGCCAGCGTTCCTCGCCGATCCGCTCCTCGCCGATCCGCTTCGTGCCGCGCCGCCCGAGGCGCCGGCACTCGTGCGGACGGCGGGGGTGCTCTCGTACGGCGCGCTCGACCGGCGCGTGGCCGCCGCCGCCGAGGCGCTGCGCCGGGAGGGCGTCGGGCCGGGCGAGACGGCCGCGCTCTGGGCGCCTCACGCCGCCGCAGACCCGGAGGCGACGCTCGTGGCCGTCCTCGCTCTGTGGCGCCTCGGCGCCGTAGCTGCGCCGCTCAGCACGCGCCTGCCCGAGGCGACGGCCCGCGCGCAGGCCGAGCGCCTCGGCGCCCCGCTGCTCGACGCAGCCGCGCTCGCAGACGTCGCGGCGCGCTCGGGCGGAGGCGCGCTCGGCGAGGACCCGGCCGCGCCGCCCGGGTGGTCCCTCGGTGCCCGGGCGACGGTCGTGTTCACGTCCGGCACCTCGGGCGAGCCGAAGGCGGCCGTGCACACGCTCGGCAACCACGTCGCGAGCGCGCACGGGTGGATCACGCGGCTCGGGCTCGGCCCGGCCGGGCTCGGCCCGGGCGTGCGCTGGCTGCTCGACCTGCCGCTGTTCCACGTGGGCGGTCTCGCCGTGGCCGTGCGCGCGCTGCTGAGCGGCGCGGCCGTCGTCCTGCCCGAGCGCGGCATGCCGCCCTCCGAAGCCGCGCGCGCCCTCGGCGCAACGCACGCCTCGCTCGTGGCGGCGCAGCTCCGCCGCGCGCTCGACGACGCTGACGACGCGCTCGGGCGGATGCGCCTGCTGCTGCTCGGGGCCTCCGCCATCCCGCCCGAGGCGCTGCACGCGGCGCGGGCGCGTGGCTGGCCCGTCGTGCCCTCGTACGGCCTGACCGAGATGAGCTCGACCGTCACGGCCGTGCCGCTGGGCGCGCCGCCCGAGGCGCTCGAAACGGCCGGCACGCCGCTGCCCGGCCGCACGCTCCGCCTCGCGCCCGACGGCGAGGTCCTCGTCGGCGGGCCGGCGCGCTTCGCCGGCTACTGGACGCCGGCCGGCCTCGAGACGCCCTTCGATGCGGAGGGGCTCTTCGCCACGGGCGACCTCGGCGCGTGGACTGACGTGGCGGGTACGCCCATGCTGCGCTTGATCGGGCGCAAGGACAACCTGTTCATCTCGGGCGGCGAGAACGTGCAGCCGGAGGCCGTCGAGGCGGCGCTGCGCGCCCTGCCCGGCGTGCGCGAGGCCGTCGTCGTGCCCGTCCCGGACCCCGCCTTCGGGCAGCGACCGGTCGCGTTCGTGGACGCGGCGCCGTTCGCGCCGGCGGCCTGGCGCGAAGCGCTCGCCGGCCGCCTGGCGCGCTTCCAGATCCCGGACGCCTTCCATCCCTGGCCGCTCGAAGCGGCCGAGGGGCTCAAGCCCGGCCGCGCCGCCCTGCGCGCGCGCGCCGAGGCGCTCGCCGCGCGTGCGGGGGACTAGGCGCCGGCCGCGCGGCGGCCTCAGCGCGCCGGGCGCCGCCCGATGCGCGCGCGGCGCACCACGTCGCCCTGCACGAGGCGGTCCACGACGTCCTGCCCGCGCACGACGCGCCCGAAGGCGGTGTAGCGCCCGTCGAGGTGCGGCGCGGGGGCGTGCATGAAGAAGAACTGCACGCCCTCGGTGTCCTTGCCCGCGCTCGCCATGCCCGCCACACCCGTCTCGAAGCGGAGGCGCGTGAACTCGCTCCGGAGCGAGACCGCCGGGCCGCCGTAGCCGTCGGCGCGGAAGTGATCGCCGCCCTGGACGACGAAGCCCGGCACGACGCGGTGGAACGGCACGCCGTCGTAGAGCCCGCGCTCGGCCGTGCGCGCGAGGGCCTGCACCGTCTGCGGCGCCGCCTCGGCGTCCATCTCGACCACGATCAGGCCGCGCGTGGTCTCGAGCGTGAGCAGCGGGCGCGGGCCGAGCCGCGCCAGGTAGTCCCACTCGACGAGGACCGTCTGCGGCGCGTTCTCGCCCGTCAGTTCGATGTCGATGCCGTCTTCGAGGCGGTCGTTGAGCGCGTCGCGTGCGGCGGCGCGGAGGACGGGGTGCCCGCCGAGCGCGACCCCGACCAGGAACGGCATTTCCTCCCCGTCGCGCGTTTTGCCGACCGCGCGCACGATCTCGACCATGGGCTCGAGGTCCTCGGGCGCGCGGAGGCTCGCGTAGACCTGGCGCAGGAGCGCCGGCCCGCCGAGCGGGGCGAAGCGCGCGTCGGCGAGCGGCGGCGCGGCAGCGGACGTGGTGGCGAGGTCGCGGCGCGCCAGGCCGGCCGCGAAGGCGTCGTAGAAGCGGCGCGCCTCGGCGTCCGAGGCGGCCGCGCGGCGGGCATCCCAGCGCGTGGCGAGCGCCGAGAGGGCCGCGAAGGCGACGCGCGCGTCGGCATCGGCGGCGGCGGCGAAGAGGCGGTCGAGGCCGTCGGCGTCGGGCGCGTCGGCGAGGGCGCGCACGGCGGCGGCGCGCGCGAACGGGTCGGTCTGCCGCGCGAGCCACGCCTCGACGTCGGCCGCGCGCCCGGCGCGCGCGAGCGCGGGCAGGAGCGCGCCGGCGACAGAGCGGTCTGAGGGGTGCGCGGCGATCCAGGCGGCGGCGCGGGCCACGTCGGCTGGCGGCAGCGTGGCCGCAGCGAGCCCCTGCGCGGCCGTCTGCCCGACGAGCACGTGGCGGTCGTCGAGCGCAGCGAAGAGGGCCTCGCGTGCGGCGGCGTCCTGCGCGGCGAGCGGCCCGAGCGCCGCCGCGGCGCCCTGACGGATGCGCCAGTCGGGGGCGGCGCCCATAGCGGCCAGGCGCGGCACGTCCTGCCCGTCGCGGAGCCGGCCGAGCGCCCGCGCCAGGTGGATGCGCGCCCCGTCGCCCGGTGCGAGCGCGTCCGTGGCCGCGCGGACGGCCGGCGCGTACGCGGCCCACGCTGCCGGCGGCACGCGCACGAAGGCGTAGGCCGCCTGCTCGCGCCGGGCCGCATCGGGCTGCCGGAGCTCGCCGAGCAGGTGCGCCGTGGCCTCGGGCGAGGTCTGCCCGCGCATGAACAGGCGCGCGAGCGCGAGCGAGCGGTAGGGCTCGAGCGCCGGCGCGAGCGGCAGCGCGACGAGCGCCGCCAGGTCCGCCTGCCCGCCGGCCTTGCCGAGCGCGTCGAGGAGCTCGCGCTGCACGGACGCGGTGCCTTCGGTGCGCAGCGCCGAGACGAGGAACACGCCTGCCGTACTGTCGGCGAGCTGCCCGAGCGCGAACGCGGCATCGGCGCGCACGGCGGGCTCGTCGTCCCCGAGCGCGCGCACGAGCGCGTCGGCGGCCGGGGCGTGCTGCACCGAGCCGAGCGCAAACGCCGCCCGGGCGCGCACGACCGGGTCGGCGTGGCCGAGCGCCTCGACGAGCGGGGCAGGCGCGCGCAGCACCTGCGCGTCCACGAGTGCCTGAAGGTCGGGGCGGTCTAGGAGGCCGTCCGGGGCGCGGCCGGCGAGGGCGTCGGGGGCGTTGCCGGCCGGCGGGGGCGCAGTGGTCGCGCAGGCGCCGAGGGCGGTGGCGAGCGCGACGGCCAGCGAGAGGGCGCGCGCGCGACGGGGCGCAGAGCGTGGGGACACGTCGGGCAATCCGGTGGGGGCAGTCCGGTGGGGGCAGTCCGGTGGAGGCAGGGGCGGCGGGAACGCGTCGGCGCGCCCCGATCGCGCGCAAGAAAACCCGGCCCCGCGCGTATTTTGCCGGGCCGGGTGGCGTGCGAAAGGGGGGACTCGAACCCCCACGGGTGTTACCCCACCAGATCCTAAGTCTGGCGCGTCTACCAGTTCCGCCACTCTCGCGCCGCGCCGGCCAGCGCCGGCGCGGCCGAAATATACGCTCCCGCGTCTCCCCCCCCGATCGCTTCCCGCCCCATGCCTTTCCGCAACCTCCTGCTCCTCGCCGCCGGCGCGCTCGCCCTCGGCGCCTGCAGCACCCCGCGTACCGTCCTCGAGGCCGAGCTGCCGCCGCTCGTCGTGGCCGAGCTGCCGCCCCGCGCGCCCATGCCCGCGCCGCCGGCTGTGCTGGACTACGACACGGTCCGTGCCGGGCGCTTCGACAACGGGCGCATGTTCACGCTCGACGATCCGCCGCGCGCCTACTTCGCCGAGCAGTACGGCTTCGAGCCGGACCAGGCGTGGTTCGACCGCGCGCGCCTCGGCGCGCTCCGCTTCGCGACCTACTGCTCGGCCTCGTTCGTGTCGGCCGACGGGCTTGTGCTCACCAACCACCACTGCGCGCGGCAGAGCATCACGCAGGTCGGTCTCGAGGCGGGGCAGGACTTTGTGACGGAGGGCTTCTACGCCCGCTCGCCCGACGAGGAGCGCCGCGTGGAGGGCCTCTTCGTCGAGCAGCTCGAGGGCATCGAGGACGTGACCGACCGCGTCAACGCCGCCGCGGCCAGCGCCACCACGGACCAGGAGCGCCAGCAGGCGCGCGCGGCGGCCGTGCAGCAGATGCAGGCCGCGATGACCGAGGCGGCCGGCCCCGGGCGCCGCGTGCAGGTGATCTCGTTCTACGCCGGCGGGCAGTACAAGGCGTACACCTTCCGCCGCTACGACGACGTCCGCCTCGCGTTCGCACCCGAGCTCGCGCTCGGCTACTTCGGCGGCGACCCGGACAACTTCACCTACCCGCGCTACAGCCTCGACTTTGCCCTCCTGCGCGTCTACGGCGACGACGGCCGGCCGCTCCGCACCGACCACTACTTCCGCTTCCAGCCGTCCGGCTCGCGGGCGGGCGACCTCGTGTTCGTCATCGGCAACCCCGGCTCGACGACGCGCCTGCAGACGGTCGCGCAGCTCGAGTTCCGCCGCGACTTCACCGAGCCGGCCATCCTGCGCTACCTCGAGACGCGCGAGCGCGTCTTCGGCGACTTCATCGCGGCCAACCCGGACGCGCCCGAGACGCCCGAGCTCACCGACACGTTCTTCAGCCTCGGCAACGGGCGCAAGGCTTACACGGGCCGCGTGGCCGGCCTCCGCGACCCGTACGTGATCGCCCGCCGCCGCGCCGCCGAGCGCGACTTCCAGGCCGCGCTCGCGCAGAACCCCGCCGCGCAGGCCGAGTTCGGCGACGTGATCGACCGCATCGCGGCCAACCGCCAGGAGGCCCGCGCTACGGGGCACCTGTTCGGCATCTTCGTCGGCTACGGCCCCGGCGCGCCGTACACGAGCGCGGCCGAGGGCCGCGCGCTCGCCTACGTGCTCGGCGGGGGGCAGGCCGATGAGGAGCGCCTGCTGGGCATCGAGGACCAGCCGCGGGCCATCCAGGAGGGCCTGCTGCGCGCGCGCCTCGAGGATGTCGCGTTCTACCTCGGCGCCGAGAGCGCCGAGGCCCGCGCCATCCTCGACGGGCGCAGCCCTGCGGCCATCGCGCAGGACGTGATCGCGCGCTCGGCGCTGGCGACGGCCGAGGGCACGCGCGCCGCGCTCGCGGCGCGCGTCAACCTCGCCGGCGACCCTGCCGTGCAGCTCGTGCAGCGCATGGTGCCGCTGCTGCAGCGCTTCCAGCAGGCCAACCAGGCCCTCGGCGCCGAACTGGCCGAGCTCCAGACGCGCCTCGCCCGCGCGCGCTTCGAGGTCTACGGCACGAGCATCCCTCCCGACGCCACGTTCTCGCTCCGCATCTCCGACGGCGTCGTACGCGGCTACGAGTACAACGGCACGCTCGCCCCGCCCTACACGACCGCCTACGGCCTCTTCGACCGCTTCCACAGCCACTGCGAGCTCGGCGGGCAGGTCTCGGCGCAGGGCGTGTGCGACTGGGCGCTGCCGCCGCGCTGGCAGGACGCGCGCAGCCGCCTCCGCCTGGCCACGCCGTTCAACTTCGTCTCCACCAACGACATCATCGGCGGCAATTCGGGCTCGCCCGTGCTCAACCGCAACCTCGAGGTCGTCGGCATCGCTTTCGACGGCAACATCGAGAGCCTCCCGGGAGACTACATCTTCGACGACACGCGCAACCGCACCGTCTCGCTCGACGTGCGCATGATGCTCGAGGCGATCGAGACCGTCTACGGCCTCGACGCGCTCGCGCGCGAGCTGCGGCAGGGGCGCCGCTGACGCCCCGCGCCGCCGGCGTCGAACCCGCGCCGCACCGCCGGCGTACAGCGCGCCGCCCGCCGCACCGCCGGCCGGCGGCGCCTGCCGTTTATGCCCCCGCTGCCAGGCCCGCCACGTGGAGGCCCGCTTCGCAGGTCCCTCTGCGCGGGCCCACCCACATGGGCCTACCTGAACGGAGGTTGCGTCAGGTGCACTAGCTTGTCGTGCCCTGTCTACAGCCTCGCCCCTGCTGCATGCCCGACGTTCTCTGCGCGCTTCTGGTTGAGCCAGACGACGACCGGTACGAAGCGCTCCGCGTAGCGCTCGAGGACACGCTGCCGTTCGCACAGTCGGGGCTCGACCGGCCGGTGCGCGCGCTCGACGTGCGCGAAGCGCTCGAGACGGTCGCCGAGCGCCGGGTGGCGGTGTGCTTCGCGCCGGCGTACACCGGCCCGGACCCGACGGCCTCGCTCACGCTCGCGCTCGCGCGCGGGGCCGTCTTCGTGCCCGTCGTCGCCGTGGCCGACGAGCACGCGGCCGGGCTGGAGGCCGTGCGCGACGAGGGCGCCGCGGACTACGTGCTCCGCCGCGACCTCGCCGCCCCCGAGACCGCGCGTCCCGCGCTCGCCCGCGCCCTGGCCGTTGCGCAGGCCCGTCGGGAGGCCGTGCTGCGCTACCGCGAGGAGCGGGCCGCCGCGAGCGCCATCGCCGCCACGGCCGGCGCCGTCTACGGCCGCCTCGACGCCGAGGGGCGGCTGGCCGTTTTTCGTCCCGCCCCGCACCTCGCGGGCGCCTTCGCCGGCGCGCGCGCCGGACAACTCTTCGCCTCGCTGTTCCCGGACGACCTCGCCGACACCGTCGAGGCGCTGCTGCCGGCGGCGCGCCGTGCGCCGCAGACGTTCCTGCAACGCACCTCGGCGTCGGGCGAGCCGCTCGTGCTCCGCTGGAGCGTCGCCGCGGCCGAGCCGGGCGGCTACGTCGTCGTCGGGCTCGACGACCGGCCGGTCACGCAGAGCAGCGAACGCGCCGAGGCCATCGGGCGCGTGCTCGACGTCGTCCTGCGTCACGCGCCCGTCGTGGTCTTCATCACAGACGCCGACGGCCGCCTGCTCATGATGAGCGGGCGCGGCTGCGAGGAGCGCGGCCCGGCCATGCTCGGCGAGAGCGTCTTCGAGGTCTTCCGGGGCGAGCACCACGGCCTCGACAACATCCGGCGCGTGCTCGAGGAGCAGGAGGCGTTCTCCGACATCGTCACCACGCGCGAGGGCACGCGCTACGACGTCTACTACACGCCCTTCCAGATTTACCCCGAAAGCCCCATGGGCATGCTGGGTGTGGCCGTGGACATCTCGGACTCCCAGCGCGCCTCCGACACGATCACGCTCCTGCGCGCCGCGCTCGACCTGACCGGCGTGCCCGCCTCGACGGCCAGCCCGCAGGGCGTGCCTACGTACTTCAACACGCCCATGCAGGACTTCGTGGGCGGCACGCCCGAGGAGGTCGATGCCGCCGGCGGCTTCGCGGCGCTCCACGACGACCCGTCGGTACTGCGGCCCATCGCGGCGACCGTGCGCGGCGGCGAGGCCTGGAGCGGGACCATTCGGCAGCGCACGCTCGGCGGGCGCGTCGTGCCGGCGACGCTGCACACGAAGCCCGTGTTCAGCTCCGAAGGCGAGCGGCTCGGCTCGGTCAGCGTGATGTATCCCGATGGCGAGGCGGCCGAGCGAGCAGCTTCACCAGGCGAGGCGTGACATCGGTCAGCGCGCGGGCGTGCGCGAAGGCGCCTGCCCCCGCGCCGCGCGCCACGAGCGGGACCGGGTTGCGCGTGTGGCTCCGCGTGGAGAGGTCCTCCAGGTTGCCGTGGTCGCTGCATACGACAAGCAGCACGCGTGAGAGGTCGAGCGCGGCCAGCAGCGCGCCGAAGAACGCGTCGAGCGCGCCGAGCAGGCGCGTGGCCAGGGCCGCGTCCTGTGCGTGGCCGGCCTTGTCGGTCAGGAAGTACTCGAAGAGCGTGAGCCGGTGACTGCCGGCGAGTCGTGCCAGGCGCCGGGCCGCCTCGGCCTCGGCGATGGGCTCGTGGTCCGGGTCGAGATGCGCGCGCCACTCGGCGCCCGAGAGGTCGGCCGCCAGGGCGTCGTGGCGCGCGAGGTCGGCCGCCGTGCGGAGGCGCACGCCGGCGCCGCGCGCCGCGAGCGTGGTGGTCGTCCACCGGTTTCGGGCTCTGGCGGCGTCAAAGAAGCGCTCCGGGTAGGCGTTGGCGAACGCGAGCGCGTCTGCCGGCGCCCCTCCTGCGGCGAGCTGCGCGAACAGGCTCTGCGCCGCGACGAGCGGGCGGACGGTGGTGGGCGGGAACGGGCCGTAGTGCGCGCCGTGGAGGGCGGGGGCGTTGTGGCCGGTGAAGAGCGCCGCCTGGCCAGTCCCGCTCTGCGGCAAGCCCGCGACGCCGAGCGTGGCATCGAGCGGCCGGAAGACGTGGTCCGGGCGGGCGAGCGCGGGCGCCGCGGCCGTCCACGGGTGCCCGCCAGCGAGCGCGGCAAAGGCCCTGAGGCGCGTGTCCGCGAGCGGGTTGGCGTCTGCCGGACCGAGCCCGACGCCGTCCAGAAACACGAAGAGAGCCCGCTCGGGGCGGTCGGGGGCGTCAGGCATCGCCGGGGGCAGGAGCGGGCGCCTCGCCGAGCGCGCGCGCCGGCGCCGTGAGGTCGGGCGCCGTCGTGAGCGCCTGCGCGCGGGCGGTCCAGGGCGCGTCGGGCGGGGCAGGGAGGAGGACGAAGAGTGCGCGCCCGGCCTCGGCGCCGAAGGCCATCGCGCGGTCTTCGGGCGTGCCGGCCTCGGGCGCGACGGCGAGCGCGGCGCGGGCGAGCGCCACCTGCACGGCCGCCCGCTCGCGGTCGTCGTGCGCGAACGGGCCGTGCGTCATTGCGAAGGGCGAAACGAGCAGTCCGCCCGCGCGCACCAGCGCCGTCGCGCCCGGGCGCATGCTCGGCGTCAGGCGCGCCAGACCAGCCTCGACGACGGCCACGACGCCGCCGCCGGCGGCCGTGCCGAGCTTGATCAGCGCCAGGTCCAGCCCGTGGCGCGCGCCCGTGGCCACGACGCCGCCGCGCGCCCACACATGGCGCGCGGCCAGCTGCGCGTGCTCAAAGCTCTCGGGCGGCAGCGGCGGGCGCCCCAGCACCGCGAGCGTGGGCCGGCCCAGGAGGGCCGTGTTGCCGAAGGCGTAGAGCAGCACGGGGCGCGTGCCCCGCCCGAGGTCGGTCAGGCCCGGAGGCCAGCCTGGCATGCCGGGTGCAAGCAGCGCGACGCCGCGCCCGGCAAGGGCTTCGGCCTCGGCGCGCGCGCGGGCGAGCGCGTCGGCCATCAGGCCGTCGTCGAAGAGCCGCGCCGTGACGGCGTCGGCGCCGGGGACGCCCTTCAGGCGCAGCCGCACCTGCTCGCGCGGCGCGGCGCGGAGGGCCTCGTACGTGCCGAAGCGCTCGAGCAGCCGGTGCGCCGCCACGCGCCCGACGCCGTCGAGGTGGAGCAGGGCGAGCGCAAACGGGGCCGACATGGGACGCAGGGACGGAGAGCGCAGGTTACGAATGCGCCTCGGGCGAGCAGTTTCGACGCGCCGTGAGCAGAGCGAGTTCGCTGCGGGCGCCTCGGGCCGCCCTGCGGGAGCCTCGGGCCGCCCTGCGGAAGCCCGGCACCTTGTTTGTGCGCCGCGCGGGCGCGACCCTCACGTCACGGCGCCTTGCCATCCCGGCCGGCGTACCCTCGCCCTGTCTATGTCCGCTTCGCTTCGCGTCCTCGCCCTGCTCCCGCGTCCGGTGGCGGCACGGGCGTTCCGGGCGATACGCGCGTTTGCACCGGCCGATGCCACGCTCGTGCGCACCGCCGCGCACCTGGCCGAGGCGCTCCGCGCAAGCGTGTGGGACGTGCTGCTGGTCGGGGAAGAGGCGCCGGGCGAGCAGGTGGCGGCCGCACTCATCGGGGCCTGCTCGGCGCCGCGCGTGATCGCCGTGGGCGCCGCGCGCCCGGCGGGCCTGCCCGGCGCCCACCTCGTCGCCACGCCCGACGATGCGGACGCGCTGGAGGACGCGCTCGCCGAGCGTCTCGGTGCCCTGCGCGCGCACGAGCCGCGCGCGCACGAGCCGCGACGCTCGGCCGAGGCGGTCCCGCCGCCGTCCTCCGCGCCGGAAGGCTCCGCGCAGCCCGCCCCGGCACCGCAGCCCGCCCCGGCACCGCAGCCCGCCCCGGCGCTGTGGAGCGCCGACGCGCACGACGAACTGATTCGTCACCTCCCGGTCGGCGTCTACCGCAGCACGCC
>JBKBRC010000004.1:36930-39807 GCA_046292345.1 Rubricoccaceae bacterium
CGCAGCCCGCCCCGGCACCGCAGCCCGCCCCGGCACCGCAGCCCGCCCCGGCGCTGTGGAGCGCCGACGCGCACGACGAACTGATTCGTCACCTCCCGGTCGGCGTCTACCGCAGCACGCCCGAGGGGCGCATCGTCTTCGCCAACCCCGCGCTTGCGCACGTGCTCGGGTGCGACTCCGTCGAGGAGCTGATGCGGCTCGACGTGCGCCAGGACCTCGGCTACCCCCGCGACGAGTTTGCCGCGCAGGTGCTCCGCTACGGCGCCGTGCGCAACCTCGTCGTGCACTGGACCAACCGCCACGGCCGCCGCGTCGTCACGCGCGAGAACGCCCGCGCCGTGCGCGGCCCCGCGGGCGAGGTGCGCTACTACGAGGGCACGATGGAGGACGTCTCGGCCGAGATCGACGCGCTCGGGCGCGACCAGCGCCGCGCGCGACAGCTCCAGGCCATCGCCACGTTCGCCCTCGCCGCCGACGAGGCGCGCGCCGCAGACGACCTGCGCGGGAGCGCCCTGCAGGCCATCGCAGAGGTGCTCGGGGCCCCCTGGACGCTCCTGCTCGACGGCCCGGCGCTGCAGCCCGTCGCGCCGGCGCACGCCTGCACCCCCGACGCCGAGGCCGCCTTCTGCATGCTCCCGCTCGGGCCGCGGCCGCTCGTCTTCGCCGACGCGCCGGCCGAGGCGCCCGAGGCGCTCGCGGCGTTCTGCCACGCCCGCGGCCTCCGCGCGCTTGCCGTCTTCCCGCTCTTTCATCACAGCGAGCGGCGCGGCGCCTTCGTCGCGGCCTACCCGGAGCCGCGTACCCTCTCCGAAGACGAGCGCCACATGGCCGCTGCTCTGGCCTGGCACGTGGCCGGCGCCATGGCCCGCTTCGAGGCCGAGGCCAGCCTGCGCGAGAGCGAGGCCAGCCTCCGCTTCATCGCCGAAAACACCGGACACGCGCTCTACCGCCGCCGCTTCGACGCCTCCTTCGACTACCTCAGCCCGGCCATCGCCCAGCTGATCGGCTACACCCCAGAGGAGATCGCGGCGTGCGGCGGCCTGCGCAAGCTCGTCGCCGAGCAGCACGTGCTCTGCGGCGACGGCATGCTCTCCAACCCGGCCGCGCACGACAAGCCGGACGCGCACTACCTCGCGCACTACCGCATGCGCACGCGCACCGGCGAGATCCGCTGGATCGAGAACGACGCGCGGTCCTGGCGCGACGAGCACGGGCGGCCCATCGGCGTCGTCGGCGTCTTCCGCGACATCACCGAGCGCAAGCGGCTCGAGGACGCGGCCCGCCGCGAGACCGCGCGCGCACTGGCGCGCCACCACGCCCTCGCCGAGCTGGCCAGCCTCGATGACGGGCACGGCCTCGCCGAGCGCGCGGCCGTGCTGGCGGCCGAGGCCACCGAGGCCGACCGGGCCGGCGTCTGGATCGCCGAGGACCTCTGGATGGTCTGCCGCGCGTTCGCGCAGCCCGATCAGCCAGAAGCCGAGCCCTTCATGCCGGCCTACGCCATCGAGGCCTTCGACGCCGTGCTCGCCGAGCTCCACGGCCACCGCGTGCTCGCCATCGCCGACACGGCCGCCGATCCGCGCGTCGAGCGCGTGCGCATGGGCGCCATGGCCGCCGAGATCGGCGTGCGCGCGCTGCTGATCGCGCCTGTGCGCCGCGCCGGCGAGGCCATCGGCATGGTCGCGCTCCACCGCGCCGATGCCTACGACTGGACCGACGCCGAGCAGGCGTTCGCCGCCGCCGTCGCCGACGCCGTCGCGCTCGGCATCGAGCGGGCCGAGCGGGCCCGCGCCGAAGAGGCGCTGCGCGAGAGCGAGAGCCGCTACCGCGCGCTCTCCGAGCTCTCGAGCGACTACGCCTTCGCCGTCCACGCGCACCCGGAGCGCCCGGAGACTATCGCCTGGGCAACCGAGGCGCTCCAGCGCGTCTCCGGCCACCCGCCCGAGGACATCGGCAGCTTCGAGGGCTTCCTGCGCCTGCTCCACCCCGACGACGCGCCGCGCGGCGTCCGGGCTGCCGCAGACCTGGCGCGCGAGGGCGTGGCCGCCTTCGAGGCGCGCATCGTCACGGCCAGCGGCACCGAGCGCTGGGTCCATCACCGCGCCCGCCGCGGCGAAATCCTCCCCGATGGCACGACCGTCTGGTACCACTCCGGGCGGGACGTCTCGCAGCGCAAGCGCTTCGAGGCGGAGCTCGTCGAGGCGCGCGACCGCGCCGAGGAGATGGCCCGCCTCAAGTCGTCGTTTCTGGCCAACATGAGCCACGAGATCCGCACGCCGCTCACGAGCATCCTCGGCTACGCTGACCTGCTCGCCGATGGCCTCGACGGCGACCAGCGCGAGTTCGTGGGCTTCATCGAGCGCAGCGGCATGCGCCTGCTCGACACGCTCAACTCCGTCCTGGACCTGGCGCGCCTCGAGGCTGAGGGCGTCCGTCCCGAGCTCGCGCCTGTGGACGTGGCCGCCGAGGCCACGCAGGCCGTGCGCCTGCTCCAGCCGCTCGCGTCGCGCAAAAACCTCGCGCTCGCGTACAGCGGCGAGCCCGAGGGCCGGCTGCACGCGATGCTCGACGCGACGTGCCTCGGACGCGTGCTCACGAACCTGATCGGAAACGCCATCAAGTTCACCGAGGAAGGCGAGGTGCGCGTCAGCGTGCACGCGCGCGGGGACGGCGTGGAGCTGGAGGTCCGCGACACCGGCATCGGCATCGACGAGGCGTTTCTGCCGCACCTGTTCGACGAGTTCCGGCAGGAAACGAGCGGGCAGGCGCGCAGCCACGAGGGCTCGGGACTGGGCCTGGCCATCACGCGCCGGCTGGTCGAGCTGATGAACGGCACGATCGCCGTCGAGAGCCGGCGGCCCGGCGGCTCGGTGTTCA
>JBKBRC010000004.1:39907-43155 GCA_046292345.1 Rubricoccaceae bacterium
GGCGACGGCCGGGGCGACGGCCAGGGCGACGGCCAGGGCGACGGCCAGGGCGACGGGGCCGGCGCGGCGCTCGAGCCGCTGCTCGTCACGCCCCACGCCGACGCGCCCGACCGCACCCTCGCCCCCCGCCTTGCTCCCGACGCGCCCGAACGCCCGGGTCGCCGCGAGGCGCCACGAGCCTGTTCTGCTGGCATGCCCCTTGTGGACGACACCCTCGAAGCGCCGGACTCTGATCTGATCGCCGCTCCCGCTACCCCGCCTGACGCTCCGCGACAGCCCGCCGAAGCGCCCATGAACGACCACGAATACCTGACCGACCCCTACGACCTCTCCGCGTTTGATGGCGTGGCTCCCGGGTACGATCTTCGCGCCGCGCGGGGGCTCAGGGAGGGCCTCGGCGAGCCGGAGACGCCGCCTGCGCCGGAGGGGCGGCCGTCTGCTGCGGCGCCGGCCCCTCCGGCCGAGGGGGGCTCGGCGCCCCCGGCTCCGGCCAGGGCGCCGGCCTTCGCAACGCCGGCGTTCACGAGCCCCTTCGCTGCGCCCCCCGTCGCCGCGACGCCTCCGGCCGCGGTTCCGGTGTCCGCCCAGGCGGTGCCGTCAGCGGAGCGTTTCGAATCGTCACCGTTCGTTTCCTCCCCTGCGGCGGGCCCGCCGGTGAGGGTGGACAAGCCGGGCCCCCCGGGCGCGCCGGCATTTGTCTCGGTAGCCCCCTTCGCCGCGGCGCCCCCGGCCGAAGTCCCCTCCGATGCCGAGGCTCCCGCGTTCTTTACGCCGCCGCCCGCCGCCCCTGCGCCGCCACCCGCCGCCCCCGCGCCGCCGCCCGCGGCCGCGCCTGCGCCGACGGCGGCGGCCGAGCCGTCCGGCGACAGTCGCCCGGCCGTGCTCGTCGTGGAGGACAACAGCGACACGCGCCTGCTGCTCGACCGCATCCTGCGCACGCCGTACCGCGTGACGGCCGTCGGCGAGGCGCGCGCGGCGCTGCTGCAGATGAACGCGCAGCGCTTCGACGCGCTCGTGCTCGACATCAACCTCGGTGGCAAGGAGACCGGCGCCGACGTGCTGCGCATCGCGCGCGCGCTGCCGGGCTACGAGCGCGTGTTCGCCATCGCGCTCACGGCCTACGCGCTCCCCGGCGACCGCGAGCGCCTGCTCGAGGCCGGCTTCGACGAGTACATCTCGAAGCCGTTCACGCGGCACGCACTGCTCGAGGCGCTCGCTGCGGGCCTGCAGGCAAAGGCGGACCTCCAGGGAAAGGCTGACGCGGCCGGCGCGCCGCCGGCGCTCGCGCACGCTGCGGCCGGCTGAGCCAGGGCCGCGCTGGGCGGGGAACGCGGTTAAACTTCGGGCCGCCCCTCCGACGCTCCCGTGCTGCCCAATCCCCTCGCGCGCTTCTTCGGCCGCTCGGCCCCGGACGACCCCACGCCCTCGCCGCACCACGGCGGTGGCGGCCTGGCCCTGGTCATGCCGGGCGGCGGCGCGCGCGCGGCCTACCAGGCCGGCGTCGTGCGCGGGCTCGTGCGGCACGTTCCGGCGCTGCGCCCGCGCATCCTGACCGGCGTCTCGGCCGGCGCGCTCAACGCGGCGTTCCTCGCCGCCAGCTGCGATCGCTCGCTCCGCGCCGCGGCCGACGACCTGGTGCGGACATGGGAGGAACTCACGGCCGAGCACGTGTTCCGGCTCGACCGCCCGAGCGTCGCCGGGGCCCTCGCGCGCCTGGCCCGTCGCGCCTCGCCAGACGAGGACCCCCTCGCGCACGGCGGCCTGCTCGACACGACGCCGCTGCGCGACTTCGTCGAGCGGCACCTCGGGCCGTGCGGCATGCCCGCGGCCGGCATCCGCAGGGCCCTCGACGGGGGGCACCTGCACGCGTTCGCGCTCACGACGACCTCGTACACGACGGGCGAGTCCGTGACGTGGGTGCAGGGCGCGGCGGCCGAGCCGTGGGACCGCCCGGAGCGTCGCGCCGTGTGCACGCAGATCGCGCCCGAGCACGTGCTCGCCTCGTCGGCGCTGCCGTTCTTCTTTCCGGCCGTGCCCATCGATGACCCGCAACTCGGCCGTGCCTGGTACGGCGACGGGGGTGTCCGCCTGACGGCGCCGCTCTCGCCTGCACTGCACCTCGGCGCCGACCGCATCGTCGTGATCAACACCCGCTACGGACGCTCGTCCGAGGAGGCGGCGGCGGGCGGGCTCGCCGGCTACCCCGGCACGGGGCAGGTGCTCGGCGTGCTCATGAACGCGGTCTTTCTGGACGTGATCGACCGCGACGCGCAGACGCTGCGCCGCATCAACGCGCTGCTCGAGGTCGTCCCGCCCGAGCACCGGGGCGGCTTCCGGCCCGTAGACCTGCTCGTCATCCGTCCGTCGGTCGACCTGGCGCGGCTCGCCGAGGGCTACGAGGCGCGCCTGCCCCCCTCGATGCGCCTGCTGCTCGGCCGGATCGGCGAGGGACGCGCGCCGGACTGGCTCTCGATGCTGCTTTTCGATCCGGCCTACATGCGCGCCATTGTCGAGATCGGCGAGCGGGACGCGGCGGCGCAGGCTGAGACGGTGCAGGCTTTCCTGGAGCGCCCGCCAGGCCAGGTTGCGCGCTGAGCCGGCCAGCCCTGACAGCCGGGTGCACGCCGGGGCTACGCGCGCCGAGGCTACGCGCGCCGGCCCGGGAGGTCGGCGACTGTCAACTCGCGGAGATACGGGTAGACCGCGTTCAGGTCGAGGTGCTGCCACGGGTGGCCGTCCACGCACACGAGGCAGCCGTGCGCCTCGGCGTAGGCGTAGACGCGGTGGCTGAGGTGGGCGAAGGCCGGGAACGCAGCCGGCACGTGCAACTGGCAGAGCCGCTTGCCGGCCCGGCCAACGATGGTGAGCCCGTCGGCGCTCACGTCCACCCGCTCGACGTCCGCCCAGCGCATCGTGACGGCGCGGTGCCCCTGCCCGATGCCCACGAGCCGGTGCATCGAAAGGCGCAGGCACCACGTGAGGCGCTGCACCCGGCGCAGGCGTAGGAGCAGCCATACCGCGCCACCGGCCAGGAGCGCGCCCGCCGCGAGGGCGAACCACAGGCCGGCCTCGGGCGCATGCACGGCGCCAAGCGGCCCGAGCGAGAGCGCGCCGCTGCTCAGCAGCGCATACCCGGTGAGGTAGCGAGCGACGCGGCCCCGCGCGTCGCGGAGCACGCCGGCATCTTCGTAGACCTCGGACCAGTCGGCCATGACCGTGCGGAGAGGAGCATGCACGAAAAGGGTCAG
>JBKBRC010000004.1:43255-49591 GCA_046292345.1 Rubricoccaceae bacterium
CCGAGCCAGAGGGGGAGCGTGACGGCGGAAGCAGGCCTCGGCGGCGACGGCCGCAAGCGCCGCGCACGCGCGTGCCGTGCCGCGGTCGTCCACGTCGCGGTGAAACGTGGCGCGGACGGTCTCGGGCCCGAACGCGACCATGCGCACGCCGTGGGCCTCGAGCGCGGCCAGGACGGTCTCGGCCGGCACGCCGGGCGTCTCGAACAGGACGATGTTGGTCTCGGGCGGCGCGACGAGCCGGAACGCGTGCGGATGCTGGGCCACCGCCTGCGCGAGGCGCTGCGCGCGGGCGTGGTCCTCGGCCAAGCGCGGGCGGTGCGCGAGCGCGACGAGCCCGGCCGCGGCCAGCACGCCCACCTGGCGCATGCCGCCGCCGAGCAGCTTGCGCACGCGCCGCGCCTCGCGCACGAACGCCGCCTCGCCGGCCAGCACCGAGCCGGCGGGCGCGCCGAGCCCCTTCGAGAGGCAGGCCATGACCGAGTCGAACGGGGCGGCGAGCGTCGCCTCGGCGGCGCCGAGCGCGACGGCGGCGTTCCAGAGCCGCGCCCCGTCGAGGTGGAGCGCGAGGCCGCGCGCGCGCGCGAGCTCCGCCACGGCGCGCGCGGCCGCGTCGGGCAGGACGCGCCCTCCGGCCTTGTTGACCGTGTTCTCGAGGCACACCAGGCGGGTGCGGGGCTCCCAGTCGTAGGTGCCGCGCACGACGGCCGCGACGTCCTCCGGCCGCAGCACGCCCGTCGCGTCGCCCACCGGACGGAGCTGCACGCCCGAGAGCGCCGCCGGCCCGCCGCCCTCGTAGTGAAACAGGTGGCTCCGCTCGGGCACGACGACCTCGTCGCCCGGACGCGTGTGCACGCGCACGGCGATCTGGTTGCCCATCACGCCCGAGGGCACAAGCAGCGCGGCCTCCTTGCCGAGCAGCTCGGCCACGGTCTCCTCGAGCCGCGCCACGGTCGGGTCCTCGCCGAACACGTCGTCCCCCACCTCGGCCTCGGCCATGGCGCGCCGCATGGCCGGCGTGGGCCGCGTGACGGTATCGGAGCGCAGGTCGACGGGAGGCGGGGTGGAGGGCATTGGGCCGGCGGGTAGCGGAGCGAGGAAGCATACTCCTCACACGCGGGCCGCGCCGCGCGGCGGGTCGCGCCTTTACTTTGAGGCAGACCTCTCCGCTGCTCCCATGGCATCCGCGCCTCCAGGATCCGCAACCACGACCTCGGCCGAGCAGGCCTACCTGGACCTCGTCGCGCGCGTGCTCGAGCGCGGCGTGCGGCGCCCCAACCGCACCGGCACCGATACGCTCTCGCTCTTCGGCGAATTCTACCGCGTGGACCTCGCCGAGGGCTTCCCGCTGCTCACCACCAAGCGGGTCAACTTCAACGCCATGTGGCGCGAGGTGCTCTGGTATCTCTCCGGCGAGGACCACATCCGCACCCTGCGCCGCCACACGCGCATCTGGGACGACTGGGCCGACGAGAACGGCGAGCTCGAGACCGCCTACGGCCGCTTCTGGCGCTACTATCCGCTGCCCGAGCCCGGCGCGCACGTCGGCGGCGAGGTGTGGGCCGACATCACGCACCCGGACGTGCGGCGCCTCGCGAGCACGCGCACGCTGGTCTTCGACCAGCTCGGCTACGTCGAGCGGATGCTCCGCACCGACCCCTACAGCCGGCGCCTCGTCGTCTCGGCCTGGCATCCCGCCAACGCCGCCGTGAGCCGCCTGCCGCCGTGCCACTACACGTTCTGCTTCAACGTCAGCCCGGACCCCGAGGGCGGGCCGCCGCGTCTCAACTGCCACCTCACGCAGCGCTCGGCCGACATCGCGCTCGGCGTGCCGTTCAACCTCGCCTGCTACGCGCTCCTGACGCAGGTGCTCGCCGAGGGCGCCGGCATGCAGCCCGGCACGTTCGCGCACTCGCTCGTGGACGCGCACGTGTACGTCAACCACATCGACGGTCTGCAGGAGCAGCTCAGGCGCACGCCCTATCCGCTGCCCCAGCTCCACTTCGCGCCCTGCCCGAGCGGCCGTCCGCGCATGCTCGACGAGTTGCGCTTCGAGGACGCGGAGCTTGTCGGCTACGAGCACCACCCGGCCATCCGCTTCCCCGTCGCCGTCTGAGCCTCCGCATGCCCGCCGCCCCCGCCCCGCGTCCGGAAGTCGTCGTCATTGCGGCCCTCGCCGAGCGCGACCGCCTCATCGGCGACGGCCTGGACCTGCCGTGGCACCTCCCGCCGGACCTGCGGCGCTTCAAGCGCCTCACGACCGGGCACCCGCTCGTCATGGGGCGGCGCACCTTCGAGGCGCTCGTGCACCAGTTCGGCGGGCCGCTGCCCGACCGGCCCAACGTGGTCCTCTCGCGCGCCGAAACGCTCCGCCTGCCCGGCGGCGCCGTCCACTTCCGCTCGCTCGCCGATGCCCTCGCGGCCTTCGCCGACGCCCCGCGCGTGTTCATCGGCGGCGGCGCGGCCGTCTACGCTGCGGCCCTGGCCGGCGAGCCGCCCCTCGCGCACCGCCTCGAGCTGACGCTCGTCGAGGGCGACTTCTCCGGCGACACCTACTTCCCGCCCTACGCGCACCTGCTCGCCGAGAACGGCGGGCCGTTCGCGCACGTCGGGACGGAGGCCTACGCGCCCGAGGCCGGCCGCCCGGGCTACCGCTTCGAGACGTACGCGCGTCCGCCGGCCATTTAAGCGGGCGCCCGCCCGGGCGATACGGCGCGGACACGCCGCCGCGCCATGTCCGGACTGCTCTGCGCGCTCGCCCGCGCCTTCAACCCTGCCGAGAACGGCATCCCTTCGGCCGAGCGCGCGCTGCGTGCGCTGCGCCTCGGTACGGCCATCAGCGCCGCACTCATCGTGCCGATGGGCCTGTCCCTGCATGCGTCCAGCGGGCAGGACCCGATGGCGCTCCGGATCGCCCTCTCGGTCGCCATGCTCGGCCTCCTGGGGGCGTCGTTCCGCGTAGCGTGGGTACGCCGCCGCGCGCGCCGGGTGCTCGAGTGGGGGCTGGTGTATCCGCTGCTCGTCTACTCGGCCTGGCTTGCCGGCACGCACCGCAGCGACCCGAACTACGTGTTCGGCTACTTCTTCGTGTTCGTAGGAATCGCGCTCGTCTACGGGCTCTCGCTGCCCAGGCTGACGGCTTACGGGCGCTACCTGCTCTCCGGCACCGGCCTGTTCTGGGTCACGTGGCTCTGGGGCAGGGACTCGGCCGGGGCGGTCGAGGTCAACATGCCCTTCGTGATGCTGGCCGCCAGCACGACCGCGCTCATGCTCTTCCATACGATGGGCGTGGCCGGCATGCTCAAGCGCGAGCTCATCCGGGGCCGCTCGATGCTGGCCGAGGCCGAGACGCTGGCCGGCACGGGAAGCTGGGAGCTCGACCTCCGCACAGGCGAGCGCGTCTGGTCGGAGGGGGCGCGGCGCCTGCTGGGCGTCCGTAGCGGCCCGCTGCCCTCGATCTCGGCCTTCGTGTCGCCTGAAGACGCGCGCCGCGTCGAAGCGGCGCGGCAGGCGCTGCTCGACGGCGCGCCGCTGGTAGACCTGACCCACAGGTGCACGCTCGCCGACGGCACGACGCGCCACGTGCGCATGCTCACCCGGCTCGGGCGCGACGCGGCGGGCCACCCGCGCCGCTTCTACGGCGCGTGCGTGGACGTGACCGAGGCGCTCGAGCGCGAGGCGGCGCTGCGCGATGCCCTCCGCAAGGCCGACGCCGCCCGCGTCGAGGCCGAGGAACTCGCGCGCATGAAGAGCGCCTTCCTGGCCAGCATGAGCCACGAGATCCGCACGCCGCTCACAAGCATCATCGGCTTCGCCCAGCTGCTCGGCGACGAGGTGCCCGAGGAGCACCGCGACCTCGTGGAGCCGATCGAGCACGCCGGGCGGCGCCTGCTCGACACGCTCAACTCCGTCCTGGACCTGGCGCGCCTCGAGGCCGGGCATACCGACGACCTCGCGTGCGAGCCGCTCGACGCCGCCGCCGAGGCGCGCGGCGTGGCCGCCATGCTCCAGCCGCAGGCTGCGGCGCGCGGCATCGCGCTCTTCGCCGACGCGCCGGCGCAGCCCGTGCCGGCTCTCGCCGACCGCGCCGCGCTCAGCCGCGTACTGATCAACCTGGCCGGCAACGCCATCAAGTTCACCGAGGCCGGGCACGTCGCGCTGCGTGTGCGCGCAGCCCGCCCCGAGGAGATGCCGCAGGGCGGGCCGGGCGTTGCCCTGGAGGTCGAGGACACCGGGTGCGGCATCCCGCCCGAGCTGCTCGCACGCGTGTTCGAGCCGTTCCAGCAGGCCTCCACGGGCTGGGCGCGCACGCACGAGGGCGCCGGACTGGGCCTGGCGATCACGCAGCGCCTCGTCGAGGCGATGGGGGGCGGCGTATCCGTGCAGAGCACCGCCGGTGTCGGGAGCACGTTCACGGTCGTGCTGCGCGCGCCGGAGGCCGGCGGAGACGGCGCCCCCCCGGCGGCGGCGTCCGCGGGTGCCATGATCGTCCGCGCGCGCGCAGACGCACCGGCGAGCGCCTGAGCCGGCGAGCGCCCGAGCCGGCGAGCGCCCGAGCCGGCGAGCGCCCGAGCTGACGCGCGGCGTCAGGGGGCCCGGGACGGCACAAGGTGCCGGGGGTGGGGCGGAAAGACGTGCCGCAAGACGCCTCTCTGCGGGCTGCGACGCGCATGGCCGGTGCGTGGCAGGCCCTTTGCCTTCGCGCTCGGGTACTTCGCCTGCCCCCGCGCCCATGCTGCTGCGTCTCCGCAATGCCGCGGCCTCCATGGCCGACTTCGCGCGCCGCCAGGACCAGACGGCCAACAACCTCGCCAACGCCGCCACGGCCGGCTACCGCCGCGAGCGCGCCTTCACACGCGCCCTCGAGGCGCGCCTCGACGCCGAGGGCGCACCGCGCACCGAGCGCCGCACGATCGCGCACGCCGACCTGCAGCCCGGCCCGCTCGACCAGACCGGCAACCCGCTCGACGTGGCGCTGGCCGGCGAGGGCTTCTTCGTCGTGGCCGGCGCCGACGGGGGCGCGCGCTACACGCGCGCCGGCGCCTTCACGCGCGACGCCGAGGGCACCCTCCGCACGCCGAACGGCCTGGCCGTCATCGGCGCCGATGAGCAGCCGATCACGCTCCCCCGAGGCGACGTGGCCATCGGCGTCACCGGGGAGATTTTCGTCGACGGCCAGCCGGTGGCGCGCCTGCGCGTGGTCACGTTCGACGACCCGGCCGTGCTGCAGCGCCTCGACCAGACCACGTTCACGGCTACCGTTCCCGCGCGCGACCTCGAGGCGCCCGACGTGCGCCAGGGCTTCGTGGAGGCCTCGAACGTCAACCCGATCCGCGAGATGACCGAGATGATCGCGCACTTCCGCCTGTTCGAGGCGCAGCAGAAGATGCTCCAGACCACCGACGCCGCGCTCGGCGAGGTCACGCGCACCCTCGGCCGCTTCTGATGCACCCGGCGCGGGCGCCGCGCAGGCAAAGACCTGCCGCCCGCGCTGCTCGCCCACGGGTCTCTGCAGACGACCCCATCCCACCCCGCCCATGCTCCGCGCCCTCCGCACCGCCGCCCTCGGCATGAAAGCTCAGCAGGCGAGCGTAGACAACACCGCGCACAACCTCGCCAACGCCAACACGACCGGCTTCAAACGCGCCTCGGTCGTGTTCCAGGACCTGCTCTACCAGACCGTCCAGGCCGGCGGCGAGGGCGAGGGCCGGCCGGCCGCGATGCAGATGGGCCTCGGCGCGGCGCTCGTGGCGACGGCCCGCGCGCACCAGCAGGGCAGCCTGACGCAGACCGGCGCCGCGCTCGACCTCGCCATCTCCGGCGACGGCTTCTTCCAGGTCGCCCGCCCCGACGGCACGGTCGCGTATACGCGCGACGGCACGTTCACGCTCGACGCCGAGGGCCGCGTCGTGACGCAGAGCGGCTTCGCGCTCGAGCCCGGCCTCGAGATCCCGCCCGGCACGCTCGAGATCCAGATCGCCGCCGACGGCGTCGTGCGCGTGCGCGTCCCCGGTACGACCGACCCCGTCGAGGTCGGGCAGCTCGAGCTGGCACGCTTCGTCAACCCGGGCGGCCTGCGCGCCGCCGGCGGCAACCTGTTCGAGCAGACTGAGGCCAGCGGCGAGCCCACGATTGCCCCCCCCGGCGAGGACGGCCTCGGGCTTGTTCGCCAGGGCTTCGTCGAAGCCTCCAACGTGGACGTGGTGCAGGAGATGGTGGACCTCATCACGGCGCAGCGCGCCTACGAGATGAACTCCAAGATGGTGACCACGGCCGAGGAGATGATGCAGATCGCCAACAACATCAAACGATGAGCCGCCTGGCAACGAGCCGCCTGGC
>JBKBRC010000004.1:49691-63613 GCA_046292345.1 Rubricoccaceae bacterium
CAGCGCGCCTACGAGATGAACTCCAAGATGGTGACCACGGCCGAGGAGATGATGCAGATCGCCAACAACATCAAACGATGAGCCGCCTGGCAACGAGCCGCCTGGCAACGAGCCGCCTGGCGCTGCTGGCGCTGCTCCTCGCGGCGCCGCACGCGGCGGGGCAGAGCAGCGCACGCGCAACGCCCGAGGCGGTCGTGGCGGCGGCGGCGCAGGCGGCGCTCGAGGTGCATTTCCCCGAGGCCGCGCCTCGCCTCGGGGTGCGCGTCGAGCGGCTCAGCCCGGCCCTGGCATCGGCGGTGGCCGCGGGGGAGGCGCTCGACGTGGCCTGGCCGGGCGCGGGCGTGCCGCGCGGGCTCACGCGCGTCACCGCGCGAGCGGCCGGCGCTCCGGCCGGATGGGCCCTGCTTCGCGTGGCCCACCGCGACACGGTGCTCGTGGCCCGGCGCGCCCTCGCCCGCGGTACGGCGCTCGCCCCCGAGGCCTTCGAGACGGCCGTCATGGAGACGACGGCGCTGCGCACGCCTCCGGCCGATCCGGCAGCACTCGCCGGCCCCGGTGCCGTGCTGCGCCGCGCGCTCCGCGCCGGCGACGTCCTGCGCGCGGCCGACGTGGCGCTCCCGCCCGAGGTCCCCGTCGGCGCGCCCGTGACGGTCCGCTACGTGCGGGGCGGCGTCGCGCTCGCTCTGGCGGGCCACGCCCGCGAAGCCGGCCGCACCGGCGATGCGATCCGCGTCTACAGCCGCGCCACCGGCGCTACCTACCGTGTCCGCCTCACCCGCCCCGACGAGGGCGAGTGGCTCGAAACCCTCCGCTGACCCCCATGCGTCCGCTGCTCATGCCGCCGCCCGTGGCCGCCGCCCTCCGCGCGGCATGGCCTCTCGCCATTCTGCTGCTCGCGGCCGCGCCCGCCGCCGCGCAGTCGCTCTACGCCGACCCGCTCGCGCGCCGCGCGGGCGACCTGATCACGGTCGTGCTCGCTGAGCGGACCGCCGCGCAGCGCGGCAGCGCCTACGAGGACAACGCCAACGCCTCGGCCAGCGGGGCAGCCAGCCTCGGCACGCTCGGCGGCCGCTTCGGCGTCGACGCGCAGGTGGCGCAGGCGGCCGAGGCCCGCAACCGCACCGTGCAGTCCGACCTGCTCAGCGGCACCGTCACGGTCGTGGTGCAGGAGGTGGACGCTGCCGGCAACCTCGTCATCGCCGGCGAGCGCCTGCTCGACGTCAACGGCGTCAGCCATCGCCTGCGCGTGGCCGGGCTCGTTCGTCCCACCGACGTGCGCGCCGGCAACACGGTCTTCTCCTACCAGATCGCCAACGCGCAGGTGGACTACGTGCAGACCGGCGGCTTCCGCCGGCGCCTGTTCAACCCGGCCACACTTGTACGCGCCGGGCTCCTCGCCGTGGTCGCTGGCGCGGCCGTCTTCGGCGCGAGCCAGCTGGCGGGCGGCGCGCCCGCCGCTCCGGCTGCCGGCGGCGAATGACCGGCTCCTCCCGATTCCTCTGCGCCCCGAGGCGCCCCGCCATGCGTCCGCTCCTCTGCGTGCTGCTCGCGCTCGCCGCCGCGCCGCTCGCCCCGCCCCTCGCTGCGCAGCCGGCCCAGGCCAACGCGCGCCTCAAAGACCTCGTCGTGCTCGAGGGCGCTGCGCCGGTGCAGCTCACCGGCTACGGCCTCGTGGTGGGCCTCGACCGTACCGGGGACCGCGCCAGCGGGCGCTCCGGCTCGCCCCACACCGTGCAGAGCATCGCCAACATGCTGCTGCGCTTCGGCATCGCCGTGGACCCGGCGCACGTGGCGGCGCGCAACACGGCCGCCGTCATGGTCACGGCCACGCTCGACCCGTTCGCCGGGCCGGGCGCCCGCGCCGACGTGACCGTCGCCTCGCTCGGCGACGCGCGCTCGCTCGCCGGCGGCGTGCTGCTCCAGACGCCCCTCGTGGACCCCGCCACCAACGCGGTCTACGTGATGGCCCAGGGCCCGGTCTCGACGGGTACGCTGCTGGCCTCCGCGGCGGGCTCGGGCGTGCGCACCGGCCCCACGAATACGGCCCGGGTGCCCGGCGGCGGGCTCGTCACGGCTGCGCCGCCGCTCGCGCTCGGCGGCGCGCAGGCCGGGCTGATCCTGCGCCAGCCCGACTTCACCAACGCCGTCCGTGTAGCCGAGGCCGTCAACGGCGCTTTTCCGGGCGCCGCGCAGCCCGTCCATGCCGGGCTCGTGCGTGTCAACGTGCCCGAGGGCGGTCTGCCGGCCCTGATGGCGTCGCTCGAGGGCCTTTCGGTAGCCGTGGACGTGCCGGCGCGCGTCGTGATCAACGAGCGCACGGGCACGATCGTGGCCGGCGGCGACGTGCGTCTGGCCGAGGTCATGATCACGCACGGCGGCCTGACGATCGAGACGCAGGTGGATCCCGTGATCGCGCAACCGGCGCCGTTCGGGCGTGGCGAGACCGTGCGCGCCCGCGCCGGCGCGGCGCGCATCGATCAGCAGCCGGCGCGCAGCGTCGTCCTGCCACCCAACGCCGACGTGGCCGGCCTCGCCGCCGCGCTCAACGCGCTCGGCCTGACCGCGCGGGACATCGTCTCGGTCTTCCAGGCGCTCGACCGCGCAGGCGCGCTGCAAGGCGAGCTCGTCATCCTCTGATGCCGCGTCACGAGTGCCCGTCCCACGCCGCGTTCAGCGCTCGCCATGTTGATCCACGCCGCCTCCGCTAGCCCCGCCCCCGGCGCTGTGCGCGCGGCCTCCCCCGAGGAAGCCGCGGCGCAGTTCGAAGCGCTGCTCGTGCGCCAGATGGTCCAGATCATGACCCGGGAGCTGTTCCGCGACGCGGGCGGCGTGAGCGCGCAGGCGGACCTCCAGCAGGACGCGCTCGTCAACGTGCTCACCGAGCGCCTCGTCGCCGCCGACGTGCTCCGCGTGCGCGACGTGCTCGTGCGGCAGTGGGATCGTGAGGGCGCGCTGCCGCACGGCGCCCCGGCCGGCCGCGCGGCAGCGGCGCGGCGCCCGGATCCGCTCGCGCCCGATGCCTACCGGCCGCTGCCGGGAGGCGCCCGCACTCCGGGGGCGCCCTATGCCAGCAACCTCTTCGGGACGAGCGCCTACCGGCCTTTCGGGACCGACCATCTCGAGCCGGCCGCGCGCGAGGCGGCCTACGCGCTGCCCTACAACCGCGCGCGCCTGGCCACAGCTCCGGCTGCAGACCCGGAGCCGCGCCCGGGCTCCGCCGCCGCGCGCCCCGGTCGCCCGGCCCCCGTCACGCGCGACCGCGCCGAGGCCCTGCGCGAGCACGAGAGCCATTACCTCTACTACGAGGAGTGAGGCTCCCCGAGGCCAACCCTCTAGCCGCCCCACGCAGCCGGGCAAAATCCGCGCGCCGCCTTTACCTCCGGTCCTGCCCGCCGACAACGATGAACACCACCTTCGCTCCTGTGATCGACGCGCTCTGCACTGCCCTCGCCGACGAGGCCGACGCGCTCGCCCGCCTCGGCGACTGCGCGCGCGCGCAGCTCGACGCGCTCCGGGCAGGGGCGTCGGACGCGCCCCGCTTCGAGGAGGCGGGTCTGGCAACGGCCGAGGCCGTCGCGGCGCTCGAGGCAGCCGGCCAGGCGCGCGCCCGGCGCCTGCGCCTGCTCGCGCGCACGCTCTCGCTTCCAGAAGACGCGCCGCTGCTGCGCCTCGCCGGGTGCCTCCCGCCGGCCGAGGCCGAGCGCCTCCGCGTCGCCCGCGCGCGCGCGCGCGCGGCGGCCGAGGCCGCCTCGGAGCGCTGCGAGGCGCTCGCGTTCGCGCTCTCGTACGCCGCCAGCATCGGGCGCGAGACGCTCGGCGCGTGGCGCGCGCTCGGCACGACGCCGGCGGCCCACTACACTGCCGCCGGAGCCGCCGCCGCCGCCGCGCCGCGCGCCCTCGTCAACCGCACCGGCTGACCCGCACCGGCTGACCCGCACCGGCCGAACCGCAACGAGAACGAGCTGATGAGCATCAACGGACTCCTCCAGATGGGCCGCCGCTCCCTCATGGCGAGCGAATCGGCCATGCAGACGACCGGGCAGAACATCTCCGGGGCGGGCGTGGAAGGCTTCAGCCGGCGCCGCATTGCCCTGAGCGGGGTCAAGACGCCGCTCGGGGGCGTGCGCATGCCTGCGGCGCCGGGCACGTTCCGCGGCGCCGGCGTGGCCGTCTCAGGCTACGAGCGGCTCCGCGACGGCCTGCTCGATGCCGCCGCACGCGCCGCGCGCGCGGGCCTCGGGGCGGCTGAGGAGGAACTGCGCGCCGGCATGGTGCTCGAAGGCGCCTTCGCCGACGGGCCGGCCAGCCTCGGCGCCTCGCTCCGCGCGTTCTGGAACGCCTTCGCCGACGCCGCCGACGCGCCGACCGACCTCGGCGTGCGCGGCGTGCTCTTGCAGCGCGCCGATGCGCTCGCGGGCGCCTTCCACCGCTACGACGCCGCGCTCGGGCGCCTGGCCGACGACACGCGCGGCGCGCTCGGGCAGACGGTCGAGCAGTTCAACACGCTCGTCGGCGAGGTGGCGCGCCTCAACGAAGCCGCCGCGTCGGCCCGCGCCGCCGGGGCGCCCGACTTCGCCGCCGAGGACGAGCGCGACCGCGCCCTGCGCACCCTGGCCGAGCTGGCGCCGCTGCGCGTCGACGCCGAGGCCGACGGCTCGGTCACCGTCTCGGTGCAGGGCATGAGAGTCGTGCAGGGCCGCGAGGCCCGCCTGCTCGAGCAGGTCGGCCCGCCCGATCCCGCCGACGCCGTCCGCTTCCGCGGCACGGGCGTGCCGTTCCGCCCGGGCAGCGAGGGCGGCGGGCGTCTCGGCGGGCAACTTCGCACGCTCGGCGAGACGATCCCCGCGGCCCGCGGGGCGCTCGACGCGCTCGCGACGCGGCTGACGCAGGAGGTCAACGCCGCGCACGGAGCCGGCTACGGCCTCTCCGGCGCGACCGGCCTCGCCTTCTTCGACCCCGCCGGCACGAGCGCGGCGGCGTTCCGCCGCTCACCGGACCTGACGGATCCCCGCGACGTCGCGCTCGCCGGGCAGCCCGGCGAGACGGGCGACGCGACGGTCGCGCTTGCGCTGGCCGGGCTGCGCGCCGGCTTCGAGGAGGAAGCGGCCGCCCTCACAGCTGCCCTCGGGCGCGGCGTCGCCACGGCGCGCGCCGCCACGGCGGCCGGGAGCGCGCTCGTGGCGCACGCCGACGCGCTCGCCGAGTCCGTCGCCGCCGTCTCGCTCGACGAGGAGATGACGCGCCTGATCCAGTACCAGCAGTCGTACGCCGCCTCGGCGCGCGTCATCTCGGCCGCGCAGTCCATGTTCGATACGCTGCTCACGCTCTGACCCTTGCTCACGCTCTGACCCTTGCTCACGCTCTGGCCCTTGCTCACGCTCTGGCCCTTGCTCACGCTCTGGCCCTTGCTCACGCTCTGACACCCCGCCGATGCTTCGTCCGCTAGCGCCTACGCTCGAGCGCGGCCTGGCCGCGCAGCGCCCGCTGCCGGGCGTGGCCGACCTGCGCGCCTCGCTCGCGCGCCTGCAGGAACAGGCCGTGACAGGCCTGCGCGTCAACCGCGCCTCCGACGACCCGCAGGCCTACGCGCAGGCCCGCCGCTTCGAGGCCGAGGCCGGGCGCCTCGAGCAGTACGGCCGCGCCGTGCAGGCGGCGCGCCTGTGGGCGGACGAGACCGCGCTCGCGCTCGACGCCATGACGACGCTCGCCGGCGAGGCCGTGCTCGCCGGCACGCGCGCGGCCAACGAGACCTTCTCCGAGGCCGACCGCGAGGCCATGGCCTCGCGCGTTGAGGCGCTTGCCGAGCAGCTCGTGGCGCGCCTGAACGCGCGCGTCGGTGACGAGTACGTCTTCGGCGGCAACCGGACCGACGCGCCGCCCTTCGACGCCGCCGGGGCGCCTACCGGAGACCTCTCCGGCCGGCGCGTGCGCGCCATCGGGCCCGAGACGCGCCTCGCCGTCAACGTGCCCGGCACGGACGTGCACGAGGCCCCCGGCGTCGGCAGCATCCCCGAGGCCTTTGCCGCGCTCGCTGCGGCGCTGCGCAGCGGCGAGCGCGCGCCGCTCCAGCAGGCGATCGCGGGCATGGAACGTGTACAGGCGCACTACGCCGAGACCGCCGGCCGCTACGGCGAGACCGCCGCGCGTCTGACCGACGCCGCGTACGTGCTCGATGACGCGGCCGTGCTCGTCGCGCGGCGCCGCTCTGAGGCCGAGGACGCCGACATGTACACGGTCATCGCCGAGATGCAGCGCGCGCAGACGCAACTCGAAATCGCGCTCCGCACGGCGGCCGACGCCCAGCAGCGCACCCTCCTTGACTACCTCCGCTGAGCCGTCGGGCTCGCCTCAACGCACTCCTCCTGATGTCATCAGCTGCCAAGCCGCTCGCCAGGGGCACGCTCGGACGCCTCGAACTGCGGTGCCCCCCGTTCCCCCAGACCCTCCTCGAAGCCGTCGACATGATCGAGCGGATCGAGGACGTCGAGGTGCGCCCGGTCGTGCGCATGGTCGAGCGCGACCCGATCCTCGTCGCGCAGCTCTTGCGCACGGTCAACTCGGCCTACTACGGCCTGCAGCGCGCCATCACCAGCCCCGAGCGCGCCGTGGTGCTGCTCGGGCCGGTGACGGTCGTCGGGCTCGTGGCCGGCATGAGCATGCTGCGCCTGCGCCCGCTCGTGACCACGGGCACGTCCGAGATCTCAGGCCGCATCATCGGGCACAGCCTCGCGACGGCCTACTTCGCGCGGCGCATCGTCGAGCAGACGCCCGGGCACGTGGCGCAGCGCGCCTTTCCCATGCTCACGCGCAGCGGCGCCGCCTACACGGCCGGGCTGCTCCACGACCTCGGCAAGTTCATCCTGCTCTACAACTACCCCGACGAGGCCGCGACGCTCTACCGGGAGGGCGGGCTCGGCGAGAGCGTCGTCGCCGAGGACGCGCGCGAGCAGGAGCGCCTCCTCTTCGGCTGCGACCACACCGAGGCGGGCCTCGTCGCCGCGCTCCACTTCCAGTTCCCGGACGCGCTCGCCGACGTGATCCGCCTGCACCACGCGCCCGAGGCGCGCCGCGGCGAGGGCGTCGATCCGGCCACGGCCTGCCTGCTCCGCGCGACCGCTGCCGCCAGCGCCGCCGCCGCGCTCGCCGACTTCGGCGTGCTGCCCGGCCCCGCGCCCGACGCCGAGGCGCTCCTGGCCGACCTCGTGCAGCGCGACCTACCGCCCGGCACGCGCCTGAACGAGTTCGTGGACGGCCTGCTGGCCGAGGCGCCGGCCGTCGAGCAGTACATCGGCGCGCTGACGCAGCTCGGCCCTGAGGAAATGGCCCGCCTGCGCAGCCGCGTCCGCCTGCCGCGCTAGCGCGGCCTCTCAGGCGCCGACGCGCGCCCGGTAGCGCGCCGCCGCCGCCGCGTGCGCGGCCATCTTGGCCGGGTCCATGCGCTCGGCCGTCCGGGCCAGCATCCCGATGCGGTGGTAGCGCCCGATCGCCCCGGCATGATCGCGGACGAACGTCCAGAACAGGCCGTCCCACTCGGCCTCCCAGGGACCGCGCGCGTAGCGACCCATCCTGCGGAGGTAGTTTGCGCCGTTGACGTAGGGCTTGGTCGTGATGACCGGCCCGGCGGCGTGCTGGCTCATCCCGGCCACGTTGGGCACCATGACCCAGTCGTAGGCGTCGACGAACAGCTCGTGGAACCACGTCGTGACGGCGGCCGGGTGGCAGCGCGTGAGGAAGAGCGCCGTCCCGAGCACCATCAGGCGCTCGATGTGGTTGGCGTACCCCGTGCGGAGCACCCGCCGGATGACGTCGTCCACGGGTAGCAGGCCGGTCTCGCCGGTGTAGAACGCCTCCGGCACGGCGCGCTCGAAGCCCCAGACGTTGGCCGTGCGCAGCTCGACGCCGCGGATCGCGTAGGCAGCACGCATGTACTCGCGCCACCCGACGACCTGGCGCACGAAGCCCTCGACGGACTGGAGCGGCGCGGCGTCGGCGCGGGCCAGGACGGCCTCGAGGACTTGCCGGGGGGTGAGCAGGCCCGTGTTGAGCAGCGGCGTGAGCACGCCGTGGTAGAGCGCGGACTGCCCCGGCACGAGCGCGTCCTCGAACGGCCCGAAGCGGTCGAGCCGCTCCGCGACGAACGCCTCGAGCCAGCGCGCCGCGGCTTCGTGTGTGACCGGGTAGGGGAGCGGCCCGCTCGCGCCAACGTGGTCGGGGAAGTGCCGCTCCACGTACGCCCGCGCCTCGGCGATGGCCTCGTCCTGCGGCACGTTCGGCAGCGGCGGGGCGTCCCGCAGCGCCGCGTCCGTGATTTTCTGCCGGTTGTCCTCGTCGAAGCTCCAGCGGCCGCCGAGCGGCTCGCCGTCGGCATCGAGCAGGAGGTTCAGGCGGCGGCGCTGGTAGCGGTAGAAGTCGGCCATGAGCCAGCGCCGGCGGCCGTCGAAGAACGCGTCGTTGTCTTCGGCCGTGTTGAGAAACCCGGGCGAGGGCAGGAGCGCGAGCGCGAGACCTGCCTCGCGAGCGGCCCGCCGCAGGCGACGCTCGAGGACGAAGTCGGCCACGTCGCACGCCTGGACGCGCGTCGCGCCGCGCGCGGCCAGGCCGGCCAGCAACTCGGCGAGCGTGCGGCGCTCGGCCCACGCGACGTGCTCCGTCGGTAGACCGCGCCGGCCAAGGCGCGCGGCGTAGTGCGTCATCTGCGCGCGGTGCAGCACGAGGCGCAGCCTGTGGTGCCGCGCCGGATACCGCTCGTCGCGGAAGAACAGGTCGTCCTCGACGAGCACGGCGCGTCCGGCGCCTTCGAGGGCCGGGTGCGGGTCGAAGAGCTGGTGCGGGAAGACGATCGCGACAGTCATCGGGCCGGGCGGGCATCAGGCCTGGTTGCCCCGGGGAGGGGACGGAAGGCAGGAGGACGACGGGAAGCGCGCCGGAGGTCCGGGCTCAGCCGCGACGGCCGTACGCCGGGGGCACTAAGGATTTTTTTTGCCACGCCGCTTTAAGTCATGCCCGGGTTACCGATACAGAGGGCATAGAAGACAACGGGCACCTCCGGTCCCGCTCCCTTTGCCTGTCACCCAACCGGTAGACCCCCATGTTCGGCGACCTCTCCCGCGTCAACACGAACTCGCAGGCTCAGCAGGCGCTGAGCGCCTTCAACCGCACCAACGCTGACCTCGGCATGCGCCAGATGCGCCTGGCCACCGGCAGCAAGCTCAACCGCGCCGAGGACGACACGGCCGGCTTCACGATCGCCAAGAAGCTCGAGGCCAAGGTGCGCGGGCAGGCGCAGGCGCTCGACAACATCGCCGACGCCAAGGGCCTGCTCACCGTCGCCGAGGGCAGCCTGGGCTCGGTCATGGACATCCTCCAGAACATGAAGGCCAAGTCGATCCAGGCGGCCAACGACACGATGGGCGCCGACGAGCGGACGGCGATCGCCAACGAGCTGGCGGCGCTGGCCTCGGAGATCGACAGCATCATCGAGAACACGGACTTCAACGGGCAGAAGCTGCTCGACGGCACGGGCGGCAGCAACGGCGACGGCACGTTCACCTTCCAGGTCGGCTCGGCCAGCGGCGACACGTTCACCACGGTCGCGCTCGACATCTCGGCGCTGCAGGGCCTGGCGTTCGACGTCTCCGACAACGCCGCGGCAAGCGCCGAGATCGACAACATCGACGGCTACATCGCTGCCTTGTCGGCCATGATTTCGGGCGTCGGCGACGACCAGAAGGCGCTCACGTTCAAGTCGGAGAACCTGGAGACGGCGATGAACAACTACGACGCGGCGCGCAGCCGCATCGCCGACGCCGACTTTGCGAAGGAGCAGATGCAGATCGTGAAGCTGCAGATCCTGCAGCAGACGGGCGTGGCGTCGCTGGCGCAGGCCAACCAGGCGCCGCAGGCGGTGCTCTCGCTGCTCCGCTGAGCCGCATCCCGGCGGCGGCGCGCGGCACCCCGCGAACGCCCCCTTCCTGCAGACTCGAAAGGCGCGCTCAGACGCTGCTTTCCACCTCGCGCGGGGGGGCGGCGTCTTTTTGTAATGCGCGACCTTAAGGCGCCGTGGCGGCACCGATAACAGGGGCAAGACAAAGGGCACCCCGGCCCGGCTCTCTCAACACCCCTAACCCGGTAGACCCCCATGTTCGGCGACCTCTCCCGCGTCAACACGAACTCGCAGGCTCAGCAGGCGCTGAGCGCCTTCAACCGCACCAACGCTGACCTCGGCATGCGCCAGATGCGCCTGGCCACCGGCAGCAAGCTCAACCGCGCCGAGGACGACACGGCCGGCTTCACGATCGCCAAGAAGCTCGAGGCCAAGGTGCGCGGGCAGGCGCAGGCGCTCGACAACATCGCCGACGCCAAGGGCCTGCTCACCGTCGCCGAGGGCAGCCTGGGCTCGGTCATGGACATCCTCCAGAACATGAAGGCCAAGTCGATCCAGGCGGCCAACGACACGATGGGCGCCGACGAGCGGACGGCGATCGCCAACGAGCTGGCGGCGCTGGCCTCGGAGATCGACAGCATCATCGAGAACACGGACTTCAACGGGCAGAAGCTGCTCGACGGCACGGGCGGCAGCAACGGCGACGGCACGTTCACCTTCCAGGTCGGCTCGGCCAGCGGCGACACGTTCACCACGGTCGCGCTCGACATCTCGGCGCTGCAGGGCCTGGCGTTCGACGTCTCCGACAACGCCGCGGCAAGCGCCGAGATCGACAACATCGACGGCTACATCGCTGCCTTGTCGGCCATGATTTCGGGCGTCGGCGACGACCAGAAGGCGCTCACGTTCAAGTCGGAGAACCTGGAGACGGCGATGAACAACTACGACGCGGCGCGCAGCCGCATCGCCGACGCCGACTTTGCGAAGGAGCAGATGCAGATCGTGAAGCTGCAGATCCTGCAGCAGACGGGCGTGGCGTCGCTGGCGCAGGCCAACCAGGCGCCGCAGGCGGTGCTCTCGCTGCTCCGCTGAGCCGCATCCCGACCGCTCGCAGTACGCTCGAACGGCCGCGCTGCCCTCCGCTTCTGGCGGGGGCAGCGCTTTTTTTGCGCCTCCCCTTAGCGCCCCCCCGGCGGGCCCGAAAACAGGGGTACCCCTGCCGCGCGCGGCGGAAAACCCGGCCGCCTGTCGCCTCCGAGACCGGCAAAGCCGTCCGTCGCCGCGCCCGCCGTAGCGCGTTCGCTCCTCCTCCGCTCCTCCGGATCACTCCTTGCTACCGCCCGCCATGACCGCCCTCCATCGCATGCGCCAGTACCAGCAGCAGGCCGCGCGCTCGGCCTCCCCCGAGCAACTCGTCGGCACGCTCTACGACCTCGGCATTGCCGCGTGCTACCGCGAGGATCGCCCGAAGGTGCGTGCCGTGCTCAAGGAACTGCTCGCCGGACTCGACTTCGCGCGCGGCGGCGAGATCGCCGGCCGCCTGCATGCCATCTACACCTACTGTTTGACCGAGAGCGCTCTCGGCGACCTTGCAAGCGTAGCCGAGCTCCTCGAGGGGCTGCGTGAGGCGTGGGCCGAGGGCGTGCTCGCGCGCCGCCCTGCCGCCTGACCCCGGGCGCTTGCGCGCCGCCCCGTGCCCGTATCCGCACCCCCGGCCGCGTGCCGGGACCTGCCATGGTCTCCGTCTCCCGCGTCAATGCCAACGATCCGTACGAGCTGCTGATCTCGAACATCATCCGGCTCGAGCGGCAGCCGCAGCAGCGCCTCAAGGATCAGCAGGCGAGCCAGAAGAAGCAGCGCACCGTCCTGAACGACTTCTCGACGGCCCTCTCGGGGCTGCGCGCCGAACTGGCCAAGATGAGCGATCGCTTCGCCAACCCGTTCGCGGCAAAGCAGGCGAGCGTGCCCGGCGGCGCCGGCTTCACGGCGACTGCCTCCGGGCGCGCCGCCGCGGGCGCGCACACGCTCCAGGTGGAGCGCCTCGCCGCGGCCGACGCGCGCGTCTCGCGCCGCATCGATACGGCCGGCACCACCCTGCGCGACTTCTTCGCCGCGCGCGGGCCGCAGACGTTCGCGATCGAGGTGGGCAGCCCGACCGCCACCGACCCCACGCGCCGCGTCTCGGTCGACGTGACGGTCGAGCCCACCGGCAGCACCGACGGCGAGATCCTCGGCCAGATCCGCCAGGCGGTGACCGACGCGCTGTCGCAGGCCGCCTCGGAGGGACGCATCAACCGCGCGGACGTGCCCGTGGCGTCGGTCGTCTCCGAGACGGCCGGCACGGCCCGCCTGCAGCTCCGCGCCGGCGGCACTGGCTTCGACCGCCGCCTCGGCTTCGCCGACTCCGCCGACGGCCTGCTCGCGCGTCTCCAGATCGCGCGCGCCGACCTGGCCGGCGGCGAGGTGCAAGACGTGACGCCGGCCACGAGCGCCTCGCACCTCGGCAGTGCCGTCTCGACGCCCGTCTCGTTCTCGATTCTGACCGGCAACGCGGTCAACGTGCAGGTCAACGGCGCCGCGCGCACGGTCAACATTGCCAACGGCACCTACAACACGCCGCAGGCGCTGGCGGCGGCGTTCCAGAACGCGCTCGGCAACGACATGCGCGTCGACGTCGAGGACGGCGCCCTGCGCGTCACGACCGTTGCCACCGGGGAGGCGTCGTCGATCCGCTTCACGGGCGGCAACGCGCTCGCGCGGCTCGGCTTCGCCGTCATGGCTGAGCCCGTACGGGGCACCGACGCCGTCGTCGCGGTCACGCCTGCCGGCACGAGCGGCGGCATGCTCCACGCCGTCGGCACGAGCGAGATGGACTCCGGCCTCTCGGCCCGCTTCGTGCTGGACGGGCTCACGATGTACCGCGGCTCGAACGAGGTGACGGACGCGCTGCAGGGCGTCACGCTCACCCTCCGCGCGCCCGGCGCGCCGGAGACGTTCGCCGTCGCGCCTGACGGCACCGTGGCGACCGAGCAGGTCGAGAAGTTCATCGAGCGCTACAACGCCGTCGTCAACTTCATCGCGCAGCGCACGGTCGTCGATCCGGAGGCGCGCACCCGCGGCGAGTTCGCCGGCGACGGCCCGATCCTGGGACTGCGCGCGGGCATGCGGAGCGACCTGCTTCGCCCTGTCGCCGGGCAGCCAGACACGGCGCGCGCGCTCGAGAGCCTCGGCATCACGACGGCCAAAGACGGCACGCTCAAGCTGAGCGACAAGGCGGCGCTCGAGGCAGCGATCGCGCAAGACCCGGGCAGCGTGCAGCGCCTCTTCGCCTCGGGCGGCGACGGGCTCGCCGAGCGCCTCACGGCCCGCCTCGACGCGTTCGTGGGCACGGGCGGTTTGCTTGGGAGCCGCAAAGAGACGCTCGAAGCCGCCAACCGCCGCATCGAGAAGCGGATCAAGGACTGGGACGCGCGCCTGCAGGCTCGCGAGAAATCGCTCCGGCTCCAGTTCGCGCGCCTCCAGGAAACGGTCGCCCTTCTGCAAGGGCAGCAGCAGCAGTTCTCGGCCTACTTCTACTGAGTCCCATGACGCCCGCCGCCGCCCCGCCCGCCGCCACGCCCCCCGCGGCCGCAACGCTCCTCCTCGAGGCCATTTATGCGGCAGGCGAGGAGGTGCTCGGCGCGCTCGCGCGCCAAGACTACGACGGTGCGCTCGCACACGCGCAGGCGCGCGAGACGCTCGTGGCGCAGCTCGCCCGCGCCGAAGCCGCCGGCGCCGGCCTAGGAGCGCACCAGGCCGCCTGCGCCGGGCGCCTCGTCGCGCAGTACGCTGCGCTGTCGGAGGCGCTGGCCGCGCATCAGGAAGCACTGGAGGACGCTTTGCGTGAAACGGCGCGTCACCGCCACGCGGCGGATCGTTACACCGAGGAGCCCGCGTCGCCGCCGGGACGCCTGCGTGCAAGCGGCTGACGCCTGCGTGCAAGCGGCTGACGCCTGCGTGCAAGCGGCTGACGCCTGCGTGCAAGCGGCTGACGCCTGCG
>JBKBRC010000004.1:63713-81599 GCA_046292345.1 Rubricoccaceae bacterium
GACGCCTGCGTGCAAGCGGCTGACGCCTGCGTGCAAGCGGCTGACGCCTGCGTGCAAGCGGCTGACGCCTGCGTGCAAGCGGCTGACGCCTGCGCCCGGCAAGTTTATTGCCGCGCGTTAACTTTTTGAGCCCGGGGCTTAGCCAACCGTCCCGCGCCCCGATAACGACCGAAACGACCCGGGCCTCAACCTGCTCACCGCTATGGATCTCTCCCGTCTCTCCGGCACGCGCGCGCACGCTTCCGAGCGGGGCAGCACGGAAAAAAAGGTCTCCGATCGCCCGCTGGCAGAAAAGACCGGCGCGGCGGCAGCGGCGGCTGAGCCACGCAGCGGGGACCGTGTGGAACTCTCGGCGACCGCGCGCATGCGCCAGGCCGCCGAGGCGACGCGCCAGGCCGAGATCGAGGCCGCACGTGCGCAGCTGGCGGAGTTGAACACGCTCTCGCCCGAGCGCGTAGCCGAGCTACGCGCCCTCGCGCAGAGCGGCTACTACGACCGTCCGGAGGTCGTCGAGAGCGTCGCCGCGCGCATTGCAGGCGCCTGAGCGGGACCGGCGCCGCGCCTGCCCGGCGCCGCGCCTGCCCGGCGCCGCGCCTACTCGGCATCAGACTCGGTCAGGCCCTGCTCGCGGTAACGCTTGAGCTTGTTGCGGATCGTGCGCGCGCTCACGCCGAGCTGCTCGGCCGCGCGCTCGCGGTTGCCGCCGTGCTGCGCGAGCGCGCGCAGGATCATCAGGCGCTCCATCTCGTCGAGCGTCTCGGGCAGGCCCTCGGGCAGGCGCGGCGTGGCCGGCGCGCCCGCCGTAGCGAAGAACGGGTGCATCACGTCGGCGCGCGTGACCTCAGGACGGTCGGCCGCGAGCACAACGCCGCGATGGATGAGGTTGCCCAGCTCGCGCACGTTGCCAGGCCAGGGCATGGCCTGCAACTCGGCCAGCAGGTCCGGCGCGAGCGTCTTGGGCGGCAGGCCGTAGAGAGCGCAGTACTTGGCCGCGAAGTGCCCCGCCAGCAGCGGGATGTCCGAGCGGCGCTCGCGCAGCGGCGGTACGTGCAGCGGGAACACCGCGAGCCGGTGGTAGAGGTCCTCGCGGAAGATGCCCTCCCGGACGGCCGCCTGCAGGTCGCGGTTGCTCGTCGCCACGACGCGCACGTCCACCCGGACCGTCTTCTCCGAGCCGACCGGCTGGAACTCCTCCTCCTGCAACACGCGCAGCAGCTTGGCCTGCACCGGGAGCGCGATCTCGGTTACCTCATCGAGCAGGATCGTGCCGCCGTCGGCGCGCCCGAAGGCGCCCGTCATGTCCTCCACGGCGCCCGTGAAGGCGCCCTTCTTGTGGCCGAACAGGTGGCTCTCGACGAGCTCGGAGGGCAGGTTGGCGCAGTTGAGGGCCACGAACGGGCCGCTGGCGCGGTCGCTCTGCTCGTGCACGAGGCGGGCGAGCACCTCCTTGCCGGTGCCGCTCTCGCCGTGCACGAACACGGGCGCCTTGCTGCGTGCAAAGCGTGGCAGGATCGCCTTGAGCTGGAGCACGGACGGGTGCTCGCCGACGAACTCGGCCGGCGGCGCAGCCGGCGCGGCGGCGCGGCGGCGCACCGCCGCGGCCTCGGCGGTGCGCTCCGAGGGGGGCGTGCCCGACGACCTGGAGGGCGCAGTGCCCAGGTGCCGCTGCACGCATTCGATGAGCGTGTCGATCGTGAACGGCTTGGGCAGGTAGTCTACGGCGCCGCTGCCGAGGGCGCGCACGGCGTGCTGCACGCTCGCGTGGCCGGTGATCATCACGACCGGCAGGCGCGGGTGCCGCTCGCGGACACGCGCCAGCAGCTCGAGGCCGTCCATCTCCGGCATCTGGAAGTCCGTCACGACCAGGTCGAACGAAGGCGCCTCGGCCGCGGCGAGCGTCTCGAGGGCCTGCGGCGCGCTCGTGCAGCTTGTCACCTCCATGCCGTGCCGGCCGAGCGCGCGGGCGATCACGCCGTGGAGGAGGCGTTCGTCATCTACGACGAGGATGCGAGCGGAGGAGGCGGGCATAGCGGGCGCGAGGGCGGGAGGGGCCCCGCGCGTCCGGCTAGGCGGCCGGTGCCGCGCAGGGCAGCGACAGGCGGAACGTTACCACCGAAGCTCCGGCGCTGCCAGGCTCGCGGGGGGGCGGGGCCAGGGCCGGCGCGAGCGTGAGCGTGCCGCCCATGCTCTCGGCCAGGCGCCGCGCCAGCGGCAGCCCGAGCCCGAGGTGGCTGGACTTGGTCGTGTGGAAGAGCGTGAAGGCGCGCTCGTCGGGCGGCACGGCCGCCTCGTTGCGCACCTCGGCGGTGAGCGCCGTGCCGGCGACCGCGAGCACGAGCGTGACGGGCGAGCCTGGTGGCGCTGCCTCGAGCGCGTTCTGGAGGAGCACGAGCAGGATCTGCCGCAGCAGCGCCGGATCGGTGTCGGCCGTGAAGCCGTCCGGGAGCAGATCGGCGAGCACGACCGGGTCGGCGGCGGGCCCCAGGGCGCGCAGCAGATCGGCTGCGAGCGCCGCCGGCGCCACGCGGACCGGCACGGGCGCCGGCAGGTGGCTGTAGTAGACAAGTCCAGCGCAGACGCGCTCGATGGCCGCCGCGCCCTCGAGGATGCCGAGCGCGAGCGCGCGCTCGTCCTCGCGCGTGAGCAGGTCTGCGAGCAGTTCCGCGTAGCCCTGGATGCCCCCCACGAGGCTGCGCAGGCGGTGGGCGACGACGGTGGCGAAGGCGGCCAGTTCGCCCGGTACGGCACCCATCTCACCGGGCGCGAGGGCATCGGCGGCGGCAGGGGAGGGGATGAGGGTGAGCGGCATGCGGAGCGGAGTTTTCAGCAGACGCGGCAAGGTTTTCCGACGCGCGGCGGGGACGTCTGGCTGAGGCGCCGGGCGGGCGGGCGCGGCAGCGTCGGGTGCAGTAAGGGCACAAACCGGACCTTTCCAAGGGGCGCCCGCTCGCAGCGCGCCGCCCGGGGATCGCCGCCGCAGCGCGCGGATGCCCGCCGCCTGCGGCCGGCGAGGCGGCACGGCTCTTGCCAGCGGCACGGCTCTTGCCCGGAGACTCGCGCCACGACCTCCCTCTCCCGCATCCGATGGAAACCAACCGGCTCGCGCTGCTTCGCCAGGCGATGACGGCCTATTCGCTGCGCTCGCGCACGCTCGCGGCCAACGTGGCCAACATCGAGACGCCCGGTTACCAGCGCCTGGGCGTCTCGTTCGAGGACGCGCTCCAGCGCGCGCGCCGCTTGCCTGATAGCGAGCACCTCCGGCGCGCTGCGCAGCCGCGCGTGCAGGTCGAGGAGCGCCCTCCGCTGCTCGAGGACGAGCTGATGGAGGTCGCGGACACGCAGATGCGCACCCAACTCGCTACGCGCGCGCTCTCGCACCACTTCGCGCTCATGCGCTCCGGCATCACCGGCCGCTCCGAGTGAGCCCCTCCCGCGCCGTCCGCCGTAGTCCGCCATGCCCGTCGGCCCTCGCTTCTTCTCCGTCTTCCGCATCGCCGCGCGCGGCCTCGAGGCGCAGCGCGTCGCGATGGGCGTCGCGACCGAGAACATCGCCAACGCGACCACCTCGGGCATGGCCGGCGGGGAGCCCTACCGGGTCAAGCGCGCGCAGCACGAGGCCATCGGGAACGTGCCCTTCCAAGCGTTCCTGCGCCACGGCGGGCGCCTGGCGGCCTCCCACGAGCGCCACCTGCAGGGCCTGACGGGGCGCCGCTTCGCCGGCCCCGCCGACGGCGGCCCTCGCACCGAGGTCGTCGAGCTCGACGCCGAGCGCTGGGAATACGACCCCGGCCACCCGGACGCCGACGCCGACGGCTACGTCCGCTACCCGGACGTCAACGTCGTCACCGAGATGGCGCAGATGATCTCGGCCAACCGCATCTACGAAGCCAACCTCTCCACGCTCGACGCGGCCAAGGAGATGCTCAAGCGCACGCTCGAGCTCTGACCGCGGCCGCCCGCCCGCTGCGACCCGCATGATCTCGCCCGCCAGCTATCCGGCCTATACGCGCCCCCTCGCGTCGCCGCAGACGCCCACGCCGCCCGCCGTGCCGCCGCCCGCCGTGCCGCCGGCTGGAGGCGCCCCCTGGCCCGCCGCGCGGTCGGACCTGTCCGCTCCGGCCGCAGGGCTGCCCGTGCTCTCGTCCGCCGAGCAGCAGGCGCTCGCGCGGCAGTTCCCGGAGGCGCCCGCGCTCGCGCAGCGCCTCTACGGCCCGGCGCGCCCGGCCACGCCGCCACCGGCGCTTGGCACGCGCCTTGACCTGCGCGGCTGACGCCTCCGCGCTCCCCGACCAGCTCCCCCCGCGCTCCCCCGACCGGCTCCCCCCGCCCGCCCATGTTCGCGCCCGCCTCGCTCACGCCCGCCCAGCTCGTCGCGCTCGGCCGTGCCGACGCCCCCGGTCCGTCGTGGGGCGCCCCTGCCCCTGCCCGCCGCGTCGGCTCTGACGGCTTCGACCGGTTCGCAGGCACGCTCCGCGAGGCCATCGGCAACGTGGATAGCGCGCAGAAGGAGGCCGGCGCGCAGGTGGAGGCGTTCGTGGCCGGCGAGCAGGAGAACCTGCACGAGGTCATGATCGCCATGAACCAGGCGCGGCTCTACTTCCAGCTCATGACCGAAGTGCGCAACCGCGGCCTCGAGACCTACCAGGAACTGATGCGGATGCAGGTCTGACGGTGCGCCCGCCCCCGCCGCGCTGCCCCTCCTGATCCCCCGCCGCCCCGCCCGCCCGCCGCATGAACGCCTACACCGACCAACTGCGAGGCTTCCTCGCGTCGCTCTCGGGACGGCAGCGCGCCTCGCTCGCCGCCGCGGCTCTGGCCGGTGTGCTGCTCGTCGGCGCGGTCGGGTACTGGGCGAGCCGGCCGGACTACGCGCTGCTCTTCGGCGGGCTCGACGCCTCGTCGGCGGCGCAGGTCGTCGAGACGCTGCAGGCGCAGAACGTGCCCTACCAGCTCCGCGAGGCCGGCTCGGCAGTCTACGTGCCTCGCGAGCAGGTCTACGAGCAACGTCTCCGCCTGGCTGCGAGCGGCGCCGTCTCGGACGGCCAGACGGGCTACGAGCTCTTCGACAAGGGCACGCTCGGCATGACCGACTTCATGCAGAAGGTGTCCTACAAGCGCGCCCTCGAGGGCGAACTGGCACGAACCATCACGGGCGTGCGCGGCGTCGAGGCGGCGCGCGTGCACCTCGTGCTCCCCGAGCGCAGCCCGTTCCGCGAGACCCAGGTCAGTCCGAGCGCCTCGGTCGTGCTCCGCCTCGCGCACGGCGGCCGGCCCGACCGCGAGCGCGTGGCCGGTATCACGGCGCTCGTCAGCGGTGCCGTCGAAGGCCTCCAGCCCGCCGACGTGACCGTCGTCGACGCCCAGGGCACGCTCCTCTCGGACCCCGCCACGACCGCCGCCGACGGCGGCGCGCTCTCGGCCAGCCAGCTCGCCTACCAGCGCGCGCTCGAGGAGCACCTCGCCGCGCAGGGCCAGAGCATGCTCGACCGCGTGCTCGGCACCGGGCGCGCCATCGTGCGCGTCTCGGCTACGGTCGACTTCAGCAAGACCGTCACCGAGGCCGAGCGCATCGACCCCGAGAGCTCGACCGTACTCTCGGAGGAGCGCGTCGAGGCGGACGCCGAGGGCGCGGGCGGCTCGACCGTGCGCAACTACGAACTCTCGCGCGAGCGCGAGCGCTCCGAGCGCGGCGCCGGCCGCGTCGAGTACCTGACGGTTTCGGTCATCCTCGACCAGCGCATGGCCGCGCCGACCGCCGAGGGCGCCGAGCCGACGCGTGTGCCGTTCACGGACGAAGAGCTGGCCGAGATCGGCGCGCTCGTGCGCAACGCCGTCGGCTTCAACGATGCCCGCGGCGACCGCATCGCGGTCCACCAGACGCAGTTCGACACGGCCGGGCAGGACGCCGAGGCGGCCGAGTGGCAGGCCGTGCAACGCCAGGAGCGCATGCAGCTCTACCTCCGCTACGGCCTGATGGCGCTCGCGCTGCTCGTCGGCGCGTGGCTGCTGCGCGCGGCCACGGCCCGCGTCGTCGCGCCTCCCGAGCCCGACGAGGCGGCGGCGCCCGCGCTCGCCGAGGGCCCGCCCTCCGGCGACAGCTTCGCCGGGGCGGACGCGCCGGTGCTGGCCGCGGACGGCGTGCTGCGCCCGCCGCCCGAAGAAGAAGACGCCCTCGTGCCGGAAGATTTTTACACGAGCCGCCTCTCGCCCGAGGCCCGCCGGCAACTGGGCGCGAAGCGCAAGTTCTACGAGGCCACGCAGCAGCGCATCGCCGAGAACCCCGAGGAGGCCGCGGCTCTGATCGGCACGTGGCTTGCCGAGGACCGGGCCGGCCTCAACTGACCGCGCCGCATGAACGCCCCGCCCGATCTCGCTCCTCCTCCGACGGCCGCGCCCGCCGCGGCCAGCACAGCCAGCGGCACAGCGGCCGGCCGCGCGGCGGCCGGCAGCGCGGCGGCCGGCACGGCCTGGATCTCGCGTCCGGCCCAGATGGCGCCCCGCGCCTCGGGCGACTCCGGCGAGCCCGGCGGCGGCGCGCCCGTGCTCGTCGTCGCGGAGCCGCCCTCGCCAGCCGAGGTGCTCGCGCGCATGAGCGGCGTGCGCCGCTCGGCCGTGCTCCTGATCGCGCTCGGCCTCGAGACGGCCTCCAAAGTGCTCCCGCTGCTGAGCGACGCCGACGTCGAGGCCGTCTCGGTCGAGATCGCGCGTACGCGCAACGTGCCCAGCGAGCAGGTCGAGGCCGTGCTCTGCGAGTACCACGACCTCTCGATCGCGCGCGGCTACGTCGGGCAGGGCGGCGCCGACTTCGCGCGCAAGATGCTCACCGAGGCCCTCGGCGAGGACCGCGCCGAGGAGATCATGATGAAGGTCGAGGCCGCCATCGAAGTCTCGGCGTTCCACCTGCTCCACACCGTCGCGGCTGAGCCGCTCGTGGCGTTCCTGGAAGGAGAGCACCCGCAGACGAGCGCGCTCATCCTCACGCAGCTCAACCCGCGCAAGGCGGCCGAGCTCATCGCGCGCCTGCCCCCGGAGATGCAGGCCGAGGTCGTCTACCGCATCGCCACGATGGGCACGCCCGCGCCCGAGGCCGTGCGGGCCGTCGAGGAGGTCATCCGCGCCTACATCGGCGGCAGCACGGCCGCGGAGGGGCACGCCCGTGGCGGCGTCGCCAAGGTCGCCGAGATCCTCTCGGCCGTCACGCGCTCGACCGAGCGCGCGCTCATGGACGCCCTCCGCGAGCGCTCGCAGGAGCTCGCCGGGGCCGTCAAGAACCTCATGTTCGTCTTCGACGACCTCGTGCGCGTGGACGCGCGCGACCTCCAGCGCATCCTCATGGCCGTCGACCAGCGCGACCTCGCGCTCGCGCTCCGCGGCGCGCCCGAGGCGCTCAGCGAGAAGGTGTTCGCCAACGTCTCCGAGCGCGTCGCGTCCGCCCTCCGGGAGGAGATCGAACTGCTCGAGAACGTCTCCGTCGCCGAGGTGGACGAGGCGCAGGCGCGCGTGCTCGCGGCCGCGCTCGAACTGGAGGCCGGCGGCGAGGTCGCGCTCTCGCGCAAGGGCTGATGCCGCTGCTACTGCACGCCGAACCCGACGCCGGGGCCCCCTTCGAGCCGCTCTCGGCCGTGCTGCCCGGGCCGGGGGCGTCGTGGCCCGAGCCGCCAGCGCCGGGTTTCCGCGCATCGCGCATCCCGGCCGCGCGCGTCGCGTTGCCGCCCGAGCCGTCGCCGTCCGGGCCGCCGCCGCCCGAGGCGGGCCCCGGGGGGCGCATCCTGCGCGCGGGCACGTTCCGGGACGCCGAGGAGGAGGTCCCGATCGGGCTCGTGACCACGTGGGAGCACGCCTGGCCCGGCAGCGCGAATGCGGAGCACGCCGGAAGGGTTTCGGAGCATGCGCCCGAGCCGCCTGCCCACGGTTCGGGCGAGCGGGCCCCGGGCGCGCCGGAGCAGGGGCCTGGCGAGGCGTCGGGCCAGGACGTGGGCGCTCCGGAGGCGGCGCGCGAGGCGGCCCGCGAGGCGGCGCGCGAGGCGGCGCTCGGGGCGGCCCGCGCGGAAGGCTACGCCGCCGGGCGTGCCGACGCCGAGGCCGCGCTCCGCGCCGAGGTGGAGCTGCACAAGGCCGCGGTCAGCGCAGACCTCGAGCGGCTCGAGGAGCGGCTGCGCGCGTTCCTGACGCGCCTCGAGACCGATCTCGTGGCCGTCGCGCTGGACGCGGCCGAGCTCGTCGCCGGGGCCACGCCGCCGGCGCCCGTCGCGGGGGCCCTCGGGCGCTCCGTCGCGCAGGCGCTCGACGCGCTCGCCACGGGCGACGCGCTCGGCGTGCACCTGCACCCCGTCGATCTGCTCCGCCTCCAGGAGGAGGGCATCGTGGAGGCCCTCTCGGCCGCGCACCCGGGGCTGCGCTGGGCGCCCGACGAGCGCCTTGCCGAGGGCGACTGGTACGTGTTCTCGCACGAGGCGGCCGTGCGCCGCGTGCGTGCCGAACTGCTGGACGGCCTTCGCGCCCGCTTCGATCTGCTCGAGGCAGCTGCGGCGCAGCCCCCGCCGCCGCCGCCGCTCGGGACCCCGCGTGCTCCCGGGGCCGGTCCCGCCGCAGAGGCCGCGCCTCCGGCCGAGGCCGAACGGCAGACCGCAGCCCTGCGAGAGCGCGACCGGCGCTCGCCCTCCGCGTAGGCCATGCCCGCCCTCCAGCACGCGCTCGGTCAGCTCCGCGCCGCGCCGCGCGGGCCCGTCCGCTACGGGCGCATCCGCTCGGTCGTCGGGCTGCTCGTGGAGGCGACCGGCCTGGACGCCGCCATCGGCGACGTGTGCTACCTCCACGAGGGGACGGCGCCCGGCGCCCGGCGCGTCAAGGCCGAGGTGGTAGGCGTGCGTGCCGGCACGAGCGTGCTCATCCCCCTCGACGAGACGGCCGGGCTGCGCGCCGGCGGGCTGGTCGAGCCGGCGCGTCTGCCGCTCAGCGTAGGCGTGGGCCGCGCCCTGCTCGGCCGCGTCATCGACGCGGGCGGGCGCCCGCTCGACGGCCGCGGGCCGATCCGCGTGACGGACCAGCAGCCCGTCTCGTGTGATCCGCCGTCGCCGCTCTCGCGGCGCCTCATCAGCGAGCCCCTCCCGACGGGCGTGCGGGTGCTCGACGCCCTGCTCACGCTCGGGCGCGGGCAGCGCCTGGGCATCTTCGCCGGCTCGGGCGTGGGCAAGAGCACGCTGCTCGGCATGATCGCCCGGCGCGCGCAGGCGCACGTCAACGTGATCGCGCTCATCGGCGAGCGCGGACGCGAGGTGCGCGAGTTCGTCGAGGACACGCTCGGCGAGGAAGGGCTGGCGCGCTCGGTCGTCGTGGCCGTGACGGGCGACCAGGCGGCGATGAGCCGCGTCAAGGGCGCCTCGGTCGCCATGGCGATCGCCGAGTTCTTCCGCGACGCCGGCCAGGACGTGCTCCTGATGATGGACTCGGTCACGCGCGTGGCGATGGCGCAGCGCGAGATCGGCCTCGCCGTCGGGGAGCCGCCCACGACGCGAGGCTACACGCCGAGCGTGTTCGCGCTCCTGCCACGCCTGCTCGAGCGCGCCGGGCCGGGCGCCGCCGGCACCATCACGGGCATCTTCACGGTCCTCGTGGACGGCGGCGACCTCGACGAGCCCGTAGCCGACGCGGTGCGCGGCATCCTCGATGGGCACGTGGTGCTCTCGCGCACGCTTGCCGGCAGCGGCCACTTCCCGGCCGTCGACGTGCTGCAGAGCGTCAGCCGCGTCATGCCCCGCGTCGCCCCGCCCGAGGCCGTCCGTGCCGCCGAGGAGGCGCGCCGCGTGCTCGCCGCGTACGCACGCGTCGAGGACTTGCTGCGCGTGGGCGCCTACGAGCGCGGGCAGGATCCTGAGACCGACCGTGCGGTCGCGCTCCACGGGCCTCTGATGCGCTTTCTGCGCCAGGAGATGAGCGACCCTGTCTCGCCTGACGCCGCGGCGGACCTGCGCGCGCTGCTCGCCTGAGCAGGGCAACGCGCGCGGGCGCCGTGCGGAGCCGCCCGGCGGAGCCGCCCGGCGGAGCCGCCCGGCGGAGCCGCCCGGCGGAGCCGCCCGGCGGAGCAGTCCGCGGGGGCGGCTCGGAAGCACCGTTCGGGAGCACCGTTCGGGAGCACCGTTCGGGAGCACCGTTCGGGAGCACCGTTCGGGAGCACCGTTTGCATGTGCCGGGCATCCCGCCCGCGCGCCCGTTCGGGCCTCTGCCCATCCATGCCTCCGGAACGACACGCCCCGATGGCCGGAAAAGGATTCCGCTTCGCGCTCGACCCCGCCCTGACCGTCCGCCGCGACGCAGCCGAGCGCGCCGAGCGCGTGCTCGGCGAGGCGATCGCCGCGCGGCAGCAGGCCGCGGACGCGCTGGTCGTTGCCGAGGACGCCCTGCGGGACGTCGCGCTGTGTGCGGCTGAAAAGGCCTCTCCGGAGGCCTTCCGACGCCGGGCTACGGCCCTGCACGCCGCCATGCAGACGCGCGCGCGCGCGCGCGCTGCGCTCGAGGCGGCCGCGCGCCGTGAGGCGCAGGCCCGGGCCGCGCTGCTGGCCGCGCACCGCGACGCCGACGCGATCGGCACGCTTCGTGACCAGGCTGCCTCGGCCCACCGGGCTGCCCGCCTCCGCGCCGCCGATGCCGCGGCCGACGAACTCGCCACCGCCGCCTACGCCCGCCGTCTACTCCGCTAGCACGCATGCGCGTCCTGCTGCTCATTCTCCTCTCGACGCTCGGCTTCGCCGGGGGGCTCTTCGGGATGTACCTCGGCCTGCGCTACGTCTCCGGCGCCGGCGGCGCCGAGGAGCTCGACGAACCGGCCAGCGAGCGGACGGCCGCCGAAGCGCTCGAGCAGCGCGTGGGCGCCGGCGACATGGAAGCGCTGCTCGCGCTCGACCTCGCCGACCCCGCCGCGGACTCGCTCGCGCTGCTACGCAAGTACGTCTCCGACGCGCAGCGCGCGCTCCCGCGCGTGCTCGCCCGCATCGACACGCTCGAGCAGGCGCTGCAGGCGCGCCAGGACCGCCAGCAGCGCGCGCGCGAGCTGGCCGCCACGCTCCCGCGCCTCGAGGACCGCGAGCTGCGCAGCCTGCTCGCCCAGCTCGACGCCGACGTGCTCGTGGATATCTACGCCGAGGCATCGCCGCGCAACCGGACGCGCCTGCTCGGGGCGCTCCCGGCCGCCCGGGGCGCCGCGCTCGTGGAGCGCATCGCCGGGCTCGAGCGCGGCGCTCCGGGGCCGTCCGACGGTGCTGCTGTCGGCCCGCCCCCCGGAGCACGCCCGGCCTCGGCCCCGCCCTCCGGCCCGGGGGAGGGCCCCGGGGCGCGTCCCTCCACGCCAGCCGCAGGGGCTCCCGGTGGTCCCAGCACGGGTCGTTCCGCGACGCCTTCTGGTACCCCGGCTACGGAGGCCGCCCCTGCTCAACCGATCCACACCGCCACGTCATGACCTTCCTCGTCCCGATTTTTGCTTCCGTCGGACCCGCCTCGACGCCAGCAGCCCCGTCGCGCCCGGCCGCCGAGGGGTTCGGTGCGCTGCTGGCCGTACGTCTGGTAGGCGGAAAGGCTCACGAGGGCGAGGGGGGAGGGGAGCAGGCGAGGGGCCTCGGAGAAGCCACGGAGGGCGAGGAGCAGCCCCTTGCGGCCGCTGAGGGCGTGCCCGTCATCCCCGTGCTCCCGACCGGTACTTCCTTGCTCCCGGAAGAGGCCGCCGTGCTCCTGGGAGAGGCGCTCGTGCCGGGCAGGGGAAACGGTGAGGCACCAGGCAGCGAAGGGAGCGAGGCCTCGCAAGCGGTGCGCTTCATGCCCCGGGAGCATTCGGCGCTCCCGGGCACGCTGGGCGTGTCCCCGGCTGCCATGCCGGTCCCACTCCCCGAAGCCGGGCAGGAGTCCGTGCTCGCGCCTTCGGGTGCGGCCCGGCAAGCGCCAGACACGAATTCCGCACCGGCCACGGCGGCGCAAGCCGCGACCGTGCAGGCTGGGTCGTCCGAGGCGGGTCCCGGCAACACGCCGGCCGAGGGCGGAGCCTTGCATGGCTCGCGCATTGAGGGACGCGCCGGCGAGATCCGTCCCACCGCGGCCCCGGAGGCGTCGGGCGCCCTGCGCGTCGGCGGAGCGCCCCCCGTTGCGCAAGGCCGCCTGCCCTCTGCGTTGCGCCCGGCCGCAGGCGCCGGCGACTCTGCGCCCCATCTGGCGCCGACGGTCTCCGGCGCGACGGTCTCCGGCAATGCAGACGGCCCTCCTTCGCCGGTGCCTGTCCGCACAGGCTCGGACGTTGCCGAGGCCGGTTCTGGCGAGTCCGTCCCCGGAGAGGGCACGACGGGCGCCGGGGGGCAGGACGAGCCTGTCGGCAGCGGCTCGGGGAGCGCCTTCGGCCGGAACGGAGAGCAGGAGCCGGGGCACCGGGCCGACCAGAAGGTGCAGCAGGGCGCCGCAAAGCATGCCGGCATCGACGACGAACCGTCGGCGCGCCTGACCCGGCGGGCGTCGGCGGCCGAGATGGGGGAGGCTTCAGAGCCCGCTGACGGCCTGGACGAGAGCCCGGTTGCCGGACCCCGCGCAGGCCTGCGGGAATCGGATGCGTCGGGAGAGGCGTCTCGCTCCGCCCCGCACGCGAGCCGACGCGCTGAGCCCGCATCTGCCGTTCGTCCGGCCAGGGCGCCCGCCGATGCGTCCACAGGCGCCGTGTCCGGGGATGCCGTGTCCGGGGATGCCGTGTCCGCGTCCGGCAACGCCACCGCCGACATTGCAGGGGACGACGCCTTGCGTGGCCGCGAGGTGTTCGGTAGCCAGGCGCCCGGCCACGAGATGCCCGGCGATGGGCCGCCGGCCGAACCCGGATCCGAAGCGCTCGCGCCTGAAACCGCCGCCGGAGCAGGCATGTCGCGCGCGGCCGACGGCGACGGCGTGCCGCGCGCCGAGGGGGGCCGCAGCGCCGCGCTTCCCCGCTGGGCCGGCCTGCTGGCCGAGCGCCTCGGGCCCGAGCGCTTCGGCCTCGCGGGCGAGGCCGGCGGATGGCGCACGCTCACGCTGGAGCTGGGCGAGGGCGAGGGCACGATCCGCGTGCGCGCCCGTGCCCAGGACGGCGGCCTCGCGCTCAGCGTCCACCTCTCCAACCCGGAAGCGCGCGCGGTGGCCGCGCAGCATGCCGACGCCATCCGGGCCCGCATCGAGCAGCACTACGGCGCGCCCGTGGACCTCGCCTTCGACGCCTCGAGCGGGCGCGAGCAGGGCGAGACGCGCCAGGAACCCCCCGCCGAGCGATTCCGGGCGCGGCCGCCGTCGGCCGCTGCTCCCGCGTCCACGCCTGCCATGCTCTCCTCGCCGCCCCCCCGCACCCGGGGGTGGATCGGCTGAACCAGCCTCATGCGACGCCATGCCTTCCGTCCCCACGGCCACGTCCCCTTACCCGCAGCCCGGCGGCTACGTGCCCCCCGGCCGCACCGGCGCGCTGGACCGCGACGCGTTCCTGCGCCTGCTCGTGACGCAGCTCTCGAACCAGGACCCGCTCAACCCGCAGCAGGGCCACGAGTTCGCGGCGCAGCTGGCGCAGTTCTCGTCGGTCGAGCAGCTCACGGCCATGGGCGAGACGCTTGCGGCGCAGGCGCAACTGCTGGCCGGCATCGCGAACGGCCTCGGCGAGTCCAGCGCGCGCCAGGAAGTGCTCGGGACGCAGCTGACGCAGCGGACCGAGATGGCGCTCGCCTCGGGCCTGATCGGGCGCGACGTCGAGACGGCCGGCGCGGCGCTGCCCTGGGACGGCGCCACGCCTCCCGGCTTCGCCTTCACGCTCGCGCAGCCCGCCGCGAGCGTGCGCGTGCAGGTGCGATCGGAGTCCGGTCAGGTCGTACGCACCATCGAGCTCGGCCATGCCGGCCGCGGCCACCACGGCCACGCGTGGGACGGCCTCGACGACGACGGGCAGCCGCTCCCGGCCGGCACCTACTCCTTCTCGGTCGACGCGCGCGCGGCCGATGGGGCACGCCTCGGCGTGACCACGTTTAGCCGCGGACGTGTGGACCGCGTCTCGGTCGAGGCCGGGCGCGTGACGCTCTGGATCGGCGGGCGCGCCGTGCCCCTCGCCGACGTGCGCGGCCTCGTTTCCTGACGCCCGCCCCTGCCTGCTGCGCCCGGCGCGCCCGGCGCTCTCCCGCCTCCGGAGCACCCCGCCTCCGGCCTTCCCCAAGACCCCCATCCCGAGGACATCGCCATGATGAACGCCCTCTTCACCGGCATCTCCGGCCTGCGCAGCCATCAGACGCGCATGGACGTGACCGGTAACAACATCGCTAACGTCAACACGACCGCCTTCAAGCGCGGGCGCGCCCTCTTCGCCGAGATGCTCGCCGGGCAGGGCGCCGGTTCCGGCGGCGCCGCGTCCCGCGTCGGCAAGGGCGTCACGGTGCAGGCCATCGACCGCAACTGGGCCCAGGGTTCGTTCGAGGTCACCGGCTTCGCTTCGGACCTCGCGCTCGGCGGCGACGGCTTCTTCGTCGTCAACGGCGGCAGCGGGCCCATGCTCACGCGCGCCGGCAGCTTCCGCTTCGACGGCCAGGGCCGCTTCGTGACGACCGGCGGGCAGCGCGTGCAGGGCTTCCCCGTCAACCCCGACGGCACGAGCTACGTCGGCGCGCTGCAGGACATCCGCCTCGATCTCAACGCCAACTCGCCGCCGCGCGAGACCGACCGCGTCGGGCTCAACGGCAACCTCTCGGCCAACGCCGAGATCGGTGCGGCCTCCGGCAACGTCTCCGTCTCGTCGGTCGTCTACGACGCGCAGGGCATCGCGCACACGATCGTGCTCACGCTCGAGAAGACCAACGCCAACGAGTGGACGATCACCAACGCCGAGCTCTCCGGCGACCCCGACGCCGATCCGCCCGTGCCGCCGACGCCCCTGGCCGGCGCCGGCGCCGTGCTCGAGTTCGACACGGCCGGCCGGCTCGTGGCGCCCAACCCGGCGCTCTCGGGCTTCACGGGCCTCTTCCCCCTCAGCGGCGACGACCTCGAGATCACCGTCGACCTCGGGGGCATCACGCAGTTCGGCGGCTCGACCACGCTCGCCGCGACCGAGCAGAACGGCCAGGCCGCCGGCGAGGTCATCGGCTACGGCTTCGACCAGCGCGGCATGCTCGTGCTCAGCTTCTCCAACGGCGAGCAGCGCGCCGTGGCGCAGCTGGCCATCGGCTCGGTGAACAACCCTGGCGGCCTCGACCAGCTCGGCGACGGCTTCTTCGGCGCGACGCAGCTCTCGGGCGACCTCAAGATCGGTCGGGCCGGGCAGGAGGTGAACACTACCGTCACGGCCGGCGCGCTCGAGGCGAGCAACGTGGACCTGGCGACCGAGTTCACGGACCTGATCGTCAACCAGCGCGGCTACCAGGCGTCGGCGCGTGTGATCACGACGGCCGACGAACTGCTCCAGGAACTCGTCATGCTCAAGCGCTAGGCCGGGCGCTGGTTCTGTCGTCTGCAGTGACACGTGGACGCGCCGGCGCGGGCGCGGAAAGCGCCGCGTCCCCGTCCGGCTTCGTGCCGGGCGGGGATTTTTTTGCGTCCCGCTTAACGAAGCGCGGGCGGTCCGATAACGGGAGCGTACGTGCCGAAGCCCCGGCGCGCCGCAACCCGCACCCGCACCTATGGAGAAGTCCACGCCCTCGGGGCTTGTGCTCGGCTTCGCGCTCATCTTCGGCACGATCCTCCTCGGCGACGGCTGGCAGACGTTCGTCGACGCCGGCTCGTTCGTGATCGTGCTCGGCGGCACCGTGGCCGCGCTGCTCGTCGCGTTCTCGATGCAGCAGGTCAGGGGCGTGCCGGGCGGCCTGAAAGCGCTCTTCGGCTTCAAGGCGCCCGATTTCGGCGCGCTCGTAAGCGAGATGACGGACCTGGCGCGCGTCGTGCGCCGCGAGGGCCTGCTCGCGCTCGACCGCCGCCTGGCCGGGACCGAGGACGATTTGATGCGCTTCGGCCTCGAGATGGCCGTCGACGGCGTCGAGCCGGGCGAGATCGACGACCTGATGCAGACCCGCATCGACGAGACGCTCGCCGGGCCCAACTTCCTCGTCAGGTTCTACAACACCGCCGGCACGTACGCGCCGGCCTTCGGCATGGTGGGCACGCTGATCGGGCTGATCCAGATGCTGCAGAACCTCTCGGACCCCTCGGCCATCGGCCCGGCCATGGCCGTCGCCATGATCACGACGTTCTACGGCGCGCTCCTGGCCAACCTCGTGTTCCTGCCGCTCGGCTCGAAGCAGAAGGAGCAGGCGGACGCGCTCGCCAAGCGCGCCGAGATCATCCGCGTGGGCGTGCTCGGCATCGTCCGGGGTGAGAGCCCGGCGCTGCTCGAGCGCCGCCTCCGGCAGTACCTCGGCGACGGCGCGGCAGCGGCGCCCGACAACGTGGTCCCGCTCAAGGCGGCGGCCTGACCGGCCGATAACGGCCTTCCGCAGGCCGGATGCCCCGGCGCTGCGCGCTTCCGCCCCCGCGTTCTCACGGCCCTGCGCGCGCGCCCGCCGCGCGCCGTCTCGCGCCCCATGGCTCGCCGCCCCAAGCCGCCTCAGACCGACGACCAGCCGACGGCGCCCTTCTGGATGGCGACGTTCAGCGACATGGTGACGCTGCTGCTGGCGTTCTTCGTGATGCTCGTCGCCATGTCCGAGGTGGAGGTCAAGAAGTTCGAGGACGCGCTGAGCTACTTCCGCGGCCAGACGGGCATGCTCAAGTCGCCGGCGATGGTGCCCATGATGCGCCCCGGCACGCCCACGCCGCCGGCGACGGCCGCCGAGACGGCCGCCGCCAACGAGGCTCGCTACGAGGAACTGCTCGAGCGCCTGCGCGAGGCCGGCGTGGAGACGCAGGTGCAGGTAGACCTCACCCCCGGCGGGCTTCACCTGACGATCGCCGACTCGGTGATGTTCGCCTCCGGCGAGGCGACGCTCCTGCCGGCGGCCGAGCGCACCCTCGCGCTCGTGGCCGAGGTCATCGCGCGCGACGTGCAGAGCGTCGCCGTAGAAGGGCACACGGACGACCGGCCCATCGCGACCTCGCGCTACCCTTCCAACTGGGAGCTCTCGGCCGCGCGCGCCGCCGCTGTGGTCCGGTTTCTGCTAGACGCCGAGGACGCCCTCGAGCCGGCGCGCTACCAGGCGGCCGGCTTCGCCGAGTTCCGCCCCCGCGCAGACAACGACACTCCGGAAGGACGCGCCCGCAACCGGCGCGTCGAAATCACACTCAGCACGCTCCCGTGGCAGAATCCGCAGACGCCAACGACGCCGTAGCGCCGGGCAAGAGCCGCCTCCTCCTGCTGCTGCTGGTGCCGCTCGTGACGGCTCTGGCCGGGGGCGGCGTGGCGTACGTGCTGTTCGAGAAGTTCGTCGCCGCCCCGCCCCTCGCCTCGGCCGAGCCCACCGAGATGCCGTCGGCCCCGACCGTCTACGGCAAGTTCATGCAGCTTCCCGGCATCGTCATCAACCCGAGCGGCAGCGGCGGGCGGCGGTACCTGATGGTGGACATCGGCCTAGAGGCGCCCAACGACAAGGTCTTCGCCGAGGTAGGGGAGAAGGAGGTCGTCGTGCGCGACGCCATCGTGCGGGTGCTCTCGGGCTACACCGTCGAGAGCCTCAGCGCGCCGGGCTCGCACCAGCACCTCAAAGACACGCTGCTCGTGACGCTCAACGGCATTCTCACGCGCGACGTGGACCGCATCTACTTCACGCAGTTCGTGCTGCAGTAAAGCAGCTCGTGCTACAGTAAGGCAGCTCGTGCTGCAGTAAAGCAGCTCGTGCTACAGTAACCCTGACCCTTGCAAGCCGACGCTCGCCCCGCTATGGATCCCGATCCGGACGCTGCCCTCGCCGACGCTCCGGCCACGCCGCGGCCGTA
>JBKBRC010000004.1:81699-107431 GCA_046292345.1 Rubricoccaceae bacterium
GTGCTGCAGTAAAGCAGCTCGTGCTACAGTAACCCTGACCCTTGCAAGCCGACGCTCGCCCCGCTATGGATCCCGATCCGGACGCTGCCCTCGCCGACGCTCCGGCCACGCCGCGGCCGTACGTCTTCGGGCAGGCGCGCCACCTCGTGCAGGCGCAGCGCCGCGTGCTCGCCGGCGTGCACGCGGCCTTCGCGCAGACGCTCGCCGTCAGCCTCTCGGCCCGGCTGCGTTTGCTCGTGGACGTGGTGCCGGGCGAGGCTGAGGCCGTGCCGTTCAGCGCGCTGCTCGGTCGCCCGGGCCCCTCGGCGCTGTTCGTGGCCGACGAAGCCGGCGGGCACCGCCTCGCGCTCGAGGTCGCGCCAGACCTGGTGCGCTACTTCGTCGGGCGGCTGTTTGGCGGCGGGGATGCGGAGCCGCCGGAGGAGGGCCCCGCGCGGGCGCTCTCGCCCGTGGAGCAGCACCTGATGCGCCGCGAGGCGGCCAAGGCGTTCGGGGTGCTGGCGCGCGCCTGGGCCCGCTGCTCAGTGCTCGGCTTCGGCTCGGGAGAGCACGCCCGAGGGCCGGCCTACGAGGCCGCGTGGGAACTGACGCAGCTGGCGGCGAGCGAGGAGCGCGTCGTGCGTTGCCCCTTCACGGTCCGCGTGCAGGGCCGGGAGGGTGCGCTCGCGCTCGTGTACCCGCTGCGCCTGCTCGAGCGCCTGCTCGACCGCGGCGCGCAGCAGCGCTGGCAGACGGGCGGCGAGGCCGCGCTGCCCGAGGAGACGCGCCGCGCCTACGGCGAGACGCTCGGCGCGCTCCCGGTGGAGCTGCGCGCCGAGCTGGGCCGGGTGCGCCTGCGCGTGGCTGATCTCGACGCGCTCGCCGTCGGGGACGTGATCACGCTCGACACGTCTGCGAGCGCGCCCGTGGTCGTCTTCGGCGGCGGGCGCCCGCTGCTGCTGGGAGCGCCCGGGCGCGCGGGCGAGCGCTTCGCGGTGCGCGTCCTTGAGTCGCTCTCCCCTTCTGCCGATACGTCCACCCTCTTGACGGCGGCCTGAGCCGCCTCCGATGCCATGACCGAAGACGCGCCTGACACCGCCGCGCCATCCGCAGCGCCACCTGTGGAGGCCGCCCGAGCCAGCTTCCAGGACTTTGGCACCGCCCCGGCCGGCGGCGACGGCAGCCCGCACGCGGCCGGGGTGGGCCTTGAGCTGCTTCGCCACGTCGAGATCGAGCTCTCGGTCGAGTTGGGCCGCAGGAGCCTGCCCTTTGCCCAGGTGCAGCGCCTGGCGACCGGGAGCGTGATCGAACTGGACCGCCTGGTAGGCGAGCCGCTCGTGATCTACGCCAACGGCCATCCGATCGGGGAGGGCGAGGTCGTCGTGATCGGCGAGCAGCTCGGGATACGCGTGACGCGCCTGCTGGCCGACCGCGCGGGCGCGCCGGCCTGAGGCACGCCCGGCCCCGGCGCGGCCGGCATCAGATTGGCCTTACGGAGGGTCGCCCCCGGAGAGCTCGCGCGATGCGGCTCCGGCGGGGCGGCCCTCCGCTTTTTGCCGTCCGTGCCGGCACGATGTTCCGATTGTCTTCCCTGCTTGCCTCGTCCCCGCGTCCGCTCGGCCCCCGCCGACGCGTGGTGCTCTTCGGAGGGGGGCTGCTGCTGCTCTGGCTCGCGCTGACGCTGGCGCCGGGCGGCCCCCCAGCGTCTCCGCCGGTGGCCGAGCGGCTGCCCGAGGCGGCCTCGCGCCTGCCCGCCCGGCCGTCTGCCGGAGTGCCGGCGGGGCCGAGCGGTCCCGGAAGCCCCGCTGCGGCGGTCTCCGGCACGGCGGTCTCCGGCACGGCGGTCTCCGGCACGGCGGTCTCCGATGGGGGGCGCCTTGCGCACGTCCCGACGCGCCCCGCCCGCAGCCTGCTACGTCCGGGCAACGTGCTGGCCGTGCTGCTGCTGGCCGGCGGAGTGGCGTGGGCTGTGTACCTGCGCCGGCGGCCGGACGGGCCGGGCGCAGAAGACCGGCCGCCTGCCCTTACGTCGCTGGCCGAGTTGCCGCTCGGTCCGGGGCAGATGCTGCGTCTGGTGCGTGTGGGCGAGGAGACGCTCCTGCTGGGGCTGGCGCAGGGCAGCGTGACGCTGCTGCGCCGCTACGCTCCGGGCGAGTCTCCGCTGCCCGAGGTGCCCGTGGCGGCGCCCGTCCCGGCGGCGCCCGTCCCGGCGGCGCCCGTCCCGGAGGTACCTGCCCCGGAGGTACCTGCCCCGGAGGTACCTGCCCCGGAGGTGCCCGCGTCGCCGCCGGGCGCACCGGCTTTCGTTTCGCTGACGCCGGCTCCGGCGCCGGCCCCTCCCCGCTTCGCCGACCTGCTCCAGCATGCCGTCGCTGCCGCTTCTCGCTGACGCGCTGGCGCCCTCGGGGCGCTGCCGGCGTCGGGTGCCTCGGGGCGGCCGCCTGGCCGGCCCGGCGCTCGCGCTGCTCGCGCTGCTCCTGGCAGTGCTCGTGGCGGCGCCGGCGCGGGCGCAGGAGGCCGTGCCGCCGCCCCTGCCGCCGCCGCCGCCGGCCGAGCCCGGACCGGGCGCCGCCGGCGTCGTGGATGCGACGCAGGTGCCGGGGCAGGCCGCGCCGCTGCCCGGCCTCCGCCTGACGCGCGCCGAGGACGACTACGAACTGCCCATCCAGCTGCTGCTGCTGCTGACCGTCCTCACGGTCGCGCCGGCCATCATCCTGCTGATGACGAGCTTTACGCGGCTCGTCGTCGTGTTCAGCATCCTGCGCACGGCCATCGGGTTGCAGCAGGCGCCGCCCAACCAGGTGCTCATCGGGCTCTCGCTCTTCCTGACGCTGTTCATCATGAGCCCCGTGCTCACGAAGATCAACGACGAGGCGCTGCAGCCCTACCTCAACGACGCCATCACGCAGGGCGAGGCGCTCGAGCGCGCGGCGGCGCCCATGAAGGGCTTCATGCTCGCGCAGACGCGCGACGAGGACTTGCTGCTCTTTATGGACATGGCCGGCATCGAGAGCTTCGCCGCCGCGGCCGAGGTGCCGCTGCACGTGCTCGTGCCGGCGTTCGTGATCTCGGAGCTGCGCGTGGCCTTCCAGATCGGCTTCATGCTTTTCCTGCCGTTCCTGGTCGTGGACCTGATCGTGGCTTCGGTCCTGATGAGCATGGGCATGATGATGCTGCCGCCAGTGATGATCTCGCTGCCCATCAAGCTGCTCCTGTTCGTGCTCACCGATGGCTGGTACCTGATCGTCGAGTCGGTCGTGCGCGGCTACCTCGGCGTGTGACCCATGGCGTCAGGGCGCGCAGCCCCCACCTTCCGCGGCCCCGCCGCCGCACCCCACCGATGAACAGCGACGTCGCCCTTTACTGGCTCCAGGAAAGCATGCGCATTGGCCTGCTCGTCGCGGCGCCCATCCTGGGCGTAGCCCTCGGCGTGGGGCTTTTGATGAGTCTGTTCCAGGCCGTCACGTCCATCCAGGAGATGACGCTCGCCTCGATCCCGAAGATGCTCGCCGCGCTTGCCGTGATCCTGCTGCTCGGGCCGTGGATGCTCCAGCACCTGACGGACTTCTCGGTGAGCGTGTTCTCGTTCATCCCCAACGTCTCGCGCTGACGCGCCTGCCGGCAGCCTCTGCGTCCGCGGCATGACCCTGGAGCCCGAATCGGTCCTGCGCGTGATGCTCGTCTTCGTGCGCGTGGGCGGGCTGCTCGTGGCGGCCCCGTTCTTCGGGCGCTCGTTCCTGCCGGTCCCGGTCAAGGTGCTGCTCGCGGCGCTGCTCGCCGTGATTCTCTCGGGCTTCTCGCGCACCCCGCTGCCGCCGCACGTGGACCACGCGTTCGGCTTCGCGCTGGCGGCGCTCGTCGAGGCGGGTACGGGGCTGCTGCTGGGCTTTGCGGCGCAGTTCGTGTTTTACGCCGTGCAGACGGCCGGCGAGGCGCTCGGCTACCAGATGAGCCTCGGCATGGCGCAGGCTTACGACCCGGCGAGCGAGGCCACCTCCAACCCCCTCGGCCAGGTGCTCGGCCTGGCGTTCCTGCTGCTTTTCGTCCTGCTCGAGGGGCCGCATCACCTCCTGCGTGCGCTCGCGGCCTCGTTCGAGGTGGTGCCTGTCGGCGGGGCGCGCCTCTCGGCCGGCGGGCCGCTCCTGATCCAGTGGACGGGGGCGTTCTTTGCCACCGCGCTCCGCCTCGCGGCGCCCTTCATGGTGACGCTCTTTCTGCTAGACGTCGCCCTCGGCATTTTCGCGCGCGTCGTGCCGCAGGCAGATTTGTTCTCGCTCAGCCTGCCGGCCAAGCTGCTGCTCGGCCTGGGCGCGTTTTTCGTCTTCATCCAGGGCTTCACGACGCTCGCGCCGTCGCTGATCGAAGAGATGATCGGCGGGCTGAGCAGCCTCCTGGTGGCGCTCGGAAGCTGAGGGTGCTCAGGGGAACAGGAGCTCCTCGTCGTCTGCGAGTGGCTTTTGGCGAGGCACCCGGCGGGGGAGCTCGAGCGTGAAGCACGTGCCCTGGCCTGGAGCCGTCTTGACGCGCAGCGTCCCGCCATGTTCTTGCACGACGGCGTCGTAGGCGAGCGAGAGCCCGAGCCCGATGCCGCGTCCGGCCGCCTTGGTCGTGAAGAACGGCTCGAAGATGCGCGCGGCGACGTCGTCGGGCATGCCGGTGCCGTTGTCCTCGACGCTGATCTGCGCGCCCTCGGCCGTGCGCCGCGAGGTGACGCGCAGGCGGGGCGCGAAGCTCGGGCCCTCGGTCGCCGACCGCTCCAGGAGGGCGTCGAGGGCGTTGCCGGCCAGGTTGAGCAGTGCCCGCCCGAGGCTCTCGGCGATGGCTTCCTGCGGCGGCAGCTCCGGGTCGAGGTCGTACTCGAGCGCGACCGAGAAGCCGCGGCGCACGCGCAGGCCGTGGTAGGCCAGGTCCACAGACTCGCGCAGGAGCGCGTTGAGGTCGGTCTCGGCAGGGGCGTCCGGACGCGAGCGGGCGTGCGCGAGCATGGCGCGCACGATGCCATCGGCGCGGCGGCCGTGCTGCGCGATGCGCCGCGTGTTGCCGACGAGGTCGTCGAGGAGGTCGGCGAGGTCTTCGGGGTCGGCCGCCGCGGCAGCGCCGTCGCCGCCGAGCGTGATCTGGCGCAGCTCCTCGGCTTGCTGAAGGGCCAGCTCGGCGAAGTTGATGACGAAGTTGAGCGGGTTTTTGATCTCGTGCGCGACGCCGGCCGTGAGGCGTCCGAGCGAGGCCAGCTTTTCCTGCTGCACGAGCTGGCGCTGCGTGGCCTGGAGCTCGCCGAGGAGTTCGGCGAGGCGATCCTTCTCGCGCGCCAGGTCGAGCGCGGTGCGCTTGTGGTCGGTGATGTCGGTGTTGCTGCCGAACCACTGCCGGATGGAGCCGTCGGCGTCGCGGATGGGGATGGCGCGCGCGAGGTGCCAGCGGTAGACGCCGTCGTGGCGGCGCAGGCGGAACTCGATCTCGTAGGGCTCCTCGGTGTCGAGCGAGTGCTGCCAGCGCGCGAGGGTGCGCGCGAGGTCATCCGGGTGGATCACGTCCGTCCAGGACCAGCCGGAGAGCGACTCGCGGGTGCGGTCGAAGTAGGTAAGCAGGCGGCCGTTGAAGAACTCGAGCGAGCCGTCGGGTCGCGCGGTCCAGATCAGGTGCGGCAGCGTTTCGACAAGCTGCTCGAACTGCTCACGCTCGCGCTGGAGCGCGGCGGCGGCGGCCTTCTGCGCGCGGATGTCGCGGAGGGTCCCGAGGAAGATGGCCGGCTCCTCCGTGCCGACGCGCGTCACGGCGAGCTCGACCGGGACCTCGGAGCCGTCCTTGCACAGCGCCTGGATCTCGAAGCGCGTGTTGAGGATGGACGGGATGCCCTCGTCCAGGTAACGGCGCATGGCGCGGTGGTGCTGCTCGCGCATGCGCTCGGGGACGATCAGCTCGGCCATGGGACGGCCGACGGCCTCGTCGTGCGAGTAGCCGAGGACCTGCTCGGCGGCGGGGTTCCACTCGAGCACCGTGCCGTCGGCGTCTATGATGATGAACGCGTCCAGGCTCACGTCCATGATGGCGGCTTTGCGCGCCTCGCTCGAGCGCGCGCGGGCCTCGGCGCGGCGGCGCTCGAGGAAGCTGCCGATCTGTTCGCCGAGGCCGGCGAGGGTGTCGAGCAGGAGCGGGTCAGGCGGCTGCGCGAGCGTGCTCATGAACTCGGCCACGCCGAGCACCCGCTCGCCGCTGAGCACGGGCAGGAAGAGGGCGCCGCGCAGGCTGGCCTGGCGCGCCTGCGCGGCTCGCGCGAAGGCCGGCTCGAGCTGGATGTTGGCGAGCCAGCGGGGCGTGCCCTCGCGGAAGACCGCCCCGGCGACGCTTGTGTCCAGGGACAGCTCGCGCGGAGACTCGGCCAGGAACGCCCCGCCGTCGAAGCCGGGGGCGTGCCAGTCGTCGGTGCGGACGAGCCGCCCGGGAGCCTCGGGCGCGGGCTGCCAGAACGCGGCTACGTCCCAGCCGAGCGCCCTGCCGATCGCGCCGAGCAGGCGCGCCAAGGGGCCACGCTCCGCGCCGCCCGGAGCCGCGAGCGTGCTGCTGACCGCGTGCTGCACGCGCAGGCGGCGGACGTACGCCTGCCGGTCCGAGTCGTCGAGCAGTGAGACGACGAAGCCGGGCGGCGCGTCCGGGGCCGCGCCGTCGTGGCCGTTTCCCGACCGGCCGTGTCCGGCCTGGCCGTTCAGGGGGGGGAGCGGGCGTACTGAGAGCAGGACCGGCAGGCAGGTCCCGTCGGCACGGTAGACCTGCGTTTCCTGGTGGTGAATGGCCCGGGGCACCTTCCCGATCGCGCCGAGCAGGCTGCACGTCTCGCCCGTGCAAGGGGGGGTGCAGATGCCCGGTGGGTGGACGACCGCGTGGAGCGCTTGCCCGATGAGGCCTTCGGGAGAGGGCAGCCCGAGCAGGCGCGCGGCGGAGTCGTTGGCGAACGTGCAGCGCCCGGCGCCGTCGAGGCCGAGCACGCCCTCGTTGGTCATCTGGAGCATGGCCTCCTTCTGCTGCCGCTCGGTCTCGGCGCGCGCGGCGTCGCGCGCCGCCTCCTGCGCGCGCAGGCGGAGTTCGATCTCGGCCGTGGCGGCGCTGGCGATGTCCTGCAGCACCTGCAGGTCCGTCTCCGACCAGGCGCGCGGCTGGAAGTCCACGGCGCAGAACGTCCCGAGCGTATGGCCCTCGGGCGTCGAGACCGGCACGCCGGCGTAGGCGGCCACGCCCATCTCGGTGACGGCCGGGTTGTCGCGCACGAGCGCATGCTGGCGCGCGTCCTCCACGACAAGCGCCTGGCCCGAGCGCACCACGTATTTGCAGAACGAGTGCGAGAGCGGTGTCTCGCGCGTGGCCGCGAGGTCCTCCGCCAGCCCGAGCGCGCTCTTGAAGTACTGCCGCCGCTCGTCGACGAGCGAGAGCAGCACGACCGGCGCGCCTGTCAGGCGCTGCGCGAGACGCGCCAGGCGGTCGAAGCACTCCTCGGTCTCGGAGTCAAGCAGGCCCGTGCGGCGCAGCGCGTCCAGCCGGGCGGCGTCGAGGACGCGGTCGGCCGAGACGGCTCCCGGGGGGGAGGTCGGAGACGCGGCGGAAGCGGACGGGGACGCGGGAGGGGAAGAGGCCATCGGCGGCGCAGGAGAGACGGAAGCGGAGGGGGCGCAGGGGGGAGAGGGCCACGCAAAGGTACATGTACGAACGTGTGCGCCGCGCGGGGGCGAGCCGTGCGGGGCGGGAAAGCCTTTCCCTCCCGGGCGCGCCGTTTTGCCGGACGCCCGCCCCGTCGCTCCGGTTTCGGCCTTCGGAGGACCGCCGCAAGGCCTTCCGGACGTCCGGGCATTGTCCTGGCCTGGCTTTGGCCTGGCGTCGAGCTCCGCCCCTGCCCGGCCCGCTGCCGTGAGCGACAAGCCGCAACGCGACGAAAAAATCCACGACCCCTCCCCGCAGCGCCTGCTCAAGGCGCGCGAGGAGGGCAACGTGCACCGATCGAAGGAACTGGCGTCGGTGGCGATCCTCGGCGTCGGCGGGGCGCTGCTCGTGCTCGGCGCGCCGGCCGCGTTCCGCGCGCTGCAGGTGCTCACGGCGCGCGTATTTCTAGGGGCAGCCGAGATGCCGCTCACGATGCAGAGCGTGCCGGCGCTGCTGCGGGACGTCGGGGTGCCGGCGCTGCTGCTGGTGCTGCCGTTCTTCGGGCTCGTAGCCGTGACCGCCTTCGGCGCGCAGGCCGTCCAGAGCGGGGTCACGCTCACGCTCAAGCCGCTCGAGCCCAGGCTCGACCGCGTCTCGCCGCTGGCCGGCGCCAGGCGCCTCTTCTCCGCAAAGGGCCTCTTCGAGGCGGCCAAGGCCGTCGGCAAGGCGCTCATCGTGGGCCCGATCGCGTACCTGATCCTCAAGAGCCGCCTGCCGGAAATGCTCGGCCTGCAGGCGCTGCCGGTGCAGGACATCCTGGTGTTCGCGGGCCGGTGGTTCGTGGAGCTGTCGCTGCCGCTGCTCGCGGCGCTGCTCGTGCTGGCCGTGCTGGACTACGCCTTCGGCCGGCACCGCTGGTTCGGCGACCTCAAGATGACCGTCAAGGAGGTCAAGGACGAGGCCAAGAGCACCGAGGGCGACCCGCACGTGCGCGGGCGGCGCCGGCAACTCGCGCGCGAGATGGCCCTGCGCCCGCGTCTCGACCACGCCGTGCTGCGCGCCGATGTCGTGGTTACCAACCCGACGCACTACGCCGTCGCGCTGCGCTACGCGCCCGAGGAGGCCGCCGCGCCCGTTGTCCTCGTCAAGGGCATACGCAAACGCGCCCTGCGCATCAAGGCCCTCGCCCTCGAGCACGGCATCCCGACGGTCGAGGACCGGCCGCTCGCGCGGGCGCTCTACGCCGCCGTTGAGGAGGGGCAGCCCATCGCCGAGGACCTCTTCCCGGCCGTGGCGGCCGTGCTTGCCGAGGTCTACCGTAGCCGCGGCCTGCGCCGCGCCGCCTGATGGCCACCCCCTCCGTCGCCGCTGCGTCCTCCGTCGCCGCCGTGCCTTCCGCCGCCATGCCCTCCGCCGCCGCGTCCTCCGCCGCCGCGTCCTCCGCCGCCATGCCCTCCGCCGCCGCGTCCTCCGCCGCCGGCGCGCGTAGCGGCTTCCTGCGCGTCGGCGCCGACGCGGCCGGGGCGGCGGCCGTCGTGCTGATCCTCTTCGTGATGGTGGTGCCGCTGCCGGCGTTCCTGCTGGACCTGCTGCTGACCGCCAACATTGCCGTCAGCCTGTGCGTCCTGCTCGCGGCGTTCTATGCCAGGCGGCCGCTGGACCTGGCCGTCTTCCCGGGCCTGCTGCTCGTCACGACGCTCTTCCGGCTCTCGCTCAACGTCGTCAGCACACGCCTGATCCTGAGCGAGGCCAAGGCCGGAGCGCTCATCGCGGCCTTCGGCGAGATCGTCGTGGGCGGCAACTACGTCGTGGGCGGCATTGTCTTCCTGGTCCTCGTGCTGATCAACTTCGTCGTTATCACGAAGGGCTCCGGGCGCATCGCCGAGGTCGCGGCGCGCTTCACGCTCGACGCGCTGCCGGGCAAGCAGATGGCCATCGACGCAGACCTCAACGCGGGCCTGATCGATGAGGCCGAGGCCCGGCGCCGCCGTCTCGAGGTCGGCCGCGAGGCCGACTTCTATGGCGCCATGGACGGCGCGAGCAAGTTCGTCCGCGGCGACGCCATCGCAGGCCTGATCATCACGGGTGTCAACATCCTCGGTGGCCTGATCATCGGCATGACGCAGCTTGGGATGGACCTGGGCACGGCCGCGAGCACGTTCACGCTCCTCTCGATCGGCGACGGCCTCGTCAGCCAGGTCCCGGCGCTGCTCATCTCGACCGCGGCCGGCCTCATCGTGAGCCGCGCCTCGGGCGAGGGCGACATGGCGGGCGAGATCCGGCAGCAGCTCGCCGGGCACTCGGTGCCCCTTTTCGTCACGGGCGGCTTCATGCTGCTCGCCGGGCTCGCGCCGGGCCTGCCGCTGTTCCCGTTCTGGGCGCTCGGCGGCCTCGCGCTCGCGCTCGGCCGCGCGCGCTACCGCGCCGAGCAGGCCGAGGCGGCCCGCGCCGCCCGGCCGCCCGAGCCCGAGCCGGCGCCCGCGCAGGCCCCGGCCGACCTGCTGCTCGTCGACGCGCTCGAGCTCGAGATCGGCTACGGCCTCATCCCGCTCGTAGACCCCGCACAGGGCGGTGACCTGCTCGACCGCGTGGGGCAGCTCCGCCAGCAACTCGCCGTCGAGCTCGGGCTCGTCATCCCGCCCGTGCGCGTGCGCGACAACGTGGCGCTCGGCGCCAACCGCTACGCGATCCGCCTGCGCGGCAACGTCGTCGCCGAGGGCGAGGTCATGCCCGGCTACCACCTCGCGCTGCTGCCCGAGGACTTCGCGGGCACGCTGCCGGGCTTCCGCACCGAGGACCCCACGTTCGGCCTGCCGGCCGTGTGGGTACCCGCGCGCGCGCTTCCCGAGGCCGAGCGGCAGGGCCTGACGACAGTCGAGGCGGCGGCGGTCGTGACGACGCACCTGCTCGAGGTGCTGCGCAAGCACGCCTACAAGCTGCTCGACCGCCAGGAGACGAGCGGCCTGATCGCGAGGGTGCGCGAGACCGCGCCGGCGCTCATCGAGGAGCTCACGCCGGCGCTGCTCTCGGTCGGCGACGTGCAGAAGGTGCTGCGCGGGCTGCTGCGCGAGCGCGTGCCCATCCGCGACCTCGTCACGATCCTCGAGACGCTCGCCGACTACGCGCCGCGCACCAAGAACGTCGAGGTGCTCACCGAGTACGTCCGCGCCGCGCTCGCGCCGACGCTCACGGCGCAGTTCACCTCGCCCGACGGGCGCGTGCACGTGGCCGTGCTCGACCCCGTGCTCGAGCAGCACCTGCTCGAGCAGGCCGAGGCGGGCGCGCTCACCCCGACCACGCTCGGCCTCTCGCCCGAGCGCGCGCAGGCGCTGCTCGCCGAGGTCGACCGCATGGCGCAGCACCTGACCGCGAGCGGTCACCCGCCGGTGCTGCTCACCTCGCCCGTGCTGCGTGGCACGCTTTCTGCCTTCCTCGAGACGCTCGAGAGCGCACCCGCGGTGCTCTCCTACAACGACCTCACGCCTTCGGCCGCGCTCGACGTTGCCGGCCACGTCTCGCTCCCGTAGCGCCGCTCTCCCATCCCGGTGATGCACATCCAGACCGTCCTCGGCTCCAGCATCCAGGCCGCGCTCGCCGAGGCGCGCGCCACGCTCGGCGACCACGTCGTGCTGCTCGAGTCGGTGGCTGCCGAAGGGGACCAGCCGGCCCGCATCACGGTCATGGTGGATCCGCAGCCGCTCGCGCCGCGCCGCGTCCCGGCTGCCGCCACGCCCGCCGCCACGCCTGCTGCGGCGCCCGCTGCGGCGCCCGCTGCGGCGCCCGCCGCTCCGATGCCGTTCGGCTACGCCGCCGCGCCGCGCCGCGCGCTCTTCGCGCCGCCGGCAGACCCCCCGGCCGCGCCCGCCGCGCCCTCGCCGCCGGGGCTGCCGGCAGTCGTCGTGGAGCGTTTTGCCGCGCTCGAGGCGCGTCTGCAGGCCGCCGAGGCGCTCGCGGCGCAGGTCGGGCGGCTCGAGGCACTCCTCGCCGCGCGCAGCGAGGCAGCCGCAGCGTCGGCCTTCGGGGCGAGCGCGGTGCCGGGACCTCCGGCCCCGCCCCCTGCGGCGCCCCCGCTCGCCGAGGCGCTGCGTACGCTGGGCACGCCCGCGCCGCTGGCGGCGCGCCTGCTCGACGCCGTCGCCGCGCGTGGTCTCGGTCTGGCGAGCCCCGCGTCCGAGGCAAGCGAGGCGGCGGCGTGGGCGCTGGCGCACGAGCTGCGCACCCTCCTGGCCCCGACGGCCCCGCCGCGCTACACCGCCGACGCGGTCGTCGCCGTCGGGCCGGCCGGGTCAGGCAAGACGACGCTCCTGCTGCGTCTGGCCACCGACCCGCGCTTCTTCGGCCGGCGCTCGGCCGGCGTGCTCCTCGTCGAGCCCGAGGATGCCGACGGCGCGACCGAGGTGCTGCGCCCGGACGCGGCCTCGCTCTACGCACGCTACGGCCTGCCCGTCCACGCCGTGCACACGCCCGAGGATCTGCGCGACTCTCTCGACGCCCTTCGCGGCGTCGAGGCGCTCCTGATCGACACGCCGTCGCTGCCGGCGGCGCCGGCGGCAGCGGCGGCCCTGCTGGGCGGCCTGGCCGAGATCCTGGCGCCACTGACGGCCTGCGAGGTCGTGCTCGCGCTCGACGCGACGCGCGCGCACCCGCCGGCCGACCTCGCCAATCTCGCCGCGCTGCCTCTGCCCCCGACGCTCGCCGCCCTCACGCGCCTCGACGAGGTCCACGACTGGGGCCGCGTGGCCGGCTGGCTCGCCGCATGCGAGTGCCCGGTCGGCTTCGCCTCATCGGCCTCGGCGGGAGAGAGCACGCTGCGCGCCTATACGCCGTCGTGGTTTGCCGAAGGCTTCGCCGAGCGCCTCGTGGCGGCACTCTGACGCCGCCTCCGTCGCTGCGCCGCCCTACCGCCGGTTCCCGTTTCCTCGCCCGTTTCCCGTCCGTCCTGCCCGCTGCTGTGTCCGCCCCGTCCGATTTCTCCGTGCCCCGAACCCTCGCCATCGTGAGCGGCAAGGGCGGCGTCGGCAAGAGCGTGCTCGCGGTCAACCTCGCCGAGACCATGGCCGAGGTCGGCTACCGCGTCGGGCTCGTCGACGCCGACGCAGGCCAGAGCGCCTGCCCGGTGCTGCTCAACGCCTGCCCGCCCGTGAGCGTCGCCGACGTGGCCGGCGGCCGCGCCGCGCCCGGCGAGGCGCTGTTCCGGACAGCCTCGGGCGTGACGCTGATGCAGGCCGCGTCCGAGCCCTCGCGCGGCGGCGCCGAGCGCGGCGCGCCCGCGCTCGTGGCCGCGCTCGATGCCGGCCTCGACGCCCTCCGCGCCGCCTCCGACGTCGTGCTGATCGACGCGCCGGCCGGCGCCGGCCCGCTCGTGCGCTGGGCCATGGACCGCGCCGGCGCGGCGCTGCTCGTGCTCGTGGGCGAGCCCACGGCCGTTGCCGACGCGTACGCGCTGGCCAAGCTGGTCTGGAGCGCCGACCCCGGCTTCCCGCTGGGCGCCGTCGTGAACTTCGCCGACACCGAGGCCGAGGCCGAGAGCGTCGCGGCGCGCTTCGCGGCGGTAGCGGAGCCGTTTCTGGGGCAGGCGCCGCCCTACCTCGGCTGGGTGCCCTACTGCGTGACCGTCCGGCAGTCGGTGCGCGCGCAGACGCCGGCCGTGCGCGCCGGCGGCGCGGCGCAGGCCGCTTTTCGCACGCTCGCCGCCGAGGTGCTCCGCCCCTGGCCGGCCGTGGCCACGCCCTGACCGCGATGGCGGGGCTGATGGTCCGGGTGAGCCTTCTGGCCGCCTGCGCGACGCTGTTCGTGCAGCTCTGGAGCGGCGCGCCGCTCGAGCGCGCCTTCGTGACGGCCGGTCTGATGGCCGGCGCGGTGCACGTGGCGCAACTCGCGCTCGTGGTGGCGGCGCGCGTCGTGGCCCGCCCGCCGCACCCGCCCGGTGACCGGCCCGAGGCCGAGGGTGGTATAGAGTCCGCCGCCGCGGCCGATACCCCGTCCGCCCCCGCGGAATCCGTCGCCTGAACCGCCCCGCGTAACCGCCGACCGGCTCGATGACGCCCTCCCCCGAACTCCAGCAGGCCGTTGAGCGCTACCTGGCCGCGCCCGGCGAGGTGTCGCGCGCCGAGGTCGTCCGCGCCGGCCTGCCGCTCGTGCACGCGCTCGTGGGACGCCTCGGCACGCCGAACCACCCGCTCGCCACGCGCGAGGACCTCGAGGGGACGGCCATCGAGGGGCTGCTGCAGGCGCTCGACTCGTACGACGCCGCGCGCGGCGCGCTCTTCGTCACGCACGCCTACCGGCGCGTCCACGGCGCGCTCGTCGACTACCTCCGCTCGATCGACGTGCTCTCGCGCGAGCGCCGCCGCCGCTACACCGAGGCGCAGCGCGCCGCCGACCGCCTCCGGCAGGCGCTCGGCGACGAGCCCTCGGATGGCGACGTGGCTGACCTGCTCGGCATCTCGCTCGCCGACTACCACGACCTGCTCGCCACCGCCCAGCTCCGCTTCACGCTCTCGCTCGACGCGCCGGCCGGCGACGAGGACGCCAGCGCGCTCGCGGACCTGATCGAGGACGAATACGGCGAGGCCGGCTTCGAGGCCGTCGAGCGGGCGTCGGTGCAGGCGCAGCTCGAGCGCGAGATCCCGCGCTTGCCCGAGCGGCAGCGGGTCATTCTGGGCCTCTACTACCACGAGAACCTGACGCTCCGCCAGATCGGGGAGGTGCTCGGCGTGTCGGACGCGCGCATCTCGCAGATCCTCGGGCAGACGATGCTCACCCTGCGCGCGCGCCTCTCGGCCGAGCGCTCGGGCGAGGCGGTACGCGCCAGCGCGCGGCCTGAGCGCTGCGCGGCCTGAGCGCTGCGCGGCCTGAGCGCTGCGCGGCCTGAGCGCTGCGCGGCCCGCAGGGGCGGCCGCAGACGCTGGCGCTCCGCGCGTCGTTGAAGGCGACGACCGCCCGGGGCAGCCCCGCGCGGGACCTATCTTCCGCCGCCTCCCCGCGCCCCCCATGGCCCTCCACGTCCATACCCTCGATGCGCAGCGCCACGCTTACTTCCTGGCGCACGAGCCCAAGGATCCTTTGACGGGCGTGCGCTTCCGGCCGGGCAGCCGCGTCGTCGCCTGCGCCGCCTGCGGCACCGTTTTCGACGCAGACATCTGGGAGGCGATGGGCGGGCGCCACTGCGGGCAGGAGGACACGCTCGCCGCGCTGCCTGCGACGCCCGCGCGCTCGCGCTACGAGCACTCGGTGCCCTACGGGCCGCGCCGCGCCGCGCCGCCCGAGCGCCGGCGCCCGCACACGGCGGTGCTGCTGCTCGGCATCGCCGCCGCGCTCGCGCTCGCGCTCGTCGCGTTCGTGTGGCTCAACCAGCCCGATCCGCTCCCGCCCGAGGACGACCTGCTTGTGGTCGAGGAGCCGGGTGTGCCGCTGACGGCCATCCCGGTTCAGATGGGCGACCTCTCCGGGCGCCTCGGGCCGGGCAGCGCGCGCCTGCCCGACGGCCGCTACGCGGACAGCTACGTGTTTCTGACCGACGAGGACGGGCCGTTCACGTTCGCGGTCGAGGCGGCCTTCGACCCTGAGCTGGCCGTGGAGACGCCCGACGGCCGGCGCGTGCTCGCGACGGCCGCGCTCGCACAGCCGGGGCAGGCCATCGTCTCCGGCGTGGTCGGCCCCGGGCGCTACGTGCTCACCGTCTCTGGCCGGCGCCCTGAGGACGGCGGCGCGTACACGCTGCGCGTCGGCCGGATGCTGCTCCGCATTCCGGTGCAGGTCAATGGCGACGAGGTTACAGGCGTGCTCGGAGGCGCCGGCATGGCCACGCGCGACGGCTACTTCGAGGTCACGCTGCCCTTCGACGCGCCGGCCGGGCGGGTGCTCGTGGCGCAGGTGCGCGCCGTGCGCTTCTCGCCGCGCCTGCGCGTGCGAGGCCCCGAGGGCACCTTCCTGCCGTTCGACACGCTCGGCGACGACGGCGACGAACTCGTGATCGCGTTCGAGACGGAGGTCAGCGGGCCGCATGCGCTCGTGCTCACGACGGCCACGCCGGGCGAGAGCGGCGCCTTCCGCCTGCGCCTGCTGCGCGCGCCCGAGGAGGTCCCGCCCGCGTCCGGCGACGAGGGCACGGCCGAGACGCAGGCGGTGCCGCCGATGCCGGCCGATCCGACGCCCGCCCCCGCCCCGCCGCCGGCGCCGCGCCCGACCCCGGCGCCGACCCCGGCGCCGCCCCCGGCGCCGACGAGCCCGAATCCGAACCCGCGCGCGCCCGCTCCGCAGGCCTCCGGGCGCGTCAGCTTCGAAGTGCGCGACCTGGGGCGCAGCGCGCGCGAGGCGCCGTTGCCCGAGAACCCCGCGCACACCGGCACGGGCGTCTACCGCGTGATCGTCTCGCCGGATGGCAGCGTGCTCGACGTGCTCGTGGTGGAGCCGGCCGGCACGCCGCTCGCCGACGCGAACGCCCTCCGCGCCCTCCGCCGCTGGCGCTTTGCGCCCGCCCCCACGGGTCAAGGAACGCAGGTCGGCATCGTCGTCTTCCGCTTCGAGGCGCGCTAGCGAGGCCCGCGCAATCCTGGTGGTCCGAATCTTGGTGGTCCGGAGGGCGCCCGCGCGCTAAGCTCCGCGCCCATGCCTCCCGCGTCCTCCACCGATCCCGCCCGGTCGCCCGGGCCGCCTGCCGGGGCGCCCGGGCCGCCTGCCGGGGTGCTGCGCGCCAGCATGCCCCGGCGGGTGCGCCTCCGGCGCTGGATCGGATGGGGCGTCGCGCTCGTTGTCGTGGGCGTGCTCGTCGTGGGCGTGCTGCCCCGCGTGATCTCGCCGGCCGAGGCGCTCGCCGTGCTCCGCGGCCTGGACCGGCGCCTGGTCGCGCTCGCCGCGCTCGCGCAGCTGGGCGGCTTCGTCGGACGCGGCCTGGTGTTCAGCGCCACGGCGCGCCTGTTCGGCGCACGGTTGCCGCTCGGGCGGGCCGTGCAGATCGCGCTCGCGGCGATGAGCGTCAACCTCGTCGGCGGCGGGGCCGTGGGGGCGAGCGCGGCCGTGTTCCGCTGGACGCGCCACCGGGGCGTGCCCGCCGAGGGCGCCGCGCTCGTCGGGCTGATGCCGTCGCTGATCAGCATCCCGACGGTCGGGCTGGCCGGGCTGGTCGGTGCGGCCTACCTGCTCGCCGTAGACGCACTGCGGCCCGAACTGGCCACGGGCCTGGTGGTGTCGCTCGGGGTACTGCTCGGCGCGGCAGCGGCGGGCGCGTTCGTACTGGCACGCCCGGCGCGCCTGGCCAGTGCACTCCGCCGTGCCGCGCGGCTGGTCGCACGCGTGCGCCGCCGCCCGCTCCGCACCGAGGGCGTGGATGAGGCCGCCGCCCGGCTGACGGGCGCTCTCCGCCAGCTTCGCGCTGGCGGGTGGCGCGGCCCTGCCGCAGGCGACGCCGTGCGCATCGGCTTCGACGTGCTCACGCTCGGGTTGCTCTTTGCCGCCGCCGGCTTCGCCGTCTGGCCGGCCGCGCTCCTGGCCGGCTACGGCCTGCCGATGCTCGTCAGCAAGCTCTCGCCGTGGCCGGGCGCCGTCGGCCTCGTCGAGGGCGGGATGGCCGTCGTCTTCACCGCTCTCGGGCTCGACGAGGAGGTGGCCCTCGTGGTGATCGTCGCCTTCCGGGTGCTCTCGTTCTGGCTTCCGTTCGTGCTCGGGCTGCCTGCGGCGGCAGCCCTCGAACGTGCAGCCCCGACGGCAGACGGGGGCGAGGGGCAGACAGCAGCGGTATGCGGGTCTGAATCCGATGCAGATATGCAGTCGTAAGAGAATTTGTATATCACCTTGCTTTTATCGTGCTGCGCATTTCTTCGCTCATGCTGTTCGCGCTCGCCCTTCCACTCTCTGGGTGCGAAGCCGTCGCGACCGTCTTCGGGGCGGGCGTCTGGGTGGGTGTCCCCGGTATCGTCCTCTGTGGTGGCGCTCGTCGGGTTCGTGCTTTCGCGGGCCTGCCAGTGGAGTGGAGGACCCGGCCGCGCGCCGTCAGGGGCCGGGACGGCCACGCAGGCGGTGGCTTCACCCCGGGCGATGGCTTCACCTTAACTGCGCTTGGCGTCGCGCGCCTGTGCGGCGTAGCTTGGCCAAGCACACACGGGGTGTAGCGCAGCCCGGTAGCGCGCCTCGTTCGGGACGAGGAGGTCGTGGGTTCAAATCCCGCCACCCCGACTGCGCGCCGCCGCTCCGTCTGACGAGCGGCGGCGCGCTTTTTTCAGGATGGCACCGATGGTCTTCGTGGGCATCGACCTGGCCTGGCAGGCCGACCGTAACCCGAGCGGGGTGGCCGTGCTCGAGGGCGACGCGAGCGGCGCCCGTCTGGTCGCGCTGCACGCGCCAGTGCAGCCGCTGGCCGACGTGCTGCGCGCCGTGGACGGAGCCACGCCCGGTCCGGCCTTCGTGGCGGCCGATGCGCCGCTCGTGATTGTCAACGAGCGCGGCGCGCGCGATTGCGAACGGGCGCTGGGGCGCCGCTACGCAGCCCGTCACGCCGCGTGCCACCCGAGCAACCTCACGCTCTACCCCGACGCCGCCGGGGTTCGGCTCGGGGCGCACCTGGCCATGAGGGGGTTTCGGCACGCCGTCCCTCTCGCCCGGCCGCTTTCCCGAGGGCGTGTCATGATGGAGGTGTACACGCATGCGGCGCTGGTGGCGCTGCTCGGCCTGCCGCGCAGCCTGCGCTACAAGAAAGGTCCTGTGGCCGAACGCGTGCAGGGGCTACGTGCGCTGCAGCAGAGCCTCGCGGTGCTCTCCGAAGCCGAGGCGCCGCTCGTCCGGACGCCGCTGCTCGACGACGCGCTGCGTGCCGACCCGGCCCTCGCGAGGGGACGGGCGCGCAAGGCGCTCGAGGACGCGCTCGACGCCGTCGTGTGCGCCTACGTGGCTTACCACGTCTGGCGCTGGGGTGCCGAGCGCTCGGAGGTGTTTGGCTCGGCGAGCGCGGGGTACATCGTCAACCCGCGGCCCCCGGGAGGAGGGCGAGACGCCCGAGGGCGTGCAGAGGGATAAATCGGAGGAAAGGAGCGATTTGAAGGATCCGTGCACGCAGGCGCGGGTCCTCTGCGCGCCGGCCTCGTCCGGCTCCCCTTCCATCTACCCTCTCTGTGCCATGAAGCGTACACCCATACTCCTCGCCGCTGCGGCCGTGCTCGGCCTTGCGGCGTTCGGTTTCGCCCGCCCTGTCAACCCCGGCCTCGACGCCACCATCAGCGCGCTCCAGGGCGGCCTGACGAACATCCCTGCCCAGGCCGCGCTCGAGAACATCGACGGCTGGCGCGCGGCGCTGGCCGGCCGGCAGGAGCCGGCGCTGCGCCGCATCCACCGGGACCTCGGTACGCTCCGTGCCGAGCTGCAACGCACCCCGATCAACGGCGCGCGAGTCGGCATGCTGATGGCCGAACTGGGCAGCGCCACGACCGTTGCCGCCGCCTCGGTGCAGGGCGAAGACGCGGCCAAGCTGGCGCGCCTCGGAGGGCTGCTCGGGCAGAACGGACGTCGCCTGATGGGCATGCCCGAGGCGCCCCCCGCTACGGCGATGCAGCCCTCTGGCATGCAGCCCTCTGGCATGCAGCCCTCCGGCATGCAGCCCTCCGGCGACGCGGCGCTGCTCCAGGGGACCGTGGCCGCCGCGGAGGGCGGCCTGACCCGTCTGCCGGCCGCCGCGGCCGTGCAGAACATCGAGGCGTGGCAGGCGCGCCTCCGCGGCTCCGACAACCCCACGCTCGTGCAGATCCACGACGACCTCGGGCGTCTGCGCACCGAGCTGCAGCGGACGACGCTCGACGGGCAGGCCATCGGCCGGCTGCTGACGAGCCTCGGGCAGAACACGACGGCCGCCGCCGCCTCGGCCGACGCCGCGAGCCGTCCGCAGCTGACGCGGCTGGGAAGCCTGCTCTCGGCGGCAGGCGGGCAACTCGCCGGCCGCTGAGCCGGAGCGAAAGGCTGCCCCCGAGAGCCGCAGGGCGCGGACCGGCTACGAGATCGCCGGTCTGCGCCCTGATGTATGCAGAGGCCGCCGTCAGGCAACGGCCGTCAGGCAACGGCCGTCAGGCAACGGCCGTCAGGCAACGGCCGTCAGGCAACGGCCGTCAGACCACTTCGGCGTACATAGACTCGACGAGGGCGGCGTAGCGCTGCTCGATGGCGCGGCGCTTGAGCTTCATCGTCGGTGTGAGTAGGTCGTTCTCGACCGAAAACGGCTCGGGGACGAAGCGGAAGTCGCGGATGCGCTCGTGGCTGGCGGCCTGCCGGGAGTAGTCGGCGAAGAGCGAGGCGAAGCGCGCGCGGGTATCCGGATGCGCCAGCAGCGCCTCGGTGTCCGCCGTGTCGAGACCGTTCACGCGGGCCTCGGCGCGGAGCGCGTCGAGCGCCGGCACGACGAGCGCCGTCAGAAATTCGCGCCCCTCGCCGACGACCATCACCTGCTCTACGAGCGGGTGCGTGGCGAACTGCTCCTCGATGGGGCCCGGGTAGATGTTCTTACCGCCCTTGGACACGATCATGTGCTTGATGCGGTCCGTAATGCGGAGGTAGCCATCCTCGAAGCGCCCTACGTCGCCCGTATGGAACCAGCCGTCGGCATCGAACACCTCGGCCGTCGCCTCGGGGTTGTTCCAGTAGCCGCGCATGACGCCGGGGCCTTTGGCGAGGATCTCGCCCGTGCCGGTCGTGAGTGAGCTCGGGTAGTCGCTGCCCGAGAGCTGCCCGACCAGGCGGCCCGAGTGGAGGTCGCGAATGGCGATCGTGACGCCGGGGTAGACGTGCCCGACGGTGCCGTAGACGGGCGCGTCGGGCGGGTTGGCGGCGAGCACGGGGCTCGTCTCGCTCAGGCCGTAGCCCTCGATGAGGCGCACCCCCGCCGCCTCGAAGAACTCCCCGATCTCGCGCGGGAGCGCCGCGCCGCCCGAGATGGCGAAGCGGACGCGCCCTCCCAGCTTCTCGTGCAGGCGCGCGAAGACGAGCCGGTGCGCGAGCGCGGCCTGCGCCGCGAGCAGCGGGCCGGGCCGGCGCCCCGCGCGCGCGGCCCGCGCGCGCGCCTTGCCCGTGCGCACGGCCCACGCGAAGAGCCCGCGCTTGACCGGGCTACCCTCCTGTACCGACTTCTGGATCATGTTGTAGACGCGCTCGAACAGGCGCGGCACCGACACCATGACTGTCGGCGAGACCTCGGGCAGGTTCTTCGAGACCGCGTCGATGCTCTCGGCGTAGGCGATCGAGGCGCCGGCGGCGAGGAGCGCCGTGTAGCCGGCCGTGCGCTCGAAGGCGTGGCTGAGCGGCAGGAACGAGAGGTGGCGGTCGGTCTCGTAGAGGTCGAAGAGCTCGTGTGCGGCGCGCGCGTTCGAGCACAGGTTGGCGTGCGTGAGCGCGACGCCTTTGGGCAGGCCGGTCGTGCCGGAAGTGTAGATGATCGCCGAGAGGTCGTCGGGCGTGACCGCCGCGGCGCGCGCGTCGAGCGTCGTGCGGTGCGCCCGGAGGTAGGCGGCGCCCTCGGCGAGCGCGTCGTCCCAGCGCACCACGCGCGCCTCGGCGCGCTCCTTGCGCGGCTCGGCCATCGTGACGACGACCTCGAGCGCGGGGCACTCCTCGAAGATGCGGTCGGCCTTGCGGAGCTGGAGGCCGGTCGAGACGACGAGCACGCGCGCGCCGCTGTCGCGCACGATGTAAGCGACCTGGCTGGCGGGGACGGTGGTGTAGAGCGGCACGTTGACGGCGCCGGCGAGCTGCGTCCCGAGGTCCGTCACGGCCCACTCGGGGCGGTTCTCGGAGAGGAGCGCCACGCGGTCACCGGGCGCGAGGCCGCGCGCGAGCAGGAAGCCGGCGAAGGCGCGCACCTGCTCCTCGAGCGCCGCGTAGGGGATGTCGGTCCAGGCCTTGGTGCGCTTGTCTTTGTAGACGAGCACAGCGCGCCCCGAGTCGCGGTAGCGCTCCATCAGCCCGGTGAAGAGCTGCGGGATGGTTTCGAAGTCGACAGCGAGCGGCATCGGGCACGCGGGTGAACAGGCGGCCAAGTTTACCGCTGCGAGAGCGCGCTGATCCGGCCCGTGCGCCGCCCGGCGCTAGCTTTCGGCGCCCGTTCCGCAACCGCCGCGCCCCCCTCCGCGCCCGCCATGCCCCGCGTCTCTGCCCCCGCGCCCCCGCCGCCCGCGCCCTCCGGCGCCGCCTACAGCCCCGCCGACGTCGAGGGCAAGTGGTACCGGTTCTGGGAGGACGGGGGCTTCTTCGAGGTGGACGTGGAGGCGGTGCGCCGCGGCGCGCGCGAGGCGCACACGATCGCCATGCCGCCGCCCAACGTGACCGGGCGCCTGCACATGGGGCACGCGCTGCAGGACACCGTGCAGGACCTGCTCACGCGGCACGCGCGCATGCGCGGCAAAGAGGCGCTCTGGATTCCGGGCATCGACCACGCGGGCATCGCCACGCAGAACGTCGTCGAGCGCACGCTCAAGAAGACCGAGCGCAAGACGCGCCACGACCTCGGCCGCGCGGCGTTCGTGGACCGCGTCTGGGACTGGAAGCGCGAGTACGGCGGCATCATCCTCGACCAGAAACGCCGCCTGGGCGACTCCGCCGACTGGCGCTTTGAGCGCTTCACGATGGACGAGGGCTTCACGCGCGCCGTGCAGACCGTGTTCGTCCGCCTCTACGAGGAGGGCCTGGTCTACCGCGGCGACTACCTCGTCAACTGGGACCCCGACAATCAGACCGCGCTCTCGGACGAGGAGGTGGACAACGTCGAGCGCGACGGGCACCTGTGGTTCGTCCGCTACCCCGTGCTCGGCGCCGACGGCGCGCCGACGGGCGAGCACCTGACCATCGCCACGACGCGCCCCGAGACCATCCCGGCCGACGTCGCCGTGGCCGTCCACCCCGAAGACGAGCGCTTCCGCCACCTCGTCGGCCGCCGCGTGCGCGTGCCGACGACCGGCCGCGACGTGCCCGTCATCGCCGACGACTACATCCAGATGGACTTCGGCGCGGGCGCGCTCAAGGTCACGCCCGCCCACGACCGCAACGACTTCGAGATCGGCCGCCGCCACGGCCTCGAGGCGATCTCGCTGATGAACCCGGACGGCACGCTCAACGAGCACGCCGGCGCCTACGCCGGGCTGGACCGCTTCGCGGCGCGCGCGCGCATCGTCGCCGACCTCGAGGCCGAGGGGCTGCTCGTGCGCTCCGAGCCCTACCGGGCCAGCGTGCCCGTCTCGTCGCGCTCGGGCGCCGTCATCGAGCCGCTCGTCTCGCGGCAGTGGTTTGTGCGCATGGCGCCGCTGGCCGCGCCGGCGCTCGAGGCCCTCCGCGACGGCCGCCTCGTCTTCCACCCGCGCCGCTGGGAGAACGAGTACGTCCGCTGGCTCGAGAACATCCGCGACTGGACCATCAGCCGCCAGCTCTGGTGGGGGCACCGCATTCCCGTCTGGTACCACACCACGCCCGAGGGCGCCATCGACGAGAGCCGCCCGTTCGTGGTCTCCGTCGATCGCCCGGCCGAGGACACCGCCGGCACGATGGTGCAGGACGAGGACGTGCTCGACACCTGGTTCTCGTCCTGGCTCTGGCCCTTCGCCACGCTCGGCTGGCCCGAGCAGACCGAGGAGCTGAAGGCGTTCTACCCTGGCTCGGTGCTCGTCTCGGGTTACGACATCCTGTTCTTCTGGATCGCCCGCATGGTCATGGCCGGGCTCCACTTCACCGGCGAGGTGCCCTTCCGCGACGTGTTCATTACGGGCATGATCAAGGACAAGCAGGGCCGCTGGATGTCCAAGAGCCTCGGCAACGGCATCGACCCGCTCGACATGATCGAGCAGTACGGCGCCGACGCGGTCCGCTTCACGCTCGCCGTGCTGTGCGCGCAGGGACAGGACATCAAGCTGGACCCGGCGCGCTTCGAGGGCGGGCGCAACTTCGCCAACAAGCTCTGGAACGCCTTCAACGCCTTCGGGCGCTTCATGGAGACCGACGCCGCGGGCCGTCCCGCGCGTGACTACCGCCGCACGCGCGCCGCCGCCGAGCTCTCGCTCGCCGAGCGCTGGCTCCTCACGCGCCTCCACGAGACCACGCGCGCCGTGGACGAGGCGCTCGCGCGCTACCGCGTCTCCGAAGCCGCGCAGCTCGTCTACGACCTCGCCTGGGGCGACTTCTGCGACTGGTACCTCGAGACCGCCAAGCCCGCGCCCGACGCGCGCATGGACGACGAGACGATCGCGTTCGCGGCCGAGGCCTTCGAGACGCTGCTGCGTCTGCTGCACCCGTTCATGCCGTTCCTGACCGAGGAGCTCTGGTGGAAGCTGCGCCCGCGCGGGGCTGGCGAGGCGCTCATCCGCGCCGCCTGGCCGGCGCCGGACGAGGCTGAGACCGACGCCGAGGCCGCGCGCACGTTCGCGCTCGTGCAAGGCATCGTGACGGGCATCCGCTCGGTCCGCGCCCGCTACAACGTGCCGCCCGCGCAGCGCCTCCGCGCGACGGTCTCGCTCGCCGACGCGGCGCTCGTGCCGGCCGTCGAGGGCGCGCGCGCGTACGTCGAGCGTCTGGCCGGGCTGGCCGCCCTCGAGCTCGGGGCCGGCCTCGCCAAGCCGCCCGCGAGCGCCGCCGTCGTCGTCGAGGGGCACGAGGTGTTCGTCCCGCTCGAGGGCATGATCGACCTGGCCGAGGAGCGCGCGCGCCTCGAGAAGGCCATCGCGGCCAAGCAGGGCTTCCTCGCGGGCGTCGAGAAGAAGCTCGCCAACGAGGGCTTCACCGCACGCGCGCCGGCCGACGTCGTCGCCCGGGAGCGCCAGAAGGCCGATGACGCCCGCGCCGAAATCGCCGCCCTCCGGGCCAACCTCGCCGACCTCGCATGACCGCGCACCGGACCCGCCGCGCCGCCGCGCTCGCGCTGCTCCTGCTCCTGCCCGCCGCCGCGCGCGCGCAGGCCGGCTATGCCTCGTTCCAGGCGTTCCTCGATAGCCTCGAGGCCGTCGCCGCGCGCCCGGATGCCGCCGCGCGCGAGGCCGGGCTGGACGCGATCTGGAGCGACCTCCGCGCGGCCGGGCAGGTGCCCTTCCGCCACGGCGACCGCGCCGCGTTCCTCTACCGGAGCGCGGCCGCGCCGGCCTCCGTCGCCGTCGCGGGCGACCACACGGGCTGGCAGCCGAACGCGCCCCTGCGCCGCCTCGGCGCGTCGTCGCTCTGGCTGCGCGAGGACACGCTCCCGGACTCGGCGCGCATCGACTACAAGCTCGTCGTGGGCGGCACCTGGATCCTGGACCCGGCCAACCCGCACCAGCAGTGGAGCGGCTTCGGGCCAAACTCGGAACTGCGGATGCCCGCCTGGCGCCCCTCCCCCGACACGGCACCGCGCGCGGGCGCGCCGCGCGGCACGCTCTCGGCGCCCGTCACGATGCCGAGCGCGGCCTACGGCGCGCCGGTCGTCTACCGCGTCTACACGCCCGCGGGCTACGCCGAGGGCGCGGCGCGCCTGCCCGTACTCTACGTCACCGACGGGCACGAGTACGCCGACGACCGCCTGGGCGCGCTCTCGGTCGTGCTCGACAACCTCGTCGCAGACGGCCGCGCCGCGCCTGCGCTCGTCGTCTACATCGATCCCCGCTACGGCGGCCAGAACCGCCGGCAGCAGCAGTACGTGCAGAACCCTGGCTTTGCCGCCTTCGTTGCCACCGAGCTCGTGCCGGCCATCGACGCGGCCTACCGCACGCGCGCCGACCGCGACGGCCGCGTCATCCTGGGCACCTCGCTCGGGGGGGTGTTCGCGACCTACCTCGGGCTCGAGCACCCGGACGTGTTCGGGCGGCTCGCGGTCCAGTCGCCGGCGTACTGGGTGACCGAGAGCGCGCAGTGGTGGAGCGGGCCTTCGCTCTTCGAGCGCGTCGCGGCGGCGCCCGAGGGCCTCTTCCGCATCACGCTCAGCGCCGGCACGATCAACGACGGCGCGGCCAACGCGCGTCGCATGCGCGACCTGCTCGCCGCGCGCAGCCACGCGATAACCTACCGCGAGACGGCCGAGGGCCACTCGTGGGGGCAGTGGCGCGCGCTGCTGCCGGAGGTGCTGGCGCAGCTCGTGCCCGGCCCGGCCGTGACCGACGCCGAGGATGCGCCCGTGCGCTCGGGCCTGCGCCTGGAGGCGCGG